>NZ_LSGP01000017.1:0-600000 GCF_001611555.1 Anaerosporomusa subterranea
GGATAGGTAGTCGCAGGTTTAGAAAAGCACTCACTGAAAAGTGAGTGCTTTTCGTTTTTGTATTTTACCCCTTGGCTCTCGTCATACGTCATAGTGCCAGCTGTCCTGTCAGTAGTCAGAACACAGGCGATCCAAAGCCTTATGCTGTAAGGATCGGTAGTTATTTGCGGTGGCGGCACGGGCAGGCATTAGCCCGCTTGACAGTACACCCTAACCTCCGCTAGGGCTAATGTCTGGCCCGGGCCAAATTTAATCATGCGAGAGTTAAGGATTGTAAAATGAAGGATTCTTTTACGATAGAGTTCAGAAGAGGAAATCAGTGTAACCCATATTGTCTCTGCGCCGTGAGGGTGGTAGCGGCAAATAAGAAAGCCGCTTATAAAGCGGCTCCTGGCCGTTGATAAACGCCCATCTGCGTTGTTAGACCCGCCGCCCCATTACTAGCGTACCCTTTAGTACGCGTCACTGCTGGGTCGATGGGTCTGCCTAGCATCTGGGCTATTTCTAAACGGCCTAGGAATAGGGTTTCTCTGCAACCTGAAGCCGCTTATAAAGCGGCTTTGTGGGAGATTACATTTTATTGTGCTTAAATTTGGCGCTAGCCTCTTCGGAAGCCTGATCGATTTTTGAGTTAAATTCATCAAGTATTTCATTAGTATCAGAGAAATTTACACCTCTTAGTGCTGCTGAAGCTTTATCGGTAGCAGTGTCTAATGTTTGTTTGGCTTGGTCGGACATTAGCATACACCTCCTAGATTGAATGGTGTTAGTGTTAACGCTTGATTAAGATTTATGCGGCGAATACAAAATTAGTGGGTTTGAGAATAATGTTCGCGCCGTCACAGGGGAAACTGACCCATGAAGGAGGTGTTCAATATGAAGCTCAATTTTAGAAAAACCTAGCGATACAGACCGAGTCATTCGAGTGGCCATCGGAGCAGCATTGATTTAGTCGGCAACATTTCAATATATTTCCACCTAAGAAGGGAGTACTAGCAATGTAGTCTCGACACCTCTTTTCCCAACATGTGAGTCGATAAAATTCGGCTCACTCCCGCACTCTGCAGTGTGCGTAGTGTTACCTTAAAAGTCTCCGCTTTTTAACATTATATGGATCATTGACAATCGCTATATTCTCATGATATAATAAATGCCTATCAAAGAGATATATTATGGGCGATTAGCTCAGCCGGGAGAGCGCCTGCCTTACAAGCAGGATGTCGGCGGTTCGATCCCGTCATCGCCCACCAGTTCTTCTTTCGCGGCCCTGTGGTGTAGCGGTCTAACATGCCGCCCTGTCACGGCGGAGATCGACGGTTCAAATCCGTTCAGGGTCGCCATTTATTTATGGCGACGTAGCCAAGTGGTAAGGCAGAGGCCTGCAAAGCCTCTATTCCCTAGTTCGAATCTAGGTGTCGCCTCCAACTGTATTAAATAACCCCCATCATTCACTGATGGGGGTTATTTTTTTAACGAAACAAATTTTATAAATTTTCTGAAGCGGTAACGCCTTGTGCCGTAAGGCTTGGTAGCTATTCCGCGGCAGGGTTTTACCAGGCATTAACCCTGTTCCGACGGTACACCCCTTAGCCTCCGCTAAGGCTAGCCTGGCTAAGGGTGTTCTGAAGCAGGGCGGGCAAGGGCGGGCTGATGTATTTGCCGATAAACATTAAATTTATTTGTCTTATATGCCAAAAAGCTGACACAGGCTGTTTGCCCAGGTCAGCTTCTCAAACAAGACTTTATGCGTCAACTATTTCTGAAAAGTAGATCACACTTACCTTATCGTTTAGAGTAATCGCTTTGCCATAGAGATGCTCAAAAAAACGAATTAACTCCTCTGGTGATTTAATGTCAGGATTCTGATGCGCCAGATCCTCAGCGGTGAGTTGGTTGAAGTGCTTAACCGATACTTTATCAATAATCGCTGTATACAGTTTTCGTCTTGGAGTATGCTTTTTCCCGAAAGTAATCCAGACAATGGAGTTTTCCGGAAATGCGCTGCTGACATCTCCCAACCGGACTGTACAATTTTTGGCCCGTGAGACTAGCATTTGCTCATGATGCTCAGATTGGAAGTTCAATGCGAACATAGTTTCCCTCCTTTACAGTAAATGCTGCAGGCAACGTGGCGTCTATCGTTAGTTTACAGTAAAATTGCTGCTATTTAAAGCGAAATTTCAGGAACTATTGGCTATAGGGCGTGTTCCGTTTAATCATGCTTCGCCTGTTCCTTGAAGCCTGAGTAAATATGTGATATAATACAATATAATTCAATAAGACAGTTCGTAACCATCCTGTCTATAAACAAAACTACGGGCATGCTGATAATAGAGGCTTATTTCTCTGTTGCGGCAGACGTGGGGCAGGTATGCTCCTTTTTGTTGCCCAAAACGTGGAGGAATGAAATGAATTCAGCAATGGCGGCTCAGAGACTTAAGACGATGACAATATCGCGGCAAATTGCGATTTCCGGCCTGGTGGCCGCAGTCTATATCGCAGTAATGATGCTTACTCAAGGTTTTGCTTTCGGGCAGTATCAGATTCGGATTGCGACCTCTCTGTATGCGCTTAGTGCGATTTATCCATTCTTGATTATTCCGCTGGCGGTAAGCAATTTGCTGAGTAATCTGTTGATGGGCGGATTGGGTTTGCCTGATATTATTGGTGGAGGAATAGTTGGACTACTGACAGCCTCGCTGGTGTATCTGGTGCCCCGCTGGCAGTTAAATGATTGGTTGATTGCTTTGCCAATTATCTTTTGCCCTGGTCTATTAGTTCCGGTTTGGTTATCTTATCTGATTCCTGTTCCGTATGAGGTTTTGGCAGTGAGCTTGCTTATTGGTCAGATAATCCCGGGAATCACGGGTGTTATTCTAGTCAAACAACTGCGCAACAAACTAGTAGGTTGAAGTAAAGGGGGAGAACACAATGCAAGGCAGAACTAAAGCAGAGCTTGCAGGAATCTCACTGCTTGGCAATCAGGCGATTGACTATAAATTCGGCTATGATCCGGCAGTGCTGGAGTCATTTGCGAACAAACATCCTGGCAACGATTATTTTGTCAAATTTAACTGTCCGGAGTTTACCAGCTTGTGTCCTATGACTGGTCAGCCGGACTTTGCGACAATTTACATTTCTTATGTGCCAGATAAACTACTGGTTGAAAGTAAATCATTGAAGTTGTACCTGTTTAGCTTCCGCAACCATGGAGACTTCCATGAAGACTGTGTTAACAAAATTATGAAGGATTTAGTGGAACTGCTAGATCCGAAATATATCGAGGTGTGGGGCAAGTTCACGCCGCGTGGCGGCATTTCGATTGACCCATATTGCAACTACGGCAAAGAGGGTACGAAGTGGCAGGCGGCGGCAGAGAAACGGCTGATGTATCACGATATGTATCCAGAAATAATCAATAATCGGTAGAAAAAGAGTCGCCATTTTCGCTGCTGCGAGAGTGGCGGCTTTTCTCTTAAAGCGTTTAAAAAGCACAGTTGTGAGGCCTCCGAAGCCTTGTAGCGCAAAGAACGGAACACTAGCGCCACTAAGGACAACGGCTTGTGTCGCTGGTGTAGCGTTAGTACCGCTCGTGTTCATCGCACTTTGATACACTGCGGTATCGCCAAGATTGCGCAACGGTTTTTCGTATGATTACTACTCCTGCGTTGCTAAGTCTGGCCGCAGTCTGGCTGCGCCGTACAAATAGGCATGTTGGATCGCTGCTTGCGGCGCATCTGTATTTAAAAGAATCAGCACCCTGATGCAAAGCGGCACGCCGTCTGGATTGTCGATTTCCTGGGTTCCAAACAGCGGCACGCTATCCCAGCCGATGCGGCGAGCGGCTGCGGCGGGAAAGGCGGCTGGCAGATCGGGGGTTGAGGCAAAGATCACTGCTCCAATGTCCTCAGTCTTAATATTATTGCTGTTAACCAATTCGGTCAATAACTCAGCCGTGCGGCTGAGGATTTGTTCACGGTCATTCTGCTCGACTGTGATTGCTCCTCTGACTCCTCGCAGCATGGTCTCACTCCTTTGGGCTTAAAGCTTGGTATTATTATCTCGGTCTTATTAAGGTTTTTCTCACTGACAGGAAAAATTAGATAAAAGGAGAATATACTAGGACGTAGTAGCGGAGGTTAACGCATATGAAACGCAAAAGATTTTCTGCCGTGGTTTGCGGCTTACTGATAGCAGGTTTTTTGTTAGGGGCTTGCGCGCCGGCTGTGGCCACCCCTGGCCGGGAGGCTGTCGTTGGCAATCCGACCTATGAAGACCCGCTGACGCCTGCTGATGGCAGTAATATTAGCGAGCGCAGGCCGTCAATTAGCTGGACAGTGCAGCCGAATGGACAGGAGATTGCGTCTTTTCGCATGCATCTCGACGGTCAAGCTGTGAAGCCGGTTCGCACGGTTCGCGGCTCTGCAGTAGTTTTTGCGTACAAACCGGAGCGAGAGTTACTTCCGGGCATTCATACAGCAAGCGTAACCATTACGTTTGACGGTTATCAACCATTGACTCTCACTAGCCGATTTACGATTGTTAGCAATCCGGTTAAGCCTTTTGCCGGTAAAGATTCGACTCAACTGCAGCTTATGGAAGCGGAGGCAGTCAGTCATCTCAATAGTATTCGCAAGACACTGGCGATTTCAGATCTTAGCACTAATCCTAGTCTGACCGCAGCGGCCCAATCTCATAGCAACTTTCTGCAGATCAATCATCTGGTTGGTCATTATCAAAATGAGCGCTATCCTGGCTTCACCGGCATTACCCCTCAGGACAGAGCGGCTTTCTTTGGCTATAGTGGAGTAGCGACAGAAGGGATCGACTATGGTATTTCCTCGCCACGAATGAGTATTGAGGGTCTGATCGATGCGCCGTATCATCGCTTGGGGCTGATTAACCCTAATGACAGAGAAGTTGGGGCCGGGTTTTCTCTGCAGTCCTATAACATGGTTATTAATGCTGGTAATTCCGACGACCGCAATGATGACCGGGCTATGCGATATCCCTATGCCGGGCAAACTGACGCCAAGTCTTCCTGGTTTGTCGCCGAATCGCCAAATCCGCTTGCCAGCTACCACAAAGACCGCATGTATGTCGGTTATCCGGTCAGTCTGAGTTTTCATGACACCAAGACACGAGAGTTGCGGTTGCTTGCTGCTTCATTTAAAGACAGCGCAGGCAACGATATCTCGCATTATGTTGTAGACTCTAGTCGTGAAAGCGAGTCTAAAAAATACATCTTCTTGATTCCGCAGTTGCCGCTTAAGTCAGGTGAAACCTATCAGATCAAGATTGAAGCTCAACGCATCCTAACAGATGGTAGCATCAAACCAATTTACGAAGCGTGGTCCTTTACGACCCGTGCCACAGTGGCTATTGATTACCTGGGTCTCGTTAATCTAGAGGGAGTCGAGAATCTCCAACTAAAGCTAAGAAATGGCGATATTGAGGATGTAAGCTATCTGCTGATCCGGGACGGCGAAATTGTCCGTAAATACAATGCTGAGCAAGGCTTCTCCTGGACGAATGCTGGTCCGTTGAGCCCAGGGAGATACCGTCTGCAGCTAGCATCGCCTTCGCTATCACCTGATTTAATCGAGTATACAGTGGAAATTCAGGAATCCAGCGGTAAGCGGCGAAGTGTGACCGTAGTCGACCAGGCCAACTTGGGACCAATTCCCGCCGTGCGAGCAGGACTAATGCGGCTAGCTGGCCGTGACCATATAGAGCTTTTCTGGCAAAGCGGCAAACCAGCAGGTGTCAGTTATGTCCTTAAGCGCGGCGGCGAAGTATGGCGTAGCTATTCAGCAGACCGCTACTATTCCCAACGCGGCCCGAGCCTGCCGGATGGTGACTATCTGCTTGAAATCAGCAAATCCGGCGCACCTGAACTCAGTCAGTATATCCTCAGCCTGTATACAGACAACGGCGAACGCCGAGTTTTGCTGACGCCGGTGAAGTGAATCGCATGTTATTGTGAGCAGCAATCTTCTTCGTTTTTTAATACCTCTGCAAGGGCGTTCAGAAGGGTTCAGATGTTGTTGCCTATGAGGTTAGGGATTTTTTGAAGTAAGCAAGCTGAATAGCATCACTAGGCAGCCCTGAAAACCCAGCAGCGACGCGTACTGGAATGTACGCTAGCAATGGATTTTCGGGGCTAACAACGCAGATGGGCCCCGGACTTGAAGAGCCCTAGTTCACGGGCTGCATTAAGACGCGCAATATCCTCGCCGCCACATCATCTGCCATCGCCTGATCCTGCTCTGAGGGACGTCCACTAATGCCAATCGAACCGATAATCTCACCTTCTTTGTTCACTAATGGTGCAGCACCAGGCAAAGGTGTGAGATCAGGGTCGCAGAAGTAGCGGATATCGAGATGTTCGCGTTTGATACGGGCGAGAAAGTCGGCCGTCCTTGCTTGCATTCTTGCTGCAGTATAGGCTTTGTGACGAGCTAGATGTCCTGTGCGCACCGCCGCACCATCCATTTTTAGAAAACCGGCTAATGAGCCATCCTTGTCGCAAACTGCGACAGACACAGGTGCACCACCATCTTGCTTTGCCTCATCAAGGATTTGATTGAGAATACGGTAAACGATATCGGTTGTCAACATAAAAATGCCCCTCTCTTATCAAGCCTGTGGTGGCAATTCGGCAATTCGGCGCGATTCTCCTGCTGACTAATGAAAACAGTGACAGTGGTCTTCAGGAGACGGGAATGTAATTTGAAGAGAATGGTGCGTTAACCACAGAGTACGCAGAGTTCACAGAGGGACCACAGAGGGCTACTATGTTATACTACATTAATGTAAGATGATATGTCCTCCGTAGCAAAACGCAATTCCGCTCTTAAGGTATTTGCAATTGATAAATCTAGCCAGACAAGGTAGAATAAAGACAATACTATGTAATATATACGGGGAGGCGAGCGCATTGACTGAGCGCGTTTTCAATTTTAATCCTGGACCGGCCACACTGCCGCTAGAGGTTCTCGAACAGGCGCAGCGGGAATTGTTATCCTATCAGAATACAGGAATGTCTATTCTGGAAATGAGTCATCGCTCCAAACCTTATGAGGCAATTCACCAGGAGGCGGAAGCCAGCCTTAAGGAAATGCTGGGAGTGGGTGAGAACTACCGGGTACTGTTCCTGCAGGGAGGTGCAAGTAGCCAGTTTTCAATGATTCCGATGAACTTTTTGACAGTGGGCCGTACGGCTGACTATATCGTAACCGGTGTCTTCGCCGAAAAGGCATGGCAGGAGGCTAAGCTGATCGGCAATACTCATGTTGCTGCCAGCACTGCAGATGTGAATTACCGCCGTATTCCCGCCTTATCGGAGATTGCGCTAAGCGATAATCCGGTGTATGTACATATGACGAGCAATAATACGATTTACGGAACACAATGGCAGGCTTTCCCGGATACAGGCGATGTCCCGCTAGTAGTCGATATGTCTTCAGACATTTTATCCTATCCAGTTGACGGGAATAAGTTTGCTTTGATTTATGCTGGCGCCCAAAAGAACCTGGGGACAGCGGGGGCGACCATCGTCGTTATCCGCAAGGACCTGCTCGAGACCTGCCCGAAACAGCTACCAACCATGCTGAGGTATGACATTCATGCCAAGAATGATTCACTGTACAATACCCCGCCCGGCTTTTCCGTGTACCTTGCCAATCTGAGCCTGCAATGGCTCAAGCGACAAGGTGGTCCGGCTGGCATTGAACGTCACAACCAAGCCAAGGCGGCTTTGGTCTATGACGCGATTGACAACAGTGGCGGCTTCTATCGCGGCCATGCGGAGAAAGATAGCCGGTCGTTGATGAATATCACTTTCCGCCTGCCTAGTGAGGACCTGGAAGCGACGTTTGCCAAAGAAGCAGGCGCGGTTGGTCTTGTCGGCTTGAAAGGCCATCGCTTAGTTGGTGGTATGCGAGCCTCGATCTACAATGCGATGAGTAAGGCTGGCTGCCAGGCACTGGCAGAGTTTATGGCAGAGTTTCAAAGGAAAAACGGCTAGCTTTGCTATCCTAAACGTATAATTTTTCGTGCCCTCTTTACTATTTCGTGACCTTCGTGGAATGGTTAAGAGTCAGATAAAGCAAGGTCGGTAGTGATTGCCGCGAAAACGCGAAAGGCGCTATGCGCCTGCGCGAAGGGAACGTAAAAACGAAGCGGGGGAGAGATATGGCTAAAGCATTACAGATCGTGTTCGATTTTTCTTGTCCGTATTGCTATATCACGTGGAATTACATAAAAAAGTTGAGGCAAAAGCTGACGTTTGAGGATGAGTGGTTGACATGGAATATCCACCCTGAGGTAGGTCCGGAGGGAAAGGACATTACCGAGGTTGTGCCTAATTTCGACAGAGAAAGCCGCCGGGAGAAACTCAATGGCCTGGGAGCTCCTGTCGGGGTGGCGCCTGGCGGAATGACGTTTGTACCTGATACTCGACTGCCCTTGCAGGCTGTGGAGTTCGCCGCCGCCCACGGACGGGCTAGGGATTGGTGCGACGCGGTATTCGCAGCTAATTTTGAACAAGGCAGAAATATTGGCGACAAAGCGGTGTTGTTTGACATTGCGATCCAACTGGGGCTGCCGGTCGCAGAGCTTGATCAGGCGTTAGCGTCATGTCAATATGCCGCTATTTTGGCGGAGCATGACCGACGGTTCACTGAACTGCAGGTTGAATGGGTACCCACCATCTTTTCCGGTGACAAGAAAATCCTTGAAGGCGCATTTACCTATGAAGAAGCGGAGAAAGTTATTCGGGATACAGTTAAATAATATAAGGCCCTTGCGCCAACTCAGCGGCGTCAAGGGCCTTCTCTCATTATGGAGTTCGTTTGCTATAAGGGAGCGGTATATACTGAACTGATGGACGCTGTTGTGCGGGCTGGGGATAAAGCTCCATTAGCTCGTATACTTCGAGCGGCATTTCATTGCAAATGGTTGGCAGTCCCATCTCGCGCAGTTTTTCACAGGTAATCGGATAATCGTGAGTCCAGCGGCCTTCCGATAGGGTGCGAGCCAACGCATCTGCTTTTTCTTCAGACAGTTTGTCAAGAAGCAGGGATTTAACAAATTCTTGAACCTGACGGAGAGCCTTTTCAGCCATGTCGGCCAGAATCAGGGTGTTATCATCAACTCGGTTGATTGATTTCTGCTGCACTGCCTTGAGAATAGATGCTGCGGGGTATTGTCCGAGTTGGGGATCAACCGGCCCAAGCACTGCGTTCGGGTCGAGTACGATTTCGTCTGCGGCCAGAGCGATCATGGTGCCACCAGACATCGCATAATGCGGTACAAATACAGTAATTTTAGCCGGATGTTGCTGCAGGGCTCTGGCTATCTGTTCTGAGGCAAGGACTAAGCCACCCGGAGTGTGTAAAATCAAATCGAGCGGCATGTCATCCGGGGTTAAGCGAATCGCGCGTAATATGTGCTCAGAATCTTCCACATTAATATAGCGGCTTAGCGGAATACCAAGCAGGCTGATTGCCTCCTGGCGGTGGATAAGGCTGATTACACGTGATTGTCGCTGCTGCTCAATCTTTCGCAAGAGAGACAATCGTCTGGTCGCGATGCTCCGCTGCTGGAGCATCGGAGTGACTGTAAATAACAGAAATACTATCCATAGTATATCTGTTATGCTAATGTTCAATGCCAGCACCTCCTTGTCCCTTAACGACATATTCCCCCCAAGAGCAGCGAATTCCTGCCAAGGAATGGGGTTAGTTTCGTAAGCATCAAAAACAAGCAACGCGTCAAAATAGAGGAGAAGATCGCCGCACTGCGCTCGCGATGACATTTTTCGCATGTCATTTCGAAGGCAGTAAAGCAATCCTCTCCCGATTTTCTTGCTAAGTAGTTTAGTATTGTTTTTGGCCAAGGCAACTGATTTATGCGAAGCAGGCAATCGGTTCAATATCCGCCATCGTCCGCAGACCGGGGCGTGCGTTAATCGTAACCGGGATGCTGTTAATCAGTATCGCGCAGGTGGCAACATCGCCATTGACACCGCCTTTTATGCAACTATCGATTGCCGGTGATCCATCGATAATAATACGGTCCTTGGTTTCCGGTTCGCCAATCGCGGCGCGGAAGACCATGCGGATAACCTCATTGTCGCCGACTAAGCCTCTGCCGATTTGCTGAACTCCCAAAGCCATGCCTGCTTTGATGTCAAGGTACTCGGTTTTTACGTCATGCCTGGCGACAATTGGCGATATGTTGTCTTCTGTGGCGTTAAGCTTCCAGCCGCGTTTGGCGGCGATAAGATGGATTGACTCAGTCAAGCCGACATGGCGCAGAGTGCCTTCGGCGATTTTTTGATCGAATTCAGCTAGTGTCAGGCCGGCACCAATCTTTTTCTGGAACGGAATACGGCGGAAGGTCGCATCTTGGATACGTTCAACCGTGATTTTGTTGACATGGCGGCAGACGCCAGTAAGAGCCATTGGCAAAAAGTCCATTAAGAAGCCGGGGTTGACACCGGTGGACAGAACAGAGACATTATGCTGTTTCGCTAAGGCGTCTACTCGTTTCGCAATTTCAGGCTGAGTCAACCAGGGGTAACTCAGTTCTTCACAGGATGACACAATGTTGACGCCATATGGCAAAATAGCAGTCAACTGGCTTTCCACTTTCACCAGACTGGAGGCGGTGGTCAGCAGAACAACATCAATATTGCCGTGGCTGAGGACGCTGTGCAAATCAGCAGTCACGGTTACCCCGAGCGGCGCTAAGCCTGCCAGCACGCCAACGTCCTGGCCGACTTTAGCCGGATCAAGATCAACGGCACCTACGATCTCAAAAGCCTGAGGCCTTTCTGCCAGGTAAATGGTTGATTTGTTGCCGATCGGGCCTAAACCCATTTGTACGACTCTGATTTTCCGTTCCATTATTCAATCACCTCTTTATAAAATTCCCTTTTTGGGTATGATACGTTAATTAAAGAAAAAAGATCAAGACCACAGTACGATGTACTGAACCTTGATCTCATCTATCTCGGTAGCTGAAGGTTTTTCAGTTACCAATAAATAAGAGGGTATGTAGTTGACGCTATTATGGCAACAGCCTGTCGATTGTTCAGCAAAATAGTATCCGCTCATTTTGTTGCGACTTCATAGCTTTTTAGCAATCGAATAACGATTGTGTGCATCCTTTAGCGCCACGATCAGTGCTTTCTGCAACAGGCCAAAGAAGCGGGCGCGGATTTCGGAGGTAATGGATTCAAGGTCTGTCTCTATATTCCGGTTGACAATTAGCGAGCAAATGAAATCCTCGGTCATTGGTCTGGCGGTATTACAAGCTGCACTAATTATCATGTCATTGGTTTTGTCGACAATCAAGCTTAGGAAAAATAGGTCATACTGGCTGGCCACAGGGTCATCCTTACTGGGTCTAGCTACTCCGGTAACAAAGATAGTGCTTTTTTTGTACTCCATTGCCCCACTCCCTATGTCGCTTCCCTTACTTCAGGCAAAGAGACCGTGAATGTGCTCTGTTACAGCAACTCTACCCCTGCTCGGCAGGTCATATGCATTCGGTGGCAACACTCAAAATTCCGTGTGTAAGTTTTTTCGCTATGACTGCCAGAATTCTGCCTGCAGGGCAATGTAGCGAGACAGTAATTTCCCTTACCTGGAGCATAATGAGCAGAATAATAATTTCCGTATTTATTTCCTTTTCTCTTAGCGGAACATATTACCCATTGTTGTGATAATAATCGCGTTAGTGAAGTCAATCAAGAAGGCTCCGACGATGGACACAATCAGCCAGGATTTTGGCGCCAGCCCGTGTTTCTGGCTAAGTGTCTGCATATTGGCCAGAGCATTTGGCGTTGCTCCCATGCCAAAACCGACTAGGCCTACAGACAACATCATGGCTTCGTAATCGCGACCCATGATGAAATAAAAGCAAAGCCAACAGAAGATCAGCATCAACAGACATTGCGCAACTAAAATGATCAGCAACGGTATGGCTAGGTTCACAAGTTCCCACAGCTTTAAGCCATTGATTGCCATAGTCAAATAGAGGCCAAGCGAGATATCTGAAATAATCTCAAGGGCGTTCACGTTAATCTCAAACTTTTTACTGATATCCCCAATATTGCGGATGACGGCAGCCGTAATCATTCCACCGATGTACAGCGGTAATGTAATGCCATTGCTGACTAATACGTAACTGACCACAGTCCCGAGGCCCATAGCCGCCAGCACGTATGCAAGCGTGCTCATCAGGACAGGTCCGTTGGTGACTGCTTCTGTTTCCTGAAAAGCGGCGGCAGACGCATCAAGCTCCACGCCCTGTGATTTGGGGGTGATGATATGGTAACGCCTGATTAGTCTTTCGCCAAATGGACCGCCCATGAGACTGCCGGCGACCATGCCAAACGTGGCGCAGGCAATGGCAGCAGCGGTCGCTCCTGTCAGTCCCCAGCTTTCAAACAATGGACCGAAGGCACCGCCTGTTCCGAGCCCTCCCATTAAGGTGACAGCCCCTGCGATTATGCCGAATAAGGAGTGGATACCTGTTAACTGTGCTAAAAAAATGCCGAGGAAGTTCTGTAAAATACCTAGAAAACTAGCAAGTCCTAAAAAGATGACAAGTGGCAGACCGCCGCGCTTTACCAGTGTTATGCTCGCGCCCATTCCCATTGTGGTAAAGAACATAATCATCAGGTTAGTCTGCATAGTGCTATCCAGGTCAATGCCAATTACTCCCTGCATACGGAGGAAAGTCGCGATGCTGGCAAATAGCAGGCCGCCAACAACCGGGGCAGGGATACTATGCTTGACGAGGAACGGCACCCGCTTGCGGATGACGACGCCTAAGTAATAGACAACGATCGCTAGCGCAACACTTTGGACTAGGCCTAATTTTAGAATCAGCATGCCGTTTAATGTTTTGAACTCCATAGAACACCCTCCTTTACTAATGCAGTAGCTTCACTTGTGTACGAATTTTACTTCTTTTTGTTCTTTCCTCTCCTTTTTTGTATTTTTCTACAAAGCATCATTAAGCTTTGCAGTACATCACAAATCAATCGTAAAATTAAAAGACCAAGAATAATGTGAGAAATTCACACCCATCTTGGTCTTATCTATTTTGGTAAAATGAAGGTCATTCATAACCAATAAATAAGACTATATTTAATGCAATTAAAGTGTAGCACTTTTGACGGAATATTCAATAGTTTCAAACTTTGTATTTTGTATTTTTGCCACGTTTAATAGCTTAGCGCTCCTGCTTGTTGTTTAAAGATCCCTGAGGTAAGATGACGGTGAATTTACTGCCGCTTCCCATGGTGCTTTCCACGCCAATGGTTCCTTGATGGGCTTCGACAATCCATTTGGCGATAGACAATCCCAGTCCCGTGCCGCCTGTTTCGCGCGAACGGGCTTTATCCACTCGATAAAACCGCTCAAAAATACGCAGTTGGTCTTCCAGGGCAATCCCTGCACCGGTGTCATGGACAACGATTTTTACCTGGTGGTGTGAAGCTGTTGCGATCTGTAGATTGACGCTGCCGCCGCTAGGAGTATGCTTTAACGCATTATCCAGCAAGATCAGCAATAGCTGCTCAATCCGTTCGCGATCTGCCTGCAGTACGGTGCGCCCTTCAGTAGTTACCTTTATGGTAATACCGTTTTTCTTAGCTAAGGGGTCTAGCATTCTGGCAATTTGCTGTGCCATGGTATCAAGCTCTAAGGGTTCTTTGATGATCGGGGCAGCGCCTGCGTCGCCTCTGGCGAGAGTCAGCAATCCGCCCACAATTTTCGACATGCGCAGGACTTCATCTTTCATGTCGGCTAGTACTTGTTGCGAAAAAGGTGAGAGTCGGTCTTCTTCGTTCTCCTCAAGGGTTTCAACTGAAGCCAGCATCACACTGAGTGGAGTCCGTAATTCGTGTGAGGCATCGGCGACAAATTCGCGTTGCCGGTTAAACGCCACAACTATGGCTTTCATCGCCCGGGATGTCAGCAGGTGCCCCAATCCGGATGCGGCGACGAGAAATACCAGACATAGCGCTAACATGACGAAGAAGAGTGTTTTTAAGACTTCATAGTAGCTGGTAATATCTATCCCTACATAGACAGCGCCCAGTGTTTCTATTCCGCTCTGAATGGGTTGCCTTGCGATCATGATATAGTAGGTTTGATCATCAGATAGGCTAATTTTTTCCAATTGCGCCTTCCCGGGAGGCTGATTCCACTTCTGAATCACGTCAGAAATCGATGTTTGGAGAGCGGATGGCGGTTTGGCGGTATTGACTAGCCGGCCGGAATTGTCATACGCGTAGAAGAATATTGAACCGCTGAATTCTTCCGAAGTTACTGTCGGTAAAGAGCCCTGTTTTTGCGCCTGAAGGAGAATTTCGGCGTGCTCGTGCGCTTCTTCTTCAGCAAACAGGAGTACTTGCTGTTGTTGTTGCGAGTAAATCACCCAGGTTAAAGCGGCGTAGCTGATGACAAAGAAAGAAAGCATGAACAGAATTAGTATGGCTGTATAAAATATCGTCAGACGGTTACGAATTTGTGAAAACATATTAGGCCTCCGTTGGCTCTAGACTTAGTCGATAGCCTACACCCCGGACATTGGTGATGGTTACTCCATCTGCTGGTAAGTTTAGCTTCTTACGCAGCAGATGAACATATGCGTCCAGAGTATTTGAAGAAACTTCTGTTTCGAGGCCCCAGACCCGGTCAAGTATCACCTCACGCGGCACGACGACGCCGCGGTTGCGCACCAACAAATCAAATAATTGGAATTCCCGTCCTGTCAGTTGAATTTCCTGGTTTTGGCGCATAACTTGGCGGGTAGCCTGGTTGATAACAAAACTCCCGACGGTTACTGTTTCTTCACGAACGGTTGTCAGACTGCGTCGCGATAAGGCACGCAGGCGCGCCAACAATTCAGCGAATTCAAACGGCTTAACTACATAATCATCAGCGCCTGTGTCTAATCCCAAGACCCGGTCGCCGATAGAGTCCTTTGCTGTTAACATCAAAATAGCGCCTTGATAGCCATTTTGGCGCAGACGGCCGCAGGCTGACAGTCCTGATTCCACCGGCATCATCCAGTCCATCATCACGACATCATAGGAACCGTGGATGGCATAGTCGTATGCGGCTTCACCATTTAACACCCAATCGACCTGGATGTTGTTTTTTAGTAACATGTGTTTAACAAGGTTTCCCAAGCGGTAGTCATCTTCAGCCAGCAGCACCCGCATGGTTATCCCCCTTTCAAATCGCGCCTACTATCGGTAGAAAACATAAAACAGAGTGCAGACCCAGATCAAAGTTGTTAATGTGATGGTTAAGAAAACGACCGAACTGCCAAGGTCTTTCGCTTGTTTGGCCAGCGGGTGAAGATCCACGGTGACTAGATCGACCGTACGCTCAATCGCACTATTAACAGCTTCTGCAATTAGCGGCAAAAATAACGATAGCCGGAGTATTACCATACAGACGTAAGGCAAATCAATAATAGACAGACTAATCTGCAGCAGGGTAATAACAACTACTTCCAGACGGAAGGAGCTCTCATGCCTAAGCATATCAGCTAAGCCTGCCAGGGCGTAACTGGTGTTCTTACACAGAGTGTAATTCGGTTTTGTTCGCATCTTCTTCACACCCCGCCAATCGATATATTATCAGGATAATTAGCCAGGCTCCCAACATAGTCACAACAGTGTGACTGAGAAAGTGAGCTCCTTTGAACATTTGATACAACCCCATAGCCCAGCCAAGGCCAAAGCCAAATAACCAGCCGATGAGCCGATGTTGCTTTTGACGGAAAAAGAAGTACAAGGCCATCAGCGCGAAGCCACCTGATGCATGTCCTGCGGGAAAGCCGCGCCCCCTGTCTGTTTGGTGAAAGTCCGGCGGGTATGATTCAAATACTTTCACATACGGCTTATCGCCGCTATAGCGTGCTAGTTGGTCAGGAGTATACACATTAGTGTAACTTTTTAGACCGGCGATTAGCAGCGGCACGAACGACATCGCCAACAGCAGTACGAGCAACCTGCGGCGGTGCGGACGCAGCTTCGCTGAACGGAAAGAAGCGATGTAACTAATGAGCAATCCTATTCCCATCAATACCAGCGCACCCTTGGGGCCATCATATAAGAGAAACCGCCATACGGGATCTTTCGCGTCAACCAGCCAGCGATGGGCCGGCTCTAAGAAAAGTCGGTCTTGCAGTAGTAAGTCGATGTTCGTTAATTCAAAAAGGGCAAGAGCCGCCAGCAACAACCCAAAGGTGGCCAGAATCTGGCGGGTTACCATGGTTCGATTCATTGTGCCACTCTCCCGTAGATTGGTTTTACGTCCTCGAAGAGGAGCGGGGTTACGTTTACCACGAAGGACACGGAGGATACATGGAGGAACACGAAGGGTACAAATATCTATTCTGTCAGCTTTGCTGATCCTAATTAAAGCCCTTCGTGGCCTCTTTATCTCTCCGTGGCCTCCGTAGAACAGTAATTCCTCAGAGATCGTCGAAAAGCGTTTTTTTACGCTCTAGTATTGATGTCGTTTAAAGAGATCATAGGCAGTCTGATAATATGCAGTCGCTAGGTCTCCTGATTGCGGGTCAACTGGGGTGGTAATTTGCTTGTCTGTTTTCGGATCATAACTGAAGCCAGATAGCTTTTTGCCCATGCCAAGCACAGTCAGTTGATTGTTCTGTAAGATGGCAACATTGTAGTTGTGATTAAACACAACCGTGTTTGGGTTGTTGCTCGGGGAAAGCACGTCATGTCCATAGAAGGGGGCGTGGTACGGCAATCCTAACATACCAAGAACAGTGGGAGCGATGTCGATCTGGCTGGTAAGTGTCTCTACTTTGCCAGGAGCGATCTTGCCCGGTGCGTAGATGAGTAGCGGAATTTCATAACTCTTAACGGGAATTTGCTCCCGTCCATACACTCGCGCGCCATGATCGGCCACGATGACAAACAGGGTATTGTTAAACCAGGAGTGATTCTTGCTTTGGTCGATGAACTTTCCAATGGCATAGTCTGCATAGCGGATGCCTGCGTTTCGGCCGCCGCCTGTGGCAGGAATACCGGGAATGCCTTCTGGGAAGGTATACGGCTTATGGTTTGAAGTTGACATTATAATCGAGAAGAAAGGCTTACCGCTGGTGGCGGCAGTATCAAAGTACTTCTGTGCATGATTGAACAAGTCTTCATCCGAGACGCCCCAGATATTGGCGAAGCTTGGCTGCGGAATCTCATTGCGGTCGCTGATGGCGAAGCCGTTCGACTGGAAGAAGTAATTCATGTTGTCAAAATAGCCGTAGCCACCATAGAGGAAGCTGGCTTGGTAGCCATTTTCGGCCATGACCTTGCCCCAACTGGTCATGTTTTCGTTGCCTGGTCGTTTGACGACAGACTCGCTGGGGATTGGGGGAAGTGATAGAGAGATGGCTTCCAGGCCGCGAACGGTGCGCGTGCCTGAGGCGTATACATTGGTAAACAGCAGGCCCTCTTTGCTCAGACGGTCGAAGTTTGGCGTCAAGCCACGTGTATCGCCTAAGGCACCCACAAATTCACTGCCAAAGGATTCTTCGACAATGACAACCACGTTCATTTTGCCGAGGCCATCCTTGGCCGGAAAGGTCCGTTCCAAACTGTCTGGTTTATTGGCGGTGAATTGGCCGCCGCTATTTTTTAAATGCTCCTGAATCAGCGCATAAGCGCGCTGCGAATCGATCATCCGGTAGTGGACGTCATAGTTAATCTCGTTAGTGCGAAATGCCCTAAAAAAGCTGGTAATGCCATTAGCGGCTAACTCATTCGTAACCCGGTTGGAAAACAGGGCAAGACTATCTGCCGAAACGCCGACAGAGATGATCACCAGCAAAACAAGATGAGCTGAAAGCAATTTGGCGCGTTGGCCAAACTTGGCAGCGCCCGACAGATTACGGCGAATTCTTGGCCAGAGGCCTTTAAGGATGCCGAGCGAAAGAACGAAGGTAGCCAGCATTACCCGAACCACCGGATAGGTTTCCCAAATGTTAACCAGCACTTCGGTCGGATAGATCAGGTAATCAACTGCGACCAGATTAAATCGGGAATCAAATTCTTCAAAGAAGAAAAACTCGGACACACATAGGTATAACAAACCGAAAATGACAGCAAATAAGGTAAAGACAATAAAGCGTCGGTTTGCCTTAGAGTCAAACCATTTTGTCGGCAACAGGGCTAAATAGAGAGCAGCCGGGAATGTTACATAAACCAAAGCTGTCAAGTCGTTGAGTAGCCCCAAGCCGAGAATAGTTGGCAGATGCCAAACGGGAACTCCTCCTGCTATGCCAAAGCTACCCCAGAGAATAAGCCGCAAGACTGCCGACAACATCAGAAAAAGCGCCGATATGGCAGTAATCGGAGCATATCTGCCTAACGCTGGGTTCTGCGTCCAAAGCCAAAGTTTATTTATATTACTCAAGTGAAAAACCCCTTCCTTCGCTAGTACATGTACAAGATTACAGCTGGATTCTGAAAAAAGTCTGAAAGAATGGAAGGGAGAGAAACAGTAATTTTTGGCTTCGGTAAAGAGGACTGGATTCAGATGGAGCTTTAACTCCATTCTGAATCCTAGTCGCACTTATCCAGGGACTTTGCCGCTCTTAGAGTGAGGCTCGAAATCTGTGATTTCGTTAAGCCGAAGACTCCCTTTAGGGACTCCCACTTAACAGAAGATGGGAGACTTAGGGAGCTTGGTATCGGGTGAACGGGAAAAACAGCAAAGAGCCACGCCCTATGCTATAGGTTAATCTTCAAAGACTCGGCACAGTTGAGTATGAATCAGTCGCTCTGCTTCCTCGGCCGCTTGTCTTGGTCCAAAGTGGGTGAAGGCGTGTATACAGCCGATAAACATTTTGCAAATCGTTTTTACCCCTGCATCAGTTAGCCGTTTCGCATATTGCTCAGCCTCTGGCCGCAACGGGTCGAGCTCTGCAGTGATGACCAGCGCTGCGGGCAGACTGGCGAGATTTTCGGCCAAAAGCGGTGAGACCAGCGGATTTAGAGCGTCATCTTGAGTTCGCAAGTAACAGTCGTTGAACAAGGCTCGCAACCTGGGGGTGAGGATTTTGTCTGCCGGTTGTGAAAAGGGATCAACCGACATATCGAGCGCCGGGTAGTTTAATACTTGATAGCAAAAGGAAAACTCTTGGCGAGAACGCGCTAAGAGGCAAAGGCCTGCTGCTAAATTACCGCCGGCGCTTTGTCCGCCGACAGCAATTCGCTGCGGGTTTATCCTGAGTGTTGCTGCATTATCGTGCAGATATTTTACCACAGCATAGCTTTCTTCAAGTGCAATCGGAAACTTGTGCTCAGGCGCTAGTCGATAATCGATATTGACAACCAGACAGGGAACAGCACTCGCCAGGCGGCGGCACCAGATGTCGTCGTCTTCAGCGCTGCCCATCATAAAGCCGCCGCCATGCAAATTCACAAAGACGGGGACCGGCTCGTTTTGCTCGCAAGAGATATATGTAAAAACTCGCGTCTCGCCGATACAGGTCGGAATCAAATGCTCGGAAAAATGCCTGACAGGAACAAAGTCTGTGATTTTTTGTTGCCCGGCGGCAAAGTTTTTTCTTGCCTGTACGGCGATTTTTGCTAATTGCTGTGGCGTTTTTGTCATAACGGCCTCCTTGCAAAAATAACTACTGGCTGACAATGCGGATATAACTCACGCCAAAAGTTTCTTGCATCAGTGGCAGATAACGGCTCATCAGTATCGAGCGATTCATTTCTCTTCTAGTGATCAGCAACAGCTGATCATCGACTTTGCGCAAAGAGCTTAGGGAATTGATGTATTTTTCAAAGTCAGCGTTGCCCATTGCCTGGCGCAATGCAGCCAGCGGCTCAACTAAGTGTGGGGCCTCTGCTGCAATCCGATCAGTTAGCGGAGTAAAGGGAATAGAGTATCGCGTATTATCGGTGGACATGTGCATCACTCCATTTACATAGTAAGGTGTATATTGAAGTCCTTTGTATAGTCTTCTATAAGTATAGCATATTTTACTCTCTATTCTAGCTTGGCGAATCGGGCAAAGGTCGGACAGGTATTGAAGGGCTTTCTCAGGATTGCAGGAGAATTACAGGCCTCCGCCGAATTTCTACAATAAGAGCCAAAAGATCCTAAAGAATTTATATGCGGAGGGATTTTCATGAAAAAAGATATTCTCGTTCCGTTCGATGGATCAAAGAATGCCCTTGAGGCGCTGCATCTGGCAATCAGCCTGGCCAAACTGTTCCAGGAAAAGCTGATTATCCTAAACGTTCAGCCAGATCTTCAGACTCCTAATGTTAAGCGCTTTTTTAGCGAAAAGGATGTTCGGCAATATCAGGAACAGATGTATAACGAGACAATCGCCCCAATTAAACAAGAATTAGACAACGCTGGCGTAGAATATGAAACGAAATTGCTGATTGGCAATGCCAAGGAACAAATAATTCAGCAGGCCGCTCCCGTTGAGTCTGCACAGCAAGGTTGTTCGACGGTAGGAGTGCGGATGATTGTTATGGGCTCTCGCGGCATGAGTCCTGTTATCGGCGGGATTTTAGGTAGTGTCAGCTATGGCGTACTGCAGGCTGCTCCTTGTCCTGTGACCATTGTTCCCTACGCATGCGAGTAATTGTGTAGACACTTCGAGCGTCCTAGAGGATGGGACACTCATGGAAAAGGACCTTACCTGTTGTTTTACAGGCAAGGTCCTTTTTGCAGGCTCTATTCTCTATCGAAAAGCTTATCAGGATTCAAAATCCAATTGGGGTCAAGTGCCTTCTTAATTGACCGCATCATATCCAGCTCAACCGGATCGGTATAGGTTTGCATCAAGTCTTTTTTCTTGTAGCCGATACCATGCTCACCTGACAGCTTACCACCCAGCGGATAGATAAAGTCGAAAATTTCGTGTTGGATTTTGTGGAGAGTATTGATCCACTGCTCCTCAGGGACATTGCCTTGCAAAATTGAGAGGTGAATGTTGCCATCGCCGGCGTGGCTGACGGTGCGAGCGGCGGCACCGTATTTCTCGCAGACTCCTGCCATGCGGTGCATAGCCTCAGGCATTTTGTCGATTGGAACAACAATATCTTCATTGGAGTGGATCAAGGTTTCATGACGGACAGCTTCAGCGAAGGATTTACGCGCCTTCCAGATCTTCGCTGAGTCATTTAGCATCAACAAGGTTGTTGCGCCATTGTCGGTACAGAGTTCATCCAACTGAACTGCGATGTCTTCCAGTTTTTCTTCATCATCTGCTTCGATTTGGATAATTAAGTAGTTACCATCATCATGCGGCAATTTCTCATTGATAAAGGCTTCAGAGCATTTGATAGCCACTGTATCCATAAACTCGACAGTTGTCGGGGTAATACCAGCTTTGGCCATAATGCCGATAAAGGCAATGGCTGTATCCGTATTAGGGAAGACGGCCAAGAAGTCAGCAAAGTGCTGCGGCAGCGGCACTAACTTCAACGTCACCTTGGTGATGATGCCAAGAGTTCCTTCTGAACCGATAATTAATTGATCCAGGCTGTAGCCGGTCGAGCTTTTATTCAGACGAGCGCCCAGGTTTGTGATGTCACCCTTGGGAGTAACCACTTCTACTGAATACACCTGATGGCGAGTTGTACCGTATTTAACTGCTTTGTTGCCGCCAGCATTTGTGGCGACATTGCCGCCGATGAAGCAGCTATCGCCGCTGCAGGGATCGCCGGCATAGAGCAGGCCGTGCTTCTTAGCGGTTTGTTGCACATCTTCCGTACGGGCGCCAGCCTCGGCAATCATATACATGCTGGCAGCGTTGACTTCGAGAATTTTATTCATTTTCTCGGTGCTAAGAACGATGCCGCCAAAATTCGGGACAGCACCACAGGCGAGACCAGTACCAGCACCGCGCGGCGTGACCGGAATCAGTTCGCGGTTGGCTAGTTTAACAACAGCGGCAACCTGTTCAGTGGTTTCCGGAAACACGACAACCTCTGGCATATGGTGATAGCGGCTTTCGGTCACTTCGTCATGACTATACGTATAAAGCTTGTCAGGATCAACAGTGACGTTTTTTTCGCCAAGCAGGGATTTTAACTCATCAAGAATTGATGAGGTTACAGGATTGTAAACAGACATGAGAAAACCTCCTCTAAACAATCGGCTTAAGGTATAAAGTATACAATTCGTCAACCAGGGAGAGAATCCCTTCATGTGGGCAGGACTTTGCGATGAGCAATTCAACGAATAACATTGTATAATAAGACTAGTACCTTGACCGTGTTAGAAGTTAGCTTTAGGTCGAGGCAAAACGGCAAAAGACAAGGAAGCACCGACGACGTATACTAGAAGGGGTCTGCTAGGAGGTGCTGACGCCGTATTTTGTTGTTTTGACCGTCATCAAGCCTAATTTATAATGCGGTCAAGGTACTAACGCAAACGATAACTACTGCAGAGATAGGGTGAGTTTGACATGAAACAGCGGATTTGGGAGATTGACTATTTCCGGGGAATAGCGATTATATTGATGGTGATTTTTCATCTCATTGTTGATATGAGAGATTTCCATGGCTATTCTTTCGAATATCAATCAGGTTTCTGGTATTATGAAGGCAAGCTGTCTGCCATTCTATTTATTTATATTGCCGGGATCAGTAGTACGTTCAACCAGCGGTCAACTCACCATGGAATAAAACTGCTCGCCGCCGCTATGTTGGTCAGTGGTGCAACATATTTGTTTAGTCCCGCGATCTATGTGCGTTTTGGAATATTGCATTTGTTAAGCTTGTCCATTTTACTGAGTCCTATTCTGATGAGACTGCCGTCTACTATACTAGGCGCCCTAGCGGCGGCTTTGCTGTTATTGCCCCGCTTGCTGGACCAACTTACAAATGATTCGGGTCTTCTGCTGCCGTTAGGAGTGACGCCAGCGACGTTTGTATCAATGGATTATTATCCCTTAGTTCCATGGTTGGCGGTATTTGTCCTCGGGTTGTTGACCGGGAGGCATGTTTACCGAGACCAACAGTCGATTTTGCCAGCGATGACAGGAGCGAATACTCTCAGCAAGTTAGGAAGGAACTCGCTGTTCATCTATTTGATTCATCAACCGCTAATGCTGGCATTGTTAGCTTTGGTTCTAGGAAGGACATAAAAGAGGGGAGAACGTTGGCGAAGTGCCGGGTTCTCCCCTTTTTTGCATAAGGCTGACTGGCCCAAGCCTGCCCTTCCTCGCAAGTAACCTTGTTAACTTGTAGACATACTGTTAATGAGATTTGGTCTTGCAGATAGCAAAAATGAAGTGATCGTCATCAATAGACCATTAATAACGGTACAAGCTGATTTTTCTAGACAACTAATCGAACTCCTGTGTAACCGAAATAACGCCTTCAACCTTTGACAGCTCAGCGATGACTGTTGTCAGGTCGCGGCAGTTCTTCATGTCGAGGATAATAGGGATGCCAATACCGCCGTTCTCCTGTTCCTCGATCTTAATTTGGGTGATGCGAATGCCGAGTGCGCCGAGGCGCGAGCCGATGCGGCCTACTTGTCCGGGTCGGTCGTCAGTATGGATGTAGAGGAGTATCTCTGAGGAGCGGTGGTGCAGCCACTTTTCAAGCTTGGGCAACCATTGCAACACGATTACAACTAAGATCGCTGTCGCCATGGCTCCAACCATCATGCCTACGCCAACAGCTAGACCAACACTGGCAACCACCCAGAGGCTGGCGGCTGTGGTTAGTCCGCGGATGGTTGGTCCTTCTTTGATAATCGCACCAGCACCGAGGAAACCGATGCCGCTAACAACTTGAGCTGCCAGACGCGCCGGGTCGGCATTGGTAAGTCCCTGCACGCCAGCATAGAGATTAACTGAAAGAATGGCGACCAGACAGGAGCCGAGACTAACGAGAATATGGGTTTTTAGTCCAGCCGGCTTGCCGCTATGTTCTCGTTCAAAGCCGATGATGCCGCCGAGGAGGACTGATGTGACTAAACGAATGATAATTGTTGCATCATCAATCATCGAAGAGGCCCTCCGGCAATGGTTTTACTTTGAAGGGTTTGCCGCTGGCAATATAATAGACCAGCTCAGCAATATTGGTGGCCCGATCGGCCATTCGCTCGATGTAGCGAACAGCGATATGATAGTCGAGGACAAGCTCCTGTGCCCAAGGGTTGATAGAAAGAATACAGAGAATGTCGCGGAAAACCTGCCGGTTACACTGATCAACCAGGCAGTCGCTGGCGTCAATCTTGGAGGCTGCCTCTGCATCTAACGACTGATAGGCACTGATCGCAGCCTGCAGCATGCCGACTGTTTCCCGTCGCATGGTGCCTACGACATCGGCTAAGCTGCTTGTAGGCTCAGTCGCCTGACGAGTAAATTTTCTTTGCACCAATTTTGCGATCTGGTTAGCATAGTCGCAGATCCGCTCCAGTTCATTAGCTATTTTTTGACTTGCGGCTAAGAAATTAACTTCCTCGCGGCTACGCTGTTGTTCAGACAGTAAATCAAGACAGCGTTCATTGATTACATAATACATGGCATCAACAGTTTTCTCGATGTCGCGAGCCTCAGCAGCAAGAGTGATATCTTCCTTAACTAGCGCGTCAGTCGCTTTTTCCACTGCTTTGGTTGTCTTCTCGCCCATGCGTAAAATGGCTTGATGTACCCAGGTGAAGCTAGGATCGTGCACAGTAATGTCCCCCTTTCAATAGACTACCGCTGGACGATATGTAGACTGCGTTCATCTAAACGCAGGTATACATCCGCGCCGACGGGATAGACTGAGCCTAACGCCGGGTTGGAGTCAACGACTAGTAGGCTCTTGTCTTGTACGCGTATTTTATAATCCTGATAGGCACCCATGAATACTGAAGACTCGACTTTAGCCGGAATTTGGCCGCTGTCAGCAATGGACAAGGCCTCTGGTCGGGCAACTAAGTGAACTTTCTGCCTAGCCTCCAGTGTAAGGTCGGTCGGCAGTGAGAACAAAGTGTCAAGGCATTTCACTGTCGCATGGCTACCGGATACGGCCATGACTTCGCCATCTAAGATGTTAGCTAGGCCGATAAAATCAGCGACAAAGCGACTAGCTGGTTTTTTATAAATCTCGTGGGGAGTGCCAACTTGCTCAACAAGACCGTGGTTCATGATGATGATGCGGTCAGACATACTCATAGCCTCAGCTTGGTCGTGGGTGACATAAATGCTGGTGATCCCAAATCGCCGTTGGATGTTGCGAATTTCAGCCCGCATGTGTACCCTCAGTTTAGCATCGAGGTTTGATAGCGGCTCATCAAACAGCAGTACAGCGGGCTCCATTACCAGTGAACGCGCTAATGCAATGCGTTGTTGTTGGCCGCCTGACAGTTGGTTTGGTGCCCGGTTTTCATAGCCGGTTAGTCCGACGATCTCGAGGATGCCGCAAACCTTGCTTTTGATTTCCTGGGTGGACAGTTTCTTAATTTTTAGACCATAGGCGATGTTCTCAAATACGTTGAGGTGAGGAAATAACGCGTAGCTTTGAAACACCATCGCCGTGTCTCGTTTGTCAGGTGTCAGGCTGTTTACCCTGTCTTCGCCAATAAAGATGTCGCCTTTAGTTGGGGTCTCAAAGCCGGCGATCATGCGCAGAATAGTGGTCTTGCCGCAACCGGACGGTCCCAGTAATGTCATAAACTCTCCTGGCTGGATGTCGATCGAGACATTATCGACCGCACGGACAGGTTTGCCACCGGTGCCCTCAAAAACCTTTTCTATGTTCTTTATGCTGACGCTCTTTGAAATACTCATCAGATGGGCCTCCTTGACTTCTACATATCCAGACTGGTTGTTGTCCCCATTTTACTTAGCAGAAACTTCAAGATACCGGTTACAACCAGCACGATGATGATTAAAACTGTGGAATAGGCGGCAGCGACGCCAAGACGGCCAACATCGACTTGAGACATGATGGCGACTGTCAGTAGGTTGTAGCTAGCTGATACCAGGAAGATGACCGCGCTCACAGCTGTCATGCTGCGAACAAAGCTGTAAATCAGGCCGCTAAAGAAGGCGCTCTTGATCAAGGGGATGGTGACCGAAGTAAAGACTTTGAAGGTATTCGCACCTAAATCTTGAGCCGCTTCTTCGATCGCAGGATCGATCTGCTGCAGCGAGGCGACGCCAGCGCGGATACCGACAGGCATGTTGCGAAAGATGAAGGAAAAGATGATGATGGCGGCTGTTCCGGTTAGTACTAGCGGGGGGTCATTGTAGGCAAGGACATAGCCCATGCCGATGACGGTTCCGGGAATCGCCATAGACAACAATGAAGTAAACTCGATCATGCCCCGCCCGATAAAGCGTTTACGGGTAATCAAAAAGGCGATGATCATGCCAAGTATACCGGTAAGAGGCATGGATAACAGTGAAAGATAGGTAGTATCAATGATCGGCTTCATTCCTAGTGCCCAAATATATTGGTAATGCTTGAGTGTCGGGGTGAAATCAATGCCCCAGAGATTGACGAACGAGCCGTAAGGTATCAAGATGTACAGAATGACGATAAACAGACTGATCAAGAAACAAGGGGTGCCAACCGTCAGCCTGACAATGAAATCTTCGTTCAACTGGCGTTGGCGGGAGGGCTTGCCAGTTACAGTGACATAGCTACCTGAGCCTACCCAGTATTTTTGCAAGACAAACATGAATACTGAGATCGAGAGCAATACAGTGGCCAGAGCGGTGCCGCCCTTAATATCATAGTTGCCCATAGCCTGCAGATACACCTGGGCAGCCAGAGTCGTGAAATTGCCGCCAATAACCATGGCATTGCCGAAGTCGGCGACTGTCTGGATGAATACTAACAAGAAGCTGTTGGCGATACCAGGCTTTAACAAGGGAAAAACAACGGTTTTGAAAATATGCCAGCGTGAGGCGCCCATATTGCGAGCAGCTTCTTCAAGCGCTGGATCGATCTGGCGCAATAGGCCGGCCAACACTAAATAGGCAGTTGGGAAAAAGGTTAAGATCTGTACGATCGATAAGCCAAGAAACCCATAAATATCTGCATCTTTGATGCCAAGCAGGGTGTGAGTGACAAAGCCGCGCTGACCGAACAGCATGATAAATGACATCGATAAGGCAAATGGCGGAGAGACGATTGGTAGGATGGCGAGCAGATTAAATAGTTTCTTGGCGCGGATTTTAATAAACGCGTCTGTATAGGCAAACAAAAAGCCGATCGCAGTCGATACTAAGCTGACAAACAAGCCGTTGTACATGGTGTTTCCCAGTACACGAATATTTTCGCTACGGCGGAATGCATCTTGGTAATAGCGGAGCGTGGGAGCGCCCTGGTCGGTCAGGAAGCCTTCTTTGAGCACTTCATATAATGGCCAGACAATAAATAGGAGCAGCGATATGAGGACAGTAATGATGGTGGCTAGTAGTATTGGGTCGCGCGCGATTTTTTTCATATCGTCAATTTGCGGTTGGATTAGTGACACGTTGTATCGCCTCCTAGGCAGGACGACCGCGGCGCGTCGCCGCGGTCGTCCTGCTGATGAGAAACCAATTAACGAGGTTGAGGACGTGGGTTCGTATAACCGCAGAGTACACAGAGGGTACGTCGAGTACGCCGAGGATGCTGAGAGTTACGATATTTTATAAAAGTAATCGCAACCCTCTACGGGCGCCCTCCGCGTACTCTGCGTACTCTGCGGTTCGGCAACTCTGTTCTTATTTCTTAACTGCTTGGCTCCACTTTTCAACTAGCTTAGTGCGGTTGTTTCCAGCCCAACTGAGGTCATAGTTGATCAGTTTGACGTCTTTGATTTCAGCAGCTTGCTTCGGTGCCGCTGCTTCCGGGTTAGTTAGGAATTGGTAGGAGCCGGCAGCTTGACCAAGCTCTTGCCCCTTTTTAGTCAAAATCCAGTCGATGAACTTCTTGGCTGCTTCTTGGTCAGGGCCGCCTTTAACCATGGCGACTGCGCCGGTTTCATAGCCGGTGCCTTCAGATGGAGCGGACAGCACAAGGTCTTTCATGCCTTCTTCACGATATTTAATGCCGTCATGCAGGAAAGTGATGCCGACGGTGGCTTCACCTGTGCCGACCATACGACCAGGGGCGGTGCCCGATTTCGGGTAGGTCTTAATTTGTTGGTCGAGCTGTTTCATATAAGCGAGTCCTTTTTCTTCGCCCATGAGTTGAACGATAGTGGCTAACATCGTGTAAGCAGTGCCGGAAGAACCAGGGTTAGCCATTGTGATTTGGCCTTTGAATTCAGGTTTTAGAAGGTCCTGCCAACTTTGTGGCAGACTGACTTTCTTTTCGTCAAGCAATTTCTTGTTGGAAACAAAGCCGAGGTATCCGACATAAATACCAGTCCAGTAGCCTTCGGCATCTTTGAACTTGGCTGGAATCATAGCTGCGTTCGAAGAAACGTATTTGTCTAGCAGGCCGTCTGCTTTGGCTTGGATGAAGCCATCAGCCGGGCCACCCCACCAGATAGAGGCCTTGGGTGAGTTTTTCTCGGCTTTCAGCCGGCCGAGGATTTCGCCTGAACTCATACGAACAGCGGAGACTTTGATGCCAGTGTCTTTTTCAAATTCTTTCACTGTCATAACCATGTGATCTTCCATCAGGCCGCAGTAAAGAGTGAGCTGAAGTTGTTTCTTGGCCTCTTCCTTGGCGCCGCCGCAGCCAGCCGCCAGACCAGCTAACATGACAATCGACAAGACGAGCGCAATCAGTTTTTTACTCCGGGACATGAAAACGCCTCCTTGATATTTAGTTGATACTATTTCAGCATCAGTATGGCATATCCAGAAAGTTCTGCCAATCAGAGGAAAACTGATTTCATTGTAGGATTTTATCTGACAAGTTTTACGATTGGAGAACGACCGGGGGCATATTTTGCCGCAGAGCAGATAGCTCCCTGTATATTTCCGGCATTCCCCTGTTAATATCGGCCACGCTTGTTCGTGCTACGCTAAGACGGATGCCTTTTTTATAATAGTGACTGTCAATGAAGCATTCAATTCCGGGAGTAACCAGGATGTTTCTTTTTTTCAAATTTTCAACGAGCTGTGCTTCATTGATGCAGTCAGGCAGTTGCAGATAGCAGTAAAATCCACTCTCGCCTCCTACCCATTCCGCTCCGTACTTTGCTGCATCGGTAAAATGTGTTTTAAGGCATTCAAGCCGTGCCGATAAATCCCTTTTAATGGACGAGATATGCTTTTTCAACAAATTGCTGCGTATGTAGATTTCTAACGTTGCTTGTGATACCAGAGACGGTGAGAAATAAGAGTTGTAATATGAATACCTAGCATATTCAGTAAAGATGGGTAATAGAAACGATGGAACGACAGTGATGCCTACCCGGATCCAGGGTATTATTTTAATCAAACTTTTCAAGTAAATATGATGCTTATGATCGCCGTAAGAGTATATCGGGTCTCCGTGGTCACCAAACAGGATATCGCCGAAATAATCATCCTCTACAATATATACATCGTATTTCTCCGCCAGTTGTGCAATGGATTTTCGTTGTTGCTTCGGGTAGCAAGTACCCAGCGGGTTATGGCTGTTGGGGACTGTGTAAAAAAATTTAATCTTTTCCTTTTTGAAAAGATCCTCAAGAAAATCCAGGTCGATTCCAGCCGGTCCCCGCGGTATGCCGAGGATCTTAGTGCCGCTACTTTTTAAAAATTGGTTATAGTACCTAAATGTAGGTTGCTCGATCAAGATGATTTCTTTCTTATTCGGAAAGGGCATATTGTTTAAAATGTTGAGAGCCTGCTGAACGCCAAGATTGACAAAGATATTCTCAGGAGTAGTGAATACTTGGTAATCTGCAAGGTATTTCGGCAACAGCTTTCTTAAAGAAGGAACACCGTAGAGCTCATGCCAATCAGAGCTATTGGTATTGCATATGTCAATCGCCCGGTCAAGGCAGTGTTTCAGGTCGGGCGTGTAGATAGTGTCCAACAATGGGTTGCCACGAGAAAAATCGATTATCATCGTCTCCGGCTGCTCTAGCCTAAGGCGGTGCCCTAGAATATAACACCCACTCTGTGGAACCGAATAAACTAAGTGTTTGCTCTTTAGGGTTTCATACGCCTTCACCACCGTATTTTTACTCACGCCATAGGTCGCAGACAATTCACGGACAGACGGCAGTTTTTCGCGCGGTTGAAATCTGCCTTCCCGTATTGATCGCTCGATCGCAGCAGCAATCCGTTCGTATGCTTTCTCCACCTTGTTTCAACCCCTAACTGTATTGGTACAGATTAAGTATAACACAATTGTCGATACGCTTTCCCAACGCTATAATAAATGTAATCCAGGTTTGCGCTTAGGGGGTAAGCGAAAGTGGCGAATCCGCAATTCGTACTTAATACGTCTCATATAATCATTGACGGCTTATTTGAGAGTATACCGATACTTCTTTCCTTTATCGCCATTTCCTTTGGGGCCGGCGAAAAGGAAATCGGTATTATTATCTCGCTCGCAATTATGGGAAGTACTCTTTTGGGCCTGTCTACAATATTCTTTTCCCGGTACTTTGGCTTGCTGCGCACATTAAGCCTTGTAATTGTATTATATGGTATTGGATTTTTCGCTAATGCTTTTTCCCGGAATATTTATTTTGCAGGATTTTGCTTCATTATCGCCATTGCAGGTCATAGTGTATTTCACAACACTGCATTTGCCTATCTTACATCAAACTCCGACAGACAGTCGTTGGGAAAGGCTATGGGGAATTTCACAGCGATCGGCGATATTGGCAGAGTTCCCTTTGCTTCCCTGGCAGGTTTTATTGTCGCAATTTCTGTATTTGGATTCCCTGGCTGGCGGATTGCTTGTTTAACATATGGCCTGGGAGCAATACTGTTCGCAGGTTATCTGCTTTTTACCTCTTTTACCATAAAAGAGACAGATTATCGGGGATTTTTGTCAACAACAAGGATAAAGCGGAATTTTCCTTCCTTTGCTCTGTTACGCAACCGTCAATACGCACTGGCAATAAGTGCGAGCATACTTGATGGCTTTAGCAGCGACCAGATATTTACTTTTTTACCTTATCTACTTTTTGCGAAAGGTATTGATCCAAAAATCATCGGAACGTTTGCACTTGCCTTCACATTGGGATGCTTTCTGGGAAAGGTACTATGCGGCAGAACGATTGATTTATTTGGTGCGCGGAATGTGTTCGTTGCAGCGGAAACTGTTATGGCGATACTGCTTGTGTCTCTTGTTCTGGGACAACAAGTGCTTATGATTGCCGGAACATCGCTTCTGCTTGGTGTTGTAACAAAAGGGACAGTTCCTATTGTTCAAACCATTATTACGGAAACGGTTAGGGAAAAGCACTGCTATGACGATATTTTTGCCATTAGCTCCTTCTTTCGTGGAGTTACCAGTATGATGACTCCTCTGCTTTTTGGCTTTATTGCTTCCTCACTCGGTGTAAATTGGATTTATGGTATCATGGCTGTCGCTGCTGCATCTGCTGTCATACCAGTACTCATCATGAATACGCGCTCAATATGATGCAGACTCTGTGGCTAACGTACTCGGCGTTCTGCTTCATTCGCCAACAATCCATGCTTTAATGCATAGCTCACTAACTCCGTCCGTTTGCTAAAGCCGAGCTTCTCCATCATTCGTGTTTTATAGGTATCTACTGTTTTGACGCTGAGCGTCAGCATGGCCGCGGCATCGCTGATTGAATGGCCGCGTGCCAGCAGTTTTAGCACTTCGCGTTCACGCGTACTCAAGACGACATAAGGATCATCAGCCGGTTCCTGTCCATGGCTGTCTGTCAACAGGCTGGTAAGCAAACACTGCAGGTGATTCGGACTGAGGAACCGCTTACCTTGCCTGACGCAGTTGATGGCTTCAAACAGCTCGGTATCGACGGCTCCCTTTTGCACAAATCCCATCGCGCCTGCTTGCATGACTTCGCGTACATAATTCTCATCCTCATGCATGCTCAATACGATCGCACGGATAGCCAAACCACGGCTTTTGATTTCGCGAATGCATTCCATCCCGTCCATATTGGGCATAGATAAATCCAACACGATGATATCAGCGGGAGTTGCTTCCATGATGTGAAGAGCCTCCAGGCCATCGGAAGCTTCGCCGACGACCTTCAGGCCGGGACGGCTTTCAAGCAGCATTTTCAGGCCTGATCGTAGCAGGATATGGTCATCGGCTAAAATAATTCTCACAGTTTGCATAGTCATTCCTCCCTAGGATTGGGGACGACAACAGTGATAACAGTTCCCTTCTGAGGTGCTGAACTGATGGTAAGTGTACCGCCCAATAGCGCGGCCCGTTCTCGCATACCATATAAGCCCAGGCGATTATCTTTTCGCGTATGGTCAAGAGATTTGACAATAAAGCCTTTGCCATCATCACTGATGATCAGCTCAATGTGATTTTCTCTGATGTCTATCGTGATTTCAACACTTTGGGCGTCGGCATGTCTGATGATATTTGTCAGACCTTCCTGGAGGATCCGGTATAGAGCCATGGCGGTCGGCCCATGCACGCGGCCGTCGATTGCGGTAAAAGATACTAGGATGCCGTGGCGCTGCTCAAATTGAGTCAGGTATTTGCGGACAGCTGGGAGCAGGCCTAGATCATCAAGCACTGGCGGCCGGAGTTCGACAGCTAGATCGCGAATATCGCGCAGTGTGTTGGCGGCGAGATCTCTCGCTCCCAACAGAATTTCGCGTTGTTGGGCATCGGTGGTTCGGTCTGCAAGCATTCGCATTGACACCAGCAGCGAGGTCAGAGCCTGACCGGTTTCGTCATGCAATTCACGGGAGATCCGTTTGCGTTCATCTTCTTGGGCGGAAAGAACCTTGTTAAGTAGGACTTTGCGCAGCCGCTCTTTACGAGCAAGCTCAGTCAGTAGCCTATCCCTCTCAACATTGGTGCGTGATAGACTCTGCGCCATCTGGCCGAACGCCTTTGCCAACAGTCCGACCTCGTCGTGGCTGCGAGCAGGAACCTGAACATTGAGTTGACCACGGCTAATTTGGTCGGCGCTGAGAGCCAATTGAGTGATCGGGCTGGCAATGCGCGAGGCCAAGTTGGCGGCTAGGAGCGCAGCCAGTAAGCAGACTGCTAAGGTAGCCAAAATTAGGTTTCTGAGGTGGGCGGCGATCTGGCCACGCATCGGATCTTCGAGCAGACCAACGCGAACATAGCCGACTTCGCCTTGCTCAATCGGAGCCAGGATGTCTCGCACCATCCCTTCGCTGGTATTCAGTCTGACAATGCTAACACTTGATCCGATGCCAGGATTGGCTTGCATGAGCCCGCGCGGTACGCCCTGGCTAAAGGTGTGGGCTAGTACACCCTGCTTTGCGTCTTGTACAACTACATAGGAGACATCAGTGTTGTTTTTACGGGTTTCGCTGATTAGTTCATGCAGTGAGTAGCGGCTATCAGTTAGTACATGGTCGGCGCTGAGTGAAGCGATATGACGGGTGACCTCCATGCCCCGCTGGTCAAGCTGTTGGCCGGTCAAATCATATAACGAATTCCACAGCAGTAATCCTAATAAAATCCCCAGCAGAGCCAGCATCGAAAGGGCGAGCAGCAAGATTTTGTGATACAGCGTCAGACGGGAGAAGTTCTTCAACTGTCTCGCCTCACTTCTCGCAGCATGGCGCGGATCCCATCGTATAGTTCAGGCTGAGGCGGCAAAAATCGATCAATATGCAGACCACCCAAGACTACAGCTACGGAATCTTCTTCATGCATGGAAAGAAATAATTGTCGCAAAGTGGTTTTCTGCTCTGTGCTCAAACCACGACGAACTACCACCGGCTCGGTGCCTGCCGCCTCAGATACGCCGATAATTTTGATCGCGTCAATCAGCTCCGGACTGCGCAGTTGAGTATATTCGTACACGAGGCTGTTGACAATCGCCCCGGCAGCGACATTGTTGGCAACTGCCCGCAACGATTTATCATGACTATAGGTGAATGTATATGAATGAAAAAAGGAGTCAGGAGTCTGGTGCATTTTTTCCAGTGTATACGCCAGCGCAATATAGCCAGAGTAGCTCAGCGGATCAGAAAAAGCAAAGGTTTTTCCGCGTAAGTCAGCCAGAGATTCGGCAGCACTAACACGGGGCACAATGATATAACCCCGGTAATAGGGCAAGCCGTTGCGTTGTTGCATTGCCAGTAGCTCAATCTCATTTTGACCAGACAGAGAAGCATAGGCGCCGCTAGAGAAAAATGCCAGGTCAGCCCCGCCCTTAGCTAGCAGGACTCCGACCTCAGCATAGCTTTGCCGCTGAATAAGAACTACAGGCCTCTCCAAACGGCGGCTAATATAATCGGCGATTTGCCGGTAATATACGATCGAATCCTTGGGCGAAAGCACAGAAGAGATGGCAAGCCGCAGCGGCTTTGGTCCGGATGCCGGACTAACCGCTGGGTCAGCATCTTCAACTTTGTTGAAATCAATATAGGGACCTGGGGTCTGGCGCATCTCGACAAAGGTAATCGCAGCGATGCCAATCACGAAAAGTAGGCTGATAACCAGACGGCGAAAAACGGCAGCGCGGCGCGATCGGAGGTTGTTCATGGTTAGTCTCCTGCCAAATGCTTGATATTTCAGTATTCGCTATCAGCGGTTTGTTTTCCTACCTGTTAGCCTGCTCCTTCCCTGTCTGAGCAAGACGATGCGAGCCTCAGTGCTCAACCCTATGAACCAACGCAAAGCCGGACTCAGCGTTCGACAGTAAAAGGCCCCCAGTATTGAAGTACTTCAATACTGGGGGCCTTTTTTGTGAGAAACTATGGTAATGGTACATTCAGCAGGACCGCAAATAGATAATACAGCGCGCCAGTAGTGACAAATGAGCTGATAACTACTTTTTTCCACCAGTAACTGATGCTGTCTGCAATGACGATGCCTGCTATTGTCAAGAAAACCGGCGTTGTCGTCAGGAAGCCAATGTGCGGCAGTAATGCGACATAGATAACCATGGCGACCATGATAACAACTAGTGGCTTTGATGGCAGGTCAGGAACAGTCTCTCCCTTTTTGCCAAGCACTGCGAACAGCAGGATGCCGACCGAAAACGCCGCCAGCAGCCCGGCCACCAGTTTCGGGAAAAAGGCTGGGCCGAGAGTGTCCGCAGCCACGGGAAACGTGCTGGCTTCCAGGTATACATATGCCGCCAGTAGTAGCAGCAAGATGGCGGTAGTGATATTTACCTTGCGCATGATCTAACCTCCATTACTTTGCATGCTGACAGGGAAAGTCTTACTTCTTCTTGGTCAGGCCGGCTTTTTCCATCAGCGGTTGGAACATCTTGGTTTGCTCATCCATGTATTGTTGCATTTGGCTGTTGCTCATATAGCCCCTGCCAAAGTTGCCTTTTTCCATAAACTCAACAAATTTAGGGTCTTCAATTGCCTTTTTGAATGCGTCATGCAGAGTTTTTACGACATCATCCGGAGTTTTCCCAGGGACGGCTAGGCCGCGCCAGGTACTGATGCTGACATCGACTCCCTTTTCTTTGGCAGTCGGTACATCAGGGAAGCCTTTTAGTCGCTCTGTTGCATGAACGCCTAACATGCGGAGTTTGCCGGCTTTGACGTGTTGGCTGACTTCAGCGGCGCTGACGGTGACAGCATCAATGTGGCCGCCTAAGAGATCCGTGATAGCAGGGCCAGCGCCACCAGGGAACGGAATCAGGTTAAACTTGACGCCGGCTTTATCTTGCAGACCGAGAGCGGCTAAATGCCAAATCGCGCCAGGAGCATTGGCACCGACTTTCAGCATGCCGGGGTTGTCTTTGGCTGCTTTTATGAAGTCTTCATAGGTTTTATACGGGCTGTCAGCACGGACAGTCAGAGCAGACGCGTCTGAATTGGCGAGAATGACAGCTTTGAAGTCACTCGGCTTCCAGGGAACCATGCCCTGAATCGGGTTCATGACCACTTCGACGGCAGTCATGGTGACCGTGTAGCCATCTGCCGCAGCGTTAAGGCCTTCTGTCATGCCAGTAGCGCCATTGGCGCCGACTTTATTGACAACTGTGACCGATTGGCCGAGGATAGGTTCAGCCGATTTGGCGAGCGCGCGGGCAACTGCGTCGGTACCGCCGCCGGCGGCAAACGGAACGATAATGGTTACCGGTTTGGTCGGGAACTTGGGAGCTTCGGCTTTCTTCTGGTCACCGCAACCAACTACGGCCAGAGCCACCAGGGAGAGGATCACAAATCGGAATAGGAACTTACGAGAGTTCATGCAGGATACCTCCGTTCAGTGGATTATTTTAGACTGACCTTACGATCAGGCAGCCTCACGGCGGTGGCTCGGCGGCGATAAGCGGCGCCTAGCTGTGTTGGCTTTGCCCTGCAATCCTCAACGTACATTCCATGTACGCCTCCGGTTGCAGTGCTGCAGCCGCCTTGCTATGCTTGCTTCTCGCCACCTCGCGCTCGGTGGCGATGAGAGGCGCCTAAGTTGTGTTGGCTTTGCGCTGTAATCATCAGCGTACATTCCATGTACGCCTCCGGTTGCAGCACTGTAGGCGCCTTGCTATGCTTGCTTCGCCACCTCACGTTCGGTGGCGATGAGCGGCGGCCGAATCACGGAATTTACGCTTCTTCTTTTGGCAGATCGACGCCAAGCTTTTTAGCCATGCGGTTTTGATACCATTCCTGGGCCCAAGGCCAAACCAGCGTAATGAGGCCAAGACTCAGCAGGACCAATGAAATCGGGCGAGTAAAGAAGACACTGGCATCCATGTGGTTCATCAATAGTGAGCGACGCAGGTTTTCTTCTGCCATTGGCCCCAGCAGCACGCCTAAAATCAGCGGTGCGGTGGGCAGGGCGGCTTTTTTCATTAGATAGCCGATAATTCCGAATACGACAACCGTATATGCAGGCATAATCGTGCCTTCTGACGCATATGTGCCGATTACACACAGGGTTAAGATGGTTGGCCAAAGGATGGGTTTGGGGACGGTGGTCATTTTAGCGAAGAAGCGGGCGCCGAACAGGCCGATCGGCAGTACCCAAAGGTTTGAGATGATTAGTCCGAGGAACAAGCCGTAAACAATCTCGGGATGCTCAGTAAACAGCATCGGGCCAGGGCGTAATCCCTGCAAGATAAGCGCTCCCATCATGATCGCGGTAACCGGGTCACCGGGCACACCCAGTGTTAACATTGGCACCAAATCGCCGCCGACCACTGAGTTGTTGCCTGCTTCTGAAGCCGTCAAACCCTCGAGCGATCCATGACCAAATTCTTCCGGTTTCTTTGACCAGAGTTTGGCTTGGGCCCAGGAAACAAAGGATGCGATATTCGCGCCAGCGGCAGGCATGATGCCAATAAACACGCCAAAGATGCAGCCGATGATCGTGGGTTTAATCATTTGCCTGACTTCGCTCATAGTTAAGGACATGCTATTGATTTCAAATTTGGTGAAAGTCTTTTGTTTGCGATTGCTGTTGTCAATTTGGTACAATACTTCCGCCAAGGCGGCTGTACCGACCATAACCGCTAGAAATGAGATTCCTCCTATTAAGTCAGTGCTGTCAAAGGTAAAACGGGCAAAGCCTGTCATCGGGTCCATACCGATAACCGCCAACAGCAGCCCAATCATGCCGGATGCGAAAGCCTTTAGAACCGAGCCTTCAGCTAAACTGGAGATGACGGCTAGACCGAAAACGGCGACTGCGAAGTACTCTGGAGCGCTGAAACGCAACGCAAATGTAGCCAGCGGCGGAGCTACCGTCATTAATACAAGAACGCCAAAAATGCCGGCGACGACTGATGCGATGCAAGCAATTGAAATTGCTTTGCCGGCGTGACCTTTTTGCGCCATCGGGTAGCCGTCAAAGGTGGTGCTAACAGCTGAGGGAGTGCCAGGTGTCGCCAACAGAATGGCAGGTATCGCTCCGCCAAACATGGCTCCGACGTAGATGCCGGATAATAGCAGCAGTGCGCTGACCGGAGGTATGCCAAATGTCAGTGGCAACAGTAGTGCGACAGCCATGGTGGCACTAAGCCCAGGCAAGCAAGAGACCAAGACGCCGGCCAGAGCGCCTAGGAGAATCATTAACTGTACGTCAAATGAGGAAATAGCCTGTAACCCTAAAAACCAATTGTCGAACATCCTGACGACCCCCATAAAAAGATAATTGCAAAAATTCAGTTATCTAACAAAATATTCTGCTTCTGCCAGCGAAATCCTGCTGTGTCCAATAATAAAAATCCCGCGCAACAGCGCGGGATTTTTATTATTTATTTGTTTGCCGTTTTTCCCAACCTTGACGGAATAGCGGCAGCCAGTTGCCTGGTTGATAGGGGTGTTTGAGAATCTCTTCAATGTTTAGATCAGTTCCCAGTCCTGGACTGTCTGGCGGGACGATATATCCGTTATCAATATGCATCGGATTTGTAAGAATCTCTTTTTCCCAAGGCTCATTAAATTCATCAAAGATCTCATGCAGAAAGAAGTTTGGTGTCGCCATGTTAAGATGCGCACAGACGATAGAGCAGATCGGCCCTTGGGCGCTGTGAGGCGCGATGACGCCATTGGCGGCATGGACCATGCCGGCCACTTGCTTCGAAGCAGAAATGCCCAAGAATTGCGGTTCGAGCTGGATGATGTGCACGGCATCATGTTTGAGCAGCTCCATGAACTGCTCGCGGCAATAATAGTCTTCGCCGCAGGCGATAGGAACCGGGCTACGTTTAGCGACTTCCACCATAGCGGAAATGCGCTGCGGCGGGACGGGTGCTTCAAACCAGGTTGGGCGATAAGGCACCATTTTTTCCGCAAACTGTAATGCTGTATGTACGCTGAAACGGTTGTGACCTTCGATCAGCAGATCAGTGTCGTCGCCGACAGCTTCGCGGACAGCCTTAATGATTTCGATTGCCAGATGAAAGTCTTTTGGCTCTACTGTACGCCAGGCGTCGCCAAACGGGTCAAACTTTAGAGCGGTGTAGCCTTTCTCTTTGACGATTTTTGCTTTTTCCGCAAAGCTCTCTGGCGTGCGCGGCCCACGATACCAGCCGTTTGCGTAGATGCGCAGTTTATCATGGCACTTGCCGCCAAGCAGTTTATAGAGAGGCTGGCCGGTGACTTTGCCCATGATGTCCCAGCAGGCGGTTTCAATTGCAGCTAAGGCCGAGCCCTGGATTTGTCCGCCGTCAGAGAAGACATCACGGAACAGGCGCAGCGACATGACTTCTACATCAAACGGGTCCATGCCGATGACAACGTGGCTAAGCTCATGAATAGCAGCTTCCACAGTCTTAGCAAAGCCGTTGAGCGTTCCTTCGCCGATGCCATGGATGCCTTCGTCGGTATGTACCTTGACAAACAACCAATTTTTCCAAGGGTTTCCGGCGATGAATGTTTCTATCTTCGTGATTTTCATCTGAGAGCCTCCTTGATTATATTGATAGTTGAAATAAAGGACCTGGCCTGCGCCAAGTCCTTTATTGATATTGTTAGGGCAAGGGAACGTTCAACAGCACAGAAAATACTGTATAGAGAACGCCAGTGGTCGCAACGCCACTGATCACAATCGCTTTCCAGCCTTGTTTTATGTCTTCGCTGATGACCGCGCCGCAGGCAATGAGAAATAGCGGCGTGGATATCAGGAATCCAACGAGTGGCAGAATCACCATATATACTCCGGTGACTGCGAAGATTTCCAGCAGTGATTTCCTGGGCCGTGACGGTGCGTCTTCGGATTTCTTCTTCAACAAAGCTGTAATCAGCTGCCAGCCTGCGAATGCTGCCAGCAGTCCGGCGATCAGTGTCGGGAAGAAGCCAGGCCCGAGAGTGCCGGCTCCCTGCGGAAAGCTGCCAGCCGTTACGATAACGTAAGCAGCTAGAGCGATGAGGATGACAGCAGAGATAATGTCAAGTTTACGCAACGGCTATACCCTCCTGAGTGAAGACTTATTTCTTCAGCAAGCCAGCCTGTTCGATCAGCGGTTTGAACATAGCGTCTTGTTGAACGATGTATTTTGACAGCTCATCAGCAGATTTGTAGCCAATGCCGAAGCCGCCTTTATTCATGAATTCGACAAATTTCGGATCTTCCATGCCCTTCTTGAACGTGTCATGGAGAACTTTAACGACTGCGTCAGGCGTTTGTTTAGGGACCAAGAGGGCACGCCAAGTAGCGATCTCGACAGCGACACCTTTTTCTTTGGCAGTAGGAACGTCTTTGAATTCTGGCAGGCGTTCAGGGGTCATAACAGCCAGGATGCGAACTTTGCCAGCTTTGACGTGTTGAGCAACTTCGGCGGCGCTGACGGTGATGGCGTCGACGTGGTTGCCAAGCAAATCGGTGATGGCGGGAGCTGCGCCGCCTGCGTACGGCAGGATGTTTGTTTTGATACCGGCTTTGTCTTGCAGACTAAGAGCCGCCAAATGCCAGATAGTTCCGGGAGCGCTGGCGCCGACTTTTAGCGTGCCGGGTTTCTCTTTGGCTGCTTTGATGAAGTCTTCCAGAGTTTTGTAGGGGCTCTCGGCAGGAACCGATAGAGCAGCAGCGTCAAGGTTTACCATCATAACTGGCTTGAAGTCTGTAGCTTTCCAAGGAACGTTGCCCATCAGCGGATGCAGCACAACTTCAACCGGTGCAAAGGTAACAGTATAGCCGTCTGGCTTAGCATTTAAGCCTTCAGTTAGACCAAGCGCATTGCCGGCGCCCGGTTTGTTGACAATAGTGACAGCTTGACCAAATAGGGGCTCGGTAGCTTTGCCGAGGGCGCGAGCTATGGCGTCTGTGCCGCCGCCTGCTGCTGTGGGAGAGATGATGGTGACAGGCTTGGTGGGGAATTTCGCCTCTTGTTTTTTGTCGCCGCCGCAGCCGCTCATGACAACGAGTGTGAACAGTGCTACAAGCAGCAGGGCCAGGTTTCTTTTTGACATGATTTCTCCTCCTCATACTTTTGTGTATATTGTGATCCCTTTGAACGGGACGGACACCGATTACTCAAGCGGACCTTCAATACCCAGCTTCTCAGCAGTGCGCTTTTGATACCAGTCCTGGAACCAGGGCCATACGAGAGTGAGCGCCGCGACCAGTAGCAGGCAAAGTGATATTGGGCGGGTAAAGAAAATGGTAGCATCCATATTTGATGACATAAGAGCCCGGCGCAAGTTTTCTTCCGCCATCGGTCCGAGCAGAATGCCAAGAATAAGCGGCGCAGTCGGCAGCTTTACTTTCTTCATCGCATAGCCGATCAAGCCGAACAAACCGAGGGTATATACGGCGGCCATATTCGATTCAGCGGCATATGAGCCAAGTACGCACAGCGCCAGAATCGTAGGCCAGAGGATTTCTTTACGAACCGAGCTCATCTTTGCGAAGAAACGGGCGCCAAACAGTCCGATTGGCAGGACCCAGATATTTGAAATAATCAATCCAAGGAATAGACCGTAGACGATATCAGGATGCTCGGTGAACAGCATCGGTCCGGGCCGCAAGCCTTGAAGAATCAGTGCGCCCATCATTACCGCAGTTACCGGGTCGCCGGGGATGCCTAAGGTCAGCATCGGAACCAGGTCGCCGCCAATAACGGAATTGTTGCCTGCTTCAGAGGCTGTCAGTCCTTCAATGGAGCCTTTGCCAAACTCCTCCGGGTGCTTTGACCACATTTTAGCCTGCGCCCAGGAAACAAAGGAAGCGATATTCGCTCCGGCCGCCGGCATGATGCCAATAATAACGCCTAAAACGCAGCCAATAATGGTTGGCTTAACCATTTGCCTGAGCTCCTGTTTAGTTACATGCATGTTGTCAATCGTGTATTTAACATTTGTCTGTTTGGTTTCGGTATCAATTTGATACAGTACTTCCGCCAGAGCGGCGGTACCGACCATGACTGCGAGGAAGGAGACGCCGCCGAGAAGCTCGGGAATGCCATAGGTGAACCGGGCAAAGCTGGTAATGGGGTCCATGCCGATTACCGCGAGCAAGAGTCCAAGCATGCCGGAGGCAAATGCTTTAACAACCGATCCTTCCGATAAGCTGGAGATGACAGCCAGACCAAATACAGCAACGGCGAAGTATTCGGGTGCGCTGAACTTGAGCGCAAACGCTGCAATCGGCGGTGCAATGAGAGTAAGCACCAGGACACCGAATATACCCGCTACTACTGATGCAATACAGGCTACACTGATGGCTTTGCCCGCTTTGCCGCTTTTTGCCATTGGATAACCGTCAAAGGTTGTGCTGACCGCTGACGGCGTGCCCGGCGTCGATAGCAGAATCGCCGGAATGGCGCCGCCGAACATCGCGCCTACATAGATACCGGATAAGAGTAAGAGGGCGCTGACAGGACCCATGCCAAATGTGAGCGGGAGCAGTAGAGCAACTGCCATGACCGCGCTGAGCCCAGGCAGGGAGGAAACAAGAATTCCAGCCAGCACGCCCAGCAGAGCCATGATTTGCACCTCAAAAGATGCAATTGCCTGTAGGCCCAGCCATAGGTTTTGAGTATCTACCATGGATTAGAAACACCTCCGTTTAAAGTAGTGTGTTGTTGGTTTGTTTTAGTTTATGGGTTGACGCAAAACCGGAGGGGTTTATTTTCAAGCCCGTTAATCAGGTTTTCAGCCGCAATCAGCGCCATGGCGGTTCGTGTTTCCACCGTTGAACTTCCCATATGGGACGTAATGACGACATTGTCGAGTGTCAGAATAGGATGGTCTGCCGGTATCGGCTCAGGATCAAAGACATCGAGGGAGGCAAAGGCAATCTTCCGGGTTTTAAGAGCTTCAATCAGAGCTGCGCTGTCGACAATCGGTCCCCGTGCCATATTGATCAAAATAGCGCTTGATTTCATCAACGCGAATTTTTCTTTTGAGATCAGATGTTTCGTTTCCGGCGTTAACGCTACATGCAGACTGATAAAATCAGATTCGGAGAGGAGTTTATCAAGCGGCATAAATTCGCAGTCGGACACAGTTTTCGGCATGGGGTCAAAGTAGGCGATGCGCATGCCGAACGCTCGTGCCCGTGCTGCCACTGCTTGACCGATCTGTCCGAAGCCTACGATACCGAGGGCCTTGCCTTTTACATCAGTTCCCAACATAAAGGTGGGAATATTATACTTCCATTCGCCGGAGCGGACAAAATTCCAGCCTTCACAAAACCGTCTGGCGGCAGTGAGAATATGGGTCATGGCAAGATCGGCTGTTGCATCAGTCAGTACGCCGGGAGTATTGCCGACCGGGATGCCGCGTTTGCTGCAGGCGGCAATATCAATATTGTCATAACCGACTGCTGGCTGGCTGACTACTTTCAGCTTGGGCGCGGCGTCCAGTAAAGCCTGATCAACCCGTTCGCCCACGCAGAACAGCCCATCGCAATCCTTTACCCAGTCTATTAGGGTTGCTGCATCAATTGGTGCATCCTGCTCCCAGACACGAACCTCGCATTTCGAGCGGATCAGCTCCATGGCAGGCGGCATCACCGGTCTGGTCATCACGACACGAAATCGTTTTGTCATTTATTATTATCCCCTAACTATTCGCTAAGATTCGATCTTGGCCACCGAATTGACTAATTGCGCGCAAGCCTCGTAATATAAGCCAACGTCGACCGAATACGACAAGTACTGAACACCAGCTTTTTTCCAGCGCTCCACCGCGGCAAGTGTGTCGGTAAAGGTGCCGACGACGACGCCTTTCTCTTTGCACTTAGCGCAAATTTTCTCCATTTCAGCGATGACAAGCGGATGGTCGACCTGTCCCGCGACACCGAGTGACTGCGAGAGGTCATATGGTCCGATAAAGAGGATATCGATACCCGGTACAGAGATGATCTCTTCGAGGTTATCAATAGCCTTTTTACCCTCTAACTGAAGAATAATTAAAGTCTCGTTTGACTCCCGGAAGTATACCTGCCGGTCTGCGCTTGAATAGCCTGCAGCTCTAACAAAGCGGCAAACGCCCCGATCGCCGCAGGGGGCAAACTTGGTTAGTTTCAGAACCTCTTCAACTTGTTCTTTCGAGTCAATTTGCGGAATCTGTACTCCGGCTGCACCGATATCTAGAGCGCGGGAGATGTCTGACGGCGTCTCGAACGGCACACGGACAAGAGGCAGGATGCCGGCAATCTCGGCAGACCGGATCAGGTTTTGCAGTGACAGGATGTTGTTTGGGCCATGTTCGAGGTCAAGGATGATGAAGTCAAACCCGGCATGACCGGAAGCCTCAACGAACGCCGGATCGCTAGTCTTGGAGAACGGGCCCAGAACATATTCGCCTTTGGCCAGTTTCTGTTTGAAAGCTTGCAGGTTACGGTTCATAACGATTCCCTCCTATTTATTGTACTTGCAGGGGAGTGTGAATTGCCGCAGGAATTCCATAATGGATTCCTCGTCTTCGTTTGATAGTGGATATGACGGACGGCGGCAGTAGTCACCGTCAATAATACCCCGCTTGCGTAGAACAGTTTTTTCAACTTGGATGATGTATTCGCAGTCCTGCATCCAGCGTGTAATGTAGTTCAGCAAGCGCTTATGATTCTGCCGGGCCTCTGGTTTCCCAGCGACATAATCATGGTAAATGGAAAGATATATTTCAGCAAAGGAGCAGCCTGGCATAACTCCTTTGCCGCCAATATCAAGAACCTCCAACATGTATAAGCCGGCGTAGCCGACCAAAACGGTCGCTTCCGGCCGACGGGCAAGAAGTTGGCTGATATAATCTATCGGCGGGTTAGCCTCAATTTTAAACATAGCCCGCGGAAATTGGTCATAAATGGCGACGAGTTCTTCCACAGCAATACCGACTTTGGTTTCCGCCGGTGCGTATTGAATGAGGACTGGAATATTTACAGCCGCGAGAACGGCGAGGATATGCTCTTTAACTGCCCGTATCGGCGGGTTCAGGAAGTATGGCGGCAGTACCATCAGGCAGTCTGCCCCAAGCTTTTCATAGTGCTTTGCCCGTTTTACTGCAACCTCTAAACTATGATCGGTTACAGAGATCATGCTGAATACGTCTGACGCTTTTGTTCGGGCAACAAAACGCTCAGCCAGTTCCTGCTTTTCCACATCAGTCAGCTTGTGAAACTCGCTGGCAATGCCGAAGAGCGTTAAGCCATGCACACCACTTGCGATCAGATGACCCAGCAATCGGTCAAAACCAATGAAATCGACCTCGCCGCTATCGGTAAAGGGCATGGCAATGACTGGACAAACTCCTTTGATTTGCTTCAAAGATTTTCCCCCTTAGCCATCTTTATTATCCTTCACACTCTGATATGCGTCGAGTTGTCCGATGAAACAGTTCATCATTTTCCGTACATTTTCAGCAGCTTGTTCAGGAGAGCGCGCCTTAATCGCTTCAAGGATCTGACCATGATAGTCAAAGCCGATTTCCGGTCCCATGGCTTTAATCATATCTGTGTAATGCATGTATAAGATATCTTTAAGGATTGTCATTACATCAACCAGCATCTGGTTGTGTGAGGCTTTCGCTATTGAAAGATGAAATGTAAAGTCGGCGGCAATATACTCGGCAAGATCGTCGCAATGAATGAGAACATTCATTCTCGAGTATGCTGCCTCGATTTGTTCGATCTCATTCATTGTTGCTCTCTCAGCGGCGAGCATTGCGCACTCAATTTCGATGCCGCGTCTGAGTTCAGATACATCCCGGTCATCCCGGTAGGTGAGAAGCATGGTGGGGATAAGCGAACGAAAGTAATGAGCAGGTGACGTCTTAAGTACAAATGTCCCTTCGCCCACACGTGCATCAAGCAATCCCAGTGCAATCAACTTTTGTAGCGCAGCCCGAATGGATACCCTGCTGACCGTAAATGAGGCTGCTAGTTCATTCTCTGATGGAATTTTTTCTCCTGGCAGCCACTGTCGATTTACGATAAAGCGGAGAATTTGATCAAAGGCTTGGTCGGTAACCGACTGTTTTTTAATTGGTTGAATTTCCATTTACCCTCCGACCGCCCGTATGCCGAGCGGAAGCTTCATGCGAAATAAGTGGCGCCATATCCTAAGAAATTGTCAGGAGTTGCGGTTGTATGTAATATTGTAATACAATCCGACATTTACGATTATTCAACACAACCTGTAGTATTCCTGCTAAATTGTTGTGTGAAGAAAAAAATATTCTTCATACAGAGTAAGTAAACCATAATAAAACACTAAGCTCCCGGCACGCCGGGAGCTTAGTGTTTTAGAGCTTCAATAGCTTTTTAGAATCAGCGATTTCTGATGTTGGCGTGCGTACAACGACAGGCCGTAATTCATCAGGAAGTAGATTAACGCGATCATCCCAAATAGGGTGAAGACTTGTGCGGAGGAACCGTATTTTCCCATGATAATCATGCCTTTGCCTGTTAGGTCTTCGATGCCGACCGCCCAAACGAATGAGGTATCTTTGATAATGGTGGTGAATTGGGACGCCAAAGGAGGAATCATGTTCCGCAGCGCTTGGGGTAAAATGATGTGTCGAAGTATCTGAAGATAGGTGAAGCCTTGCGATACAGCAGCTTCCCATTGACCTCTAGGAATCGAGTTTAGTCCGCCACGAATTATTTCGGCGATAACGGCAGATGTAAAGAGCGTCATCGCGCTAATTCCAGCGATCAGCGGGTCGAGCGGCGTCATAAAGCGGACTCCAAGGATAAACAGCAGGAGCGGCGTGTTCCGAACCGCCTCAATGTAGACAGCGGCGACAGTCGACAGCAGGCGTTTCTTTGAATAACGAGCTACCCCGAGTGCCATGCCAAACAGCATGCTTAACAGAATGGAGGCGACGGCGATATACAGAGTCGTTAACAGTCCTTGCAGCAAAAAACTAAATATCTCTGGCTTAAAGAGTTCTTGCATCATAGCGCCACCTCCGACTTGCGCTCCAGCTTGCGCGCATAGGTGGCCAGCGGCAAGCAAAGACTGAGATAAAGCAGGCCGGTGACGATATAAGCGGGACCGTAATACAAGTTGTTGCTGGACCAGGAGTCCGCATGGTACATCAACTCGCCGCCGGCAACCATCGCCAAGACGGAGGTGTTCTTAATCAAGGCCACTGCCTGGTTTGTCAGCGGCGGGTAGACGATCCGTTTGGCTTGCGGCAAGATGATGTGGCGCATTGCCCGCCAGTATGTGAAACCTTGCGACGCGGCGGCTTCCTTCTGACCGCGCGGTACGGCTTCGATACCGGCCCGGACAACTTCCGCGATATAGGCGCCATGGTAAACGCCGACTCCTAGAACGCCTACGATGAACACCGGCAGCATGACCCCCAGATGCGGCAGGCCGTGGAACAGGAAGAATACCTGGATGACGAGCGGCGTATTCTGAATGCACTCTACATATATCCGGTTGATAACCCGGAACGGTTTGTATTCCACTGTGCCTAATACGCCAAAGAGGATGCCGAGTGCAAGTGAGAGGACCAAGCCACAGACTGACAGGAGGATGGTTACGGCAAACCCCTCCGCGAAAACTGGCCATTCCTGGAACAGGGACTCCCACTTAAACCAGGCGAAGGGACCAGGCATTTACTTGAGACCCCACTTTTGAATCAGTTTATCCAGTTCACCTGACTTCTTCATGTCGCTGATGGTGGTGTTGACAAGTTTGGCCAGGGCTTCGTTGGATTTTTTCGAGGCAACGCCGTATTCCTGCGGGCTAAAGCGGTCGGAGAGAATGACAGTGCTGTCGTCAAGATAGCCAAAGAGGATGGCGGCGTCGACAGAAAACGCATCGACCCGGCCGGAGTCAAGCGCAGCCTTGATTTCCGGGTAGGTGCCGAATTCGAGGAAGCTGACCTTCGCGCCTAATTTATCGGCTGCGTCCTGAACTGCTTTCTTCGAGGTTGCGCTTTGGGCTACGCCGATTTTCTTGCCATTGAGGTCTGCAAGGCTTTTGGCGCCGGTGGCTTTCTTAACCATCAGAGCCACGCCGTCAGTAAAGTACGGATCGGAGAAGTTGTAGCTTTTCTTGCGCTCCTCAGTAATTGTGAATGTGGCAATAACTAGGTCGATTTCACCATTGTCAAGCAGCGGGCCACGAGTCTTGGCGGTGACGCCTTGTACATCGATTTTATTTTCGTCACCGAGTACCTTTTTCGCGATTGCTTTTGCTAAATCAATTTCCATACCTTCGGTTTTATTGGTTTTTGGATCTTTGAAGCCAAATTTTGGAACGTCGACTTTGACGCCGACCTTTAGAACGCCACGGTCCTTGATTGCTTTGATATCGGCAGGTGCGCCGGTATCTTTGGCGGCCGGTGCCGGCGTTGAACCGCAGCCAGCGGCGAAAAAAGCTGTGAGAACTAAGAGACCAGCCATACGAATGAGACCTTTTTTCATAAATAAGTCCTCCTTAATTTTTGCGTTATATAGGTGCTTAACGTAATATCCTGCTTAAGAACAATTTTGTCCGTTCGTGAGTCGGATTGGTAAAGAAATGCTCTGGCGATCCCTCTTCCAGTATCTGACCACCGTCCATAAAAACAACCCGGTCGGCGACTTGGCGGGCAAAGCCCATTTCGTGAGTGACGACAATCATTGTAATGCCCTCCTGAGCCAGGCTGATCATTACGTCAAGCACCTCTTGAATCATCTCAGGGTCAAGCGCCGAGGTCGGTTCGTCAAACAGCATGATTTGCGGCTTCATATTCAGCGCCCGGGCGATAGCCACCCGCTGCTGCTGTCCACCAGACAACTGGGCGGGATAGGCGGCTGCCTTATCTCGCAAGCCTACCCGCTCAAGGAAGACGAGGCCGGACTCTTCCGCCTCCGCTTTGGCGACGCCTTTAATCAGGATAGGAGCGAGAGTCACATTTTCGAGAACGGTTTTGTGCGGATAAAGGTTAAATTGCTGGAATACCATTGCCACCGATTCGCGGATTTTGGTGACAGGAGCGTTGGGAGCGGTGATGTCGATGCCGTTCACGGTAACCGAGCCTGAAGTTGGCTTCTCCAGTAGATTGACGCAGCGGATCAGTGTACTTTTGCCAGAGCCGCTGGGGCCAATCACAACTACTTTTTCGCCGGCGGCGACGGAAAGGCTGACATCCTTTAGAACATGAAGTTTCCCAAAATGCTTATTGATGCCTTTTAACTGTATCACGTAGCGATGTCTGCCTCCTTTCAATGAAGACAACAAAAAACCGCCCAGCTAAGCCGATAGGCTATAGCAGTGCGGCGTCATTGTCGCGTATGTTTCCTGCAGGATGTTTATATATTACATTCATCAGCTGAGTTTGTCAATATGATAATAAATATGTAATATGTAAAGGTGCTCTAAGGACTCCACAAAAAAAGATCACCGCGCTACACTCGCGTTGCGAATGTAGTGAAGCAATCTTCTCTACGGCTCATTTGCACCCGTATGTGTCACTCGCGGCGATCGCTAACGAACATTCTGCATCCCAGAGGGGCTATCGACTAATTTCCGCTGAACAACAGGCTCAGCAATACGATACCGCCCAATGTGTTCATCATTCTCTTGTGACGATCATTCTCGCGTTCTTGACGTTCATGCCATTCGTGATAGGATTCATAGTCATAACGTTGCATTTCACGCTCATGCCAGGCTCGTTCAGCTCGGATACGCTCACGGCGCTCCTGCTCTCTATCGTGACGATACTGCCTCGATATCCGTTCTTGTTCCTGGCGATATTGCTCTTCGCGTTGTTGTTGCGCCCGCCGAAACCGCTCCTGGCGGTGTTTCTGCTCTTGTTGATGCTGCCTCTCAAGGCGTTGATGTTCCCGTTGCTCTTGTCTATAGTCATTCCGCGGTGATGCTTCGAGAGTAGCCACGCCCATGCCTACCTGAAGGATACCGATCATCGAATACACGATCACATTCTTCACGATCTTATTCATGGATAACCCCTCCTTTATTTACTAACCTAATTATAGATTGGAAATATGACAAAATTGTGACTGCAAAGTCAGATTTTATCAAGTTTAAAAATGAAATTTCAGTAAATAAAAAAAGGACATCCGGTCAGGTTTTGCCGAATGTAACCAAAGACTATATTAACTATTGCAGGGAATGGGAGACGCGATGGAAGCCAATACAAGTACTTTGTCTGCAACTTTAACAGAAAAACCAACCCGGGCCCGTTATCTTATTCTGCTTCTGGTTTGCTTGATGACTGCTGCCAACTTCATTGGCCGAACCAATCTTGCTGTGGCGGCGCCATATATGCAACAAGAGCTTGGCATAACGCCCGCAATGATGGGCATTGTTTTTTCGGCGTTTAACTGGACGTATACTCTCATGCAACTTCCCGGTGGTTGGATTGTCGACCGTTTTGGTTCAAGAAAAATCTATAGTGCAACGATGTTTCTCTGGTCATCGTTTATCGGCCTGATTGGTTTAGTTTCAAATGTAACTGCTTTGGTGGTTTGCCGACTGAGTCTGGGAATTTGCGGCGCACCGACCTATATTGCGAATAGCCGGATTGTGACTGCGTGGTTTCCAGCCAAAGAACGCGGCCTAGCGATTGGCGCTTATATAGGTTCGCAGCATATTGGCTTGGCGTTCCTGACACCGCTGATTACTTGGCTGATTGTTGCTTTTAGCTGGCGATATGTTTTTTATATTACCGGCATCCTCGGTGTCGGCTTGGCGGTAATTTGGTATTTGGTTTATCGGGAACCAGCCAACTATTGTCGGATCAATGCCCTGGAATTAACACACATTTGTGATGGTGAAGCCTTGAACGATTCAACCAGTGAAAGCCAATTCAGTGGTAAAGATATCAGACAGATGTTGAAGCATCGTCAGTTATGGGGAATGTTTATCGGCCATTTCGCCATGAACTCTACCTTGTATTTTTTTATTACCTGGTTTCCGTCTTATTTAGTTAACGCCAAAGGTCTTACACTAATTGCCGCTGGCTTTTATGCCGCAGCCCCTTTTTTAGCCGCTATGGCTGGCGTAACCCTTGGCGGCAAGTGGTCAGACTGGATGCTCTCACGCGGCTATTCACTGGGAATGGCCCGCAAAATGCCAATGGCTGTTGGCCTGTCGTTTTCTTGCTGTATTATGCTGGCCAATTACACTAGTGACATTTGGTTAATCATCTTGATTATGTCAGTGGGATTTTTCGGTCAAGGCATAGGTACTTCCTGCGGTTGGGCGCTATTGTCTGATATTGTCCCCAAGCAATTGATCGGCATTTCCAGCGGCATCTACAATTTTGCTGCCAATCTTGGCGGCTGTATTACTCCGCTGGTTATCGGCTTTATCGTACAGAACACTCAATCGTACGAATTGGGGTTGGCATTCGTATCGTTTATCGCATTATTGGGGGTGCTGGCATACGTGTTCGTGATGGGGCGGCCTTATCGAATGGAGTTAAGGCAAGACAGTATCATAGGGAGTGAATGACATATATATGGCCCATCTCAAATGCTATTTCTCCGTTTCCTCTGTGTACTCTGTGGTAAAGGTAGCTTCGTTGCTTCCTGCGGGTACCCTTGCCTGATCAAGCTGCGGCAAAAGCATACCGGCCAGCATCAGTGCACAGCCCAGCAGTCCCCGCAGGCTCATGTCTTCCTGTAACAGCAGCCAGCCGCCTATAGCGGCAAAAATGGTTTCCATACTGAGGATAATTGCGGCATGAGTAGGTTTGGCGTTTTTCTGACCAACAACTTGTAGAGTGTAAGCGATACCGACAGAGGCAACGCCGCCGTAAAAAAGGGGGATCGCCGCCTGTCGGAGTGCTTCAAGTGTAATGCTCTCGAAGGCGAGGGCGACTCCTAAACTGAGAACTGAGCAGATAATAAATTGGATACAAGAAAGCTGCAAAACATTAACACGGCGTGAGAAGTGATCGATAATCAGGATATGCAAGGCCCAAAAAATGGCCCCAGCCAAAGCCAGGGAATCGCCATATGCAACTGAGAACTGCTCAGTAACGCTCAATAGATAGACGCCGCAGGCTGCGAGAAGGGCGCCTGCCCATGTACTTCCGGAAATCACGTGTTTAAAAAACAGGCCCATTAGAGGAACTAGAATAAGATAAAGACTGGTTAAAAAGGCGGCCTTCCCGGCAGTCGTATAGACTAAAGCGACTTGTTGCAAAGAAGCGCCGACGAATAGGACAGTCCCGGCAAGCACTCCCGGCAGAAGTGCTGATTGCTGTGGTTGAGGGACAGCAGCTGACTTTTGTCGGCTATGATATTCGTAGAGTAGCAGCGGTGTCAGGGACAAGCTGCCGAGAGCGAAGCGGACGCCGTTAAACGTAAACGGACCGATATATTCCATCCCTACGCGTTGCGCCACAAACGCAAATCCCCAAATCGCCGCTGTGAGCAGCAGCAACAGATTGGCCGTATATTCTTGCTGTTTCACTAGGTTCTCCTTCCATCGCATCAAAAGGCATGAAGCCGTCGCCAACGTCGACGGCTTCATGCCTTGCGTTATTAGCTGGGATATTTCAAGTGCAAGAGCGTATAGTTGACCATAAGTGTTTGAATTGATTAATAGAGTATTCTAAGGCATTTTCTATATTTCCTCCTAACCCGCGAAATTTATGAGAAGGCCTCCCAGCGTATTCTACAGGGAGGCCATTGCTGTTGTTCAATTTGTCTATTAGTATCCGAAGGCCTTGTTGTGGGAATCACGAAGGATTTTAATGACTTCCGATTCGGCGGTCTGTTCAAATTGCTGATAATACATTCCTACTGCAATGAAATCTGCAGGCTGTAATGGACAGATAAGGTCATCAATCTCACTACTCAATGACTCTGCAACGTCTAAAGGAGCCACAGGGACTGCAACTGCAAGATAGGAGGGGGCCTGCGACCGAAGCCAGTGAATGGCCGCTCGAATTGTATACCCTGTTGCTATGCCATCGTCAATGATCACGGTGGGCCTTCCCTTTACATGAGGCAGCTCTAAACTATTGGTATAAGCGGAGAGACGACGCTGAATTTCCTTAGATTCGGCTTCAATCCAGTATGCGAGCTCTTTTTCGGAGAGCTTGAGTCGGAAGACCATATCGTCATCTAAGATAGCGCTTCCGTCAGGCATGACGGCGCCAATGGCCACCTCGGCATTTCGCGGATGGCCAATCTTTCTTGTTACAAGAACATCAATGGGAACATGCAGAGCTTTTGCTACTGGGGCTGCCACTACAACACCGCCCCTCGGAACAGCCAGTAGGCAAGGATTCTTGAAGTTGTAATTAGCCAAGAGCTGGCACAAAATTTCTCCTGCGTGGGTACGGTTGTTGTACATGAGAATCCCTGCTTTCATCATAGCCAGTAGTTTCTGGTCTTGATTATAATATCCGGTGATAAAGCATTGTATTTTGTTTTGTTTATTAAATTGAAAAACCTAAAAAAAACGCAAAAATTTCTATAAAATAAGGGGTTACTCAATTTTCAGAATAAAGGTAAACTAGTGATGATAGAACAAATTGTCCAGAATCGGTAATTAAAAAACGGGAGGTAGAATTAATGTCTAAGCGTTTATTGGTTGCATTGATGATTCTTGCGCTGGCCGGCACTCTGGTGGCTGGTTGCGGTGGCAAGAAAGACGCCAAACCTGGTGAGCAGAAGGCTGCCCCAAAGCTTACTTTCCGTCTGGCAGAAACGCATCCGCCTGAGCATCCGACTGCTCAAACAGACAAAGAGTTTGCTAAACTGGTTTCCGAACGTTCGCAAGGCCGCATTAAAATCGATGTATTCGCTGGAGCGCAGTTGGGTGAAGAAAAAGCCGCCATTGAGCAAGTACAATTAGGGGCAATTGAGTTTACCCGTGTTAGTTCCGGTCCTTTGGCTGAGTTCAACAAACAGCTCGGCGTATTCTCCTTACCTTATATTTTCAATTCTGACGACCATATGTGGAAATACCTCAATGGCCCTGGCGGCGAGAAACTGCTAAAAGGCATTGAGTCCTCCAAATTCATCGGTCTGGCTTACTACACTGGCGGCTCGCGTAACTTCTACGCCAAAAAGCCGATCACTAAACTCGAAGATCTCAAAGGCATGAAAATCCGCGTTATCCAAAACAAAATCAACATGGACATGGTCCAAGCTCTAGGTGCTAGCGCCACGCCGATGCCTTGGGGCGAAGTATTCAGCGGTTTGCAAACCGGCGTTATCGACGCAGCTGAGAACAACTGGCCAAGCTTCCTGTCCTCTAACCACTACCAAGTGGCAAAATACTGGATTTCTGACGCTCACCAACGCGTTCCTGAAGTCTTAATGATGAGCAAGGTTGCTTGGGATAAGCTATCTGACGACGACAAGAAATTGATCAAACAAGCTGCTGCCGACTCAGTAAAAATCCAGCGCGAACTCTGGGCTAAATCAGAAAAAGAAGCTGAAGCCAAAGTCCGCGCCGCTGGCGTAACAGTAGTCGATGTCAAAGATCTGAAACCTTGGCAAGATGCTGTTAAACCGGTTATTGATAAGTATGGCACAGAATATAAAGAGACTTTAGCTGAGATTGCCGCTGCTGGCAAATAACCTCATATGACAGAGGCGCCGCACCTCCGAGCGGGGGTGCGGCGCCTTTTGGTTTAACTAACAGAGATTATAAGTTTTGGGGCTTCAAGCCTTGGAGCGCAAGAGCGGAGCACTGCGGCACAAAATGCACGAGCGTCATTACACGATAATCAATAATAATAAAGGATCTTTTGCTTCGCTAGTGTACCGCTAGTGCCGCTTGTGTTCGCCGTACGGTTATATCCCAGTCACACAAGGACCGCCATAGCGGTTTTTGTATCTATGGAAGGATTTGTGGTAATTTTGGAGAAACTAAACCCCAAATGCTAAGTACATTGACTGGGAGGTCGCATTCATGAAAATTACCAGCTATGAAACGTTTATTGTACCGCCACGCTGGCTGTTTTTAAAGATCATAACCGATGAGGGGATTGTCGGCTGGGGCGAACCGGTTATTGAGGGCAAGGCGCGGACTGTACAGACTGCTGTCGATGAACTGATGGAATATCTGATCGGCAAAGACCCGATGCAGATCGAGGACCACTGGCAGGTTATGTATCGCGGTGGCTTCTATCGTGGCGGCCCGATTCTGATGAGTGCAATCGCCGGGATTGACCAGGCGCTTTGGGATATCAAAGGCAAGTACTTCAACGCTCCGGTTCACCAACTGTTGGGTGGCGCCTGCCGGGATAGCATCAGAGTATACTCCTGGATTGGCGGTGACCATCCCAGTGATGTCGGCCGTGCTGCCAAAGCGGTAGTGGATGTCGGCTTTACAGCCGTCAAGATGAACGGCACCAATGAACTGCAGTATGTCGACTCCTATCGCGAGATCGATGCCGCCGTGGCCCGGATTGCCGAGGTGCGCGCCGCAGTTGGCCCGGATATCGGCATCGGCGTGGATTTCCATGGACGGGTACACAAGCCGATGGCAAAAATCCTCGCTAAGGAGCTAGAACCATATCGTCCGATGTTCATTGAAGAACCTGTTTTGCCGGAGAACAACGAGGCATTGCGAGAAATCGCCGCTCATACCAATATTCCGATCGCGATTGGTGAACGTATGTTTTCACGTTGGGATTTCAAAAAAGCCTTGTCTGACGGCTATATCGATATTATCCAGCCTGACCTTAGTCATGCGGGCGGCATCACCGAGTGCAAGAAAATCGCTGCCATGGCTGAGGCCTATGACGTGGCACTGGCACCGCACTGTCCGCTGGGGCCGATTGCGCTGGCTGCCTGTCTGCAGCTTGACGCGACTTGCCATAATGCTATCATCCAAGAACAAAGCTTGGGAATACATTATAATCAAGGAACCGATTTGTTGGATTATCTTACTGACAAATCAGTATTCTCCTATCAAACCGGCTCTGTTGCTATACCGCAGGGGCCTGGCCTTGGCATCACCGTCAACGAAGAGCATGTACGGAAGATGGCTGCCGAGGGTCATAATTGGCGGAATCCTGTTTGGAGACATCCTGACGGGACTGTTGCTGAATGGTAAATCCTTTCGGGCGGCTGCTCAGCCGGCTGCCTAATTTTTTGCGGCAAGCCTGGTTGGCTCGTCAGTCAATAGGTGTCAAACTGTTTATCTTTGCGGCGATTCTCATTCTGGTCCCTTTGACTATTGTCGGCGCTATATCGTATCACCGCTCAGCGGTTGAACTTGAAAATGAGGCGCGCGACTATAGCAGCCAAGTGACCGAGCAGGTAGAATCTCATGTTGAATACTATATTCGCGATTTTGAGATCAATGCGTTGAAAATCATGAATCATCCAGATATGCTGCAGTTTTTGCGCATGACCAATCAGGAGCAAATTGAACAATCGAACATTCGCCAGAGTGTCGAACGGGTATTAAAGAATGCTGCCTACTCGCGCTCGGATATCTCGAACATCACCATTGTTCTCGATAAAATGCAGGTCATTGACTGCTATGGGACAAAAAGTCCCTATCCGGCGAGCGAGCTAATAAATGAATACTGGTATCATTCGGTACCGGTTAACGCAGTTCCTATCATGGTTAGCCGCGTCATTTCCTGGCCTGACCACAAAGAGCCGGTATTGTCCTTGGTCAAGCGGGTCCATAGCCCGAATACGCTCGAACCGATTGGGCTGCTGATCATTGATATTAACTTTCGACGGATTCAGGATATTGCTCAGGGTGTCAACGTTTGGCGCAATGGTCAGTTCTTTATTCTTGACAGCCAAGGGCATTATGTCTATCATCGCAACGAAGCTCTGTTAGGTCAGCCAGCTGCGCTTTCTTATCTCAGCCAATTGTATGAGGAGCCAGAGGGCTCATTTGTTGGCGGTAATGCCTCCAGTTTGACGACCTTCAGCTATTCGTATTATCTTAATTGGAAGTTTGTGACCGCTATTCCTTACCGGGAGATTAGCAATAGGGCGGCTCAGGTGGGCCGGACTACGGCAGTTACCGCTGTCGGCGCGTTGGGGCTTGCTTATCTTTTGGGCCTTGCTTTTGCTCGAACCATTGTCAGACCACTCAGGCGATTGCAACGCTACATGAAAAATGTGGAGGTTGGGCACTTTAACGAGAAGATTGTGGTTGAGTCTGAGGATGAGATTGGTGAGCTGACTCGAGGCTTCAATCGGATGACTGAGCGACTTTCCGCCTTAATGGAAGAGGTTTACTTCTCAAAACTGCGGGAGACAGAATCGATGTTGCGGCAAAAGGAAATGGAGCTAAAGGTGCTGCAAGCTCAGGTCGACCCGCATTTTCTTACCAATTCACTCGAAACCATCCGCGGTATGGCACTGGCAGGAGGCAATGAGACGGTCGCGTCCATGGCCGCATCGCTCGGTACTCTGTTGCGTTATAATTTGCGCAACACGGCGCCGACGGCAACACTGCGGGAAGAAGTGCATTTTTGCCAGGTCTATCTACAAATCCAAGAATATCGTTTTGAAAAGCAATGCGAATGCCGTTATATCATTCCTGATTGGGCATTGGAACTGCCGATTGTGAAATTTTCTTTACAGCCACTGGTGGAGAATTGTCTGTTGCATGGCCGTTGGGAAGATGGGAGGCCGCTTGCTATTACCATCGCGGCTAGCGGCCAAGAACAGGATTTTGTCATTGAAGTCATTGACAATGGAGTAGGCATTGCGGCTGACAAGCTGAAAGAACTGCGGGTTTCACTGCAAAATGCCGATCCAGGACCGGAAGTTGGCAGTATCGGCTTGCGCAATTTACATCGACGGATTATTAACTTGTTTGGCGACAGCTATGGGCTTAGCCTGGAAAGTGAGCCTGGAGTAGGGACAACAGTAACTATCCGGTTGCCCGTCGTTAGGCGGCAACTTAGGCCAGCTATGCAGGGGGACGGTATATGAGCTACAATATTTTGCTAGTTGATGACGAACGCTGGGTCCGAGCCGCCCTTAAGTGGACGATTGAACAGACAGGGCTTTCATTCCGTGTCGTTCATGAATGCGCAAATGGCCGGGAAGCGCTTGATTGGCTAAAGCAGAACCCTGTAGATCTAGTGATAACCGATATACGCATGCCAGTGATGGATGGACTGACGCTGGCTAAAGAAATCAAAGCCTATCGTAACCAACCGATTGATGTAATCATTATCAGTGTGCATGATGATTTTTCTCTAGTGCAGCAGGCCCTGCGCCAAGGAGTAACCGATTACCTGTTAAAGCCTGTCGAGATAGATCAGCTTTGCACCTGCTTAACAAATTGGCTTGATAAGCGCAATCCCCCTGCTATGCTAACAAAGGAAGCCCAGGATTCCCCTATGACCAAGGCACTTGCGTTCATCGCCTCAAGAATGCCAGGCGATGTCACGTTAGCCGAAACGGCGAAACATGTTCATGTCAATTCCTGTTATCTTAGTCAATTATTCAAACAACAAACTGGCGTGAACTTTGTCGACTATGTGGCAGACCTGCGAATCCGAGCGGCTAAAAAGTTGCTGACAACAACCACGTTGCGCGTCGCGGATATTGCTGAACGGCTGTGTTTCGCCGATATTTCCTATTTCAGCACCCAGTTTAAGAAGCACACCGGTTGTACGCCAACCGAGTACCGGGGCAAAAATCAGGTGCCGGTTAGGCAAGAACGTTATGAGTAATTTTAACACAGGAGTAGTATATGGAGATTGTTCAGCTTAGCCGTGGAATGAAGCAGGATGTAATTGAACAGATAAAACGTTATTTTGCCGCCGAAAGAGACGAAGCTATCAGTGACTTCCAGGCGGAGAATCTCCTCAATTTTATTCTGGCTACAATTGGTCCGGCGATCTATAATCAAGCGATTGAAGACGCTTATACAGTGATGAATGAAAAAACTGAGGAGCTCTTTGGACTGCAGAAGCGGAGCCGCTAAGTGTATTATGTGGCGACGGCAATTACTGACCCAGGCGCCGCTCTGCGGCAGATTGCTGTAATGGAGGAAAGTGTCAATGACGTCCATTTTGTTCCTGGCGCCCTATCATAGCATGGCGGAATTGGCTGCCAGTACAGCCCGCCAATTAGGCGCTAATATATACATTGAGGTTGCCAAGGATACAGAAGCCAAGGCGGCTGTTGCGAAACACCCTAATGTCGGAGTGATTATTAGTCGCGGCGGCTTGGCGGAGGAAATCAAGTCAACGACAGGTGCGGGTGTTAGCACCGTCGAAGTCACTATGTCGATTAATGATTTGTTGAGTATTGTCAGCAAGCTGTCTGGTTTGGGCTTACGCCGAATCGGTATTGTCAGCCGGGCCAATCTGTTTGACGGTATTATCGGCGATTTCAATATTTCGGGAACTGACCTCTTTATCCGCTCCTGTCGGGATGAGCAAGAGATTGAGAAAACCGTGCGTTTCCTCCACCGGCAAGGAATCGAGGCAGTTATCGGCTGCCGAGCCGCTTATGAAACGGCGAAATTCTGCGGCATTGTGGCCGAATTTCTCGAATCAAGCGCAGTTTCCATCAAAAAAGCGATGGAAGAAGCGTTGCGGATTGTAGAGGCGACAGAACGGGACAAACTGCAGACCGCCCAACTCAAGGCGATTATTGACAACATCGAAGAAGGCGTCATTGCTGTCGATGACAGTGGAGAAGTCCGTTTCTATAACCATGCCGCCAGACGGATTTGCGCTCCGACGGGCAAGGGTTTGTCTGGCGAGCAGATTAGCGAACTGCTGCGCTATCGCAACCAGGAAAAGATTATTCCGATTAACGGCACTAGTGTGATTGCTAAGGTTATCCCGTTAGCGCTGAGTAAAAACAAGGGCGACGTCGTAACCTTTCAAGAAGTGAGCAGTATCCAGGCGGTAGAGCGAAAGATTCGCTTTTCTTCCTATGAGAAAGGCCTCTACGCAAAATTCACTTTTTCGGATATTATTGGCCAATCTGATAGCATGAAAAAGATGATTGGCAAGGCAAAGACCTTTAGCCAATATGATTCCAATCTATTAATCTATGGCGAGACCGGAACTGGTAAAGAAGTATTAGCCCAGAGTGTTCACAATAACAGCCCCAGAAGCAAAGGCCCATTCGTATCTGTCAACACAGCGTCGATCCCGCCTAGTTTGCTGGAAAGCGAACTGTTCGGCTATGTCGAAGGCGCTTTCACCGGCGCACGCAAGGGGGGCAAGCTGGGACTGTTTGAGTTGGCGCATGGAGGCACTATCTTTCTCGATGAGATTGGCGAACTGTCGCCAGAGATTCAAAGCCGGCTACTGCGGGTTTTGCAGGAAAAAGAGATCATGCGTATTGGTGACGACCGGATTATTCCGATCGATGTACGAGTTATCTCAGCGACGAATCGCGACTTATTAGAGTTGGTCAGAGAGGGAAAGTTCCGTCAGGATCTATTTTACCGGGTGCATGTGTTGGGTGTGAGGGTACCGCCACTGCGTGAGCGGACTGAGGATATTCCACTGATCTTTGAACACTATCTGACTCGTTTCACCAAAATGGCTAAGATGCATAAAAGCAAACGGTTTACATTGACACCTACCGCCATCAAAGCGCTTGATAGCTATCCCTGGCCAGGTAATATCCGCCAGTTGCGCAATGTAGCGGAAGTGATGGCCTGTAATTTGTCAGAGGGTGAGCTGATCGACCAGCAACAGATTATGGAGGTACTGGGAGAGCAGGAAACGCGGGTGGATGGTGGACGCTCGATCACGATTCGGGAGACGAATGATCTAAAGCAGATGGAAGCAGAGATCGTCCAGCAGCTATTGGCCCGTTGGGGGGCTGACGAGGTGTGCCGCCGACTCAACATCAGCAAGGTTACACTGTGGCGGAAAACAAAAGTATAATTTCAAATTTGAAAAACAAAATTTCATATTTGAAATAAAGTGAACAAAAAATTGCTTAGTCCAGGTCTATAAGGAGATTGCCGCGTCGTTTCGCTCCTCGCAATGACAGTCCGAAAAGGCTGTCATTGCGAGCGTAGCGCGGCGATCTTCTTTTTAAACAGACGTGCGTTGCTGATATTATTTCCCTGATAAGCCCAACTTGGCACACCTCTTGCATTATAGGAACCTTGATTTACAGTTTCGATAATATACGAGGAGGACGGAGAATGAATAAGAAATGGTTACTGATCGCTGTGGCTGTCGTTGTGATGGCTTCGCTGGTTCTCAGCGGCTGTGGCAGCAGCAAGCAAGACTCCAAGCTTAAGGCAGACGAGAAAATCGTCATTAAAATTGCCTATGGCAACAACGTGGGCGAGCCTAATGACAAAGCAGTCCGCGAGTGGGGCCGTCTGATGAAGGAAAAGAGCAACGGCAAAGTTGAGTTTCAGTACTTCCCAAGTTCTCAGCTGGGTTCCCAAAAAGACGTTACCGAGCAATTGACAATCGGCGCTAACGTCATCACCATCTCTGATGGCGGCTTCCTAATGGACTATGTGCCAGCATTTGGCGTCACCTACCTGCCCTACATCTATGACAATAAGGAACAGCTCTATAAACTGGTAGACAGCGATCTGTTCAAAGATCTGTCGAAACAGCTCGAAACTAAAGGTCTTTACATCGTCCATAGCAAATGGATCTATGGCAATCGCCACATTATCGCTACTAAACCTGTTACCAAACCGGAAGACCTGAAAGGCTTGAAAATCCGCGTTCCCAACATTCGTCTTTCCACCGAAATGATGAATTCGATGGGTGCTGTCGCTACTCCGATGCCGTTGGCTGAGGCGTATCCGGGAATCATGCAAGGTATCATCAATGGCGCCGAAAATCCGATTCCGGTTCATTTTGGCGGCAAGATGCATGAAGGTGCAAAATTCCTTAATCTGACCCATCACCAAGTCAATCTGTCTTCCTGGATCGCAGGTAAAAAGTTTATTGACAAACTGCCGGCTGATATCGTGAAAATGCTGAAGGAAACTGGCGAAGAAGCTGGCCGCTTCCTTGAGAAAGAAAACGAAAAGGCTGACAAAGAAGCTCTTGAAAAAATGAAAGCTGCCGGCGTAAAGGTTGTTGAAGTAGACCGCGCCGCATTCAAAGAAGTCATGAAGGATTTCCCGAAAAAGTTTAGCAAAGAGTTCCCGCCTGAGTTGATGGAAAAAGTATATTCCATTATTGGCAGCAAGTAATTAAAGTGCAATCAAACTCCGGCCCCGGTTTCATAACCGGGGCCGGAGTGCAAAGGAAGTGGAAAGTGTTGAAATTACTGCGTAATTTAGATGATATCGTTGGCATGTTTCTGATGGCATTTATCATACTGTTGGCTTGCGCCAATGTATTCATGCGCTATGTGGTTGGTAACCCCTGGGGCTGGGTTGAGGAAGTCACGATTTTCATCTTCGTGTGGCTGACCATGATTGGCGCGGCTTCGGTGATTAAAGCAGAAGGACACTGCAGCATCGACGTGTTAGCCAGAAAGCTGCCGCCAAAGGCCCGGCGCGTCCTGGATACGTTTGTTGACTTGTGTGTCATCGTCACTCTACTGCTGATGATATACTACGGAACAGAACTGACACTGTCAGCCGGCGGAAAAATCACTCCGATGCTAGGCATTCCCTATACCTATATCGATGCCGCAATTCCCGTATCCAGCCTGATCATGCTGTCCTACTACCTAAGGATTGCCTGGGATAACATCACCGGCAAAGGCCCAAATTCACAAACAGAGGAGTCACAATAATATGGCCATTTTAGCAGCAGCATTGATCATGTTGGCGTTGTTTGGCATCAATGTACCGGTAGCCTTTGCCATTACACTGTCAACGTTCGCCTACTTCTTTATTGCCAACGACCTATCGCCGGTTTTTGTTATTCAGCGCATGATTGGTGGCGCAGATAATGTGCCACTGCTGGCGATTCCTTTCTTCATGATGTTAGGATCAATATTAAACTATACCGGGATTACCACCCGCCTGTTAAAGCTGTCAGAACTATTATCAGGCCATTTGCGCGGTGGCTTGGCTCAGACTAACGTCGTGCTGGGCGCACTGATTGGCGGCCCCTCTGGCGCCGGTTTGGCTGATGCGGCGATGATCTGCAAGGTCCTGGTGCCGGAGATGGTGAAAAACGGCTATAGCCGCCCCTTCGCCGCAGCGCTAACCTCGGCCTCTGCTCTCTTAGGCCCGATTCTGCCGCCAGGCATTGGCCTCATCATCTACGGATTTGTCTCAGACACCTCTATTGGCAAACTGTTTCTGGGTGGTATGGGACCCGGGGTACTGCTGACCATTTTATTGATGGTCACGGTTGACTATATAGCCAAAAAACGCGGCTACAAGCCGACGCGCGATAAAAAACCTAGTATGAAGGAAGTCGTGGTGGCAACCAAAGACGCGGTCTGGGGCCTGATGTTGATGGTCATTATCCTGGGCGGTATTCGCTACGGAATATTCACCCCGACTGAAGCAGGCGCAGTCACTGTTATCTACTCGCTGATTGTCGGTATTGCCTATCGGGAAACAAAGTGGGCAGATATTAAACTGGCGCTGTTAGAGTCGGCGCGTGCGAATGGATCGATCATGCTGATTTTGATGGCTTCGGCCGGCTTTGCCTGGATTTTGACCTGGGAAGGCGTGGCTTCTGACGTCACTGGCATGATGACTGGTCTGACAACCAGCCCGGCTCTGTTCTTACTGATTATCAACGTATTCTTGCTGGTTGTCGGTATGTTCCTCGACGGCAATGCCGCGATTGTCGTGCTGACCCCGCTCCTGATGCCGACTGTACACGCCATGGGCATTGATCCAGTTCACTTTGGCATTACGATGATCTTTAACCTGTCGATCGGCGCCATTACGCCGCCGTTTGGCACGACTATGTTCTTGACCTGCAATTTATCCGGCGTCAAGCTTGATGACTATATGAAAGAAATTTGGCCGTTCTATGTAGCACTGCTGGTTGCATTGGCGGTTACGACTTATTATCCGCCGCTGTCATTGATATTGGCAGAACTCGTGAACTGATCAATTAAAGGGAGTTTAATGATGAAAGCAATTTGTCTACAGTCGCCTGGCGATATCCGGGTGGCACAAATACCTGATCCTGAGCAGAAGCAGGACCGGATTATCATCAAAGCGAAAAGCGTGGGCATCTGCGGCTCTGATATCGGCGCCTATCGCGGCGTGAATCCGTTGGTTAGCTATCCCCGTATTATCGGTCATGAAATTGCCGGTGAAGTGGTTGGCATCCCGGCTGACGAGAAAACATTTTCAGTCGGTGACCGGGTTATACTGGAACCATACGTCTATTGCGGGCATTGCTATCCCTGCAGCATCGGCCACACGAACTGCTGTGAGAATCTGACTGTGCTGGGAGTACACATCGATGGCGGTATGTCAGAGTATTTCTCCCATCCCCGGCAGCTCATACACAAGGTTCCTGATAACATTCCTTGGGCGCACGTTCCGATGGCTGAGCCACTCGGAATTTCGATGCATGCCGTCAACCGACCGCAGCTACAACAGGGTGAGCATGTTGTGATTACCGGCAGCGGCCCGATCGGACTGCTCGCGGCGCAAATGGCACTGACGATGGGCGCGATTCCGATCATGGTCGATTTGGTGGAGGAACGCTTGGCATTCGCGCGCAGCCTTGGCGTTGAGCATACTGTAAATCTTGCTGCTGTTGATGCAGTGGAAGCGATTAAGCAAATTACCGGTGGCCGGATGGCTGAGGTTGTCGTGGAAGCGTCAGGTTCGGAGAAAGCGATTCGCAGTGCTATTGATTATGTGTCTTATGCAGGCCGAATCTCGCTGGTAGGCTGGCCCAAGAATGAAGTGGCGCTGCCGACTGCTCTGTTTACGAAGAAAGAGCTTACCATCGTCGGCTCGCGCAATGCAGTGGGCACATTCCCGGCTTGCCTGCAACTGATTGCAGATAAGAAGGTCAATGTCGAACCGATCATTACAAAAGTGGTTTCTTTTGATGAAATTCCCGCCGCAGTAAAGGAACTTTCCGAGCATCCAGAGAAATATCTCAAAGTAATTGGAATGTTTTAGTAACTGAGAAAACTGCTATGTGTTTGAGGAGTCAGGGAATCGGAGAACGTTAACCGCAGAGTACGCGGAGGATATCGCAGAGGGTTATTGTTTTTTATAATAACTTGGCCTCTGCGTACTCTGCGGTAAAACGCAGCTTCGCCTCCCTGGACTGGGGATCTATATACTTAATATGGAGGAGGCTAAACTCATGACTAAACTTAGCAAAAGCATGCTCGCCTCGTATACGCCGCCTGCTGACCTGTCTGTATGGAACGATTCGGCCCAGTTGCCGGAGAAAGTGCTGCAGTTTGGTGAAGGCGGTTTTTTGCGCGCCTTTGTTGATTGGATGTTCCATCAGCTAAACAAACAGGGACTGTTTAATGGCCGCGTGGTTGTTGTTCAGCCCATTGCCCAGGGACTGGTCGACAAACTGAATGAGCAGGACGGACTATATACTCTTATCCTGCGCGGCCTGGAGAATGGCAAGCCGACAGAAAGAAACGAGATCATCAGCTCGATTAGCCGGGGTATTAATCCCTATACAGATTGGCAGGCTTATTTGGCTTGTGCCGAAAACCCCGACATGGAATTTATTGTTTCCAACACCACAGAAGCAGGCATTGCTTTTGATCCGAAGGACTCGATGGACAATACGCCGCCAGTATCATTTCCCGGCAAGCTGACTGCATTCCTCTACCACCGTTTCCGCCATTTTAACGGCGACGCTAAACGGGGCATGGCCATGCTACCCTGCGAATTGATTGATCGCAACGGCGATAACTTGAAAAAGACGGTTCTGCAGACCGCTGCCAACTGGGGCCTGCCACAAGAGTTCACAAACTGGGTTGAACAGCATAACACCTTCGCTAACACTTTGGTTGACCGGGTAGTTACCGGTTATCCACGTGACGAGGTTAATGAAATCCAAGCCAAGCTTGGCTATGAGGATGCACTCTTAGATACCGGCGAGCTGTTTCATCTCTGGGTTATCGAAGCGCCGCAAGAGTTAGCAGAGCGGCTTCCGTTCACCAAAGTCGGGCTTGACGTAATCTGGACTGACAATATGGCGCCATATCGTACCCGTAAAGTCCGCATTTTGAATGGCGCGCATACCGGTTCCATCCCTGCCGCCTTCCTCTATGGACTGGAAACGGTAGGGGAAATGATGGATCATCCCGTTTTGGGTAAGTATGTTCGCAGTTTGATCAGCGATGAACTGGTTCCTTCCATCAACCTCGACAGACAGATGCTGACCGCCTTTGCCGACGATGTGGTGGAGCGGTTTAAAAACCCGTATATCAAGCATTACCTGTTGAGCATACTCTTGAACTCTTCTTCCAAATTTAAGACCCGCAACCTGCCGTCCCTGCTTGAATACTATCAGCTAAACGGCAAACTGCCTGAAAAACTGACGTTCTCGTTGGCGGCGCTGATCTCGGTATACCGTCATGGTGTCGTTGACGGAATGCGGATGCAGGCTCGCCGCGACAAAGGTGAGTTTGTCATGCAAGACGACCTGCCGGTGCTGGAATTCTTCGTCAAAACCTGGTCTGTATTTGATGGCAGTAAGGAGTCAGCGCAAACTGTTGCCAAACAAGTGCTAGCAAATACCGCCATCTGGGCGCAAGATTTGAATACAGTTCCTGGTCTGACTGATAAAGTTGCAGCCTATCTGTGGCAGATTGACTCTCTGGGCATGCAATCCACACTAGAAAAGTTGGTTGAGGCAGGTAATTAGCATGAAACTGATACACATCCATGATCGCGATAATGTCGCGGTTCTGCTAGAGCCGATTGTAAAAGGTCAGACAGCCGAGATCAGCGGACAGATGGTGACGGCGACAGAAGATATCGATAAAGGCCATAAAATTGCTCTCACTGCGATTGCTAAAGGGGAGAATATCATTAAATACGGCTTCCCAATCGGCCATGCCACTGTTGATATCGCAGCCGGCCAATGGGTCCATACTCATGTGATCGCCACAAATCTTGGCGACATCCTGGAATATCAATACCAGCCTGACGTCAAGCAGGATATCCCTGCTGTCTGCGCAGGCAAGACCTTCCCCGGCTACCGCCGCCCAGATGGACGGGTCGGCACCCGCAATGAGGTCTGGATCATCCCGACGGTTAGTTGTGTGAATCGCAATATCCAACTGATCGCCAAAGCGGTGACTGCTCGCTACGCGGATGCCGCCATTGATGGCATTTACGAATTCACTCATCCCTATGGCTGTTCGCAAATGGGTGAAGACCAACTAACCACTCAGACTATTCTCGCCAATTTGGTTAACCATCCTAATGCCGGGGCTGTACTGGTCGTTGGTTTAGGCTGTGAAAATAACCATATCGCCGAGTTTCAGAAAATAATAGGTAAGTGGGACCCCGAGCGGGTTAAATTCCTCGTTGCCCAAGAGGTCGAGGATGAGATTGAGGCCGGAGTCGAACTAATCGGCGAGCTCATCACGTATGCTTCCAGCTTCAAACGGGAAGAATGTCCGGTAGCTGAACTGGTCGTTGGGCTCAAATGCGGCGGTTCGGACGGATTTTCCGGCATTACTGGCAATCCGTTGGTAGGCTACTTCTCTGACCGGCTGATTGCCTGCGGCGGTTCAAGCGTGCTGACAGAAGTGCCGGAGATGTTCGGCGCGGAGACCATCTTGATGAATCGCGCCACCGGACAGGACGTCTTTGATAAAACAGTCGATCTGATTAATGGCTTTAAACACTACTTCACATCCCACAATCAAGTTGTCTATGATAATCCGTCACCAGGCAATAAGAAGGGCGGTATTTCGACACTGGAGGAGAAATCGCTAGGCTGCACCCAAAAAGGCGGCGTCAGCCCGGTTGTCGATGTTCTGCCCTATGCTGGTACGGTCAGTCAGAAAGGGCTGAACTTGCTGAGCGGACCGGGTAACGATATGGTGGCTTGCACAGTGCTTGCCGCCGCTGGTTGCCAAATTATCCTGTTTACCACGGGCAGGGGTACGCCGCTGGGAACAGCAGCGCCGTGCATAAAGGTTGCCACAAATAGTGATTTGTTTGCTCATAAAGCTAATTGGATGGATTTTGATGCCGGTCGTTTATTGGTTGAACCGCGCGCCAAGGTCGTTGACGAATTCTTCGACTACGTGCTGGCTGTAGCCAGTGGCCAACGTACCAAATCTGAGGAAATGGGCTTTCGCGAAATCGCGATTTTCAAAAACGGGGTAACACTGTAAGGAGGGCAAAATCATGCATCCTGACTGCAAGGCCATCTGTGAGTACATCCTCAGCTCCAAGGAAATTGACACAGTGAAGTATAGCAAGCATATGCGTTCTTTTGGCGAAGGTGCTTGCCACCTGTATGCCGATTCGGTACATGCCTCAAATGGCTGTGTGCTGTTTATCGCTAAAACGCTTGGCGAGAAATTCCTCTGGGTCATTGAGAAAGAAGCTGGGGCTGACAGTAGCGAATTTGAGGGAAGAGTCATGACTGTTGCTGGGAGGAATGTGCGCAAGGCGCCGCTTTCCCACGCCAACGCAGTAGTCATTCGGCGTTGGTTCCCCTTTGCCCGTCCGACCGCGTTCGGCAGAGAGGGAGTAAGCATCGGGCTTGGTGACCGGCTGGGTATTGCCGGTCCGGGACATCTGCGGATTATTCGCAAAACTAAAGCACGCCCCGTCCTAGCGCAACAGTCGATTCGTGAACTCAACCTTACGAATCGTACCTATGAGGATGTGCTAGACAGTGCGACCTGGGCAGTTTTTCAGGAAGGCTATCATCTTGGCTTTGGCGCAGACGGCGATCATTTAAAGACTGCTGCCGAAGTCAAGCAAGCCCTTGACCTTGAATTCTCGATGATTACTCTTGACTGTTCGGAGAAGATTGATAATCGGGTCGCAACCATGACCAAAAGTCAAATCGCCGCCGCTTATTGGGCATTGCCAAAGGAACTGCGCGATGAGCTGGAGCCGCTGTATCTTGACAAAGGCTTTCAGGTTGGTGGCCAGGAATTGTTTTTTGATTCGACTACTCTGCGCGAGATCGTCCTGATTTATAGTAAGGCGATGGACTTTATCCGCCATATCTATTTTGACGTGGTCAAGCCCTATAATCGCGAGATTGATTTCGAAGTATCGATTGATGAGACCATGACTCCAACTACTCCGGAAGCGCATTATTTTGTCGCCGCCGAACTGCAGCGCCATGGTATTGTTGCTTCCAGTATGGCACCGCGCTTTTGCGGCGAGTTTCAAAAGGCGATTGATTACATTGGCGATATTGCGCAGTTTAAGCGAGAGTTCATCTTGCACTCAGCGATTGCTGACCAATTTGGCTACCGCTTAAGTATCCATTCTGGCAGTGATAAGTTCAGCGTTTACCCGATCATCGGCGAGATCACCGGTGGGCGGGTGCATGTGAAGACAGCTGGCACTAACTGGTTGGAAGCACTGAAAGTGATTGCATCAAAAAAACCGGCTTTGTTCCGGGAAATCTATGCTTTTGCGTTAGAGCACTTTGCCGAGGCTACCGTATACTATCATGTTACTACCGATTTGGGCAAAGCACCGGATGCGACAGTCATGCCAGATACTGACTTGAAGAAGGTCCTGCAACAAGCAGACGGCAGGCAGGTGCTCCACATCACCTATGGCTTGGTGCTGACAGCCAAGAACCCTGACGGCTCCTATCGCTTCCGCGACACCATCTATAAAGCACTTGACGTGGAAGAAGAGGCTTACGCAGACACCTTGTTCCTACATATCCAGAAACATCTGCTGAAGCTAGGCATGGAAGTCTTCCGCGCTTAAATAACAGTAATACTGCAGACTCGCGCCCGAGTGGCGCGAGTTTCTTTCGTCGAGGAGGATATGGCAGGAAAATACAGAATAAGTTCATTATATTTGGCCGCATTGAGGCAGACTAGGTAATATCACTTATCGTTGAGGTCAAACATGATTGTTGATTTACACATTCACACAACTGCGTCAGACGGCTCCTGGACACCAGCCGAACTGATCGAACAAGTCCGATTAGCAGGTATTGGGCTATTTGCTGTAACTGATCATGATAGTGTGGGAAGTCTCGCGGCGACGGCGCGACTGGCCCGGGAAGCTGGGCTGTCGTTTATTCCAGGAGTCGAGATCTGCTCTACGGTACGTGACCGGAATTTTCATATCCTTGGTTATGGAATAGACCATCAGTCTAAGCCGCTCGAGGGCCTGCTTAGGCATAATACAGAGCTGATGGAACAGGCGGATGAAGACAGTATCCACAAGCTGATTGCTCAGGGGTTGCCAATCAATTATGCAGAATACCACGACTACCGGCACAATCCGGCCAGAGGTGGCTGGAAATCGCTCAGCTACCTGACCGACAAGGGGCTGTGCGCTGATGTGAAAGAGTTTTTTAGCAAGCTATTTACCGCTGAACGCGGTATTGTCTTCCCAACTTTCCCCTCGCCTCAAGCAGTAATCGCTACTATCCACGCGGCGGGCGGCAAGGCTGTATTGGCCCACCCAGGCAGTGACTTCCATGGGACGATGCTTGAGGAGACGCTGGATTCTTTTGCAGAGGAAGCGATTGACGGGGTGGAATGCTTTCATCCCAGCCAAGACGACGCCACAAGCTTGCGGGCGCTTCGATGGTGTGAGCGGCATGGGCTGTTAATTACCGGCGGTTCAGATTGTCATGGTGTCTTTGTGCCGGAGCGGCGGCTGGGTCGCCCGGTATTACACATGGAAAGGTTAAAATTAGAGAGTCTCTTAGTATGAGAATGCGCAAACTCACATCACGGTCACGTGTGTAAGTTTGCGCATTCTTTGTTGCAAGTTCCCTTTTTTGCGGCTGTTGCCTGTTCGTCGGCGCATCTATGCCTCTGGCTTATTCGTCAGTCAATCGCGGACTTTTATTAGTACCTTCATGACCGTATTGCTATTTTCATCTATATATTGGTAGGCGGCGGGATAGTCCTGCAGGCCAAAATAGGCACTAATCAGGTCGCCGATCTTAACCTTTCCGGCATTGAGCAGAGAGATAGCTTCCGCGTAGTCTTCGCTCACATAATTCATCGCGCCAATGATATTGATCTCACGGCGCTGCGTCAACCCAAGCTCGACGGGAACTTTATCATAGAAGTTTCCGACGGTGACGATATTCGTGCCGCGTCGTGCAGACTTGACCGACTGGTCCATTGTACCGGTTGTAGCTGCGCAATCCAAAATTACATCGGCCCGGTCACGCCCATAATGAGTGACAATAGCGGTTTCTAAATCTTCAGTGGCGGTATTGACGATATGATCAATGCCGCATTTTTTTGCAATATCTAGCCGAAAAGGGTTAATATCGGTAATCATGACAGAGCGCGCTCCCATGCCCTTCGCCGCTTGGCCTACCAGGTTGCCAATCGGTCCAGCGCCAAGAATCAGTATATTCCCGTCATGATACCTTTGCCCCAATCTGATAGAGTGAACGGCAACAGCCAGCGGCTCGATCATTGCGCCAGCGTCATAATCCAGCCCGTCAGGCAGACGATGAAGCTTAGACGCATCTGTCAAGAAGTATTCTGATGCCATTCCGGTAGTTCCGCCGAGGACGCCGATGACTTTGTAGTCTTCGCAAAGATTGTAACGACCTTCGCGGCATAGCCGGCACTCTCCGCAATAAAGCTGCGGACGCAGCGTTACCCGATCACCAATGCAAACGTTTGTTACGTCCGGCCCGGTTTGTACTACCAAGCCTGATCCTTCATGTCCCTGCACAAGTGGGAACACTGCATATTTGTGTCGACCATGATAAACGTGGATATCCGAACCGCAAACGCCAATTCGTTTCACTTCAACCAACACTTGTCCCGCTTCTGGTATTGGAATCGGCGCCTCCCTGTATTCGATATTTCTTGGACCGCCTAGCACTGCGTGCAGCATACCTACCCCTCCTGTTTGCGGGATTTTCCTAAACTTCCAAATAATACCTTCTTAGCGCTGCATCAAATTCCTGCCTATGAAATGATCAGAAATAATAAATTTCAAGAAAATAACAAAATTGTATTATTTATGAAGGACTTTTTTCCTTTTAATGGAATTAAACCAGTGTGTTCAACTGGTATACAGCTAGCATACAACATTCGTTGCAAACTCGACTGGCAAGTAACCGTGCTATTGTTGCAAGGGACGTTATTTATGGCGTCGCATGGCAAACACCGAAAGCTATTCGTTCAATGATCTACAACTAGAAATATTCGGGCGCGGATTATAGAAAGGAGGAGAGAACAGAGGCTTGGTGTCACGTCTTATGGGCTAATTCAGAGAGGAGAGTGTGGATATGAAAAGGTTTTTGACTGTTATACTCGTTGTGACTATGATTGGTTCGTTACTGGTTGGTTGCGGGTCTTCGGAGAAAGCTACGACAGATGACAAGAATAAGCCGATTAGGATTGGCGTGGTCTCTTCATTGACTGGTGAACGGGCATTACATGGTCAATATACTAGAAATGGCATTCAATTGGCTGTTGAGGAAATTAACGCTCAGGGCGGGATCAATGGACGTAAACTGGAAGCAGTCTTTGAGGATGACAACGGCAATGACGCTGGCGCCGTCAATGCCTTTAACAAACTGTCAGGCAGCAATGTCGCAGTTGCTATTGGGCCTATCTTCAGCACAATGAATCTGGCTATGTCTCCTGGTATTAAAAAGGCTGAGATCCCCACTCTGGTTATCGGTAGCAGCAATGATATCGGCAATCAGAAAAATCCCTGGATGTTCCAAGCTCGTACTAATGACGCCATTTCAGCGACTGCTATTGCTAAATATGCCGCCAATCAGTTGAAACTGAAAAAAATCGCTATCATGCATGATACGGACAACTTTGCATCCGGTGCAGCTGCGGTAGCGAAAAAGGCACTCGAAGACTTGAACCTTCCGCCGGTTCTGATCGTGGCCTATAATTCAGGCGATAAAGACTTCACGCCGCAATTGGCGAAGATCAAAGCTTCCGGCGCTGACGGTATTCTTGCCTGGTCACAACAGACAGAAGCAGGATTAATCATGAAACAGAAAAAGGCCCTCGATTTGAATATACCTTTAATTGGTTCCAACTCGTATGTTACTAAGATCGCAATCGATTTGGCAAAAGAAAATGCCGAAGACGTATACTCGGTTGCTGACTATGTAACTTCAACCCCTATACCGAAAGGCCAAGAATTTGCCAAAAAATACAAAGAAAAATACAAGATTGATTCAGAGTTTAACGCAGCCATGACCTATGATGCACTGTACCTGGCAGCGGAAGCGCTGAAAAAAGCGGGTTCCACCGAGAAGGAAGCGGTTAAAAAAGCCATGTCCTCCATTAAGGATTTTGTTGGCGTTTCAACAACCTTTACTTTTGACGAGAACAATCGCGGCGGCACAGGTGTATGGATTGTTCAGACCAAGAAGGGCAACCCCGTAGTTATCGAGGCGGTAAAAGGACGCTAACACATAAGGCGATCTGGCGAGAAGTACTATAAAGTGCAGATGAGCTAGAATGATTGGGGAGCAGGAAACATCTTGCTCCCCTCCCAAGGGGGGAATATGTAGATGGTTTGGCAATTGATCATTGCCAGTTTAGCGATGGGAATTGTTTATGGAATGGTCGCGATGGGCATGGTGCTGATATGGCGGGCGGTTGGGGTAGTCAACTTTGCTCAGGGTGAATTTCTGATGCTCGGCGCCTTTGCCGCATACACGTTGACCCTGCAGCTCGGATTGCCTCAGGGCGCCGCGTTGGCGACCTGTGCGTTACTCATGGGGTTGGTCGGAGTTGTTTATCACTTTATTACCTATTGGCCACTGCGGAAATCCTGGGATATCACGGTCATCATCAGTACGATCGGCGCGTCAATTGCTTTAAAAGAAGTTGCCACCCTTGTCTGGGGTCCGGCGCCCCTGGCAGTGGATCCAATTGTGCACGGCATTGCAAAACTCGGTGAGGCGGCGATTGAGTGGCAATTCATCGTAACCATCGGAGTAGCCGCTCTCTTGATGGCTGCAATCTTTATACTGCTTGAACGGACGTATCTGGGACATATCCTGCAGGCAACCGCTCAGGACCAGTATGCGGCGGCTATGATTGGTATTCCGGTAGTATTGGCTACGGGGTTAACCTTTGCTATCAGCGCACTGATAACGGGAGTTGGAGGAATGCTGCTGGCTCCTTTATTCTTTGTTACAACAACGATGGGCGGCATCACGGGGTTAAAGGCATTTGCCGCAGTAATTATTGGCGGATTTGGCAGCGTTCAAGGCGCAATTATTGGCGGGTTACTAATTGGTTTTGTCGATACTTTCGCAGGAGCGTACATTTCCACGACATACCGTGACGCGATTGTATTTTTATGTTTGATTTTGGCTCTGGTCGTTCGCCCGCAAGGAATATTCGGCGAGAAGATCGCTGAAAAGGTATAGGTGGTCACGATGATGGCAAACAAGAAAGCGTTTTGGATAATCACCATACTAGCGGCTGTTTTAGCAATAACTATTCCGCTGACCGCTTCGAATTATATGCTGCGGGTTGTAAACATGACCATGATTACCTATATTTGTGTGCTGAGTATGTTCGTTGTTTTCGGCATGGCTGGGCAAATTTCATTTGCCCAAGCGGGTTTTTGGGGTGTAGGAGCATATATTACGGCAATCTTGACGACCAAGCTTGGGGTAAGTCCGCTGCTCGCGCTCATAGCCAGCGGGGCCGGCGCCGCCATAGTTGCCTTTATTATGGGCTTAGCTCTATTCCGCCTGCAAGGGCATTATTTCGGCTTCTCCACCATCGGATTAGTTATGATCCTGAACGGAGTTTTTCAAAACTGGAAACCGGTAACTGGCGGCGCCGATGGAATCGGCAATATTCCGGCCTTCAGTATTGGCTCTTTTGAACTTAGCTCAGAAACAAGCAGTTTCTTCTTAATTTTTGTCGTTTCAGTTACTATCAGCATAGTAACGCAGAAACTTCATCGTTCTGCTCTCGGGCGATCCTTCATGGCAATACGGGATAACGAAATTGCTGCAAAGTGCATGGGAGTGAATAGTTACCGGAATAAAATCATCGCTTTCACGATTGCGGCTTCGTATTGCGGAATCGCCGGGTCGCTGTTCGCGTTTTTGGCTAGCTACATCAGCGCGACCACTTTTAACTTTGCACAATCTTCGCTGTATCTCGTTATGTTGATGCTGGGTGGCTACAATTACCTAGCAGGGCCAATGATCGGAACTGCACTGCTGATGTTACTGCCTGAGTGGTTCCGACCTCTACAGGAGTATATCATGCTAATTTACGGAGTAGGCGTAATGCTGCTGATGGTGGTAATGCCTGAGGGACTTATCGGGGGAGGTAAGAAGCTGTATGCAATCATGCAAAGCAAACGAGGCTGGGCAACTACTCAAGCCAAGAATGACATTAGATAGGGTGTGCAAACGTTTCGGCGGTGTTGTTGCTGCGAATGAAGTATCCTTTTCTCTTAGTCCGCGAGAAGTGCATGGATTAATTGGGCCGAATGGTTCCGGGAAAACGACTGTGCTTAATCTGATTAGCGGTGTCACAGAGATGGACTCGGGGAATATTTGGCTGGACGGGCAGCTAATTAGCAAGCAGCCATGTCATGTAAGGGCCAGAGGAGGTGTATCCAGAACATTTCAGCATCCCCGGCTTTTGAAGCGCTGCGATATACAGACTAATCTTTATCTAGGTATTGATTTGGCGAATATGAAGCAAAAGTCTATGACAAGTTGCGGATACACCCTTAGTGAATTGCTTGACGCTGCAGGACTTAGCATCAACATGAACGACTCAATTACCACATTATCGTATGGGCAGCAAAAGTTGTTTGAAATTGTTAGAGCAATTTTGTCTCACCCCAAAGTGATTCTTTTGGATGAGCCTGCCGCTGGCCTGAATAGTAAAGAGATGGAGCGAGTAGTAGCACTAATTGATTGTGCAGTCAAAGGTGATGCAGCGGTTTTGTTGGTAGAACACTCGATGGATTTAGTCATGAGCCTTTGCAACGGCATTACCGTACTGAATTTCGGCCGTCCAATTGCTGAAGGCCAACCAGAGGAAATTCAGAGTAATGAGGCTGTTATTGAGGCGTATCTGGGGAGGGGCCGAAGTGCTTAAGATTAATAATCTGTATGCGCATTACGGGAATATCGAAGCTCTGCACGGAGTTTCCCTTGAAGTTGGCAACAAAGATATTGTAGCGCTGATCGGCAGTAACGGAGCGGGAAAGACGACGCTACTCAGAGCTATATCAAGCTTGGTGACTAGGAATGGCGAAATCTGTTATAACGGTGAAAATATCGAGAAGCAAAGTCCTAGATATATTGCCAAAGCCGGCTTGCTGCACGTTCCCGAAGGACGGCATGTTTTTCCGGGACTTACCGTACAGCAGAACTTGGAGGTGGGAAGTGTCTCCTGGCGTGGCATAAAAAATGCGTCTGTCGCAGAAGATCTTGAAAGAGTATTTTCGTTGTTTCCCCGGCTCGAAGAGCGGCGAAAGCAGTACGCGTGGAGCCTCAGCGGCGGCGAACAGCAGATGTTGGCTATCGGCAGAGCGATTATGGGACGTCCCAAACTGTTGATGTTAGATGAGCCTTCAATGGGATTGGCGCCGAAAGTGATTGATGAGCTGTTTGTGAAAATTCTTGAAATCAATTCGATGGGGGTGCCGATATTGCTGGTAGAGCAGAATGCACTTTTGGCGATGGAAGTGTCGCAAAAAGTGTACATTCTGGAAGGTGGCCGAATTGTGCTGCAAGGGGACTCTAAAGATATAATCAATGATGCTCGGGTTAAAGAAGCATACCTTGGCAAATTGAAGGAAAAGGTCGTATAGATTGGTTAATCTTAACGGTTGTTACGACTTTGCTGGCAGGTGAAGCATGGATTTGCTGAAAGTGAAGGAGAGCCTGAAAGAAAGGGCCTACCGAATAATTCATAAAAACATTATCAGCTGTACCTGGCCGCCAGGCAGTCTGTTGAATGAGAAAGAGCTGGCTAGCACAGTGGCAGTCAGCCGCACGCCAGTCCGGGAGGCGCTAAACCGGCTTGAACAGGAAAATTTGGTGAGAATCGTATCTCAAAGAGGGGTATTTGTTTCAGAAATAACAGTAAAGACAATCAACGATGTGTATCAAGTCAGAGAAATTTTGGAACCGTTCATTGTGCGATTGGTCACCCCTATTATTGATGTAGAGGAATTAGCCAGGTTTGATCAACTGTTTGAGTCTTGCTTAACAAGCGATTATGATCAACTGACCAGTCTGGACGATGAATTTCACCAGATGATCATTGCTGCCTGCGACAATTCCTACCTCATACAAATGATGAACAACATTTATGCGCAAAACGAGCGGATTCGCATTCTGTCGACCCGATTGCCTTGCCGCATGGAGGAGACCATCGCCGAGCATAGAGAGATTATTGCAGCGATGATGATTCGCGATGCAGATAAAGCGGCCCAGGCCATGCAGATACATATTGCGAAGTCTCGTTATGCGGCATTCCGGCTTAGTACGGGGAGATCTGGCTCAGATTATATGAGCGGCGCGCGGCTGTCGTTGTAATCTCTATTTAGAAAGGAGGGTGTCAAGTGAAGGGATTAGTCAAATATGCAAAGGGGCCCGGCAACATGGAAGTTCGCGACGTGGCCGAGTCTAAGGCGGGTCCCGGTCAGGTAAAAATCGAAGTTAAAGCAGCCGGCATCTGCGGATCGGATTTGCATATCTTCCATGATGATATTGCCGGTATTCCCATTAATCCGCCGGTCGTCACCGGACATGAGTTCACTGGCGTCATTGTGGAAGTTGGCGAGGGGGTAACCCAGTGGAAAGTCGGCGAACGAGTCACTTCAGAAACAGCTGTAAGCTTTTGTGGAGACTGTATGCACTGCCGGACTGGACGCTATAATCTATGCAACAACCGCCGCACGCTGGGCTATTGGTATAACGGGGCCTTCACTAGTTACACTGTTGTACCGAAGGAAAGAATCCACAAACTGCCTGACGCTATTGATTTTATTGCCGGAGCACTGGCAGAGCCTCTAGCCTGTGTAACTCATGCTGTCCTTGAATTGACCACGATCATTACTGGTGATGTTGTGCTTGTTAGCGGTCCGGGCTCGATTGGTATGCTAGCCTTACAAGTTGCCAAGGCGCAGGGGGCCATTGTAGTTGTTAGCGGCACGAACATTGACCGCGAACGCTTGGCGATGGCCAAAAAATTGGGCGCTGACTATACCGTGGACGTAACGGAGCAAGATTTGGCCGCTCTGATCAATGAACTGACATGCGGCAAAGGCGCTGACGTGACCCTCGAATGTTCAGGCGCGGCGAGAGCGGCTAACGATGCGCTGGTTCTTACCCGGAAGTTCGGCCACTATACTCAGATTGGACTGTTTGGCAAACCCATTCAAATTGACTTTGAGAAGATCTGCTTTCGCGAGTTGAAGGTGACTGGCTCGCTTGGCTCTACCTGGACGTCTTGGGAAAAGGCCATCCAGCTTATGGCCTCAGGCAAAGTCAATACACGTGACTTGGTCTCTCACGTCATGCCGATAACGGAATGGGAGAAAGCGTTCAAGATGTTTGAGGATAAAGAAGGCTATAAACTAGTTCTTACCCCAGTTGAATAAAAATAGGAGGCGGCATTATGGCTCTTGACGAAAAAACTGTTGCCGAACTGCGAGGTATCTGCGCAGAAATGCGCAAAACGATTATTCAGACCCTACACGGTGTGCAGACCGGACATCCGGGCGGTTCGCTGTCTGCCGTTGAAATTCTTACCACTCTCTACTTTAGGCATATGCAGGTGGACTGCAAAGACGCGCAATGTGCCGACCGTGACCGGTTCATTGCATCAAAAGGACACTGCGCACCCGCTCTTTACACCACGCTTTGTGAAAAGGGCTTTCTTGACAAAGCGGAGTTGGCGAATTTGCGGCAGCTTGGCTGTAAGCTGCAAGGACATCCAGACATGAAAAAGACACCTGGCGTTGATTTATCGACAGGCTCGCTGGGGCTTGGTTTATCGGCCGGCATTGGGATGGCTCTGTCCGCCCGGCTTAACGATCAAAATTACCGTACTTATGTGCTATTGGGAGACGGTGAACTGCAAGAAGGGCAGATTTGGGAAGCCGCGATGGCAGCGGCCAAGTTTAAACTAGATCATTTAACTGCAATTGTAGACAATAATGGCGTGCAACTAGATGGTACGGTGGAAGAAATTATGTCGCTGGGCTCGCTCAAGCAGAAGTTTGCGGCATTTGGCTGGCATGTCATTGAAGCTGATGGGCACGACCTTGACTCTCTTGATGCCGCGTTTATCGAGGCGAAGTCATTCCAAGGCGCTCCGAGTGTGATTTTGGCTAGAACCGTGAAGGGAAAAGGAGTTTCCTTCATGGAAGGAAAGAATGAATGGCATGGCAAGGCAATTAATGACCAGCAGTTTGCTCAGGCTATGCGGGACTTGGAGGTGGCGCAATAATGAAAGCGATGCGAGAAGCGTATGGTGAGGCGCTGGTAGAGCTTGGCCGCTCTAACCCCGATGTTGTTGTGCTGGATGCCGATGTCGCCAGTTCAACCCGTTCGATTCTGTTTAAAAACGCGTTCCCTGAGCGATTCTTCAATATTGGTATCGCTGAAGGCAATATGGTGGGGATAGCTGCTGGCTTAGCAGCGACTGGCAAGATTGCTTTCGTCAATACGTTTGCGCTGTTTTTTGCCCTGCGAGCGGCAGATCCGATTCGTAGCTTGGTTGCTTATAATCAGCTTAACGTGAAGATCGCCGGCGCATATGGCGGTTTCTCTGATTCCTATGATGGCGCCAGCCACCAGTCAGTTGAAGATGTGTCGATTATGCGATCAATTCCCAACCTGACGGTTGTCGTTCCGTCAGATGAGCACTCAACCCGGAAGGCTACGCTTGCGGCTGCGGCGTTGAAAGGACCGGTCTATCTGCGTCTTAGCCGGGCTGAAGTTCCGCCTGTTCACTCTCCGGGTATGAATTTCGAGATTGGCAAGGGAATCGTGGTTCGGACCGGAAAGGACGTCACCATTGTTGCTAACGGCTATATGGTGACAAAGGCTCTTGAAGCGGCGACCCTGCTTGCCGAAACAGGCATAGAGGCGGAAGTCATTGATATGCATACCGTTAAGCCGCTTGATGAACAGTTGCTGCTGGCGTCAGCGTCAAAGACCGGAGCTGTAGTAACGGTTGAGGAAAATACAATATATGGCGGACTGGGTTCTGCTGTAGCAGAAGTGCTGGCAAAGACCTCACCCGTGCCGCTAGAGATCGTCGGTATTAAGGACGTATTTGGCGAATCTGGTAGTTATGAGGGTATATTGAGCAAGCACGGACTAGATAAAGACGCCGTGGCAGAGGCAGTGCAAAAGGTTCTGAATCGAAAATTGAAATAGCAATCGCGGAACTTAAAGTCACGGTCATCGCCGTGACTTTAAGTTTATTTTCTAACGTATCCAAGTAGGAAATTCAAGAAATTTTCTTGAATAATAACAGTAGCCTTGGTATGTTTGATAATACTCAAAAATCTTAGCATGGTTAGATTGCCGAGAGGATAAAAAAATCCTAGGAGGAACGGACAAATATGTCACTAACAGGCAAAGTACTGATTGCGCAAGGGGGAGGCCCGACGGCGGTCATCAATCAAACATTGGTTGGCATCGTATTAGAAGCGCGAAAATACCCCCAGGTGACCAAAGTCTATGGCGCAGTCAAAGGTGTGGAAGGTATTGTAAGCGAGGAGTTTCTCGACCTAACTCAGGAAACAACGCACAATCTGGAACAAGTGGCTCTTACACCTTCATCAGCGCTGTTATCTACCCGGGTAAAGCCGGACAGCAAATATTGCCACGAAATTTTTAAAGTGTTAAAAGCCCACGATGTTAGGTATTTCTTCTATATTGGAGGCAATGATTCGGCTGACACTGTGCGGATCGTGAACGAAGAGGCTAAGCTGGCAAATTACGAAATGCGGGCAATTCACGTGCCGAAGACCATTGATAATGATCTGGTGATCAATGACCATACTCCAGGCTACGGATCAGCGGCGCGGTTTGTAGCGCAAGCCTTTATGGGCGCTAATCTTGACGTTCGGGCACTTTCCGGGATCTATATCGGTGTCGTCATGGGACGCAATGCCGGGTTCCTTACAGCAGCCTCGGTGATTGCTCAAAAATATCCGGAAGATGGACCTCATCTGATTTACCTGCCAGAGCGGGAGTTTAGCATTGACAAGTTTCTAAATGACGTTAAGCAGATTTATGATCGAACAGGAGTCTGTGTTGTGGCTCTTTCGGAAGGCATAAGGGATACCAGCGGCACGCCGATCGTAGCATCTTTGCTTAAGGATATTGAAGTCGATGCTCATGGTAACAGCACTCTTTCAGGCACAGGAGCTCTCGGTGACTTACTAACCAAGGAAATAAAAGAAAAGTTGAAGATATCTAGAGTCCGCTGCGATACTTTTGGTTATCTGCAACGCTCCTTTATGGGATGCGTTTCTGATGTCGATCAGCACGAGGCCAGGGAAGTCGGTGAGCGGGCGGTACAGATTGCCCTTTGGAAAAATGTCGATGGCTCGGTAGCTATTGAGCGTACTGGCTATTACTCGGTTGATTACCGCCTAGTAGAATTGGCAGAGGTAGCGGGAAAAACCAAATTAATGCCAGACGAGTTCATCAACACTGCAGGTAATCATGTCACCGATGCGTTTAAGTATTACGTTCGGCCATTACTAGGGTCTGGACTACCGTCGCCTTCTCTGCTCAGGGCACCAAAAGTCCCTAAATTGTTGCGGAACGATTAATCAAGTAATTTCCCAGAATGTTAATAATTTCGGTTTTCAGTTGCTCGCGCATTTTAGCGCGAGCATTTTTTTGTCCCATGATAGGGACGATTCGTCCTGGAAGCGGGACGTAAAAGGGGCGTATCAGATGTTTACAGAGGGCTGAAGCCATATACGTTGGATATAGCTAAGTACCGGGATGGGCGAGTGGACTACAGAACTAATCATGGCACATTTTTTGCATAATTCAAAAATTAAGGATTGTATAGGAGGTTGGACCATGGAACTTACAGCCAAAAGAATCGAAGTCACTGAGGTAGGCCCAAGAGATGGATTTCAAAATGTAAAGACATTTATTCCTACTCAAGACAAGGTTGAGATTATTAAAGGGCTAATTGAATCAGGCATAAAGAGTCTGGAGCTAACTTCGTTCGTTTCGCCCAAGGCGATTCCGCAATTAGCCGATTCGACTGCTGTCTGTCAGTCAATACTTGAACAGTACGGCGGCAGGATCAAGGCTAGTGCGCTAGTGCCGAATCTAAAAGGGGCGCAAGCAGCCTGGGACGCGGGAATCCGTGAGGTGGCCTGTGTTGTGTCGGTTACACCTGAGCATAATAAAGCGAATATCAACCGTACACATGATGAGTCGCTGGCTGAGATTGCGAAAATGGTAGAAGGCCTGCCAGGCATGAAGGTTCGGGTGGATTTGGCTACCGCGCTTGCCTGTCCATTTACCGGCTGGGTTTTGCCTGACGCAGTGGCCGCGCTGGCGAAGAAGGTTACGGCGCTAGGTATCAATAAACTGGTGTTGGCTGATACCATCGGGGTGGCAACACCTGACAGGGTGCACGCATTAGCTGTCCGGATGCAAAGAGATTTCCCTGATGTGAGCTTTTCGCTGCACCTCCACGATACCCGCGGCATGGGTCTGGCCAATACGTTGGCTGGAGTAATGGCCGGGATAACGACATTTGAGACCTCAGTTGGCGGGCTCGGCGGATGCCCGTTCGCGCCAGGCGCGGCTGGCAATACCGCGACAGAAGACATGGTTAGCATGTTCAATGAAATGGGTATTGAAACTGGGGTAGACATGGAGAAACTGCTGCAGGTGGTTGGCGTGGTTGGCAATAAAGTGGATGCGCCGTTGTCGAGTCACATGGCAAAAGCAAAAATCTACGATTGCTTCCAACGTGCGCGATAAGATCACAAGCAAAAAAGGGAGTGATACTGATGAACAAGATCAAGGCATTTGTGGCGATTTTTATCATCGGCGCGGCAATCTGGCTGATACCGGTACCGGCCGGTCTTAAGCCGCAGGCCTGGCAACTTTTGGCCATCTTTGTGGCCACCATCGCCGGGATCATTATGCAACCACTGCCGATGGGCGCAATGGCTATAATCGGCATTACGGTGGCTGCGATGACCAACACGCTAACTGTTCCGCAAGCGTTGTCTGCCTTCGCCGATGCTACGATCTGGCTGATTGTCTGTGCCTTTTTGTTCGCCCGTAGTTTTATCAAGACTGGACTAGGCAGTCGGATCGCGTATCTGCTGATGCGAGCAATCGGCGACAGTACACTAAAGCTGGGCTACGTGTTGGCGATCAGCGATTTAATTCTTGCGCCTGCCACACCGTCGAATACGGCCAGAGGCGGCGGTGTTTTATATCCGATTGTCCGCAGTTTGTGTTCGGCGTTTGATTCTGAGCCTGGTCCTACGGCTCGCCGGATTGGCGGCTATTTGATGACAACCCAGTTCCAGGTAAATGTCATTACCTCAGCGATGTTCATGACAGCGATGGCGGCAAATCCGCTGGTGGCGGTATTGGCGAAGAAGACGGCAAATATTGATATTAGCTGGGGGACGTGGGCGCTGGCTGCTTCGGTTCCTGGTTTAATTGCACTTGCTCTGACGCCATATTTGCTATATAAATTATATCCGCCGGAGTTGCAGCACACGCCGGAAGCGAAGCAGCTTGCAGCCAGGGAATTGGAGAAGCGCGGTAGTCTGAGCAAAGCTGAAAAAGTTGTCTTGGGTGTATTTATCGCAGCACTGCTGCTCTGGAGCACTTCCAGCTTTACGAAATTGAACGCGACACTGGTTGCGCTGATGGGTGTATGCGTACTGTTAATAACAGAAGTATTGACTTGGCAGGACATACTCGATGACAAGGGACCTTGGGATACCCTGATTTGGATGGGTGGACTTGTCGGTATGGCCAGTTTTCTCAATTCTTTGGGCTTTATTCCCTGGTTTGCCAAGACAGTTAGCGCTAACCTGGCCGGAGTTTCCTGGATACCCGCACTGACTACCTTATATGTTGTCTATATGTATGCCCACTATGGTTTTGCCAGCCTGACCGCACACGTGACAGCCATGTATCCCGCTTTCTTAGCGGTGGCAGTCTCAACTGGCGCGCCTCCTTACTTAACCGCTCTTGGTCTGGGATTCATATCAAATCTTTGCGGCGGTTTGACCCACTATTCGACAGGTACTGCGCCTATCTATTTCGGGGCAGGCTATGTTGATCAAAAGGCCTGGTGGCGACTGGGCTTTATGGCATCGGTGGTGAATATGATTATTTGGATAGGGATAGGCGGCATGTGGTGGAAAGTCCTCGGCCTCTGGTAAAAAGGCGCTGATATACCCCATCTGCGTTGCACCCGTAAAGGGTATGCCGCCAACTCTAAGGCACTAAAGTGCCAAGAGTTGCGCAATCAGCCCTGTTCCCCTTACAGTGACGCGTACTTCCAGTACGCGTCACTGTAAGGGGAACAGGGCTGCCTAGCATCTGGGGCATCTCAGCGCGTTTTTACGGCTTTGTTGTGTGAAGCTTGTCAATAGGATGGTGACGGACGGGGAGGCTCGTTCAGCGGGGCTGAACATCGGGATTGAACTGGCATGGATGAATCGTTGACTTGCTGGAGCGAAAGAACAGGGAAGATTGCTTCACTGCGTTCGCAATGACACGGTCTGCATCGCGAGCGCAGCGCGGCGATCTTCCCTACCTCTGCTGCTTGGCTGGCTTCTTTTAAATTACGCCTTCAGCTTTCAATGCTGCAATCTCTTCCTGACTCATATTGAGCATTGAACTAAGGACTTCCTCGTTATGCTGCCCCAAGTCAGGCGACGGGGTGCGGATAGACGGCTTGGTATCAGACAGTTTAATATGCGAGCCGGTGAGGGTGGTTGGGCCGGCTTTCGGATGCTCGACATTGACGAACATTTCCCGCGCTCCGGCGATATGTGGATCGTGGGCAACTTGCTCAATCGTGTAAATGGGAGCAGCGGGTATGCCTGCTGCTAAGAGTTCATCAACGATCTCGCTGACATTTTTGGTCATGGTCCATTCTTCGACAATCTTCTTCACTGCAACGTGATTCTTCACGCGATCGCGAGTGCGGGTATAGTCTGGATGTGTACTTAGCTCAGGACGCCCAATGTGTTTGCAGAAAAGTGTCCAAAGCTTGTCGTTGCCGCCGCCGATGATAACCAAGTCGTCCTTTGCCTGGAAGGAGTCGTATGGATATACCGACTCATAGCGGTTGCCGATGCGCTGCGGCAGCCGTTTTTCAGTGAAATAGATCATGTTGATGATTTCAAGGCTTGCTACGGCTGAATCGACGAGTGCCACGTCCACAACTTGGCCCAAGCCAGTATATGTGCGGTTGTGAATCGCGGCTAGGATGCCAATGGTGACTGACAATCCGCCGAGAACGTCGCCCATGGCGGTGCCGCTGCGGGTCGGATGGCCGCCCGGCCAGCCGGTAGTGCTCATTAAACCACTCATGGCCTGGCTGATGATGTCATAGCCGGGGCGTTTGGTATAAGGGCCGTATTGGCCAAATCCGGAGACGGCAGCGTAAATGATGCGGGGATTGACTTCTTTTAGTACATCATACCCCAGGCCCAACTTCACCATAGTTCCCGGACGGTAATTTTCCAGCACAACATCAGCTTGTTTAACCAATGATTTAAATATTTCTTTGCCTTTTGGCGATTTGAGATTGAGAGTTATGCCTTTCTTATTGCGGTTGAGGTTCATGTAGTAAGCGCTTTCACCGTTTTGAAACGGACCAAGTTGGCGCTCATCGGCGCCCTTGCCAGCTTCTTCGATTTTTATGACGTTTGCGCCCATGTCGGCCAACATCATGCTACAAAAGGGACCAGCTAAGACACGCGTAAGATCGAGAACAGTAATACCCTCCATAGCTCCTAAACGTTGCATCGTTATCCCCTCCAACTTATTGTTGACTAATAACAATGCAATTTTCATGCCGACTGAAAGAACTTTTTGCGGCGATGGAACTGGAGGATATTAAAAAAATGTATGGAATATTGCATACATTGGTAAATGATCGATGGAAGAAGGACGACGTATGAGTCGAATTGTGGTGTTATCACCGTTTCGAGATATGGGTTCGATGACAGAGGCATTGGCTAAGGAAATGGGCATCCAGGTTGAGGTATATGAGGGTTGGATGGATAATGCGTGCGAGGTCATCGATAAGCTGGCAGGGCCTGAGATTGATGTCTTTATTAGCCGGGGCGGCACGGCGGATGCCATTTCTCGCCGCTACGACGCTCCAGTAATTAAGGCGGATTCCGGCCTGTATGACATCATGGAGTGTTTTGATGAGGCTCGCAAAATTAGTCGCAAGATTGCTATTACCTTGTTTGGCAAGCACCTCACCGGCCTACCGCTATTGGAAAGAACCATGGATATAAAAATTACGGAGATCGTCTTTCCTAATTTAGATTATGTAAAGAATAGAATTGAATCTTTGGCTGCTGAGGGCGACTATTGCATCGTTGGTGGCGGTCCGTCTGTGCAGATTGCCAAAAGCTTTGGCTTGCCGGCCGTATTTCTGCGTACAGGAGAGAATACAGTTCGCGATGCACTGCAGCGGGCGGTGGAGGTCGCAGACCTGCGAAGGGAGGAAAAGCGTAAGTCGCACCGTTTGAAAGCTATTCTGGACTCTGTATATGATGGCATAATCGCCGTAGATTCTATGGAAAACATCGAGATTATTAACCCGGCGGCAGGGAGAATTCTTGGCTGTGAGACTGCGAACGCTGTCGGCAAAAAGGTAAATCAAGTAATTCCCAACTCGCGCTTAAATGAAGTCATAAAAACCGGCAACATGGAAATTGGTGAGTTCCAGGATGTTGGCAATTTGCGGATTGTTACGAACCGGGTTCCTGTTAAGGTCGGATCCAAGGTTCTGGGAGCTGTTGCCACATTTCAGGATGTGTCGCGAGTGGTCAAAGTCGAGCAACGCCTGCGGCGAGAGATGACAAAAAGCCAGTTTAAGGCGAAGTATCGGTTGGATGATATCATTGGACAGTCACCTGCTTTAGCTGAAACCAAGCTGATGGCAAAGAGTTTTGCCAATTCGGATTTGACGGTTTTAATCTATGGTCCGTCCGGCTGTGGCAAGGAAATGTTTGCTCAAGGCCTTCACAATGCCAGCGCCAGGCGCAGTAAACCATTCGTCGCCATTAATTGCGCGGCTTTGCCGCCGTCTTTGCTGGAAAGCGAGTTGTTTGGGCATGACGAGGGTGCGTTTACCGGCGCTAAACGCAAAGGTAAATTGGGGCTATTTGAGTTAGCGCATGACGGAACCGTTTTTCTTGATGAAGTCGAAGCATTGCCGATCGAACTACAAGGCCGATTGCTGCGGGTCCTGCAAGAGAGGGAAGTTTTACGGGTGGGTGGTGAGACCATCATTCCTGTAAATATTCGGGTCGTTGCAGCGACTAATCAAGAACCGCATGGCTTGGTCGCCGCCAACAAAATGCGAGAGGATTTATATTATCGTCTGAATGTGCTATATCTTGAACTTCCTAGCTTGCATGACCGCCAGGAAGATATTCCTCTGCTTTGCAAAAGCTTTCTGGCGGGGAGTGGTTTCGACCAGGTGGAATCAGTATTAGATGCAATGATGCCGCTGCTCATTCGTTACGCGTGGCCGGGTAATGTTCGGGAATTGCAAAATTTTTGTCAACGTTTGTTGTTCTATAAAGATAACTATTTGATTGACCGGGACATTGAAAAGTTAGTCCGCAAGATTGCGCCAAGTGTGCTTTCAAAGGCGAATGTCTCGACCGATCTTAACGCCCGCGTGGAGGCTTTTGAAGCTCAGATCATCCGCCATGCAGTGAAGGAAACGGGTAGCATCCGTAAAGCAGCAGAAAAGTTGGGCGTGGGTAAGTCAACCGTAGCTAGGAAATTGAAAAATCCATGAACAAGTCAAAATTCGTCCCTGTAATGGGACGGATGGTTTCTTGAACGGGACAATACAATTATCAACCTATCGAACATCGAACCTCGACCCAGCGGGTAAGACCGCCTCAGCGATTCTTAGCACTACTACTACCGATAGGTCTCATATGTAACGATGGGTTTTCTGCTTGGCATGCTTCTTGCTCGGGATCTTTGATACTTATATTAAAATTAGGAGGTATCCCCTATGTCGAAACGTTGGAACGTCTATGTAACCCGCATGCTGCCCCAACCGGCCATTGATCTGCTAAAGGAGTATTGCGATGTCGAGATCAACCCGGATGACCAGGTGCTTAGTCACGAAGAACTGCTGACGAAGGTCAAAGGCAGAGATGCAGTTCTATGTCTGCTGACAGACACGATTGATGATGAAGTATTCGCCGCAGCCGGATCGCAATGCAAACTATTTGCCAACTATGCTGTCGGTTTTAATAACGTGGATGTTGAAGCCGCAACCAAACGCGGCGTCATGATCAGTAACACACCGGATGTGTTGACAGATGCGACTGCTGACTTAGCCTGGACGCTGCTGTTTTCAGTCGCCCGTCGCGTCGTTGAGTCTGACAAGTATCTGCGGGACGGCAAATTCCAGGGCTGGGGACCGATGCTGCTGTTAGGGCGGGATATTACCGGCAAGACGCTGGGCGTTATCGGCACAGGCCGCATTGGCGGCAACTTTGCCAAGAAAGCCAAAGGCTTTGAGATGAAGATTCTTTATAATGATGTCACGCCTAACCCCCAATTCGAAGCCGAAACCGGCGGTGTATATGTCGATAAAGAGACGTTATTAAAAACAGCTGATTTCATTTCGGTTCATGTACCGCTGCTACCATCAACCCGTCATTTGATCAGCACCAATGAATTCAAACTGATGAAACCGACGGCAATTCTGATTAACACTTCGCGTGGTCCGGTGGTGGATGAAAAGGCGTTAGTTTATGCGCTTCAGACCAATGAAATCTGGGGGGCCGGACTGGATGTTTTCGAAAATGAACCAGCGGTTGAGCCCAGGCTACTCGAATGTGAGAATGCCGTGCTGCTGCCACACGTTGCCAGCGCCACGATTGACACCCGAACCAACATGGGGCTAATCGCGGTACGCAACATTTTGGCGGCGATGCAAGGGGCGGTCCCGCCGACATTAGTGAATATAGAGGTTCTGAGAGCGAAGGAAAGCAACAAGGCTTAAGGAATTCTTCTCTAACTCATCGGCAGGAGTAATTGTTTTTGGCGCGAATACTCATAGAATTACATGCCGCAAGGAGAGAAGTCGTAGATGCTTAACCTATTGCTGAAGCATGCCGGGTCGGAACGCCGACTGGCTGTCTTCTTGATGATGGCTACCAATTTGTTATGGAGTTCAGGCGGGCTGCTGATTAAAGGGGTCGATTGGAATCCGGTTGCCATTGCCGGGGCGCGCAGCGCGGTCGCGGCTCTGGTCATATGGCTGGCGTTTCGCGGTCAGCGTCTATCCTGGTCAAAGGCGCAAATCGGCGGCGCGGTTGCCTATGCGGCCACAGTGATCCTATTTGTCAGCGCAACTAAGATGACAACTGCGGCCAACGCTATTTTACTACAATATACAATGCCGATTTATGTTGCACTGTTTGGCGCTTGGGTCTTGAACGAAAAGCCGACAGCAGCCGACTGGGCGACTATTGGCGTGATTGCTGGCGGAATGGGTTTGTTTTTCCTGGACCAATTGTCAGCAGGCGGATTGATGGGCAATATCTACGGTGCGGCCAGTGGCGCGACACTGGCAGTTTTTTGCCTTTGTATGCGAAAACAGAAAGATGCCTCTCCGTTCGGTACGGTGCTTTTGGGCAACGTGTTGACAACGCTGATTGGACTTCCCTTCATGCTGGATTCGTCTCCAGGTTCAGAGGGCTTGATCAACCTTGCCCTGCTTGGTGTGTTTCAGCTGGGATTGGCGTATGTCTGTTATTCTGTAGCCATTAAACATGTGACTGCTCTGGAAACGGCATTGATCGGCGCGATTGAGCCGGTACTCAACCCAATCTGGGTGTTCTTGGTATTAGGTGAGAGGCCTGGAATGTGGGCGATGATCGGTGGCAGTATTATTCTGGTGGCGGTGACTATCCGCTGTATCAAGACAACGGCGGATCAGCCTATGGTGGAAGCTAAGCAAGCGGCAGTAGACTAAACAGGGCCAATTACATAATTACAAAAGAGATTGGGGGGAGATCGATGAAATATCGTAAAGTAGGCCGTACCGGCTTGAATGTGAGTGTCCTAAGCCTTGGCAGTTGGCTGACCTATGGCAATACTACTGATAGCGAAACCGCGACCGCGGTCATTCATGCCGCCTATGCAGCAGGCATCAACTCGTTTGATACTGCCAACGTCTATGCCAGAGGCGAAGCCGAAAAAGTGGTTGGCCAGGCGCTGGCCGCCTATCCGCGTGAGTCGTACGTCTTGGCGACCAAAGCATTTTGGCCGATGGGTGAAGGAGTTAATGATAAAGGCCTTTCCCGCAAACACGTATTTGAACAGGTTCACGCCAGCCTGCGTCGTCTGGGTACAGACTATGTGGATATTTTCTATTGCCATCGCTTTGATCCCCAGACACCAATTTATGAAACACTGCGTACGATCGATGATTTAATCCGGCAGGGGAAAATTCTCTATGCCGGAGTCAGCGAGTGGACAGCTACGCAAATCACTGAAGCGCTTGGTTTGGCGGATAAGTATCTACTGGATCGGATTGTTGTTAATCAGCCAGCCTATAACATGCTCAGTCGCTACATTGAAGATGAGGTCGTCCCAACTTGTGAAAAGCACGGTTTGAGTCAGATCGTCTTCTCGCCGCTGGCCCAGGGCATGCTGACAGGTAAATACCAAAAAGATCAACCTGCCCCCCACGGCAGCCGCGCGTCTGACCCGCGCACAGCGCCGTTTGTCGAGCGATACTTTACCGAAGCCAACTTCGCCAAAGTGGAGAAATTAAAGACTTTGGCAGGCGAGCTCAGCCTGCCGTTATCTAATCTCAGTTTGGCCTGGGTGTTGGCTCAGCCCAATATTACCTCAGCGATTATCGGCGCGAGTCGTCCGGAACAAGTGTTGGAGAATGTTAAGGCAGCTGATGTGAGACTGAGTCAAGATGTGGTTGAAGAAATCGAAGATATATTGGACGGAGAATAGAAGGAACACCGAGTTGCGTTTTACCATAGAGTACACAGAGGGATCGATGTTTAGATTAATGTCATTAGAGAAAACGGCATCCTCTATGGGTACCCTCTGTATACTCTGCGGTTGAGGTGGCTACTATTTTTTGCCAGGAGGACGCCATGATTCCCGTCATTTCCTTTGTTGGTTATTCTAACAGCGGCAAAACTACAGTTTTGACTCAGGTTGTGCGTGAGCTGAAGTCGCGCGGCTATCGAATCGCGGTGATTAAGCATGACGCGCATGGCTTTGACATTGATGTTCCTGGCAAAGACACCGCAAAGCATGCTGAGGCTGGCGCGGATATTGTCTGTATTAGCTCAGCGAATAAGCTAGCCTATATCGAAGCCCGGCAGGCAGAAATACCGCTTGATGAAGTGATTCATCGTATCCAGGACGTTGATGTGATTTTCACAGAAGGCTATAAGCGAGAGAACAAGCCAAAGGTTGAGGTGTTCCGCTTGGCGGCGGGCCAGCCTCCATTAGGGCCTAGTCCAGATTTATTGGCAACAATATCTGATACACCCTTATATCCAGATGTACGGCATTTTTGTCCAGAACAAATTTCTCTGCTGGCCGATTTTCTAGAAGTCAGCTTTCTGCAAGTTAACAAAGATATGTCTGACAACGAATAGAATTATCAGCTGATATTTAAGTGTGTCAGGCAGGATATTTGTTATATTTCCGGAATTAACTCTATAACGATGTGATCGGCATATAGTTACAGTTATAGAGGAGGACTTATATTGCAAAAGATTGGCGTTTTAACAAGCGGTGGTGACGCACCTGGCATGAATGCTGCAGTGCGGGCCGTCGTTAGGAAGGCTATCTATCACGGGGTAGAGGTGGTGGGGATTAAGCGCGGCTTTGCTGGCTTTATCGAAGGTGATATGGCGCCGATGAACCGCAGTTCGGTAGCTGATATCATTCAAAGAGGCGGCACGGTTCTACGCACTTCTCGGTCTGAAGAATTCCGCACTCCGGAAGGACGAGCGCTTGCGTTTGAGAATGTAGAACGCTATGGCTTGCAAGGCTTGGTTGTCATTGGTGGTGACGGCTCATTCCGGGGAGCGAAATTGTTTGCCGAGGAATACGACATTCCGGTTATTGTGATCCCTGGAACGATTGATAATGATATTAATGGCACAGATTACTCCATCGGCTTTGACACTGCAGTCAATACCGCAGTTGGCGCAATTGATAAAATTCGCGATACTGCAACCTCGCATGAGAGAACTTTCGTGATCGAGGTCATGGGGCGTGATTCAGGCTTTATCGCTCTGTCAGCCGGTCTCGCTGGCGGCGCGGAGACGGTAATTATCCCTGAACAGCCGGTTGATGTTGACGTTATCTGTAAGAAAGTCAGCAAAGGCTTTAAGCAGGGTAAGCTTCATTCCATTATCGTTGTGGCTGAAGGTGCAATCAGGGGTATTGAATTAGCGAAACAGATTAAGCTGCAGACCGGCTTTGAATGCAAGCCGACTATTCTCGGTCACTTACTCAGAGGTGGCAGTCCGACTGTGTTTGATCGTGATTTAGCCAGTCGTATGGGCGCGAAAGCTGTAGAACTGCTCTTAAGCAAGGTCAGTTGCCAAATGGTTGGCACGCTCAGAGGCGATATCATCGGCGTTGACTTTTGTGAAGTGATTTCGGTAAAGAAACCTATCGATTTGGAGATGTATCGATTGGTGGATATATTAGCAATCTAGTCCGTCGTTGCTTTGGGCATGAAATAATTCACAGGCAATACGAAAAAGGTAGACTGGCTGAGGAAGATCGCTACGTCACTTCGTTCCTCGCGATGACACATAATTGTTTGTCATCGCGAGCGAAGCGCGGCGATCTTCCTTGCTTTTACGGCCAGACTGCAGCAATCTTCCTACGAAAATTCACACAGTTTTTCAATTTCCTGGACAATGTGCTACAATATATTTAATAGTCTTGACAGCATGTGGAGGGGAAACTGTGGTTGATGAAATAGTAACAGGCATATATCGAATCGAAGTTCCTTTGCCGAAGAATCCCTTGAAGTATATTAACTCGTATCTGGTAAGGGGAACCGAGCGGTGTTTGCTAGTCGATACTGGTCTTAACCGGCCGGAGTGCCTGGAGGCGCTGCGTAACGGCTTGGCTGAGCTAAACGTGGATATGAATCAGACCGATATTTTTATTACTCACATGCATGCCGATCACTCCGGTTTAGTCGGCGTGTTGAAAAATACTGGCAACCGCGCCTATGCCAGCGCTCTAGATGGCAATGTCATTAACCATTTCGGTCGTGAACATTGGGACCGTTTGGCAACTTGCGCTAAGCATCAGGGCTTTGATCCCGATCTACTGGAAACAGCAATTACCCGCCACCCGGGATTCCGTGGCGGCAACAAGGATATGATCGACTTCCACTTCGTCAGTGACGGCGATGTGTTAGAATACGGCGATTTTCAATTTAGTTGCATTGCTGCTCCTGGTCATACTGCCGGCCATATCTGCCTGTATGAGCCTAATCAACGAATATTGTTTGCTGGAGATAATATCTTAAATGATATCACCCCCAATATTACCGCTTGGGCTGAGCATGAAAATCCATTGGCTGAATATCACGCCAGTCTAGATAAGTTGGAAAAGCTTGCTATCGACCTCGTTTTGCCAGCTCACCGGACGCAGATTGCTGATTGGCGCGCCCGCGTTGCTGAACTTAAACACCACCATGAACTACGGTTGGCTGAAGTTGAGACCATCCTGCGCCAGGGAGAATTTAGCGCCTACCAAGTGGCGGCGAGGATGAGCTGGGACATTCGCTGCAATTCGTTTGACGAGTTTCCTGTACCGCAAAAATGGTTTGCCACCGGTGAGGCGATCGCCCATATTCGTTACCTAGAGGAAGCCGGACGGGTACGTCGGACGGTCAATGATCCGATAGCTTTTTTTAAGGCAGTATAAGTCTCAGGAGGAACGAGGCTGAGTTTTACCGCAGAGGTTAACGTACCTCGATCCCACAATAGTAATGGTTTCTTTGACGCCTGACAGGTAGGACGGAGGGCTATGTATGCGTGAATTTTTACAAGGTTTGCGTTTGCTGGGGCAGAAGCTAAGAGGCGGAACACCTGAGCAGCGTACAGATATTTGGCCTGCGCCACATCGGTCATTTCGACTGGATATCGAGGGCGGCCGACTGACCGTTGCGGAAAAGGCGGTTAATGCCTGGTTGCGTCAGGAATTTCTCAGACATCAATTTATTCGCTATGTATCTGTCGAATTTGAGGATAACAACCGGATTAACGTGCAGATTATTAGCCGCTACTATGTGCAGATGATTATTGAAGCAGAGTTAAGCGATGCCTGGCATGATCACAGTACTTCGACCCTGCAGTTGAAATGGAAAACTGTCCGGTTTCTGCGGATGCCGCTGCTGCCGGATTTTATAACCGAGAAGCTAACTTATTACTTGTTAAATATCATCGGCTTTTTGATGAATCCTGTAGCTGTCAGACCGGGAATCGAACTGCGGATGGACGGAGGCAGTTTGCGGATTGACTTTTCCCGCTATTGGGATACTTGCCGTCGTCGTGAAGTATATTCGTTATTTCATGATGAAACCGGGGCGCCGCGCCCTAGTGAATTTTTTGTCATTGCTGCCGGCACAGACAAGGGGTTTATCACGCTCCATTTGCATCCTCTATCGTCCGAGGCGAAGTCTATCATCCACTCAGATTATGGACACAAGGAACCGGAGCGCTACCGACGAGCTATCTATCGCCTGCAGTGGGCAGATGCGTTATTTTTGTCCGGCATCGCGTTAGGCGTGTCGGCTATCGTTGTTCTGCTGCGGGATTATTTCGACATAGACGGTCTGACGTTTAGCTTTTCACGTTACTTTTTTCTGTCACTGATCATTATCGGCATCAGTCTGATGCTCGTCAACATTCCGCGCTGGCTGTATCAATTCTTTACCGGCAAAACGGTCAATAAGCTACAGTCAGCCAGTGAAAATATTATGTACCGCATGGAACGCTACAAGCGGGACATTGAGCTTGAGATGCGTGATTTGATCCGTCACTATGGCAAGATTGGAAACCAGACTGATTTTGAGGGGCGGCAAGAAATGGAACGCTTGCTGCTAAAAGCAGGACGCCAGCGATTCCTTGCCTGGCGCATGGAACGCACCATGGAAAGCCTGAACCGCTGGCGTAAACTGAAGTATGGGCTGGCGTATGTTATTACGATTGTGAGCGAGTATATCGCCTTCCGCTGGCTCTAGGGCGGCAGACCGTTGATAAAGCACCATCTGCGTTGTTAGCCCTGCGGGAGCGCGCTTGCCGTACCTTCGAATGTACTGTCTGCACGCGCTTCCTCGGGCTGCCTAGCATCTGGTACTTTCTGAACGGTCTGCTGGGCAGACTTACGTTAGGCTACTGCCGGCCTTGGTAGAAACCGCTTTTTGCCAAGTCGACGATGACTGGCGTCAGGCCTCGGGCGTGGACGGCGTCTGCGCCGGTGGTGGTGGTGATGATTTTGCTGCCTTGGCCGGAGACGTAACCGGCATGCATGATGACTTTGCCGCCGGCGATAGCAGTGCGAGGTTTTTGACGTTCGAGATCAAGGATGCTGATATCGGCGTCAGCGCCTGGAGTGAAGTGCCCTTTGTTTCCAAGACCCAAAATGCGAGCTGGGTTGGTGCTAGTTTTGGTGACGAATTCAGCCAAAGTCAGAGCCTGCAATTTAACTAGGGAAAGACCTAGTTCTACGATGACGTTGCGCGGTATGCCGCCGCCGTCAGTACTGATGGCGTCTACGATAAACCCGCCGGTTTTACGCTTGGCCGCCGCTAGGCAAAATCGCGGTTCGGCCGGGTTGACCGGGAAACTGACAGCCGCGTCAGTGTTTTGTTTTCGCCAATAGTCACAGCCTGCTTGCCCGACTGCCAGTGTCATGGCCCCGCCGGCAGGGAGATTGATGTGGGCCCAACCGGCCAGGATTGCGTCTTCCATGCCTTGCTCAGTGGCTGGGAAGCCACCGGTTAATAGACAGCGCTTGGTGACTAGGCTTTCCGGCTCACCGCCGCTGCATTTGGCGTTAGTGCCATTAAACGGAGAAATATAGGCTTCAGAAATAATCCGCGGATTGGACTCCAGAGCGCGGATGGCTTCTTCGGTTTCAGTCATAGCAGGACGGATTGAGCCCCGGCAGTAGCTGTTGACATGGGCCAGATGCAATGACTGACCTGCCGCTAACTCAATGGCCTCTAAGCAGCCTTCGATCGTGGAACCGGTTTGGTTAGTCCCGGCATGGAAGGCAATATAGGCATGTTGCTGGTTGGCGACAGTGATGGCCCGTGCCGTTGCCTCTGGAGTTAGCGGATAGTGACCGCCCAAGAGTTTCAGTCCGATGGCGCCTTGACGTAATGATGATCCCAACAGTGAGTCCAACTCAGCCATGTTCGGATTATCGCTTTTTACCGTATGCCCGGGTCGAACTGCATTCAAACTGGCAATTGTCAGACCTGCACCGTAGTCACGTGCAATATCAAGCACGCTGTCAACCGGGCCAGACATATCGAGAGCGGTCGTAACTCCGGCCAGTGCTAACATCTTATGAGCATAGCGACCACCCAGCCAGGATGACATATGGGTATGCAGGTCGATGATGCCAGGCATTACGCAATAGCCGCGCGCATCAGATAGCTCGTCTGCTAAGGTTGGATCAAGCTGGGGTGATACTTCAGCAATCAGTCCATCTTTAATACCAATGTCAAAATACCCTTCACGTTGGTTAAATGGGTCGACCACGAACCCGCCGCTGATAATCAGGTCAAAGCTGCTCATCGTTTCGCTTCCTTTCGTTCGATAGTTGTTACTTTATTATAGCAAGCCTAAGCCGGCTGTGGAAAGCGAAAGCGACGAAGATACGCTTTACCGCAGAGTACGCAGAGTAAACAGAGGGCAGCTGAGGGCTACGGTTTATATAATAATTATATAGTTCGCATATTCGCAACCCTCCGTGAACCCTCTGCGATCTCTGCGTACTCTGCGGTTCGGCCCCCCGTCTATCTCAAGATTCCCGCAGCGTTTTTTTCTTAACATCATGGCTACACTACCATGGAAAGGGTGGTGAGAACTTGTCTGGCAAAAACCGCTATCTGGCAACTGGGACGCTTGGCGTTACCAGTTTGTTGTATTTTGCTGCTTTGCCGTTCGCGGGCTCGTTTACCGGCGGCCTGGCTGTCAGTACATTCGGCGCGGCAATGGTTGGCGGGCTGGCAGACTGGTTCGCGGTAAGCGCCTTATTTCGCAAGCCGCTAGGCATTCCCTGGCGGACGGCAGTGATTCCGCGCAACCGGGAACGGCTGTTTTCCATGATTGTGGAAATGGTGCAAGATGAATTGTTGGCAAAAGATAATATTAAACGCAAGATTGAGGAACACGATATACCTCGCGTTGTTTTGAGCTATCTTGATGAGCGCGGTGGCGCCAAAACCGTTAAACGAATGGTACATAAACTGCTAAGTGATATACTTGATAAAGTTGATCCCCAAGAGGTAGGGCGGTTTATTGCTAAATTTGTCCGGCAGGACGCTGGCGTTATTCAGCTGTCGCCACTGCTGCGCAGTATTGGTGAATGGACAGTGCAAACCGGCTATGACCAAAAGATTATTAGCTTTGTCGCAGTTGAATTGGGCAACATCGCTGCAACAGCAGAATTCCGCGGCTTACTTGCAGAATTCTTGGAAAGGGCTTTGTCGCGTTACGAGGCAGACAGACGCAGGCGTAAACTCTTTAACCATATTGCCAGGCTCTCACCTGACAATATGGCCGTTTTTGTCCAGCAACGATTAGTTGCCTGGTTGGCAGACATGAAACAGGCAGACCATCCTGTACAGATAGCTCTGCGTCAACGCCTTTGCCGCTATCTACGGCGGCTGGAACTGGAACCGCAGGCAGCGCAAGAATGGGAGAACTACAAAAATGATCTGCTGGCTGAGCTCGATATTGTCGGCCTAATGCAAAGGTCTTTAGATTGGCTGCTGCGTCAGGTGGGCGAGCATCCGCAGCAGATGGCTCAATGGTTTCGGCAGGCTGATCACTGGGTTGATCAACTGTTGATAGATTTTCAGGCTGATTCTGTTCAACAGCAGAAAGTAAGTGACATAGTCAAACAGGCATTACTGAATTTCATTGATGCGCATCACGATAAAATTGGCGATTTGGTACGTGAGCGTCTGGCACAGCTCTCTGATGCTGAACTGGTAGCGTTCATCGAAGACAAAGTTGGCGAAGACCTGCAGATTATCAGGGTCAATGGTTCAATTATCGGCGGATTTACTGGCAGCATGCTGTACTGCCTGACATTTTGGCTATAGGTGATGGGTATGAATCGGCAAAAAGCGGATAAAGCGCTCGCAATCGCCTTTACCTTGTTTGTGACTGCGGTGGCTGTGCGTTGGTTTTACCGTGAGGCCGTCTGGTCTCAGGCATTATTTCGCATGGCGGAAGCTGCGCTGGTTGGAGGGGTGGCTGACTGGTTTGCGGTGACAGCATTGTTTCAAAGACCGCTGGGAGTTGCGTTTCATACGGCGATTATTCCCCGCAACCGGGAAAAAATTGTTAGAGCGATGTCCTATATGGTACAAGAGGAATTCCTCAGCCGTCAGTCTATTCAACGCCATTTGCAAAAGATCCGACTGGTCTCGCTGCTTATCAACTGGATGGAAAGCGGTGGGAAACAGGTAGTTTTTCGTCTGCTGACTCGAGGGCTGGCTGCTTGGCTGCGAAATGCGGATAGGTCCCGACTGGTGAGCACTCTGGCTAAAGTCACCCAAAATCGCCTGCGGGCAATCAAGTTTCACTGCTATGCGACTGTTCTGGGGCGCTGGCTGATTCATTCTGGCAAGGCCGATTTCTTTTTTAATCTAGTGTTGACAGAAGCAAAACAGGTAGCTGTCCGACCTTCGCTACGACAGGAGATTTATCGCTTTCTCAATAATGCTACTCACCAGGCGACTGGCGAAAGCACGCTCGGACGGCTATTTGGCACGTTTCTGCGAACCTTTGACTTTATTAATCTCGACGAGGCGGCAGATGCGCTTTATCAGCGGTTGTTGTCTGAATTAGAGGCACTGGAGCAGACGCATCACCCGCTTAGAGTGTGGCTTAACGAACGACTGGTGCAGTCGTTGAATGAATTAGAGCACAACCCAGAGTGGCAACAAACTCTCGAACAATGGAAAACCGGCTTAGTCGATCGAATTCCGCTTGAGGATATCTTGCGGCCGTTAGTTGATGGCTTGCTCGGATCGGCTACCGAGCAGAATCTGGGCAGCATTGATGAATCACATACGCTGATTGCCGGTGTGTTGCGATTCGCGGATAGGTACTGGGTAGCTTTGCGCCAGGATACCGCGCTACAAGATTGGCTTGAACGTCATTTGCAAGAAGCCGCTTCCGAGGTGGTGCTAAGTGAGCACAGCTTGATTGGCGAATTAGTCGGGCAAGCGATGGGGACGTTATCTGACGAGGAATTAAATGTATTTATTGAGGACAAGGTGGGCGAAGACTTGGCCTGGATTAGGATCAATGGTTCGGTTGTCGGCGCCTTGGCCGGTCTAGTAGTATTCTTTGTTGGTCAGTATGTATACCTACCCTATATCTGGCCGTTACTAGTGGGCGGGCGTTGATAAGGGCCCATCTGCGTTGGCACCCGCAAGGGGTATGCCGCCAACACCATTGAACAGGACGTTCAGGTGCCGCGTAGGCCATGGACGGCCGAGAACGGCGAAGGCGCTAAAGCGCCAAGAGTTGCGCAATAGTCCCACCGATCCATTGCTAGCGTACCCGCTAGTACGCGTTGCGGCTGGACCAGCGGGCCTGCCTAGTGATGCTATTCTGCCATGTTGCATCAAACGTCTAATCAGTCTCATAGGCAACAACACCTGAACCCTTCTAAACGCCCTTGGAGACGACTCAACGGATAGGATGGGGGACACAATGAAGCGTGTAATGATTGGATTGGTTATTATCGTGGTATCCTGCTGCGAGGCGCTAGATATGGCGATGAAGTGGCTGACGGACAGGTTTCCTAAGCATAGATAAAGTCCCCTCTACAAAGTGCAGAGGGGACTTTACCTATACTTAGCGACCTTTTACGTTTGCATACGGTTCGTTAAGATACGCCTGTGTCTTCTCTAAGGGCAAAGACAGGTACCGATATTCCGGATCTTGGCCGCTTTCCTGATCATACAGCACGATATCCTCGTTGGTGATATACATGCCAATCCAGTCGCCTAAGACCGGGCTATCAACTATACCGGCTTGCTTGGCCGCAGCGGCGATGAGCGAGTTGATAGCGCGGTGAGACTGGCGGTCGGAGCGGAACAGCTTGTCCACAGAGAGCATATCACGGCTTTTCAGATCGATGTTGACCGCTTCGAGAACGGGGGATGGGTTATTCGCCTGGTTTTGGCTGCTGTCTTTAAAAATGACACTGAGGATTTCTGTATCGTTCCTCGTGACTTCATACTCGACGACAATAGGGTTGTCGCCAGTGCCCTGATTGACTAACTTGCGAGCGGCAGTCTCTAATGCCTGATTGACATAATGGCGTGTGCTCAGGTCAGATATGTCTTCAAACTGCGGGTAAGATACACTAGCGTACTGAGATTTCATTTGCTTGGACACAGATGATTGAGAGGCTAGAACGCTAGCCGGCGGATTTTCTTGGCTTAGTTCGAACAATATGCTAGCTACTTCCAGCTGTTGCAATGTCCAATCTTGGTTACTGCTATATTGCCAATAAGAATAAATATGAGCCACTACATCGGTATTATCAATGCCGATAATCCTCTGGATTCCTTTGAGCTCATATACGCCATCGCGGTTCAGATCGACAGCCTCAAGGCTGCTGTAAGGGTATGCGTGAGGCGTGATGGAATTTAACAGTTTGCCATCTTCACGATAGACGCCGTTTTCAATATAGCGAGACTTAGCGTCTGTGATATCGACGCGGGTTTTGCGGCCCGTATCGTCATTGACCAGCTCTACCTGAAAGCCATCTAGGAAACGTCCGCTAAACGCGGTGCCGGTGTTGTCTTTACTGCTAAACAGAACTGAGGGGACAAAGTCAGGAAAAGCGGCAATGGTGTGGTTGATGCTGGCGCCACTGGGGGCAGTAACCATCACGTCCTTCACTTTATCGCCGTTAAAGTCGCCGATAAATAGGTTGCTTTCATCACCTGAGACGTCAGATAGACCGGCGGCGGCAAAACGGCCAGACTTGCCGTCGCGGACGATGATGTCAATATTGCGGGCGAAGCGATCCTCCACCGCTGTCTTAATTCCTACCAGCAGCACGGCGTCGGGGATGCTATCGCCGGTCACCTCATCACTGGCTGCAGCCAGCAGATATATATTATTGGCTAACCCTAGCTGTCGCCGAGCGTCATCCATCCATTCAGTGGCATCAGACGTGGATCGTATTTTTTGGATATCAATTTGTGCATGACTGACTGGTTCTTGACCAGACCAGGCAGCAACTAGTAAGGCAATAAGTAAGGCAATAAGTGCGCTCACAGTAACTTTTTGCTTGTGATTCATGATTGACGCTCCTTTCCGGGCAGACCCTTAGTCTTTTCATTAAGATAAACGCCAGTGAGGTCTAAAAGTAACGGGCTGTGGCCAAGCAATTTTTTGGAAGAATTGACAGAATTCGATAAACTATTAACAGAAAAAAGTGTATACTGGTGATATCGCAAGAAAAAGGTAGGAGATTTTTGTGCAGGATTTGTTGAAGCGGCATGATTTATTTAGAACACTGTTTCAGGTTATGCCTACATCAGTTATTCTAGTTAACATTGAGGGGCGAGTTATTGCCATTAATTCCGCCGGACAAAAGTTCTTTCAGATCGGTGACAGCGAAGCCTACCTGCGGCCTGGCGGTGAAGCTCTTCGCTGTGTGAATGCCGCGAACCCGGGAGACTGTGGACAAACTACCTTTTGTCAGGACTGTATTCTCCGCAAATCTGTCAAACTGGCTTTCGAGGGGCAGGAGATTTCCCGGAATAAAGGCAGTTTCCTTGCGTGGCATAATGGACAACCTGTCAGGCTGGATATTCTGGTGACGGCAACGCGACTGGAGTATCAAGGTCACAACCTCGCCTTGGTCATTGTTGAAGAAATATCAAATATCACCCAATTACAGGGGCTGCTACCTATCTGCTGCTCCTGCCATCGCATTCGTAACCAAGAGGGTAACTGGACTCGGCTCGAGACGTTCATCGAGAAACACTCAGAGGCAGACTTCACCCATGACCTGTGTCCTGTATGCTCAGAAAAGGCCAAGCAGGCTGCGCGCTGAATAATTACAACAAGCCGAAGTCGATTGACTCCGGCTTGTTTGTTTTAAGCTATCCCAATTTATAAGATTTTGAGGCAGAAAGATATAATAAAACTAGGGACGATAGCATTAGCCGCGAAAACACGAAGGGCGCTATGCGCCTGCGCAAAGGGTAGGTCGTCTTTTACAAATAAAAAATGTTTACCGTCTATAATGGCGCTTGTGGCGTTCGTGCGGCTTGTGCTATACGTACCTAACTTACTAAAAATTGCCGTATTTTTCTGCGTTATCACAACCGCATCGCCGCTTCTGCTGCCAGTGGCGAGCGTTCGCATTCTTCTGGCAGCATTGTCACTTGAAAACACAGCTTACTACCCATCATCTTCTCGCCGGCGTAGCTTAGGCCATTTGACTGGCTGTCTAGCAAGGGATTGTCGATCTGGGCAGGATCGCCCATCATAATAATCTTAGTTCCCAGTCCTGAACGAGTCAGAACGGCTTTGGCCTGGCGGGGGGTGGAGTTTTGCATTTCATCAAAGATGACCCAATACTTCTGCAACGAACGGCCCCGCTGGTAGGCAAGTGCTTCTGTCTGAATGATCCGCTTTTCAAACAACATGTTGACGGTATCTTCTGCTTGAGCGACTTCCTTTTCCTCAACCAGGGAGTTTCCTGACATCAACGTAAACAAGTTGTCTTTGATCGAACGCATGTAGGGTTCGAGTTTTTCCGCCTCGCTGCCTGGCAGGAATCCGATGCCTTCATCCAGCATAGCATGGGGGCGGCAAATCAGCAGATGATGATACTCCCTAGGCCTGATCTCCATGTATTTGTAGAGACCGACAGCTAACGAATAAAAGGTCTTAGCCGTGCCAGCAGGACCTTTGATAATAACCATCGGTGCTTCTTCTGCGCTCAGCATCAGGCATTCTTGCATAAAGATCTGGCCGACATTGCGTGGTGTGACTCCGAACGGATTGCGGTTTCGATAGCGCAAATGAATGACCTTTTGTCCATCAAAGCGCCCTAAGGCGGTATGACGGTCGTTGTCAGTCGAGCGAATGACAAGAAACTGATTGGTCACTAGTGATGCGGCGGTTACGAGGCCGGCTGACTCATCATACGAGCACAACTTCTCTGGGGCCAGCCAGTTAGCTTCATCTTTGTGAAATTGGTTAATTACCTCACTAGAGGTATATACCGTCGCTCGACCCGTATATTGCTGATCAATTTTGGCGACTTTATCGTTGCGGAAGTCCTCGGCCTGGATTCTTAATATGGTCGCTTTAACCCGCATATTGGTGTCACGGGAAACCAATATGGTTTGGTGGCCAGACTCCAGTAGTCCTTTACAAACCTGGAGAATCCGGTTGTCAGCCTTTTCTCGTTCCCAATGGGGCGGCATTTCGGTATTCATATGATTGGATTCGAGCCGTAAGATTCCGCCTAATTGGTTGATATCGACTCCCTCGAGCAGGTTCCCCTGCAATCGCAGTTCATCGATTAATCTGCTGACCTGGCGGCTATTCGCGCCACGCTCAGTGGCTTCTTTTTTAAACCGATCGAGTTCTTCAATCACTACTTCGGGAATCACTACCATGTGCTCGCTGAAGGCAAAGATAGAACTGGGTGAATAGAGCAGAACATTGGTATCTAGCACATAACATTTGGCCATGTAGAATCCCCCTTAGCTATGCTTTTTTAACTAAATGATAAACGGCGCTTCATCCATGCACAGCAGGCGCTTTTTCGCAAAGCTCTGCGATGCACGGCGAAACGCCGGCGGGGCTGCAAGTTTGATTTTCATTGAAATCCCCCTTCGTAAATTGACGTTCATGCTACTGCGTCGTAACAAATGGATTGCAGTACACCTTCCTATCTTTACTTCTGGTTAAAGTTCTTCCTATTCTATTATATAAAATGCCGCAGAAGGTGTGATTATGCGCACTTTAAATTGACGTTAACTATACATATTTCTTACACTTGACGGTCGTTGGAAATAGGCTTAGCATATTCTACAGAGGGAAAGTAACCCTTTTTGTGGATAAGATCGTTGAAAGGTGGATCACTGATGCGTATTGGTATCATAGGCATTGGACGAATGGGTCGGGTTTTAGCCGTAAAGCTGGCAGAAGTGGCTGAACTGACTCTTTATGATGTAAACACAGATCGGCTGGCAAAGGTCGCTGCCGCTACCGGCGCGAAGGTTGGCGCAAGTTTGGAAGAAGCAGCATTGGGTGACGCAGTTATTCTTGCCTTGCCTGATCGGGAAGTGATTGATTGTCTAAAGGATTTTAACCAAATTCGCCGCAGCCCAATTACCGTGATTAATGTGGCGACAAATGTAGCACAGTCGGTTCTTGAACATACGGCAGCGCCGCATGTCCACTGTATTAGCGCCAAATTTATCAGTCAAGCAGGCGAGATGGCTGCAGGCGCGCGACCGGTCATCATTGTCCATGATACTCCAGAAGAGCTGGTGCCTCTGGCCACAGAAATCTTTTCCCATGTCGGCGATGTGCTGACAGGAAATTCAGACGTGGTCACCACGATTAATACCGTTGCCGCCGAAAAGGCAATTGAAGCCGCTGTTCTGATTGAGGAGAGCCTGCGCATGAAAGGCTTTTCTAACCCTGCCATCGCCAAAAGCGCCGTCGGTCAAGTTGCAGCAGGCATCGTCAAAGCGTATGCCACGGATAATCTGGGGCCGTTTGCACGTGAAATCGTATACTCTGTGAAAAAGAAACTCCACCCTGGACGCTGATAAGGGCCCATCTGCGTTGTTAGCCGCCCAACCCCCTTGCTAGCGTACCCTTTGTACGCGTCGCGGCGGGGGATTGTGCGGCTGCCTAGCATCTGAACCCTTCTCAGCGTCCAGGGCTCTGCGGTGTTTGGCTGAGCAGAAGCAGGAAAAGTAGTTTGCGGGGCGAATAATACTTATTTTATATCACATTCTGTAAATGAAGAGGCTGTTAGAAAATGTCCAGATGCTAGGAACAGCGAGGCTTGTGCCGCGCCGCGTACATAAGGTACGCAAGCAAACGTAATCGTGATTGCGCAACTCTTGGCGCTTTGGCGCGGTAGAGTTGGCGGCATACCCCTTGCGGGTACAACGCAGATGGGCGTTTTGTAACAGCCTCTAAGAAGGGAATTGCTATGATCCCGAAGATGCCAAGAGTAGCGGCGGTGCATGATCTATCTTGTGTCGGACGCTGCTCATTAACCGTTATTATGCCGATTCTTTCCTGTATGGGAATCCAGGTATGCCCACTGCCGACTGCTGTGCTGAGCACACATTTGGGCGGCTTTTCTGATGTTGCCTTTTGCGACTTTACCGATCATATGCCCCAATTTTTCGTCCAATGGCAAAAAGAAAAGATTGACTTTGACTGTATATATACCGGCTTTCTTGCTTCTGAGCCTCAGATTGATGTCGTTTCCGGCTTTATTGATGCATTTTCCCATAATAAACCGCTGGTTCTGGTTGACCCTGTTATGGGCGATCATGGCAAGCTGTATTCTGTTTATACGCCAACTATGCAAGAACAGATGAAGAAGCTGATTCAGAAGGCTGATGTTATTACTCCGAATTATACAGAAGCCTCTTTCCTGCTGGGAGAACCTTACTGTGAACAGATTGACGATGTTGCTCAACTGCGGAGTTGGCTGGTCCGGTTGGCTGGATTTGGTCCGTCGCGAGTTGTCATAACCGGCGTGCAGACAAACGGCGAGATCCTGAACATCGGTTATGAACGTGCGAGTGACAGCTTTTGTGAAGTTGCTAATGAGTTTATTCCTGTCAGATATCCAGGAACTGGCGACATCTTTGCCAGTGTGCTGGCTGGATCACTATTGAGAGGATACGGTTTGCCGCAAGCCATGCGGCAGGCAGTAGACTTTGTATCACTTTGTATTCAGGCTACATTTCAGGCACAGACTCCTGTCAGAGAAGGCGTTTTGCTGGAAGCCGTGTTGCCAAAACTTTGCCTAAACGAGGCACGTTAACCGCAGAGTACTTGTTATTTAATATTGTCCCTCCGAACCCTCTGTGTCCACTCTGCGACCTCTGTGCACTCTGTGGTAAAACGTAGGCGCGCAATTAATCTCTGACTCATTAAAAGGAAGGTGTAACCTATGGAAAATAAACGTCAGTTTAATATCCGGGATATAGTGACAATTGGGGTGTTGGCGGCAATGTGTACGATTGCCACGTCGATTAAAGTACCGTTTGGCGTTGGCGCGATGGTGCATTTGGGGACCGGCTTTGTATTCACCACCGGCATTGTCTTTGGTGGGCTGTACGCTGGGCTGGCGGCTGCCATTGGTTCTGCTTTCTTTGACCTCTTGATGGGTTTTTCTCCGTACACGCTATGGTCTTTTGTCATCAAAGGAATTGCAGGCTTGATTGTCGGGGTAATTGCCAAGGGCTTTTGGCCTGAGGCTAAGCCTGACCGCTGGCTAGTTCGGGCGGTCGTTGGCTGCACCGCAGCCGCGGCCTGGACCTTAGGCGGTTACATCGTGGCTTGGTCGCAGGTAACAGGCAGTATGGCTGTTGCCCTGTCGAATATTCCTAGTTCGCTGATGACGTCAACGGCTGGGTTTTTGGTGGCGATGGTACTAGCCCCCAAACTCCGCAAAGTTATCCCTGGGCGCTGATATACCCCATCTGCGTTGGCACCCGTAAAGGTGATGCCCCAACTTCATTGAACAGGGCGATCAGGTGCCGCGAGGGCCATGGCCGTTCGAGAGCGGCGAAGGCGCTGGCAGCGCCAAGAGTTGCGCAATCAGCCCCGCGATCCCTGCCGCGCCGCCTACGATGCGCGGCAGGGATCGCGGGGCTGATTGCATCACTCTGCTACCGAACTTCATAGGCGAAAAACATCTGCAACGCAGAGAAGGGTTTTATCATGGTAATGGTAAGCCACATCTGCAAAAAAATTGCTAATAAAAAAGACGAGGGTATGGCTCATGGGGTTAGTTGCTCACGAAAGTGAGTTAACTCGGCTCTGAAGCGCCGCCCTCGTTTTCTGTTTTTCGTAGCATTGACCGGGATGATGCCGTCCGTTATGAAGTGGCTCTGTTGGTAGACGTAATGGTGGATAACAAGTCTCGAACTCAAGCACGAGTGGGCAACAGTTTTGGACACGAGCGATACGGAATGCATTGCAACCATTGAAACTGCTTACGCATTTTAAGCAGTAAACGATATTTATGTCGTAGTTATTCCCTGGAGGCATCGGAGCTTAGCCTGTAAAGGTGATGTACCCTCGGAGCGTAGCATACGCCTAGTTAAGGGCTCCGCTAAAAATCTCGCTAAGCCTTAAATTGAAAGGCTTAATGAAAATCAATATTTCTGGATGTGATTAGTAAGACTTGTATTATAAGTTTTATGGTAACCAAATAAGACAGATAATTTTTTCTCCGTCAACTCCCAAATAGCGGTGGCGTAAATGTAATCATTTTGACACTTTCTTTACAATGCCGAAGATATCCCGTACACCATCTTTATTCCAATGTAAGCTACACTATATGTAGTTTCCAATGAGACACTAGGAGGGCAATATATGACTGAATTATTGATAGCCGGAGCTATTACAGTCTTTCTGTTAATTTATTTAATTTATGCGTTAATGAAACCGGAGGAATTTTAACATGATTAGCGATTTGTTTTTGTTTGTCCTATTCCTGACGGTGCTCTTTATTTTGGCATGGCCGCTCGGGAAATATATGGCTAGCGTATTTTCCTTGGAAAAAACAGTAGTTGATCCTTTCTTTAAACCAATAGAAAAAGTAATCTACCGGCTAACCGGTGTGAACGAAACCGAAGAAATGAACTGGCGGCAGTATGCCTGGTCGGTGATGTGGTTTAATTTGTTTGGCATACTGACAGTGTATCTGATTCAGGTAATGCAAAATCTCTTGCCATTCAACCCGGAAAGCATGCCGGACGTAGATCCCTGGCATCTGGCTTTTAATACGGCTGTGAGTTTTGTGACCAATACCAACTGGCAGGCGTATGGCGGCGAATCCACCATGAGTTACTTTACTCAGATGGCGGCATTATCGGTGCAAAACTTTTTGTCGGCCGCTACCGGTATTGCCGTAGCAGTCGCGTTAATCCGGGGCCTTACGCGTAAGACGGCGAAAACAATTGGCAACTTCTGGGTGGACTTGGTGCGGAGCACGCTCTGGGTGTTGTTGCCACTCTCTATCGTCTTTACTCTCGTTTTGGTACAGCAGGGTGTTCTCCAGAACCTATCGCCCTATGTTACGGTGGAAACTCTGGAAGGAGTGGAGCAGAAACTGGCCATGGGACCAGTGGCATCGCAGGAAGCGATCAAGCTGCTCGGGACAAATGGCGGCGGATTCTTTAACGCAAACTCTGCCCACCCCTTTGAAAACCCCACGCCGCTGACAAATTTTCTACAATGTATTAGCATATTGCTCATTCCGACCGGACTAGTCTTTACCTTTGGCCGCATGGTCCGTGACCGGCGTCAGGGTATCGCCATTGTTACTGCCATGACCTTGCTCTTTGTGCTTATGCTGGGTATGAACTATTACAGTGAACTCTATGGCAACCCCATTTTGGGCGATCTGGGGCTTAGCGGGCCGACGGCAATGGAAGGCAAGGAAGTGCGGTTCGGTATCGCCGGGTCCAGTCTGTTTGCCACCATAACCACGGCAGCGTCCTGCGGCGCTGTTAACTCAATGCATGACAGCTTTACACCGCTTGGCGGACTCGTGCCTATGTTGCAGATGATGCTGGGCGAAGTCGTTTTCGGCGGCGTCGGCGCAGGCTTTTACGGCATGATGATGTACGCGGTCATGACGGTGTTCATTGTCGGCCTCATGGTGGGCCGTACGCCGGAATACCTTGGCAAAAAAATTGAAGCCTGGGAAATGAAAATGGCCACCATCGCGATACTCGTTCCTGCGGTAACCATTCTGATCTTAAGTGGTGTCGCAGCTGTTATCGAAGCTGGCACATCGTCCATCGCCAACCCCGGACCGCACGGCTTGAGTGAAATTCTCTATGCATTCGCCTCCGGCGCGGGCAATAACGGCAGCGCTTTTGGCGGACTTTCGGCAAATACGCTGTTCTATAATGTAACCATGTCTGCCGCCATGTTTATTGGCCGCTTTGGTATTATCATTCCGGTGCTGGCCATAGCTGGCTCCATGGCGGAGAAGAAAATAGCGCCTCCGGGACCAGGAACGTTCCCGACAACAGGCTGGCTGTTCGCCGTACTTTTGGCGCTCGTCGTCTTAATCGTTGGCGCACTTACCTTCCTGCCAGCGCTGGCGTTGGGGCCAATTGTCGAGCAATTACTCATGCTTCAAGGCATTACGTTTTAAAAGGAGAGTCAAGATATGAGCACTCGCAGCAGTTTTAACCGCGAAATTCTGGGGGAAGCCATTCGTGATGCATTTCGCAAGCTCAACCCCAAGACGCAAGTCCGTAATCCAGTTATGTTTATCGTCTATATTGGCGCGTTTCTGACCACCGGTCTATTGGCCAGGGACCTAATTAGCGGCAACGCATCCAACAATTTCTTTACTCTGCAGATTACACTTTGGCTGTGGTTTACCGTCTTGTTCGCCAATTTTGCCGAGGCGGTGGCCGAAGGGCGAGGCAAAGCACAAGCCCAGGCTTTACGAAGCGCCCGCACCAAAACAAAAGCGAATAAGGTCGTTAACGGCAGCGTTAAACAGGTAGACGCCGCAGAACTCAGGAAAGGCGACGTGGTTCGTGTGCAGGCAGGCGAGTTCATTCCCGGTGACGGCGAAGTTATCGATGGCATGGCCTCAGTGGACGAAAGCGCCGTTACCGGTGAATCTGCTCCTGTTATCCGCGAGTCAGGCGGCGATCGGTCGTCAGTCACCGGCGGTACGCGGGTGCTGTCCGACTGGATTAAGGTGCGCATCACCGCCAACCCTGGCGAAACCTTTCTTGATAAGATGATCAGCCTCGTGGAAGGGGCGAAGCGGCAGAAAACACCGAATGAGATTGCTCTCACCATTTTGCTTGTTGGTCTTACCATCATCTTTTTAGTGGCTGTCGTTACCATTGAACCCTTTGCCATCTATTCCGGCACGCTTGTTACGGTCGCTACGTTAATTTCTCTTCTGGTCTGTCTCATTCCAACCACCATCGGCGGCCTCTTATCCTCTATCGGTATAGCCGGGATGGACCGTCTCTTACAACGTAACGTGCTGGCCATGTCCGGCCGGGCGGTAGAGGCAGCAGGCGACGTAAATGTGCTGTTGCTTGACAAAACCGGTACTATCACCTTAGGCAACCGCATGGCGACCGAGTTTATCCCCGCGCCTGATATAAGCGAATCCCAGCTTGCCGATGCGGCCCAACTGGCGTCGCTGGCTGATGAAACGCCTGAAGGGCGGAGCGTTGTCGTGCTGGCTAAAGAAAAATATAATATCCGGGAGCGCGACCTGCACGCCATCGATGCGGACTTTGTGCCATTTACCGCTCAGACCCGCATGAGCGGTGTCAACATGAAAGGGCAAGAAATCCGTAAAGGCGCCATTGATGCCATTCGAAAATATGTAGATCGGCAAGGCGGCATGTTTCCCGAAAAAGTCAAGGCAGCCTGTGAAACGATTGCCAAGGCTGGAGGCACGCCGCTGGTCGTAGCCCAAGGTTCACAGGTGCTTGGGGTTATCTATTTAAAAGACATTGTCAAAGGCGGCATTAAAGAACGATTCCGCGAACTAAGACAAATGGGAATTAAGACGGTCATGATTACGGGCGACAATCCGTTGACCGCCGCCGCTATTGCCGCTGAGGCTGGCGTGGATGATTTCCTCGCCGAAGCCACACCGGAGGCCAAGCTGGCGCTTATCCGCGAGTACCAGGACAAAGGAATGCTGGTTGCCATGACTGGTGACGGTACCAATGATGCGCCGGCGCTCGCTCAAGCCGACGTGGGAGTAGCTATGAACAGCGGCACTCAGGCGGCGAAAGAGGCCGGCAATATGGTGGATCTTGACTCGAATCCAACCAAACTGATTGCGGTTGTGGAAATTGGCAAACAGCTATTAATGACGCGCGGCTCGCTGACGACGTTTAGCATCGCTAATGATGTGGCTAAATACTTTGCGATTCTTCCCGCCATGTTCGCGGGCACATACCCGGTGCTCAACACCTTTAATATCATGGGCCTGGCAACGCCGGAAAGCGCTATCTTAAGCGCTGTGATCTTTAACGCGATCATCATTGTTGCCCTAATACCATTGGCCCTCAGAGGCGTGAAATACCAGCCCCTTGGCGCAGACGTAATTTTGCGGCGCAACCTATTCATATACGGCCTTGGCGGGCTCGTCGTCCCGTTCATCGGGATTAAACTCATCGATATGCTGATTGTTGCTCTCGGGCTAGTGTAGGTCGATTCTATGAAAAAACATCTGGCGTCCTGATGTTACTATAAGAAAGGAAGTCAAAAAATTGATGTTACGACAAATGATAAATTCTTTCCTCATGTTAATGGTATTGACCATTATTATAGGGTTAGCCTATCCATTGGCTGTGACCGGGGTGGCGCAGGCGCTGTTTCCTCATCAGGCCAATGGGTCGCTAATCAGCAAAGATGGTAAACCGATAGGATCAGAGCTAATCGGGCAGAATTTTGCCAACTCCGGCTATTTCCACAGTCGCCCTTCAGCGGCTGGCAAGGATGGCTATGACGCATCGAGTTCGTCCGGCTCCAACCTCGGGCCGACCAATAAAAAATTAGTGGATACCACGTCTGATACTATAAAAAAAGTGCGGGAAGAAAATGGGCTAGATGAAAAAGGGCTGGTTCCTGCTGATTTAGTGCTGGCGTCAGGCAGCGGCCTTGATCCGCATATTTCTCCGGCAGCTGCTTATCTGCAGGTGGAACGGGTAGCTAAAGAACGCGGCCTTTCAGTCGAACAAATAAAGAAAACTGTTGACAGTTATGTGAAAGGCCGTCAGTTTGGAGTGTTTGGTGAACCACGCGTCAATGTGCTAAAACTTAATCTGGCTCTTGATGCTGTAAAGTAAAGGCATAGACCGGCGACAGGGGGGAGGATATGGCGGAAACTAAAGAAGAAAAGCGCCTGAATCCTGATGAACTCTTAGAGCAGATTGCCAAAGAATCTCAGGGAAAACTAACGGTATTTTTAGGTGCGGCAGCCGGGGTAGGTAAAACCTTCACTATGCTGGAAGCTGCCCATAACAAACTGAAGGATGGCGTCGATGTCGTCATCGGCTGGATTGAGACGCATGGCCGCCAGGAGACCGAGCAGATGGTAGTAGGGTTGCCGCGCATTGAACCTCTGATGATAGATTACCGGGGAAAAAGCCTGGCGGAGATGAATATTGACGCCATCTTGGCTCGCAAACCCGAACTGGTACTGGTTGATGAATTGGCGCATACCAATATTCCAGGCTCACGCCATGTGAGGCGCTTTCAGGATGTGGAGGAAATCCTGTATGCTGGCATTGATGTGTATACCACACTCAATGTCCAGCATATTGAAAGCCTTAACGACGTCGTGGCCCAAATAACCGGCGTTATTGTCAGGGAGACGGTTCCAGACCATATGGTCGAGCAGGCGGATACCGTCCAACTTATCGATATTCCGCCGCAAGACCTGATTAAACGTTTAAAGGAAGGCAAGGTCTATGTACCGGGGCAAGCCGAGCAGGCTTTGCGAAAGTTTTTTCGTCCCGGCAACATCAGCGCTCTCCGGGAACTGGCTCTTCGCTTTACCGCCAACCGGGTGGACAAAGACGTAAACCAATACATGCGAGCTCATCGCATCGAAGGGCCGTGGCCTGCCGCCGGACGTGTCATGGTCTGCGTGAGCGGCAGCCCCTTCTCCGCCCAACTCATCCGGGCGGCGCGGCGGCTGGCCGGCGGACTTCATGCGGACTGTTTAGCCGTACACATCGAAGCGGCTAAACGGCGGTTTCCCATGGGCGACAAAGAGCGTGACCGGGTGGCGCGCAACATGCAATTGGCGGAAGAACTCGGGGCCAAAACGCTGACCGTGGTTGGCAATGAGCTCACGCAAGAAATACTTGAGGTGGCCCGCGCTCACAATGTGACAGCCATCGTCATTGGAAAACCGCGCCACAGCCGCCTTTGGGAACTGTGGCATGGCTCGGTAGTAGATAAACTTATTCGGCAGAGCGGCGGCATCAACGTATATGTCATTCAGGGCATAGAAGAACCGGAACAGGTTTCTGCCATCAAGGCCGCGAACCCCATAGCCAGCCCTGAGCCATGGCATCACTATGCGGTGGGGCTTATCATGACGGCTCTGATAACACTGGCCAGTCTGCTCTTAAAGAATAGGATTGAGCTTGTCAATATCGTCCTGCTTTACCAGTTGCCGGTGACGCTGAGCGCCTACTGGTGGGGGCGCTGGCCTTCCTATTTCACCGCGTTATGCAGCGTCATTACTTTTGATTTTTTCTTTATTGCGCCGACACTGAACTTTGCCGTGGATGACATCCGCTATCTATGGAGTTTTGTCACCTTTTTAATTGTGGCCTTTGTTATTGGCGGGCGGACTGAGCTTCTCCGGCATGAGGCGCTGGAGGCCAGACAGAGGGAAAAAAGTACCCGCGCCTTATATGAATTTAGCCGTGAGATTGCTGCCGTCAGCGACCTGCAGGTTATTGCCGCCGGTATGGCGAGGCAGGCGTCAGAAACGCTGGATCGGGAAGTAGTCATCCTGCTTCCTGACAATGGCGGCAAATTGGTCCTCAGGGGTGAGCATAACCTTAAAACAACTGGACCAGCCAATGTTCTGGGGCAGCCGCTGCTTGACTCGGCTGAGGCTGCTGTTGCCTCCTGGGTCTATGAACACGGGCAGAGCGCCGGACGTTCCACCGAGACCCTGCCTGGGGCGAAATATTTGTATATTCCTCTTAAAGCCCATGAAACTGTGGTAGGTGTATTTGGTATACAAGTGATTGCTAAGAACGTTACTCCCGAGCAGCGGCGGCTCATGGACGCCTGGATTGGCTTGGCTGCCATTGCGGTGGAACGGGTAAAATTAGCCGAACAGACCCGCGAGGCTACGCGGCAGCCGAGCTGTGCCTGTATAAGAAGTGAGTAGCTGCGGCTGAAAGAGGTGATAGCTTTGTCTGGCAAGGGACCGCAGGTTCTCGTAATCAATCAGGAGCCGCGGGAGTGGAAACTGCTAACAAGAATTTTTGCGGCTAACAACTATCAGAGTGAAATAGCCCGAAATGGTGCTGAAGGTATCCAGTATGCAGCAACGCATAGACCAAACATCATTATCTTGGATTTGTGCCTGCCGGATATGGATGGACTTGAAGTTATCCGCCGCATTCGGCAAGAGTCGAATGTACCGGTGATGATGCTGAGCGAGAGAAACAAAGATGGAGACAAGGTTGCATCGCTAGATGCCGGGGCGGATGACTATTTAACCAAACCTTTTAGCGCCGATGAATTGATGGCTAGAATACGTGCACTCTTAAGGCGGGTTGTCGTGATTGACAGTAGACCGATCGTTACGTGTGGTGACCTATCAGTCGACTTGGTGCGCCGCTACGTGACGGTAGGCGATAAATCAGTGTTCCTTACACCCAAAGAATATCTTGTTTTGAGTGCCTTAGCACAGCATCCTGGCAAGGTCGTTGCCCGGCAACAGCTGAATGCAGTCCTTCGGGAAGATCGAACTGATGATGGCCATTACCTACGAGTCTATATATCTAAGCTACGCCAAAAACTTGGTGATAAAAAGAACCAGCCACGCTATATTATCACCGAAAGCGGTGTTGGCTATCGGCTGGGATACCAATAAATAATTGGCGAGCTGATCATGGTCATAAAAGCCGAACGAGTTTAACGATTGGGGCGCAAAATTGTTACGGCGAAAGGAGAGGGAATATGAGTGGCTCAGAGGTTCTTACAGTAGCCATAGGTATGTTCTTTTTTGGGTTTACTCTAGGATTGATGCTGTACCCGAGGATTATTCGGAGATAGTTATAACTATGAATTGAGTACTGTACTAGCCGATTTGGTAACAGTCTCTGATAGCGGATTACTGTTCGGTGAATTGCGCGTCAACGTATTGGAAACTGAATCTAGCGCTGGATGCCTTAAAACGTTAAAGGTGACAGCAAAAGTGTTAGGAGTGCGAAATGCAAAACAATAAGAGACAAAAACAACGCCCAGACCCTGATGCGCTTTTAGAGAAAATAAATAGGTCATCAAAGGGTAAGCTCACTGTTTTTCTCGGCGCTGCAGCAGGAGTGGGAAAAACATTTACGATGCTGGAGTCGGCTCATGAACGTCGCCGCGAGGGCGTGGATATAGTAATCGGATGGGTGGAAACCCATGGCCGTCAAGAAACAGAAAATTTAGTCGCCGGCTTGGAGATAATCCTAGCCAAAACGTTACAGTATCGTAATAAAGAACTGCAGGAAATGGATATTGACGCTATTATCGCCCGTGACCCCGAACTGGTACTGATCGACGAGCTAGCTCACACTAACGTATCTGGTTCACGTCACGTGCGACGGTTTCAGGACGTAGACGAGCTATTAAAAGCCGGTATAAACGTTTATACCACTTTGAATATACAGCATGTTGAGAGCCTCAACGATGTAGTGGCTCAAATTACCGGCATTGTGGTCAAAGAGACTGTACCTGACTATATCATTGAGCAGGCGGATAGTGTTCAACTCATCGATATTCCGCCCGAGGACCTCATCAAGCGCCTCAAGGAAGGCAAAGTATATGTTCCTGGGCAGGCAGAACAGGCACTGCAACGATTTTTCCGGCCAGGCAACATTAACGCGCTCAGGGAACTGTCCCTACGCTTCACCGCCAGCCGAGTCGACAAAGATCTTAATGAGTACATGCGAGATCACAACATTAATAAGCCTTGGCCGGCGGCGGGAAGGGTCATGGTATGCGTTAGCGCCAGCCCGTTTTCGACACAGTTAATCCGGGCAGCCCGGCGATTATCTGCCGGGCTGCAAGCTGAGTGGCTGGCGGTTCATATTGAAACAGCCAGACGTTTCGCCGCTGGAGATGCAGAACGGGATCGAATCGTCCGCAATATGCGTCTGGCGGAGGAATTAGGCGCTAAAACGCTTAGCGCTAGTGCCTCGGATTTAGCATCGGAAATACTGGAGTTAGCCCACGTTCACAACGTTACGTCGATTGTCGTTGGCAAACCCCGGCATGGCCGGTTGTGGGAACTTTTTCACGGATCAGTTGTCGACAAGCTGATCCGGCGCAGCGGCGGTGTCAATATTTATGTGATTCAAGCCAATGAAGAACAGGTGCAGGTGTCTAACATCGCCACTGAGCCAGCCGGTAAAAGGGCAATTTGGCTACCCTATGGCGGCAGCTTTCTAATGGTAGCGGTGGTGACGCTTTTCAGTTGGGCTCTCAGAGGGGGAATAGAGAATAGTAATATCTCCTTGCTTTATCAACTGCCGGTTGTGTTCAGCGCCTTTTGGTGGGGTCGGTGGCCGTCGTATTTTACAGGTATCTGCAGTGTGCTGGCTTTTGATTTCTTGTTCATTCCGCCGATATTTACTTTTTCCGTGGATGACATACGGTATCTATGGAGTTTTCTCACTTTCCTCATTGTGGCTTTCGTGATTGGTGGGAGAACGGAACTATTACGGTATGAAGCGGTCACGGCCAGATTGCGGGAGAAAAATACCCACGCCTTATTCGATTTCAGTCGCGAGATTGCTGCGGCAATCGATTTGGACAGCATTGTTCGGGAGCTAGGCAGCCAAATCGCCGATGCCCTTAACCGAGGAATAGTGGTTTTATTGCCAGATGAAAATGAAAAATTGGTAGTCTGGGCGCAACATGAACCTGGCGTGGAAAGCCGCCAGGAATCAGGCGACTATAAAAACACCTCGTTAATCGACAATGACGAAACAGCAGTTGCTACGTGGGTTTATCAGCACAAGCAGGTAGCGGGACGGTCAACCGACACGCTGCCTGGCGCACAATACTTATATTTTCCGTTGCAAACAAGAGACAATGTAGTCGGCGTACTCGGAATTTGCATCATTGAAAAATTAATTACACCTGAGCAACGTCGTCTTATGGACGCGTGGGCTGGCTTGGCCGCCATTGCAATTGAACGGGTTAAACTTACTAGAAAAGCGAGAGAGGCCGCTTTATTATTGGAATCAGACCGCCTGCACACTGCTTTGTTTAACTCCATTTCCCATGAACTGCGCACGCCTATGTCTTCGATTATCGGCTCTGCAACGACATTATTGGAATCGGAAGCTATGTACTCCGCGGAGGAACGCCGGGAGCTCATCGAGAACATCAAAGTAAGCTCTACCCGGATGAACCTGACTCTTATCAATCTACTAGACACAGCCAGACTTGAAAGCGGCATGATGCGTTTAAAAGTTGATTGGTGTGATATCGAGGATATTATTGGATCAGCGTTAAGAAATCTCACTGAGCAGATCAAAGACAGAGCTCTGGATATAATAATTCCAGATGATACACCTCTATTGCGCGGCGATTGTGTACTACTGGGACAGGTGATTATCAATTTGGTGGATAACGCCGCAAAATATTCTCCACAGGGTAGTAGTATAGAAATTAGGGGAAGTCGTGATAAGAATAGTCTACAGGTATCTGTAGGCGACCGAGGCATTGGAATACCTGAAGCCGATTTACCCCGTATATTCGAAAAGTTTTATCGAATACAGTTTGGCGAAAATACTATTCCCGGAACTGGTCTTGGCTTATCCATTTGTAAGTCTATAATTGAAGCGCATGACGGTAAAATATGGGCCGAGAATCGTAGCGGCGGCGGTGCTAAAATTAGCTTTAGTGTTCCACTTACTGGCAACAAAAATGATTTTGCGTTGACTGAAGGTGAAAGAGCTTATGACTGAAAAGGGAATGCGAATCCTGATTATCGAAGACGATCCTCAAATTCGCAAACTACTTAAAGTGTCATTGCGAGTATATGGCTATGATATCGACGAAGCTGTTACCGGCCGAGACGGTATTAACCGCGCCGCCATTTTTATTCCCGATTTAATTATATTAGATCTTGGCCTGCCAGACATCGACGGCAAGGAGGTTGTTCAGCAGATAAGGGAATGGTCCCAAATGCCGATCATTATTCTTACTGCTCGCGATCAAGAACAGGAAAAAGTTCAGACTCTTGATTCCGGTGCTGATGACTATATTACCAAGCCGTTCGGGGTAAGCGAACTTATGGCTCGAATGCGGGTTTCTCTTAGACGGGCATCCCATACCGAAAAAGAACTAATTCTTACATGTGGGGACTTAAAGGTAGATATTACGCAGCGACGGGTTACCGTGGGCGGGTGGGAAGTAAAGCTGACACCGACTGAATATAACATTTTGAAAGAACTAATTCAACATGCTGGAAAGGTGCTTACTCACAAACAGTTATTAGGCGCGATTTGGGGCAAATATCATATTGAGGATACCCATTATATCCGTTTATTCATTAGTCAACTGCGTCACAAGATTGAAGAAAATCCGACTCAGCCACGTTATATTATCAGTGAGCCAGGAGTAGGGTATAGGTTGATGTGTAAATGATATAAGTGGTGTGATGCTTTGTTGATGAGATAATTGACTCAAGTTTCGCAGTAGCTCAGAAACATGGGGACAGGGACATTGTTTATTTGCTAGTCCCCTTATCGTCAGTACCGATTATGTTAGTCTTATCAGATGGTACTTCCGCAGCGCCACAGTCTCAGCCCGATCCTTTCTCCAATTTACTCGACTCTATACTCAGCATGGATAGATCGTTGGATAAACTAAAGATAAAATAACCTGCAAGTATGAGGAATGCTTGCAGGATTTTTGTAGTTTGCCCGACATGGGCAGTAACTTGGATTCACCAGAATCCGGCAACAGGATTTTAACGAACGAATATGGAATGTAACTATAGGCTGTCTCATAGAAATAAATATGTACGAAACGTTACAGGAGGGTTTGTGTTGAAACGAATGGTGTTCTTGCTCCTGCTGCTTATTATTGGATTGGCTGAGCCGGGAATGGCCAGCTCTACCGACGATATGCAATATGTTGAGGTATATGTCCGGCAGAAGGATGGTGCGACCGAGATCGTGTCCAGCGGTAGAATCAGTCAGACACAGATCCTTGTGCCTGCGTTTATTTTCCCTACCCATATTGCGCCAGGGACGTCCTCATTTGACGAAAAATCGGGGCGGCTTAAGCTTGCGGTCAGTAAACCGGATTGGCAGCTGGAGACTGCGAAACTTGACGCCAATCTGAAAAGCGGTGTCACCCTGAATTTCTTGGCGACCCTTCACGAAAATGAGTATTTCGTCAACATTAAAAATATGGAGAAGATACTTGGGATCCGGCTCCGCCATGACCAGGAGGCAGGGCGGTTGTACATTGAGCGGGGGGCCAGCTTCGCCGATAAGCAGCTTAATAAAGTGCGTCCTGCGTGGTCGCCGAAAGGCAAATTGAATCTGGTCTGGGACTACATTCCGCGTTTTTCACCTGACTTGACGAAACAGGCGACGATTAGCGGCTTAGATGTCATTTCCCCTACTTGGTTCTCGATCTCCGCTGATGGGCGGTTGCTGATCAACAATGCGAACCTAAAGTATGTGCAGGACGCGCATGCCAAGGGATATAAGGTTTGGCCACTATTTAAAAATGGTGATTTTGATCCAGACCTGACTAAGGAGTTTCTTGCCAGCGAGACGATGCAGGACCTAATTATCAGCCAATTGCTGGTTTATACTGCGCTTTATGATCTTGACGGCATCAACATTGACTTTGAAGATGTTTATGAAGAGGATCGCGATCGCCTAACTGGTTTCGTTAAGCGTTTGGCTGACGCGTTGCGCGAGCAGAATGTCATCAGTTCGGTGGATGTCACTGTCCCCGGTCCGTCGCCCAATTGGTCCAAGTGCTATGATCGAAAGGGTTTAGCACAGGCGGTAGATTATGTCATGGTCATGACCTATGATGAGCATTGGGGTGCAAGCCCGGTGGCAGGTCCGGTATCCTCACTGGGGTGGGTTGACCGCAATCTGGACTTGATCATTAACAACTATATTCCCCGGGAAAAGTTAGTTATGGGTATCCCATTTTATACGCGAGAATGGCGCGAGACGATTGACGAGCACGGTAAAGTAAAGGTACGCTCCAAAGCATACGGAATGGATGACATCCAGAAAACACTAGAAGAGCATAATCTAAAGCCAATTTGGCTTGATGATAAGGGGCTTTTCTATACCGAGTATAAAAAGGATGGTAGTCTGTATCGGATTTGGCTGGAGGACGAAAAGTCCATCGCCAAGAAAGCCGCCTTGGTAAAGAAATATGACCTGGCCGGTGCCGCCTCCTGGCGCAAGGGCTTCGAAGCACCGCATATCTGGCCGGTACTGGAGAAGGAATTAAAAGCAAAACCAAAGGTAAGCAAAAAATAACAAAATCCCCGGCCAATCACATTGATTGCCGGGGATTTACATTATAACCATTTCATATCCCGCAGACCGTCTAGAAGGCCCCAGATGCTAGGCGGCCCCGTGAGCCCAGCAGTGACGCGTACTGGAAAGTACGCTAGCCATGGGTTCACGGGGCCAACAACGCAGATGGGGTGTTATAGGCGGTCTGCTCAGCAATCTTCGAGGAGTTTTTTCGCCTCAATATATACTGCCATCCCTGCAGCAACCTTCTTGGCTTCTTTCATCGCCAGTACCACTGTGGCAGGTTCATGGACGACGTCGCCGCCTGCAAAGACGCCTTTGCGGGTGGTCATTCCATAGGGACGGTCTTTTGTGATGACATAGCCATAAGGGTTGACCTCGATGCCAGTAGTGGTGGATACGATGCGAGCTGCTGGTCGTTGCCCGATTGCTAACACGATTTTATCAACTGGCAGAGTGCCATGTTCGCCGCTCGGGCAAAGCTTGCCTTCGCTGTTGACTTGCATGACTTCAAAGTCAAGTTCGGTAACACGGTCTTGACCACGAAAATCCACCGGGCTGGCCAACCAGAGAAAGTTCACTCCCTCAGCGGCTGCTTGCTCATATTCTGACTGCAGAGCAGTCATATCTTGTTGTGTGCGGCGGTAGACTACAGTAACACTCCTGGCGCCAAGGCGGAGTGCTGTCCGCGCCGCATCCATAGCTACGTTGCCAGCGCCGATGACGGCCACCCGATCGCCATGGGCGATGGGAACCTCGCGACGGTCAAACTCACCGCTGTTGGCGAAGTTGACCATGCTGAGAAGATAGGTAGCCTGAATAACGCCAGGCAAATCGTTGCCTGGGACATCTAGGGTTTTGGGTAAAGCAGTACCTGTGCCGATAAAAATGGCGTCATACTCTTGAGCAAACAACTCATCCACTGTGATGTCAGGACCAACAAGCACTCCTGTTCGCACTTCAACTCCCAGATGCGTTATTTTCTCAATCTCACGGCGAACCACCTCTCGACTGAGGCGGAATGCGGGAATGCCATACATCAAGACTCCGCCGGCTTCGGGCTGCGCCTCAAATATCGTGACCGCAAAGCCTTGTTTGGCCAGATCGCCCGCCACTGTCAGGCCGGCGGGACCGGAGCCGATTACAGCGACTTTTCCTTTGTAGGCCTGCGCGTCAGGTGAGGCTGTGACTCCCATTTCGGCGGCAAAGTCGGCGATAAAGCGTTCTAACTTGCCAATGCGTACCCCGCAGCTTTTCTTCGTCAAAATGCAATGGGCTTCACATTGCTTTTCATGCGGACAGACGCGGCCGCAGACTGCAGGCAAGCTGCTGCGTTGAGCGATGATCGCGCTGGCTTCGCCAATGTTGCCTTGAGCTAAGGCCTGAATGAAGCGGGGAATGTCATTTTCAATTGGACAGCCGATGCGACAAAGCGGTTTGGGGCAGTTTAAGCAACGTCTAGCCTCGGCAATAGCTTCGCGGACGGTGAGGCCCTGATCGACTTCATCAAAATCCCAGGACTCACCATCAAAGTCAGTTTTCTTATCAATTAACATTTGTAATCATCCTTTACAAATACAGGTTGATGGGTGGAGCTACGTTTTACCGCAGAGTGCACAGAGGTCGCAGAGTGAACACAGAGGGTTCTCTTCCAGAGGACTGGCGTAGTATATTCTCTTCATCATACAGCACCTGCTTTGTAATGGCAACAGATTCGTCTTTTTCCGCACTGTTGCGAATCTTCTTGCAGGAATCAGGCTGGATAAGGGGAAGATATGTTGCAAGGGGATTGGAGGGATATAGATGAATGAAATGTTCCGGGCAATCGCCACCCTATATGGTCAGTTTTCTATTTCAGCAGCCGAGTTAGATGCTGTTGCCGACCGCTTTGCAGTGGAAATGGAAAGCGGTCTGATGGGTTTGCCCTCGCGGCTAAAAATGTTACCTTCCTTTATTGATGCTCCAAGCGGCCAGGAGACAGGTGAGTATTTGGCTTTGGACTTTGGCGGCACTAATCTTCGCCTGCTTGCTGTTCTGCTTGAGGGTAACCGCAAAGCCCGGGTGCTGCGGCAGAAGTCCTGGCCGCTGCATGACCCAGAGTCTGGCGTAGATCTGGCTGCAAGCAGCATGAGTGGCGATGCGCTGTTTGACTCGATTGCTTCAGCCATCGGCGAATTCGCGCCAACTGGCGAATGGCAGCTTGGTCATACCTTTTCGTTTCCCTGTCGCCAAGTTACCGCCAATAAGGCTGAACTCATTCGTTGGACAAAAGAAGTGCGTACAGCTGGCGTCGAAGGCAAAGATATCACCAGTTTGTTGACTGATGCCTTAGCCAGTCGCGGGCTTAACCGTATAAAGCCTGTGGTTGTGATTAATGATACGGTGGGGGCCTATCTGACGGCAGCCTATGCAGGGGAAGGGGTAGTCGCCGGAGCAATTTGCGGTACTGGTCACAATGTGGCCTACCTCGAACCAGAAGCGCATGGCGGGCGGATGGTTATCAATATGGAGTCAGGTAACTTTGACCCCGGTATGGGGACAGCCTTTGATGCTGCACTGGATAAAAGCAGTGAAAAACCTGGTGAGCAATTGCTTGAGAAGCAAGTGTCTGGCCGCTACCTCGGCGAATTATTCCGGTTGGTTTTGATCAGTCTAAGTAATGCTAAAATTCTGCAGTTTAATTCAGACCGTATCAGCCAGCCGTATTCGCTGCCAACCGAGATGATGAGCTCCTTGCTGACGGATGAAAGCTCGGCTTTGCTGCGAATCGGCGATTTTTGCCGAGATCTGCTGGAACTGGAGACTGCACTTGCAGAGCGCCGGGTAGTCAAGACCACCGCGGTGCTCATTGTCACCCGGTCGGCCCGATTGACAGCAGCCGCCTTGTTGGGGGTTCTGCGTCGGCTTGATCCTTCGATGACTGCCAGACAGATGATTGCCGTCGATGGCTCCTTATATGAAAGAATGCCTGGTTACCGGGAGACAATAGAAAGGGCGCTGGTCCGTCATTTGCCATTAGCTGCTGCTCGCACTTGTCTGGTCAAGGACGGATCAGGCATCGGCGCGGCTGTAGCGGCAGCGATTAGTTCGTCGCGGCGTTAGGCGCTGCGCTTGGCTGGTGAAAAGGAGGCTAGATGTATGAAAAGCAGAGTCTGGGCGCTCTGTGTAGTTGGAATCATAGTCTTGACGACGGCAGCGTTCCTGCTGCTGCCTGACTTGAGCGGACGCCGGAGCGTCTCCATAGAAGGACGTGCCTATTCGCATATTGCGCTACTGTCAGACCTGCATCTTCCCGGCAACCAGCGAGACGCAAAGACGCGAGTGATTGAGAATCTCAATAGCTGGAATGATCTCAATGCTGTTGCCGTGTTAGGCGATACGGTGCAAACCCGGGGAACAACGGCAGAATATGCCTATGCAAAAAGCTTCTTTAGCCAACTTAAAGCGCCGGTCTTCGCTATAACGGGCAATCATGACTTCATCTATGACGATCAACTAGGTCCGAGTGGCAAAAACCGCAAAGCGCTGCCTGAGCAGCGCCGAGAGAAGCTGCTGCGTTTTCGCCAACTTTTTTCTCTGGAAGACCACTTTTATAGCAAGAAGCTGCAAGGCTATTTGCTGGTTTTCCTATCAGCCGATGATCTCGACAGCGCATATCTAGCCTCTCTGTCAAAGGGACAGCTCGACTGGCTGAAACAAACTCTGACGATTAATCGCAACTTGCCTACTCTTATCTTTTTTCACGCTCCGCTACAGAACACCTACTCAGGCAATGGTAACAATGTCGGCAAACAGGACTTTTGCGCTCAGCCGTCGGTAGTGATCGCTGAGATGCTCCAAGCTAACCCACAGGTTTTTCTCTGGGTATCCGGTCATATCCATCTGGCGCCCTCGCATCGGTCGAATAACTCACCAGAAAACCTGTATCAAGGCAGGGTGCTGAATGTTCATAATCCAGATCTGAATGGGTCAAGCTATCTAACATCAGACGATGTGCAGGTCTCCCGTCACCAAGGCTTGGCAACCAATTCGCTGTTTTTATACCCCGATCGGGTAGTCATACGTATGTATGATCATAACGCTCAGGCCTGGCTGCCGGGCGAGCGAGTCATCCCAGCGCCAAAGCTCTAAGAGGGGATGAGGTAGATCAGTACATTGCAGATTTGAGGCGATTTCTATATTACAAGCAAAACAAATTATGAAGGCGCTGCTCGACAGCGGATATCAAGCATATATCGTCGGCGGCGCGGTGCGCGACTATGTCCTTGGTAAGCCTGCAACCGATATCGACATTGCGACAAATGCCTTACCGGAAAGCATCCGCGAAGTGGCTAGCGCATACAACTGGAAGATCGTTGAGGTCGGCGCAGCGTTCGGCGTCATGGTTATTATCATTGGTCAAGACAGTTATGAAGTGACTACCTATCGCAGTGAAATCTATGGCGACGACAGCCACCGACCAGCTAGCGTGACGTACTGTACTAGTCTAGCTGATGACCTTTCGCGCCGTGATTTTACGATAAATGCGTTAGCCATGGATATCGACGGTCAGATTGTCGATCAATTTGGCGGTTTGCGTGATATCGAGAAGAAATTCATCCGAACCGTTGGTACCCCCCGACTCCGCTTTGCTGAGGACGGCTTGCGCATGTTTCGCGCTGCCCGTTTCGCTGGCCAGCTTGGGTTTGCTATTGAGCCAGAAACGCTTAGCGCCATATCGGCTTGTCTAGCGAGGGTTAGCGGATTATCGGTCGAACGGGTGAAAAGTGAAATCGAGAAGACCCTGCTATCTGACCATCCTGACAAGGGGCTGACAGTGATGCTGCAGTCTGGCCTGCTTGATTGTACTTGTCGCTCACGGGAGAATGGGCAAGATATCTCTGTTCCCATTTTGCCAGAGCTGCGGCATCTTGATGGATTGCCACAAAACCCGGCCTATCATTACTTTGACGGTTGGGGCCATACGCTGGCAGTTGTTTGCGAAGCGCCGCGCCAACTGACTCTGCGTTGGGCGGCACTTTTGCATGATGTCGGCAAAGGCTGGCAAGGAGTCCGGATTATCAATAAAAAGGGGAATTACTCTGATCCTGGCCATGATGCTAAAGGCGCTGAATTGGCTCGCGACATTCTAGAACGCCTCAAGTTACCTCCAAACGAGGTAAAGCGGATTGCTTGGCTGATTCGTCGGCATATGCAAATGCCTGAGCCGGACTACAAAGCCGTGCTGAAATGGCTGCGACGGTTGTCTCAACAGTTTTCCCGAGCAGAAATTATGCAGCAGGCCATTAGCCAACTGCTTCAATTGCACTGGGCTGACCGGGTGGGCGGCCATGTCGATCCAGGAGTCGAGGACTGGCGGGAAGTCAATGCGTTGACCACAAAGATTCTCGATGAAGTCCCATTTTATCCTAGTCAACTGGCAATAACCGGCGGCGATATCGCCAAAACGCTGGGAACTGGCGAACAGGTACGCCTGTTTCAAATCGACCTGCTAACCCGCGTCCAGTCCGGCCAGCTAGTAAATAACCGTGAGAACTTAATAGAGGCGTTGGCGGCGCGGGCGAGGCGGCAGGAGCCGCGATAGGTCGCGTGTTACCGCAGAGTTCATAGAGGGCTTGACGAGTACATCGAGGTACCGTTTAGCGCAAAGCCCGCAAAGCGCGCAAGCGCCGCAAAGCAAAGGCAGAATTATCCCTTCGCGCGCTTTGCGTTCACTTTAACCGTTCTTTGCGCTATGTTCCCTGTTCACCAAAAACCGCCGCAGTGGCTTCCCTTATTTAACTTCACGAGAGGCGGAACATTAATGTGTATAGTGAAGCGTATTGCGCTACTATTTGCGGTTTTTCTGGCAATAGCCGTCTCTTCTCCGGTTGCCGAGGCGCGCGATGTCGATGGCCTGCTGCGCTCCATGACACTGGAAGAAAAGATCGGGCAAATGCTGTTTCCAGCCTTCCGCACTGAGGAAGGCCGTGCTGTTACGGAGATAACGCTCCAGGTGTCGCAAGCTCTGCGTCAGTATCATGTCGGCGGGGTTGTTTTGTTTCGGGAAAATCTCGTCACCGCTGACCAGACTATTCGACTGATTGGCGATTTACAGACTGTAGCAGGAATTGAGCTGCCGCTGTTTATCGGTATCGACCAAGAAGGCGGCAGAGTAACCCGTCTGCCCTATGGAACTGTCATGCCAGGAAATATGGCTCTGGGGGCGACTGGCAACCCTGAAAATGCCTTCTTGGCTGCCAAGGCAATTGGCGAGGAACTGGCCGAACTGGGTTTCAACCTCAACTTTGCGCCAGTGCTGGATATTAACAGTAATCCTGACAATCCAGTGATTGGAGTGCGCTCGTTTGGCGAAGATCCTGATTCAGTCGCAGCCATGGGCAAGGCCTTTATCCATGGCTTACACGCTGCCGGTATCGCAGCGGCAGTCAAACATTTCCCGGGACATGGTGATACCAGTGTGGATTCCCATCTCGGCTTACCGACACTGCCATATAGCGTTAAGCAATTAGAGGACCGTGAGTTGAAACCATTTCAGCTAGCACTGAGCGAGTCGCCTGATATGATCATGACTGCCCATATCGCGCTCCCGGAAATCGAGTCAGCCACGGTTAGGTCTGCCAAGGACGGCACCGCCGTTTATTTGCCAGCCACACTTTCCCAGCCTGTTCTGACCGGACTATTGCGACAGAGGCTGGGCTATAATGGAATTATCATCACCGATGCGTTAAACATGAAGTCAATCACCGAGCATTTTGGGGCTGGCGAAGCTGCTGTGCGGGCAGTTCAGGCAGGAGCGGACATCTTACTGATGCCAGACCTCGAGAAAAGCCATGCCGCCTTGGTGACAGCCGTCCAGCAATCTGAAATAGCCGAAGCCCGGATTGACCAGTCGGTTCGCCGTATTCTGGCTGTGAAGAAAAAGCAGGGCTTGTTTGCTGGTGTAAAGCGGAAAGTACAGCCAGAGGCAAAAAAACAGCGCGCTGCTCTGGAAGCCCGTTTAGCGGGGCAAGCAGTCACGCTATTAAAAAATGACGCTAAAGTGCTTCCCTTTGCGTTGCAGCCGAATCGTCGGGTCTTATTGCTGGCGTCCAAGGCTGAGCAGCTTGCCGCTATGCGCCAGGAGGCTGAAAGAATCCTCCAGTCAGCCGGATTACCTGCCGAATCAATTGTCGCGCTTGAATACCAGAGAAAAGTCAGCGCGGTTCACCAGACCGCCCTGGCCGCGGCAGATCAGATTATCCTGGTGACTGAGAGCGCAGACGCTGCTGGACGCGATCCGGTCAGGTCGTCAATCGCGGCAACTGCCGCTTCTCTCGCCAGCCTGGCGGCCAAAGCAGGCAAACCGCTTGTTGTCATGGCGATTCGTAATCCGTATGATATTATGTATTTGCAGGCAGCTCCGGCATTCCTAACCGTATACGCCCCGGTCGCGCCAAACATAGCCGCTGGATTGAAGGTGATATTTGGCCTGGCCGAGCCGCAAGGGAAATTGCCTGTGACGATTCCGGGGAAGAATGGAAGTGTTCTATACCCGCGGGGATTTGGAATAGGGTACTGAGAAACACACCCCGACGCTACGCGCCACCCCTCTGCGAAGGGGAATTTTACCCCAAGATTTAGCCGTCTTTTTTAAAAACTTCCTACCAAGGCGTTCAGAGGTGTTTCGCAATATTCTCCGTGGTTCGTCGCAGATGGCCCCTGGGCGTTCAGAGGCCCCAGATGCTAGGCAGCCCGAGGAAGCGTGCGCGGACAGTACGTTCGAAGGTACGGCAAGCGCGCTCCCGCAGGGCTAACAACGCAGATGGGGCCTATCAACGCTCAGGGGGATTTTCCAGAAATGCCTCATATATCAGCGCCATTATACTCCCATACTTACCTGTCTCAAACTTTGCCGTCGTAAATCGGTCCCGGTCCTCCGCTGACACAGGCGCGTGGATCTTATTTGTCAAAAGTATAACGACTAAATCATGCTTAGGATCAATTAGAGTCACTGTGCCGGTCCAGCCGGTGTGGCCGATCGTCTGCTCACTGGCGTAGGGGCCGAACTCCCAAATGTTATTCTTGTCCCAGCCCAGACCGTAGTGTAGGTCCTGATCACTTGGTTTGGTGAATTGCTGCAGGGTAGCGAAGTTACACAGACGATAACTGCCATAGCCACCACCATTTAATAAGGTCTGGCCGAGTACGGCCAGATCATATGCCTGTGAGAACAGACCGGCGTGGCCAGATACACCACCGAGAGAGTAAAAAGCCTTTTCGTCATGGACTTCACCTTTCAGAGTGTGTCGCCTTATACCAGGGAAATTGACGCGGCCATCGCGGCTGTTACCCAAACGCTCGGTAGCAGCAAACCGATCAGGACGAAAGCCTTTGGCTATTGGATTATACAGTATATGATTCAGACCAAGCGGCTGATAAATTTCAGTTTCGACATAGCTATCAAGCGAATGACCGCTGACTGCTTCAATGACAAAACCGAGAATAATGTAATCGGTATCACTGTACACTGTCTTTTCCCCTGGTCGATAGGCAAGAGGAATTTTCGGCAGCAGGGCGCGGGTTACGGCTTGATCGCGTGAGTACAGTCCTTTTTCTTTTTGTTTTGGGTCGAAGAAATGCACCTCTGGCGCAAAGCCGGCCGAATGGGTGATGACTTGTCTGAGAGTAATGGCTTCTCGTCCGTCGCCGCGAAAGTCGCTAATGTACTTTGCGACCGGGTCGTCAATTTGCACCCTGCCTTCGCTGACTAGCTTTTGCAGCGCCAAATTCACTGCAAACATCTTCGTATTTGAAGCCAGGTCGAACAGGGTATCAACTGTCATTGGCGGCGGATTAGGCAACAGCCTGTCACCGTCATATTTCTGCTGGTAACCGTATGCCTTCTGTTTAACGATTTGGCCGTTTTTGGCGATTAGGAGCACAGCGCCTGGGAAGCCTTCGGCTATTTCCTTGTTAATCAGGGAGTCTACTTTGGCCAGCTTTTCCGCAGAAAAGCCAACCTTCGTCGGTTCGCCCCAAATCAGTTCCGGATACGGGATCCTGACGTTGACATGTGCGCTGGCCGGGGTGACATTGAGTACCTTCAGTGTATTGATGCCGTCAACAGTATACTCGCCAATGTCGATTGTCGCGCAGCCGTCTGGCTGACCAAGGGCAGTTTTAGCCTTGACTTGATAGCCATTGACATAGATATCGGCGCTGGTCGCTCCTGCGTTTTCAATGATAAGAGAGCCACGGCCGCGGTAGCCTTTAAACGTCTGTCGGCTGCGTGCGAGGACGCGCGAAGTAGGCTCCGGCTCAGGGAACAAAGCAGGATTCTGTCCGGCAGCCAGAGTGGAGTTAAGCGGTAAGGCGTGAGCGATCTTTGGCTCGGCAAAGAGGGGGGCATAAACTAACAACGATGTAGTATAAAGTGCGAGCAACGTGCGGGTGGCACAGCGAATAAACATCTACAAAACCTCCACCATCTTTTCACCTTTAATCAAGTGTAACAAGATTTTACCAATGACTCAATAGAGAAATATTTCGCAACCTATTCAGTATATTATTGTCAACAGAATCTGTCCGGACCTATACTATAAAACGTAGGCGCCATATATCCGATATGGCCGCAGCTGGAGCGAACTCAGCCGTTAGGCGACACGTAGAACGCTAATCAAACGCTGGTTTTGGCAGAAATGCCTGACCGGCGTTTTTGCTTTCAGGAGGAATATAAAAGTTACGGTTGAATTCTAACTACAATATAGAATTGCTTTGTACAAGCACTGGCGAAGGTGAGGAATTCCATGATTCGGATCGCGCTGATCGCTCCTTACGAAACTCTAAAGAAGCTAGCTGATGACACGTTTGCCGATTACCCGGATAAAGATGTTACATTGACTACGATTTATGCTATCGGTGTGAAAGTCGTACCATCACTGCAGCTGGATTGCGATGCGATTATTGCCCGTGGTGCTACGGCGGCGGCAATTCGACAGATATATCGTGATATTCCGGTCATCGATTTGCAAGTAACCGGCTATGACATCATCCGGGCTGTCTATCGCTGCCGACAAGATCACGGCGCCGGCAAAGTCGCGATTATCGGCTCAGGCAATATGATTTATGGTGTTCAGAGTATCCTCGACGTGTTAGGTGAGGATATTTGCTGTTATACGATTAGCAAAGAAGACGACGCGGAATTTTGTGTGCTTCAGGCCAGGCACAGCGGTGTAGAAGCTGTGATTGGCGGTGCTATGACAGTAGAAATTGCTAAGCGCCTTGGTCTAAAAACCGTTTTGATCCAATCCGGTCAAGAGGCTGTACTGCAGGCCATCGATGAAGCGGTTCGCACTACCCGAGTCGCCCTGCAGGAGAGGGCTCACGCCGAACGCTTTAAGGCCATCATGGATTATGCCTATGAGGGCATCATCGCGGTTGATGGTGAGGGATGTATTACCGTATTTAATAAATCAGCGCAAAGGGCGACCGGAGTGCCGCGTCAGATTGCCCTCGGCAAACACATCCAGGGAGTTCTGCCAGATATTCGTCTTTCCCGTGTCCTAACCAGCGGTGAGGAAGAAATAGGAGAACTCCAAAGTATTAATGGCGTTATGGTCGCTGAAAACCTCATCCCGATCAAGATAAAAAATAAAGTAGTTGGTGCGGTGGCTACGTTTCAAAATGTCGACAAATTGCAGGAGCTAGAGGGAAACATCCGCAAAAAGATTCATCAGAAAGGACTGACGGCGAAGTATACCTTTCAAGACTTTATTGGCGATAGTCAAGAAATTCGCGATACAATCGAGATTGCCCGTCAGTTCAGTCAGGTTGAATCCAACATTCTAATTACCGGTGAGACTGGCACTGGCAAAGAACTGTTGGCGCAGAGCGTCCATAACGCCAGTGACCGCCGCAAGGGACCGTTTGTAGCGGTAAACTGCGCCGCGCTGCCAGAGAGCCTTTTGGAGAGTGAACTTTTTGGCTATGTCGAAGGCGCCTTCACCGGTGCGGCGAAAGGCGGTAAGGCTGGTCTGTTTGAATTAGCGCATCAAGGAACGATTTTCCTTGATGAAGTCTCAGAGATTCCCTACCGATTGCAAGGGCGGTTGCTGAGGGTCTTGCAGGAACGAGAAATCATGCGACTGGGCCATGATCGGGTGATTCCAGTCGATGTTCGTGTTGTTTCTGCTACCAACAAAAATTTGAAGCAATTAACCCGTCAGGGTTCATTCCGTCAAGATTTGCTGTATCGCCTTGACGTATTAGGCATTTTTATTCCGCCTTTGCGAAAGAGGCGAGAAGATATCCTCATTCTCTTTTTCCGGTATTTGGCGATAAATAATGATAAATTCGATAAGCAGGCGCAGCGCCTAACGCCCGAGGCAAAGAAGTTACTGCTTGATTATGACTGGCCTGGCAATGTCCGTGAATTAAGCAATGTCTGTGAGCGGATCGTCGTTTTGTCTGCCGGGCGCACTATCGATGTTTCAGATATCAGACGGGTGTTAGCAGTGGACGAGAGCTTGCCTGAACATGAAGAGCAGCAACCGCGCAGGCTGAACCAGGCCACTAATCTGCGTGAGGAGGAGCGACTAAGCGTCCGCAATGCACTAGCTGCTACCAGGGGCAATAAAACAAAGGCGGCCAACTTGTTGGGCATTAGTCGTACTACACTATGGCGGAGAATTCGCGAACTGTAACAAAACTAAGTTTCAATACTGAACATATGTGAAACGATGAGACGGGTAAAAATGAAACATTCTGCGAATTGAAAATAATATGAAATATGAGCCCTTGCGTGTCTGGCCTTAAGGCAGCAGCCGCAGGGGCTTTCTTTTTGGCATGAATTGTGCATGGTTTAATTGTCTGAACCATCGCATAGTTCCTATGTAAAGATGAATGAAGGAGGCAGTATTATGTCAATTATCACACGGGCCGCCCTGCTTAAAGCTCCCTATGACATTGATCTCGTCGAACGTGAGCTAGTATGCGGCGAAGATGAAGTCATTGTCAAAAATCACCTCATCGGTATCTGCGGATCAGATAAAAGCTTTTATCGCGGCCAGATGCCACCTAAGACGGCTGAATTCCGCCAAGACCCTAAATTCCCGTTCTACCTAGGTCATGAAAGCGGCGGGGTTATTGTCGAAGTCGGTTCAAAGGTCATCGACTACAAAGTAGGCGATAAAGTAATTGCATTCGGTTGGAACAACAACTACGCAGACTACTTCCTGTCAAAGACTTGGCAATTGCAGCCCGTCCCTGAAGGAATGGATATGGACTTGGCCAGCTTGGGAGAACCGATTGCTTGCGGTATGTACTCTGGCATGAACTCTGGCGTGCAGATGGGCGATGTAGTCGTAGTCATGGGTGGCGGCTTTGCCGGCCAAATTATCGCCCAGTGCGCTAAGAAAAAAGGCGCCTCGACTGTCGTAGTCGCTGACGTACTTGACGGTAAACTAGAACTGGCAAAGAAGCTGGGGGCAGACGTTACCGTCAATCTCAAGAAGCAAGACGCCATGGAAGTGGTCATGGGGCTGACTGACGGACTTGGGGCTGATGTCGTGGTTGAGGCGGCTGGCTCGGAGAGCTCGTTCAACATGGCCTCTGAGATCATTAAGCACAATGGCAAGTTTGTTTTCTATAGTTGGGTCACACAGCCGATTACGCTAAATATCAGCCGTTGGCATGATGACGGAATCGAGTTTGTCAATACTTGTCTGGTCCATCACAGCTGGCGTGAGCGGTATGTCTGGACTCCTGCTACACTAAAACCAGTCGTCAAGGGCTTGGTTGATATCAAATCCTTGATCACCAACGAATTCAAGCTTAGCGACATCAAAGCCGCATTCGAGCTAGCCGATAAAGACGACACCGCTATTAAGATTGTCCTTAGACCATAATTGAGGAGGGAGAAACTATGTCATTGGCACTTATCTCGGTTATTAGTCTAATTGTCGCCATTGTAATCAGTTGCATATCCACGCTAAATATTGGCACACTTGCCTTTGGGATGGCACTTGTTATTGGACACTATATTGGCGGTATTAAAATTGACGATCTGATTAAAGGTTATCCGACCAGCCTTCTGGTCATGCTCGCAGGGACCACGTTCCTGTTCTCTATCGCTCAGGTAAATGGCACGCTCGAAAAAGTCGCGAAATACGCGATTAAGGCGGTAAAAGGCAACACAGCTTTGCTGCCTATCGTCTTGTTCTTCGTAGCATTGATCATGGGTGCTGCCGGTCCTGGACCGACTGTTGCGGCCGCACTCATGGCACCCACTGTCATGCTGCTGGCCAAGGAGATGGAAGTTAATCCACTACTGCTAGCGATTGTTGTCGGTAACGGTGGCCACGCAGGCGGCATGTCGCCAATTGCGGTTGGCGGCGTCATTACCACTGGCTTGACTACCAAGCTCGGTCTGACTGGAGTCAGCGCCCTTATCTGGTATAACAATGTCCTGATTCACTTCGTCGGGGCTATATTGGCGTATTTCTGGTTTGGCGGCCACAAGCTGTGGAAGAGCCAAAGCGCGGCCCATAAGCAGATGCTAGCTGCTATCCCTATCGAGCCTTTCAGCCGCGACCAATGGATTACCCTCACCGGTCTGCTCACCTACATTTGCGGTGTGGTATTCTTTAAAATGGACATCGGTATGGGGGCGTTCTTGATTGGTACTATCCTCACTCTGCTGCGGGTTGTCAATGAGGAAAAAGCCATTAAAGGCATGCCATGGGGCGCTATTTTGATGGTCACCGGCGTTACGGTTCTGATCAGTATGATGAGCAAAGTCGGCGGCATTGACCTATTCGCCGGCCTAATCGCCAAACTGTCAACCACAGGCACGATTACCATTGTTACCGGTACGATTGCTGGCGTTATCTCCGCCTTTGCCAGCACCACCGGCGTTATCCTGACTACCTTTATCCCTATGGCTCCGGCGCTGTTGCAGAAAGTCGGCGCTCCGCCGACCGAACTAATCCCCCTCATATCGACAATTGTCGCCACCGGCTTCATTGTCGATATGAGTCCGCTCTCTACCAGCGGCGCCATTTATTTGGCCAATGCCCATGAATCGCAGGATAAATCGAAACTATTCCGCGATATGCTGGCCTGGGGTCTGTCGATGTCTGTAGTCGGTGCGTTGCTGTGTTGGCTGTTCTTCTCAGTCCTTCGAGTTCCCTGAGACAAGTGAAGTGATTGTCTATTCAGAATAATTCTTGAAACTAAGGTTTGAGTGTGCTATCATAGTGATATATCTTAGATCGTATTTCCTTTTACCTACGCCGCCTTGTCCTAAAAGGGATGAAGGTGTAGCGTAAACCGCTTAAGCTTATTCGAAATTCGTCTGGCTATTTGCTTGATGATGGGGTAAGCTGAGTTTACTCGAAGGAGAAAGGAGCATGGTTTATGAGAGTTGCTATGACGGCTTCATCCACCCGGGATGAAATGGAATATGACAAAGATCTAATTGTAAAAAAGCAGTTGCCTGGGGAACTTTGCAACTGCTTTTTGTGATGCAATTAAAAGTATAGCAGGGGGTTCCGAGGGCAACTCTACGTTTAACTGCAATAGTCACAAGGCGGCCCTCCGATGGATCCGCGAGCCTTAGTGAAATAGGGTTCACTAGTAAGTGGAATTATCCTTTGAAATTATTCTTGAGGGAGATGTTGAAACATGAAATCAGCACTAACAGCATTGGCAAAATTTCTATCTACTTATCGTGACCTGGGTCTTCTCGTATTCAGACTTGTGCTTGGCGGCATGTTTATGTGGCATGGCTGGCCAAAAATTGTCGGCGGACCGGCGGGATGGGAGAAGCTAGGGCAAGCTATGGGCACATTTGGAATTACGTTTGCTCCGACATTCTGGGGTTTTATGGCGAGCTTTTCTGAATTCGGCGGGGGTCTAATGGTTGCCCTGGGACTGTTTTATCGGATTGGCGCTTTGCTATTATTTTTCACCATGTTTACCGCTTTTAACACCCAGATGGTTGGAGGGAAAGGTTTGTCTAAAGCTTCCCAATCGCTTGAAGATGGATTCAGTTTCCTCGCAGCCGCTTTCATCGGGCCTGGCAAGTATAGTTTAGACTACCTCTTCCAACTCGAGGAGACTGAGAAACGCGGACCTAGGTAAAAGAACGCTTTTTTGCCTTGTGCTACACGTATCTCGCCTTGCTAAAAGACCGCCGCTCACGCGTGCGGTCTTTTCTTTTGCTTTTTTGTCGGTTTGTGTCAGTAAATGTTTATCAAGTTCTTGCAGGGATTTTGGAATTTTTACATAAATATGCAATTTATGGTCATTGCTATTGCTGACAGCTTTGATCGTAGAGTACAGAAATTTCTATATCTAGAGGAGTGTTTTGGTTGTTTAGAGGTAGCCTGATAAAAAGAATTTACAGTGCTTTAAGTCTCATTTTATTGCTGCCCTTTCTGGGCTTCGGTATATACTCGGCTCATAGGGAAAAAGAATATAATCTTCTGGTCAAGGCAGACGAGATGAGTAGAATTGCCAACGTAGACTGGATTCTCCTTTCGTTGATGATATGGTTTGTGCTGATGTTGATAATCGCTTACTTTTTTCAGAGAGTTAACTTGTCGATCGCACACCTGGCATGCCAAATATCACAAATAGATGACGATCAGAAATCATTAGCAGATCTACCTCAGTTTATTCCTGTCCTTGATGCTATTCGCAACAAATACTGGGGAGAAGTGCAAAGGCTTAAGCGACTGAAAGACGCTTGTCCGGTTGCTGCAGTTGTAGTTGATAAACACGGGATGATCACAGCGCATAATGATATGTATGCTACTATCATCGAACGACATGTAGGCAAATGCCAGAAACTAATAGGCATGTCGCTGCGACAACTAATGAACTCGGTGGGAATTCCTGAGGAGGAACTAATCTTCCCCCGTGTACTTCAGGGAGAAAGCAATGTAGAAAGTCATCAGAAACTGGTGGGCGCAGAATGGATCACACGCGGCAGGCCTTTAATTGATGAAGACACAGGTGAAATTCTGGGGGCAGTCATATCAGTAACCGACATTACGGAAAGAGAGAACTTCCGACGGGAAATGGGGAGGCAGGAGCGGCTCAACGTAGTCGGTGAGATGGCCGCAAGCGTCGCCCATGAAATTCGTAATCCGATGACTGTGGTGAGAGGTAATCTGCAGCTCATGGCCTTGAAATCTGACGATAAGAATCGTTATAGCCTAATGATTGACGAGTTAGACCGAGCAAACGATATCATTGAAGACTTTCTCTCTCTGGCCAGAAACAGGCCAGTCCCGAAATCTCTTTGCGATATTAACCAGATCATATCTCGTCTTCAACCATTACTCTATTCCGAGACTGTGGCAAGAGGAGGCGTCCTAGAATTAGACCTAGAGGAGAATTTGCCCGATCTACTGCTCAGTGAAAAGGAAATCAAACAACTGATCTTACATCTGTTTCGAAACGCTAATGATGCCATCGAGGATGACGGCCGGCTGATCCTTCGGACACAGAGGGTTGGCAGCTTTATTGAACTGCAGGTTCAAGACAACGGCTGCGGTATTTCAGAAGATTGCTTAAACAAACTGACTGAGCCTTTCTACACGACTAAAAGTAATGGCACTGGACTTGGTCTGGCCATCTGTCGCAGCATAGTCGAGCAGCACAATGCTGCGCTTAGCATTGATTCACTTGAGGGCGTTGGTACAACCGTCACTATTCGATTCCATTCGTCCAATCGAATTAGTCTCGTAAATTTAGCCGAATGCCCCTCGAAAGCATGCTGACACGCACGAATAGCTGACAAGCGAAAAGGAAAAGAGGGCGTCTCAAAAGCAGTACTGCTTTTGAGACGCCCTCTTAAAATAACTTTATACCCGGAACTTACTGATGATCTCGTTCAATTCAGTGGCCATGTGGGCTAAGGATTGGCTGGATGAGGCAATTTCTTGCATCGAAGCTGACTGCTCCTCGGCAGCAGCTGAGATCGTTTGCGCATTGCCGGCGATTTCAGCAGATCCGGTTCTAGAGCTGTCTGCTGCATGTAGAACATTGTCACTAGAGGCAGACAGTTCCTCAGCGGCGGCGCTGATCTCTTGGATTTGGTTGTTCAGCGATTGGACCATTGTCGCGATTTGGCTAAATTGGGTGCCGGTTGAAGCAATAACTTCAGTTCCTCTAGCTACTTCGTTAGTTCCCTGTTCCATTGTCGTGACGGCCGAGCACGTCTCGTTCTGGATATCTCTAACGATAACTGTAATTTTCTGCGCCGCTTCGTGTGATTGCTCAGCTAATTTCCGCACTTCGTCGGCAACCACGGCAAAGCCGCGTCCCTGCTCACCGGCTCGAGCGGCTTCAATCGCTGCGTTGAGTGCCAGCAAATTTGTCTGTCCGGCAATGCCGCTGATTACGTCGACAATCTCGCCGATTTGCTGTGAGCTTGCCCCGAGGGATTGAACAACTTGTGCTGACTCAGCAACGCATTTGCTGATCGATTGCATTTGGTTTGTAGCCTGACGGACCGCATCGTTGCCGGCATCAGCCGCCCGGGCCGTTTCGCCAGATTTCATCGAAACATTATTGGCATTGGCTGCAACATGATTGATTGCTGAAGCCATTTCGCGCACCACGGATACGGACTGTTCGGCACCGCTTAGTTGGCTGGCAGCACCGCTGGCTATCTGGGAAATCGTCTCAGCCACCTGATTGGACGCTTGTGCTGATTGATCCGCGCTGGCGGTGAGTTCCTCGCTAGCTGCCGATACCTGCTCAACTGATTTAGCCACTTGGCCGACCAGATGCCGCAGGTTGTCTGTCATTTGCGTAAAGGCTTTAAGCATATCAGAAATTTCGTCATTTGCGTTGTAGGCAATGGCGCGAGCTCGCAAATCGCCATCGGCAATAGTTTGCGCTGCTTTAGCCACTTCATTAAGTGGACGGGAGATGCGGCGGGATAAGAAAATCGCTAGCGCACAACCCACCAAAAAGATAACAACATCAAGTATACCAAGTATTCTTTGTATCTTGTCTCCAGCAGTAACATTTTCTTTGGTGCGCAGATGCATACGCTCTGTTAGGAAGGTTACGGTATCAATCATCGTTTTATCAGCTGCTTCAACCTTTGCTTTTGCCGCGGCTACAGCAGCTAAAGCATCGGTTTGTCCTTTAGTCTTTCTGAGGAGAATCCCTTGATCAGAGACTTGATGATAGTCGGCAAGCACGTTCTTAAGAGCAGTTACCTTCTGCTTGCCTTCTGGTGTAATCAGCTTTTGTTCAAGGCTGGCTACCGTCTTGTCCATTCTTTGCCGGGACGAGTTGTAGTCCTGGACATACCTCTCATCAGCTGATAGAATAAAGCCGCGAACCAGTGCTGCTTGGTTGTTTAGTTCAATATTTAGATCCTTTACTTCAATTACCAGTGGCACGCTACGGGCGATAACTCCATCATAGCCAACCTGAACTGCGTCAATTTGGAAATAGGTGTAGATGCTAAGACCGGAAAAGGCTATCACGATCATGATGCAAACTGCTAGAATTTGTGTCCCAATGTTGATACGCATGCTGTCCTCCTGCAAAAGTAGTTTCTTGGAATACGGCTTAATAATTACATTGCTTAACGATTTAGATAACGAAATTCGACAGCAGAAAAGGAAAATCCTGCTTAATTTGTCAATAGTATAACAGAATGCTGAAGTGCTAATGGCTTCTAAGTAATTTAGGATATGCTTAATTCGCCATAGTATAACAGAATGAGGTGTCGCCGTGAGCATTCTCTTCCATACAGTCAAAGAACAAAGCAAAATTCGCATTGAGATTAACCGCTCACTATTCATCGGTCATGTTGCCCGCGTCGAATCAGAAGAAGCGGCGACTTCCTTTATCAACCAGGTAAAGAAAGCGCACCGGGATGCCAACCATAACTGCTCTGCCTATATTATCGGCAAACATTCAGACATACAAAAGGCGGATGATGACGGTGAACCCTCGGGTACAGCAGGTAAACCCATTCTCGAGGTTCTCAAAAAACAAAACCTAACCAATACAGTCATTGTTGTCACTCGTTATTTTGGTGGTATTAAGCTGGGAGCAGGCGGTCTGATCCGCGCTTACGGCAAGGCCGCTTCAGAAGCAGTCTGCGCTGCCGGCATTGTCGAGATGCAACCCCATCTGCGGCTAGCGGTCAACTGCGACTACTCCTTGCTGGCGATACTGGAAAACCATTTGCGGAATCACGGTTATACAGTCACAGACAAGACATTCAGCGAGCAGGCGACTCTCTATGTCTTACGACGACCTGATGACACTAGCTTTGACCAGCAGATCGCCGACTGGACGTCAGGTCTGGCAACCCTTCAGGAGGCGGGAGAGGAGTATGTGGAGGTTGCAGTATGGCTGAACTGAGGCGAATAATGCTATTGCAATTTTAAAAGAAGGAAATAGGGACAAAAAGAAGAATATTCTTAACAAGCCTTAATTTTAAACTCCATATGCAAACTTATCGAAAGGTAAGGACGCAAAGCCGTGGGTCTAAGAACATTTGTTTACGACTGCCAGGTTGCGAAGAACGCAAAATGGGAGTTTTTTATTATCCATTTTTTTAATCGGAGGCGGTTTTGATGGATTTTCCGAATTCGATTTGCAAAAATTTATTGGACAATTTTTATGAAGGTGTATATTTTCTTGACACAAGCAAGAAGGTAATCTACTGGAATAAGAGCGCTGAAAAAATAACTGGTTTTACCAGTGAGATAGCGCTTGCTAACTGCATCGATATGCTTGCGCATATCGATGAAAACGGCGATAATCTTTGTGAAGTCCGTTGTCCGGTAACACAGACGCTTAGTGATGGTATGATACGAGAAGAAGAAGTATTTTTCAGACATAAAGAGGGACATCGCGTTCCTGTATCTGTGCGAATAATCCCTATCAGAGATGAGACCGGGACTATTGTGGGGGCAGTAGAAGTTTTTGTGGATAACTCGCCACATGCCGCATTATACAGCGAATTAGAGCAACTAAAAGACAAAGCGAACATCGATAAACTTACCGCATTATTTACTCGCTCATACGGAGAATTTTTATTGAGTGCAAAAGTTTCTGAATGCCGAAAAGGCGGACAATCAATAGGGGTTTTATTTGCCGATATCGATAATTTTAAGAATGTTAATGATGTCTACGGACACGAAGTTGGCGATTTAGTACTAAAAATGGTGGCAAAAACGTTGGCTAGTAATGTTCGGAATGGCGACCATGTTATTCGGTGGGGCGGTGAAGAGATTATTATCCTGTTTTCTGGCTGCTTCGACAGTGTTAAGCTGGAACGTATCGCTAACAAACTCAGGGTTCTCGTCCAGCAGTCAGAAGTTAGAACTATGGAACAGACGATTACTGTCACGATCTCGATGGGAGCAACCTTAGCTAATGAGAATGATACCAACGAAACCATTGTCAAAAGGGCTGACGATTTGATGTATCAAAGTAAAAGGGCAGGACGAAACCGGGTGACAATTGGTTGATTATCGTAGAGCATTTAAATTGCGAGGGGAGGATTACGATGAACAGCCGCTCTACAAATAGCCGGACTCAGCCTGTTATCAGTCAAACGTTTACCGCCATCGACTTTGAAACTGCTAATCACCAAAGAAACAGTGCCTGCCAGTTGGGAATCGTTGTTGTTGAAAACGGAAATATTGTTGATACCCAATCCTGGTTAATTAAGCCGCCATCGACAACGTTTACCTTCACCGATATTCACGGGATTACATATGAGGTTGTAAAAAATCAGCCATCTTTTCAGGAACTGTGGCCAACTATTCAACCGTATATCGGCAACCAGATTCTGGCGGCCCACAATGCCACCTTTGATATCAGCGTACTGCGGGCAGTACTTAGCCATTACCGGCTGCCAGCGCCGGAGTTTCAGGTAATTGATTCGCTGGCAGTTGCCAGAAGAATCTGGCCTTGCTTGCCAAATCACAAGCTGAACACCGTCGCCAACCACCTGAACTTTCAGTTTCAACATCACGATGCCGCCAATGATGCCAGAGCTTGCGCGGAAATCATCTTGCAGGCGGCAAAGGAAGTCGCCGCATCTTTTTAAGAAATAAGCAGCCTGCATTTTGCTTTTCACATGTTGCAGGCTGTTGTTATTAGATAGCTATTAACTTAACATGCCAATCGTATAATTTTCGTTCTGCTGAACAACGTGCTGATAGATCTTCTTCTTTGCTCGTTGAATGGCATTGTCTACTACTTTTGTATTAATGTTTAATTCTTCGGCAATATCCTGCTGTTTATAACCGCGCATATATAAAAGAACTGACCTTCGCTCATATTCAGATAAATAGTACTTAATATAATGAAAGAGTGTTTCTGTGAATTCTCTGTCTATAAGTATTCTTTGCGGGTCATACGCATCGTTGTTTATAACCAAACGATCGATAAGTTCCACGCTGTTTTCTTGCATGTGAATAGGCTTAGCATACAACGACTCCGCCTCATTAACCAATTTATTTTTTTGGCGATTGGACATAGTAACTGCTGATTTAATCATATTTTGTATATTTCTACTGGCAATAAAATCAAATGTATACCGATCATTTTCATCATAATAGAGAACCGCCTTATAAAGACCCAAAAGCCCCCATTGATATAAATCGTCGCGGTCTCCTCCCGGCAAGTAGTATTTTCTGATACAGGCTGTAATCTTGCCGTTTAGCTTCGCCGCCAATTGATTAAATTTATGATTATCTAGATTGCCTTGATTGTCAAAACAATATCGTAACACGTTTCCACCATCCATAGCATGCTCTTGCTGAGATATCCAGAATAGTCGATTTTCTGCATTATAGCATAGGTCTGTAGTGGGACGTAAATAGGACTTAACTCCTTTATGTGTCTGATTTCACAATAAGAGGCTTAGTGCTTTGCGCCAGCAAACTTGACATCTACTTCAACTGGCGAAAAATCTTGAAATAGTGGGACGCGGCCCCCCTGAAAGATAGCTCCCCATCCGCAAGGTTAAGATAAGTTAGCAAGAACAAAGTAATCCTGCAGGAAATGTGACGATAACGGAGAAAAACAATGCAAACAGAAAACGGCGCAGTCAGTGAAGCAGCGTTGCGCCAGGGGAGGATTTTGGATTGAGAGTTTCTGCAAAAGAAATTAAATGCCGCGCGCAAGAGTTGGGGGCAGATCTATGTGGAATTGCTCCTGTCGAGCGATTTGCCGAGGCACCTTCCGGCTTTCACCCGTCTAATGTTCTCAAAGATTGTAAAAGTGTAATTGTCGTCGCACTTCAGTTTCCTACCAGTACTCTTGCCTCTTCTTCGCCAGCAGCGTATACGTTTGTTCGCAATCGCCTGGTTGATAGGACTGATTCGATCACCTTTCAATTAGCCTTAGAGCTTGAACGTTTGGCAATTCGCGCTCTCCCCATTCCATCATCAGATCCTTATGATTACTGGGACGCAAGTCGTCGCCGTGGTCAAGGCATTCTTTCGCTCAAACACGCTGCTGTACGTGCTGGTCTGGGGCAGATGGGGAAGAATACCCTGCTGGTGAACGAACAATACGGCAATATGTTATGGCTGGGTGCAGTTTTGCTTGATCAGGAACTAGAAGCTGACCCGGTAGTCACACAGCAATTCTGTCCATCTGAATGCAGCATTTGCCTGGAGGCTTGCCCCGCCCAAGCACTTGACGGGATAACCATTGAGCAAAGCAAGTGCCGCGCGATCTCGGCCCAATATACCGAAGGCGGTGGCGGCGTATATGCCTGTAAGTTATGTCGGTCCGTGTGTCCGAATTGCGAAAGAACCTGATACTTACCCTATGCAATCACTCCGAGTAAGAGGAGGATAAAACATGAAAATTAAGTTCTTGGGCAGTGGTGATGCTTTTGGCAGCGGCGGAAGATTACAGACCTGTATCCTGATTTCAACGGAAGATAAGAAGATTTTACTCGACTGTGGAGCATCTTCTCAAATCGCAATTCGCAAATTTAATGTCAATCCCAATGAAATTAGTACAATTTTTCTTACTCATCTACATGGAGATCACTTTGCTGGAATCCCATTCTTTATTCTGGATGCTCAGCTAATTAGTAAACGGACAAGTCCTTTAGTCATCGCAGGCCCATCAGGAACCGAACGGCGGATTATCGAAGCGATGGAAGTTTTGTTTCCTGGCTCATCAACGTCGCAGAAAAAATTTGAGTTACGTATTGAAGAATTGCCACTGCAGCAAGCCAGTGTCATCGATGGTGTAAAGGTCACTCCCTTTCCTGTTGTCCACCCTAGTGGAAATCCTTCCACTGCGTTAAGAGCGGAATTCTGCGGCAAAATAATAACCTATACAGGCGATACAGAATGGGCTGCGACTTTGCTAGACGCAGCAGCGGACGCAGATATTCTTATAGCAGAAGCCTATGCTTTTGATAATAAAATCAAGTTCCATTTAGATGCGGCAACCTTGTCTGAAGAATTTGGCCGGTTAAAGGCCAAAAGAATCATCCTTACACACCTAGGGCCGGCTAGCTTAGATCGATTAGCTGACCTGCCATTTGAGTATGCAATTGACGGTAAAGAGATATCGATATAGTGATCGCGCTTGAGCTAGGAAAAAGGAACGGTTTTTATTTAATGGCAGTAAGATTAGTGATAAGGGAAAAAATGATATATGAATGAGGCGGAGTATACTATGAGTAGAGAAAAAATGCTAAATAGAGAAATAATTGTTTCTACAATTAAAAAATTCTGTTCTGTAAATTATAAAGAATTTAACGTTTCAGATCTGATTCATAAAGGTGGACACCGGCATAGAGTAGAAATAGAAGCCGACGGTTCGAGCTTTTATGTGGATTTTCACTTCAAGGAGAATGGAAGCACCTCTATTGATATATCTAGTGGACATCATGTTGATAAAAAGAAACAAATTAAGGATGCTATACTAGGCGATGCTACATGCTTGATAGCAGATAGCGAAAAGAAAGTGACTAGCGTATGAGGCGAGGGGACCGGTTTGAACCAGTTCGATGAGCCGCTCAGCCATCAAATGTGAAAGTTATTCACGATCATAACTAAGTAACATTTTGGATTAACCGGAGAGAAGCGTATCACTGGTAGGCGAAAAGACTTGAAAGTAGAGTGTACGATGTCATTATCGCGTAAAAGTATAACCGCGTGATAGAGCTTTCTGACCAATCTTCTCGGTTAACATTATTTCACAGGTCTGTTTAAATAATAACGCAAAGACTATACGAAAATACCAGTTGAGTTGCAGAGATTTCGCAACTCAACTGGTATTTTCAAACTATTATTGCTTTTTCTCACAGCCTGACGTCATCAGCAGTCATTTAGAAACACTAATCTCGCGGAAACGCCGGTTGGCTCAAGGTCAAGCACGATATATGAAAACCATCTCTCTTTACGTTTTGCGGTGATAGAGCCCGGATTTAACATGATAATCTTGTTACGAGTGAATATGCATGGCTGATGGCTATGACCAAAAATAATAATATCTACATTCTCATTGGCAAATGCCCGGAACGCCCTGTCCGCCGTTGTGCCTCCTGTTCCGTGACCATGATATAGACCAACCTGATATGAGGCAAGCGGAAAAACTCGTTTCTCCGGAAGAGTACTTTTTATTCGATCAGAATCGACATTGCCCCATACGCCCCAAAAAGCTTGCTGGCTTTGCAAGAACGTGAGGACAGAGCTATCGGTATAGTCGCCGGCATGAATGATCATGCTGGCATCGGTGTGCTTGCGGGCTAGCCATGTTAGCTTCTCCGGGGATTTGAGATGAGAATCGGAAATAACAATTGCTTTCATGGGGACAGTCTTTGAAGGCGATAGAAGCTGCTATTCATTTAGTTTTTTCAGCATCAGCGCTTCTCTTAACAGTAAGCGCATTGTCGCTGCCAATAGTTTCTCCTAGGTTTTTGATCGTTTCCCGCATTTTTTTCTGGTAATATCCCGTTAGGGCAAGCATTCTGGTATCCATGAGAAAATCAGGCTTGGCGATTTCTTCTTTTCTACCGCCGTTTTGTCCGTTTACAGCCAACCCATTCATGCTGTCTGAAACAGCATTATTGCTGGCCCCATTAGTATTCTCCACTTCACCGGCAGCGTCATTATTGCCGTCTGCCGTTTTCTTGTCCTTATCTTCAGTTTTCTTGTCAGAAGTCTCGCCAATCAAAATCCGCATGTTTTTGCCGATCACGATATAGGTATATACTTTGCCGCCTTGCCGGACGGTAAGATACTTCCAGCCACTAGCGCTATCGCCCGTATCCTGGGAGGACTGGCTGCCCTGTCTCCTAGCGGCGACCTGAGTTTTCGTCATCGCTGAAACTCCGTGAAAATCCATGCAAATCATCTCTCCCGCACAATTTATATCTCTAAGTAACTATCGAATTTTTTGAAAAAATTCTTAACCGAGTTATCCGAATTTTATTTGTTTCGTTTTTGTTATTTATTTTGGGTATCTTGCAAAAAGGATTGCACGGTGATTACTTTTACAAAGGATACTTGATGTTTATGTACACATATATTTTTTGCTGGAATCAATATATACTGATAAGAAAAGGGGGATGTAAATGCTAAAAGTGATTGCAGAGGATTTCATTAAAGAGGAATATCTTGATGTTGTTGCACCGATGTACGCTGAATTGATCGCTGCAACAAAAAAAGAACAGGGTTGCGTGGAATACAATCTTTTTATCGATGAAAATGATAAAACACATTTTATTTTTATTGAGGAGTGGATTAATCATCAGGCGCTGGATGCGCATTGTGCATCTGAACATTTTACACGCCTTGTTCCTTTGATCAACCAGTATCAGTATAAAGAAGGTACGGTAATACTGATGAGATCATTTTAATTGAGACCTGATAATCGAAAAGGGAAGTCAATCTGGCCTACCCCTGCGGACTGGACTGCCTTCGTACTTCGTTTTCAACAGCCGTCTAAGGAGCATCATGCTTTTTTGACGGTCTCGCAGACAGTAGCGCATACCGGACAATTCAGAAACAATCGCCATCTGTTGCGGGATTCATTTTGATAATATTACAAAGCAAGAAATTGCAGATGTCATGGAGATAGTCGGTAAGATGAGGATTTATGTGTTTGAGTTAAGGACAGTTAAGAACATTAAAACGGGAGGTTGACAACGGCAACCGTTCCTTGTTACAATTGAATTAATTTAACATCTGAGTGTCGATGACCAGGAAGAGTACACATGAAAAGAGAGTTTCAGCGAGCCAATGGTAGTGGGAGTTTGGCACTGCTCAACATGTCGAATGGGCCTGGGAGATGTGGTCCGAAACAAATCGATTGTTATCGAATAGTAGGCGCCGCCGGGAACTTCCGCCGTTACCAGGAAGCGGGTATCGGACTTTTGTCCTGTACCTTGTAGAGCCGGGCCGTATGGCCAATTAGGGTGGCACCGCGGGTTAACCCCTCGTCCCTTGTTATATTTCAAGGGATGAGGGGTTTTTGTATTCCCATTTAAATTTCGTTAATGAGGCTGAACATGTATCGATCAGACCCCGGTTAAGCAGGAAGGTTTCGACTGAAAAGCCTGCATTGCCTTCTTGCAGCGTTCAAGCAGCCTAGTGACGGGAATGAGTCCCATCAACAGTATGAACGAGTGGGGGGCGCTAAAGCTGTTGCCTAACAAAATTAAACAACGTGGAGGGTAAGATAATGTATGATGAGAAAAAAGGATTCTTCGGCGATTTTGGCGGTCAATACGTTCCCGACGAACTAACGCCGATACTCAATGAGCTTGCTGCTGCTTTCGAAGAGTGCAAAAGCGACCCGGATTTCCAAAACGAATTGGAACACTATTTGAAAACCTATGTCGGCAGACCATCGTTGCTGTATCACGCGGAACGCTTCAGCGAGAAACTAGGCGGCGCAAAGATCTACCTGAAACGGGAAGATCTTAATCATACCGGTTCGCATAAGATCAATAACGCCATTGGCCAAGCGCTGCTCGCCAAGAAGATGGGCAAAAAGCGTGTGATTGCCGAAACCGGCGCAGGTCAGCACGGAGTTGCCACAGCCACTGTCGCTGCCTTATTCGGTATGGAGTGTAAGATTTTTATGGGCGCTGAGGACGTTGAGCGGCAGGCGTTAAACGTATTTCGCATGCAAATGCTGGGCGCCGAAGTCATCGCTGTTACTAGCGGCACACAGACGCTGAAAGAGGCTGTCGATGAAGCGATCAACTACTGGGTGGAAAACTGCCATGACACCTTTTACGTTTTAGGCTCTGCCGTAGGCCCGCATCCCTATCCTAGTATTGTACGCTACTTACAGCGCTATATCGGCCTGGAAGCCCGTCAGCAAATACTCGAACTTGAGCGCAGGCTGCCTGATAGTGTCATCGCCTGTGTAGGCGGTGGCAGCAATGCGATTGGACTGTTCCAAGGCTTTCTCGATGACGCCAGTGTAAACATCTATGGCGTTGAGGCCGCCGGCAAGGGCGTAGATACCGACCAGCACGCCGCCACGATGACGCTGGGAAAAGTGGGCGTTTTACACGGCTTCAAGAGCTATGTATTGCAGGATGACAACAACGAGGTCAGCCCTGTCTACTCTATATCGGCCGGCCTTGATTACCCCGGCGTTGGCCCTGAGCATGCCTACCTGCGGGACAAGGGTAGGGTGAACTATGTTGCCGTCACCGATAAGCAGGCTGTTGACGCTTTTTACCTGCTGTCGCAGACGGAAGGGATTATCCCCGCCCTAGAAAGCTCTCACGCACTTGCCTATGCGGTTGAATTAGCCCCTAAGCTGCCGAAAGACCATATCATGATTGTTAATTTATCCGGACGCGGCGACAAAGACGTTCAACAGATCGCCGCATTAAAGAAATTCGATTAAGTCAGTTTTTGCACCGTTCACGCTGATTCCTGTTTTGGCGTAAGCCAATTAATAGCCCCGCCGCTCTGCTGTAACCGTATTGTCTAAGTGCGTCGTGCAGGGTCGGCGGGGTTGCCTGTGTAAATTAGGTACAATAAACAGGAGGCCAAAAACCTTTGTGATAAGGTTTTTGGCCTCTTGCCGCTCTAAGGTTCACTTTAGTTATCTCGCCCTTTAATTCCATTTTTTTATCCAGAAGTCAACGTCTGTAATCATGACGTCTGCTTGACCAGACGCACTATGCCGGGATGCAGGCTGTTTTATTGTTTACACTTGGTACTATTTTTTTATTGTTGTCAAGAGATCAGCGGATTGGTTTTGGATTTCCTCCGCAACGGCATACGCCGCTTTGATATAGCTTTCCGGCAGTTTTGATACAGCGTCGTTGATGATCAGCTCGCCGTCTGCCACATTTAATGAGGCATCATAGAACATATTGACTTCCTCGCGTTGAACCGTTGCTACATCACCAATGGGTGCAATGAGGTTCTTACCGCTTTTCTTATAGGCTACGAGTTTGCCACCCTCAAAGTAGTACTTCTCGATGCCGCTCTCATAATCTTTGGTTAGGCTTTCCTCGGCATAGACTAGTTGGTCGTTCTCGAAATAGGCGGTAAAGTCGGTGGCTGTGTCGCCTTCACCGCGTTTGCCGCTAACGCTTTGATAACTTGCCAGTGATTTGTCGATATCGGCGATAACCTGACGCGGATCTTTGTTTACTTCATTGGTAACGGCAAGCGTGCGGTATTCATCAGACAAATAGGGTCTAAGCAGATCGATGGACACCGGCAGCTCTACGAACTTCGCGGGGGATTCACTCGGCTGGTAATAGAATACGACATACTTGCCAGTAAGATAGTAGCCAAGCTTGTCACTGAATCCAGGCAGGCCGGTTGCGGCCGGGTTGGAGATTGCCGCCTGCTGCAGCAAACGATTTACGCCTTGTCTCGCCTTGTCGGTATCCTGGATCAGTCGGTTAGAGGTGATTGGAATACGGGTTTTCAGGTTGTAATTCACCGACGCCATGAGCGGCTTGCTGCTGTTATCCTGTGTTTGCTCACCGCGAAATACTACGCTGATCAGGTTCTGCTCCTGCCGGGTTACTGTATAGTCCATGTTCAGCTTAGCGGACGGGGCGAGATCAGCCATAAAGCGTCCCGGGACTTGGAACAGCTGATAATTTACCAGCACCGAAGTGATCATGTTTGACAGATCCACTTGCGGATAGAACACGTCAATGGTATCGGTTTTGTGCGAAAGCTTGGATAGCTTATAACCAGGGTCTGAAACGGGAACGGTGGGACCAGGGGCAGCGTTCCGCGTTTGGCCGATGATCTGACCTTTGTCATTATAAATGTCTTGCAGGATTCTTTCTTGAGAATTGTTGTTCGCCCAGGCGAGCGGAAGTGGCGCTGCCAAAAGTCCTGCCAAGGCTAATGCAATCGGTTTGATATATGTTAATTTCATTTAAATATACCTCCTATCGTGTACGCGTACATACTGAAAAAATTCATCTGTAGAATTTAACGACTTAGCATGAAAAAAGTAACGGATAACAAAAAACATCCTTGGGGGTGATTGGAAGCATACGGAAGGCTTAGTAAAGTATCAATAGGACCAACTTCCGGCTATTCATCCGCCGTGCCGCCTGTAAAGAAAGCAATGGCGTCTCTAAGAGAGTACCCTTAGAGACGCCATTGTCCAACATAAACAATGCCTCCGCAGCGTTTATTCTGTAGAGGCATCATCGCCTATTTATAATTTAGTATATTATAGCCATTATTTAAAGAAGTGCCAATTACGCATTACTTTCAGTTGCAGAAGTATGAAACATTTTTATTTTAATCGAACCATTATATATTCAACTTTTTGACTAGACTTTCCAACTGCAAAGCGTAATACAATCGCCGTATTTCCTTCATACTCATATAAATCATAACTGTTAAAAGGCGTACTTGCGGTTTTTCCATAAGCAGCAAATATTTGAGCAGCAGTAGCATCAATCCCTATGTTTCTATTGGTGCTTATTGTATTGTTGCTGCTAGAGACCGCTATAATCTTTCCTTTTTCAGTTATTACTTTAACATCTTTAGGATAAGTATATACAATATAGTCTTTATCGGCTCGATAATCCTTTGATTTCTGAGTTTGCAGCGGCACTCCCAGTTTTTGTTCAACTTGTGACAAAGAATTACTTATTTCAATACCGGCAAGAATAAAATCTTTTGGGGTTAGCGGTGTTATTTGGTTCACTGATGCCGAATTTGCTGATCTTTGCTTTGCTTCATTTAAAGCAGACATTCTTGCAGCTTCAAGAATTCTTTGATGTGATACTCCGCTACTTGTATCTGGAGGAACTTGCTGATTGGTCTTTACAGCATTACTGCGGCTTTCTGTAGTTTTAGTGTACTGCTTAGACATATAATAAGCAGCAACTGTTTCACCAGCAAATAGAAAAATAATATATACTATTATAAAATTAACTATGCCCCATTTTACATAAGGATTGAGTTTTGTTATATACTCCTTTATCATTTGCTGCCTTCACGCACCTTCCCGATCGTCATGCCTTGTTGATCAAGTATTGCTCCAGTTGTACCATCAACATGTCCTACTGACATACCCATACTATCAGTCAGTGCTATATTATTACCTACATGTTTTATGTGTCCCACAGTAAAAGATTGCGCATTTTCAATGGTTCCCTCTGCGGTCAAGCGACCAATATAATGTTTATCCGGACCTTGAATTGTATGTCCGCCACTGCCGTCAGAATAAAGGTAAATATTCGTACCATTAGCGTCGGTAATAGTAGTATGAGTAGCTGATTCGGTAATTGTCGCTGTTGAAAAACCAAAGCTATTTTGAATGTTATGCCTTATTTGATCATTAAAATGAGGATGAATATCCTGACCTATATTATAAGTTGTAGCTGTTACCGGTGTTTGTTCGGCATATGCCTGGTGATCTAACCCGTGATTAAAATTATCGGGAAAAGGCTTTATACTTGGATCGATCTTAGCATAGGCATCATTATGAATGTATTTTTCATGGAGAGTGTTGCTATCGCTAAGCATCGATTCATGATGCCCAGTATCTAACCCGTGATTAAAATTATCGGGAAACGGCTTTATACTTGGATCGATCTTAGCATAGGCATCATCATGAATGTATTCTTCATGAAGAGTGTTGCTATCGCTAAGCAACGATTTATGATGCTCAGTATCACTTGCGTCAACTTGTGCAGCATCACCTAAATGATCTAATCGATATACTAAGAAGCCTAAACAAACTACTCTCAGCAAAACAGAGAAAGCAAAGCGAGCCTTACGATTTTCAACGATAATACCAAACCATACAAGAATACCCGTGCTTACTAAGAATAATAGTTCGTTGGGTATCTGAATATGAATCACGTATTCACCAAATACCTGAATTATAGCCAGAATCACGTTAACAACAATAAATACTATTAAAGCAATTGAAATGCGTGATACTGCGAGAGAAAAACACTTGCTTTTTGGCAGCTGTTTTTGTTTGCTATCAATCTCAAATTTAGCAAAAACATATGTTGCAACAAGCCAAAGGGGAGACAAGACGAGAAAATTTACTGCAAAAGTCGGTGATACATGCATAAGAAAACTGGAATCTAAAATAGCATAAATTACAAGAACGAAACTAGCGTGAACTGCAAGTCCTTCCCAGAAGTCAGATGTGGACATCAATTTCAATAAATTTATTAAGCGAAAAATGATTAAAATACTTAAGACGATAGCAATAATACTTAGCATGAGAGAGAGAGTTCCTCCTTTAATTTTATTCGTACTCTCATACTTTACCACAATTAGACAGTATTCTCTAGTTTAGCAGGCAATTAGGAACGACTTCCGGGGCCAGGCCTTACTATTTAGACTTTTTCATTTTGCATAGTTTCGAATAGTTTAATTGTAAGGCCTGACCCTAAAAATCCTCTAAAAATCCCGCTCCGCTTCCATTACGAAGCTTCTTCGTTACTACGGCTGTTCCACCCCTATATCCTGCATTCGTACTTTCGTCGAACGGGATTCATTATTGCGGCAGTTGAAAGAAAAAGAAGGCTTGTCTATTCGGCAAATCGAGCGAGCAACCGGGATATCGCGTGGAGTAGTAGCGAAGAGTTGACAGAATAGGAATGTCAGACTTGTCAAACTTTGTAATCATTGCAGACACTATGTCGTAGCAGTATGTCCCTTTTGTGGACATACTGTCTGTAAAGTGTACATCGACATCTTGCCAATCGGTCGAAAAACGAGGGGTTCTCTCGTTCATTGCGATGGCATAGTTATTGCAAAGGACTATCTTACCTGAGCGCTGAATTGTCTATGTGAGGAGAGGTGTGTTATGAATGTGACAATGCCGGAACAACAGGACTATTCAACCGATGTCCGATTGAGGTCGATTATTGATAACCCATTCGAGGGTATTATGGCAATTGATGCAACCGGGGTTGTTTTTTTCGCCAATGCTTTTTTTCTGGATATTCTCAATTGCAGTCAGCAAAATGTAATCGGAAAGAAAATATGGGATATCATTCCTAGTTGCCGATTATTTGAAACTATTGGCCAGGGCTACTCGATATGGGGCGAGACGTTAAAAATCAACGCGAAAGAATTCTTAGTAGCCCGCTTCCCGCTAAAAGTCGATGGGAAGACAGTCGGCGCGATGGTAAAAACCGTTTTTCCCGACCAAGCTATTGCTAAAGAAATTGTTCATAAACTATCACAACCTGCCAATGTTAGCAGCTCTTGTATGCAACTGATGTGGACCTGCCGGGATATTATCGGCGAAGCGCCGCCAATGTTGTATGTCAAAAAGCTGGCCAGGCGGGCATCGCGAACCAGTTCTACTCTGCTGATCACAGGCGAGAGCGGCACCGGCAAAGAAATTATCGCCCAAGCAATTCACACTCGCTCGGTAAGACGTGAAGCGCCTTTTATTAGTGTAAACTGCGGGGCGATACCGGAAAACCTTTTGGAATCAGAACTGTTCGGCTATGTTGACGGTGCATTTACTGGCGCAAGAAAGGGCGGCAAGCCGGGCAAATTTGAACTGGCCAATGGCGGAACGATATTATTGGATGAAATCGGTGATATGCCGCTATATATGCAGGTCAAGATTCTGCGGGTGCTGCAGGAAAGAGCGGTTTGGCGAATCGGCGCTACTACCCCCACAATGCTTGATGTGCGTGTGATGGCTTCCACCAATACAGATCTCAAACAACTCATTAAAGACAAGAAGTTTTGCGAGGATCTATATTACCGTTTAAATGTACTGGAAATCAATCTCCCGCCGCTGCGGGAACGAGTCGATGATTTGCCACTTCTGGCTCAGGCTTTGATTCAACGCATTAACAAAAAGATAGGATCAGACGCCCAGGGCATCACTGAGGAATCTCTCGATATCCTGAAGTCCTATAGTTGGCCGGGCAATGTGAGAGAACTGGAGAATTTGCTCGAACAGGCAATTAATTGGAGCGACGACCCGCTCATTGATATTTGCAAGATTCCCGTCAGACCGTGGGAAAGTAATCCGCGCCAGTCCCTGGTTGGTCTGGACAGTCCCTTCCGCAACCGGGTTGAAGAAACCGAGCGGGAACTGATCATTAATGCGCTGGAAAGAACTAACGGCAACAAGGCAAGAGCCGCGCGCGCATTAAATATGCAACGCTCGGTATTATATAAAAAGTTGGAGCGAATGAAGATTTAGCAGATGTAGTGTAGCTCTTCCATACAAATGTCTGCAAAAGGTACAGTGTATAGAGCCTCTGGGCAAACCGCCCGGAGGCTTTTTTACGTCTAGAAAGTATAAGTTCGCGAAGAGGACGAGGTTGCGTTTCCACGGAGTAAACGGAGGATACACGGAGGGCACGGAGGGGTGCGATATCTATTTTTGCCAGCTTTGCTGGCCCAAAAATTGTAACCCCCGTGCCCTCTTTACCACTCCGTGACCTTCTTGGAATGGTGCCCCGTACTTCCCCAAGGACTGTCGTAGCGGTTTTCTTAATTTTAAAATCAGGTTTTCAGAGTATTCCGGTAGTTTTGGCACGCTTGTTGCAAGATATCTAAGGTGCTGATGGCCATCAGGAAGTACAAATACTTTGCCATGAGGAGGGAACGTAAGTGTCCAAATTAGGGAACAAAGTTAAATCTATCGATGAAGCCTTGAGTGCTATTCCCGAGAGCGGTGCGACGATTATGATGGGTGGATTTGTCGGCGCAGCCGAACCAACCTGTTGCATCGAGTGGTTGATTAGTCATGCGATCCGTGAGATCACCCTGATTACCAACGAGCCAGGGTTAAGCGGCTTTGGCCGCGCTATGCTGTACAAGAATGGATTAGTAAGAGAAATCATTTCTTCTCATGTCGGGACGACTCAGGAATCTACCGACGAATACCTGAAAGGCAACCTTAAAGTAGAACAGTTTTACCCCATGGGTACCTGGATTGAGAAGGTAAGAGCCGGTGCGATGGGACTAGGCGGAGCGCTGATCCCGGTCGGCGTAGGCATACTCGATGAGCCCGGCCTGTTTGCCGAACTAAAGGAGCCTAAACAAGTTATTGAAGTTAACGGTGTAAAATGTTTTGTTGAACCGCCGCTGCGAGCGCCAATTGGTCTGGTTAAAGCCTGGCGGGCTGATGAGATGGGCAATTTAGAGTATCGTCATACCAGTGTAAACTGCAATCCCATGGTGGCGATGGCCTGCGACTACACGGTCGCAGAGGTGGAAGAAATTGTTCCTGTCGGCACAATTGCCCCTGAAAGAGTAGGCACATCGGGAGTATTTGTTCACGCGGTTGTTAAAGGACTATCCTTGGAACAGCATAATGAGATATATCGGAAGCACTGGCTCAAGATCGGTAAACTAGTACCTTGACCATGTTAGAGTTTAGTTTTAGGGCGGAGACAAAATTGCAAAGGGCAAGGAAGAGCCGACGACGCATACTGGAAGGAGTCTGCTAGGAGGGATGACGCAGCAATTTGCAATTTTGGCCGTCATCAAACTAAAAATATAATGTGGCCAAGGTACCAATTCCTGAAAAATAAAGAAGACTTGATTTTTGGGAGGGAAAAACATGGACGCGAGAGTATTGATCGCGAAACGAGCCGCGCAGGAAATAAAAGACGGCCAATTAGTCAATTTGGGATTCGGTATGCCAACCCAGGTTTCGAATTATTTGCCGGAAGGCATTCATGTGTTATTTCACGCTGAAAACGGAGTATTCGGCGTTGGCCCGAAGCCAAAAGCCTCAGAGGCACTCGCAGACATGACTAATGCCGGCGCTGAGCCGATTACCTTAGTTCCAGGCGCGGCTATCATGGATCTGGCGACCTCGCTCGGCGCTATGCGCAGCGGCCGGCTGGATGTTACCATCCTCGGCGCTTTGGAAGTTGACCAAATGGGCAATATCGCCAATTGGGCTGTGCAACGCAATGGAAAATGGTGGCCTGGCATTGGCGGCGCGATGGACTTGTGTTACGGAACGGAAGTGGTTATTGCTTGTCTGATGCATGCCGATAAAGGCGGCGAATCGAAAATCATGAAAAAGTGCGCACTGCCGCTGACTGGAAAAGGCTGCGTCAAGACCATTATTACCGATAAGGCGGTATTTGAAGTCGGTGAGAATGTGTTGATTTTGAAAGAACATGCGCCGGGAGTTACCCTGGAAGAAATTAAGACGCTGACTGAAGCTGATTTTGTTGTCGCTGACACGTTCTGTGAGATGAAACTTTGACGTGCGGCAGACCGGGGAGGTCCGGTAAACCGGCCTCCCTCATCAACCACAGGGGGTGTAAATATGGACGGTTCAGCTAAGCGTGCTGACAGTGAGATAGTGACAAAAGCCAGAGAGTTTTGTAAAAGTCATTTGCAACCAATCGCCAGACAACTGGACAAAGAAAATCGATTTCCCACGGAATTACTGGGGCAAATGTCGGAAGCAGGATTTTTGGGCATGAATTACCCTGTCGAATATGGTGGCGGTGGCTACGATTCAGTTAGCACCTATGCCGTGGCTAAGGAATTCGCCAAGGCTAGCGCGGGGGTTGCCCTGACCTTTCACGTTCATTGGATGGCGGTTGATGTTTTGCTGAAATTTGGTTCAGAAGAGCAAAAAAGTCGCTATCTTCCTGACTTGCTGCAGGGCAAGAAAATTGCCGCTTATACCATCAGCGAGCCGCAGGCCGGCTCTGATGCCGCCGCGATTAAGGCTGAGGCTGCATTTCGCGATGACGGCTGGATACTAAATGGAACCAAGTATTTTTGTACAAATGGCGGGCTGGCCGATCTGTATTTCGTCGCCTTCAAAACAGCTCCGGATGCGGGCGCTAAGGGAATCAGCCTGTTCGTCATTGAAAAAGGAACACCAGGCTTTCAAGTCGGCCCGACGGAAGAAAAGATGGGCTGCCGGAGTTCTTTAACCACAAGTCTGATTTTTACTGATTGCTGTGTCGCTGCGAATAGTATGATTGGTAATGCCAATGAAGGCTTCAAAATTGCTATGTATGGGCTGGTCGGCGGTCGACTGGGCATGGCTGCCATGGGTCTTGGAATAGCGGAAGCTGCCATGGAAACAGGAGCGCGCTATGCCAACCGTAGAGTGGCTTTCGGCAAGCCGCTAAGCACCTTGTATGCAATTCAGGCCATGCTGGCAGATATGTATGTGAAGTTGGAAGCGGCAAACCTGCTGGTAACTGAGACAGCCCGCAAGCGGGATAGCGGCGCGGATTATTCGCTGGAGTCGTCGGTGGCAAAGCTGTTCGTGTCAGAGGTCGTAACAGAAGTATGTCATAAAGCATTACAGGTGTACGGCGGACATGGCTATATGAAACATAATGATCCGGAACGCTATGTGCGCGACGCCAGGTTATTAGATATCGGCGTTGGCGCGTCGGAAGTGCTGAAGATGGTTGTCGGCGCCGCTGTCGCCAAAAACATTGGCAATAGTGGATAATAATCGTAGGGAGGAACACCAATGGACTATGTTACCAAAAGACGATTTGACAGCAAACTGACAACCGGGATTGTCGGGGTTGCGCTTTGCTTCGTGTATGCTATGCTTTACTGGCCTGTCTGGGCTTCAGTCGCCAAGGCGTTTATTTCCGCCACCGCGGCGGCGGGACTGCAAGCCGCCGATCCGGCTATCGGTAAAAAGTACATCACGGCTTTCGCCGAAGGGACCTTTTTCTGGTGCAGTATTTGCGCCTGGATCTGGCAAACCTTGATTTTTGGCAACTATGGCAAATATAGTTTGAGCGACCTCCAGCCTCGCGCTGGGATATGGTACACGTTCCTGAGCTTTGTCTGCGGTTCTGTTGCCTTTTTGGTACTGATCGCTTTCCTCGGAATCTGGTGGAAACCCTTTAGCCTGGCGATTCTGTTTGCACCAAGCAACGCGGACGAACTTAAGCTGGCGTTAGAAGGCTGGGAGACCTCCAACTTTTACGTCTTGCCAGTCATCATTGCTCAGATTCCCTTTGTCTCCTTATTCCAAAAGAAGCCATGGGCCGGTAATCTGAAGCCGCCGCTCGACGGGTTGGCGGTTATGATGACAAGTTCGGTATTTGCCATCATTGTCTGGGTGGGGCTGTTTATTCCGAGCTTTATGCATCTCCAGTTAGGAGGTCATAGCATTACCTCTCAGCCTTTCGGATCTTGGCCAGCTGTGCTTGCTTTTTGCCAAGGGTTTATCTTCTGGTTCCTGATTCCGGCCGAAGGCGGCGAAGGTTTCCCGTATAAGCTGTTTACCAGCAAACAGCCGTGGATGGGGCTGATCGGCGTTGTGATTGCCTTGGTATGCGGCGGGTATTTGATGCCAGCGTTCTACGTATCACTCATCAAGGCATTCAACATTAACCCAGGCGTAAATCCCTACATCACAGCGGCATCTCTCGAACTTTCGCTGATTGTTACCATGCTGTGCTGGCATCACTTGTTCGATGACTTTCCAGGCGCTGACAGTGAACCCAGTGTTGCTAAACGAGTACTCCTCAGGGTTGCCATCTGGCTATCAGTCGGTACAGTTTTTGGTCTGAGCTGGCTAAAGCTATATAAAGTATTACCTTTTGCCGGTAATGATTTGGGTATGGGTTTTCCAGTCATGGGAGTCCTCGCGGGTCAATTCGCCTTGCTCATGGTTTTCCTCTATTTTAATACCTTCTTTGACAAATGGCCTATCGTCTACAAAGAGGCTGTAAGTAAAAGAGATTCGATTTCTGGCTAGATAACAGGTAGCTGAATGCTGTGGAAGAGCCGGATGCTTTAATCGGGCTCTTCCGGTTCTGAGAGGGGGCCACCGTGAGGTAGGCCTCTTCTTGTTCAAAACGTATAGAAAGTACAAGTTCGCGAAGAGGACGAGGTTGCGTTTCCACAGAGGAAACGGAGGATACACGGAGGGCACGGAGGGGTGCGATATCTTTTGCCAGCTTTGCTGGCCCCAGAATTGTAACCCTCCGTGCCCTCTTTACCACTCCGTGACCTCCGTGCAATGGTGCCCCGTACTTCCCCAAGGACTGTCGCAACGGTTTTTCTTACTTGAAACATGACTAAGAACGCAACGTATTTACATTGTTCGGAAAATTGCTATAATTAGGATAAGGGCTAGAAACGAAAGGGGCGAAAACGATGAGGAAAAGGTTAGCTTTGTTGCTCGTGGTTTTGTTCGTATTGACGTTCTCCATGCAGGCCGCGGTCGCTGCTCCCGATGATGCCAAACTGCCGAGTGTCAAGATTTTAGCTACAGGGGGAACCATTGCCGGTAAAGGGGCCTCTAGTACCCAAATGACAGGTTATAACCCTGGCGCCATCGGCGTTCAAGTACTAATTGATGCAGTGCCGGAACTAAAGCAGTACGCCAATGTTTCTGGAGAGCAAATCGCCAATATCGGCAGTTTTGCGATGAACAATGAAGTATGGCTTACTTTGGCCAGAAGAACGAATGAACTGTTAGCTTCTGATGATGTGGACGGCATAGTGATTACCCATGGCACGGACACATTAGAAGAGACCGCATACTTTCTAAACCTCGTTGTTAAAAGCAATAAACCGGTCGTTTTGATTGGCGCGATGCGCCCAGCCACGGCGATGAGCGCAGATGGCCCGGTCAATATTTTGAATGCTGTTCGTCTGGCCGGCAGCAAAGAGGCGCGAGGCAAGGGGGTCTTAGTGGCGCTTAATGATCAAATTAATGGTGGACGCGATGTGACAAAAACAAACACCACACATGTAGAGACGTTTAAATCGTGGGAATTGGGCGTGCTGGGCTATATTCAAAATGGAAAACCCTATTTCTATCGGGAATCGACTCGCAAGCACACTACACAGTCTGAGTTTGATATAACGGGTCTAACTAAGTTGCCGTATGTTGAGATCGTCTATGCGCACACGAACCATAACCGTCTGTTTGTGGACGCAGCCGTTAATGCCGGAGTGAAGGGGATTGTCCATGCAGGGATGGGACATGGCAGCATGTACCCGGCGACTAAAGAAGCCTTTATAGACGCCCAAAAGAAAGGTGTCGTTGTCGTTAAAAGCTCTCGCGTTGGCAACGGCATGGTGACACGCGTAGCGGAAGATGATAAACTGCACTTTGTCGCCGCCGATACCTTAAACCCGCAAAAAGCGCGTATTCTGCTAATGATGGCTCTTACCAAGACCTCGGACCCGGTCGAAATCCAGCGGATGTTTGATGAATACTAAGGTGTTTCCTTGATTATAGGCTGCATGCAAAAGAGATTAATTCTCCGATAGAACAACTACAAGGAAATCCCCCACGAGTGAGCTCTGTTCACTTTGTGGGGGATTCTTTTCGTTTGAGATAAGCACTAATCTCGAAATCTGGCACATAACAGTATATGATATCAGCTAATATGTAGCTAGAGGAAGAGAAAATGCTCCATTGGGATTATCTTCCCAACAATGTGTTGACAGAATTTACATGCTATTCTATAATTTAGCCATCAGACCACATGATGGCATGACTGGTAATTGAATTTTTTAATCATAATAAGGAGATTAGTATGATATCCGATATTTCATTAAAATCAATTTCGAAGAAAACCAGTATAGTTGAAGATGTGATTCAAGAATTATCAAATTATATATTAGAAGGAATAATGAGAGGTAGTATAAAAAAAGGGGATCGGATTCCGTCTGAGCGAGAATTGTCGGAGAGTCTTGGCGTTGGCAGATCCACTCTTCGTGAGGCGATAAAAGTTCTTATCATGCTAGGCTTGCTTGAAGTGAGGAACGGGCAAGGAACTTACATTACGGTAGGTACTTCTGACTTTTATGCGGCTCCCCTTGCATGGGGAATTATCATTGGAGATAAGTCAATAGCTGAGTTAGTCGAGGCAAGACTTCTCCTCGACTGCGAGGCTGCGTTTCTTGCAACGACCAGAGCAAATGATGTTGAGCTTCGCGAAATTGAAACAGCATTACTTGATATGAAAGAAGCTTGTGAAAATGAGAATATCCAGAAGTTTATTGACGGGGATGTTCGTTTCCACATGGCTATCGCAAAAGCAGCGCATAATGCCGTAATCTTTCAAACAGTAAAAGCCATTCGCAAGCTACTTGAGCTATGGATAGAGAAAGTATTGATCGATATGGATACGGTTCGCGCGACTCTAAGCGAGCACGATGCAGTTTATAAATGCATACTAAGCAAAGATGCCGAAGGCGCCAGAGAAAGAATACGCTATCATGTCAATTCCGCCATTACCCGCCTGCAATTGAGTACGAGCGGTAAGTGATTTAGACTTCTTCGGCAATATAACAAATAATATACTAAATATGGAGGTATGATGGAGAAAGTTAGTTTTAGTGTGCAGTCTCGGAATGATTTTAGCGGAGGTATGCAATGTGATTGATCTCTGTCAATTACGGACTGAAATTGCGCTCACATCTCAAGCATTGTATAAAAGTGGGCTTACTTGTTCTACTGGCGGTAACATCAGCGCTCGGTCAGGTGATATCATTTTGATTAGTAAAACTGATACATCCTTTAGCCGATTGCGGCCTGAGGACATTATTGCCTGTGATTTATTCGGGAATCCGCTAGAGGATGGTAAACCGTCAAAAGAAGTGGGATTTCACGCTGCGGTTTATCAGCAATCCGCTGCTTTAGGAGCGGTGGTTCATTTACACTCTCCTTATTCTATTGCTCTGGGAGCTTTTCCACTGAATGAAAGTGATGTGTTGCCGCCTTGCACTTATGGGGCAGTCACACGAGTTGGCAGAGTGCCGCTGGTTGAGTTTCATCCACCAGGGCACCCTGATCTGATTCGGCGTATTACTGAAGAATTGCCAAATGCAGAAAATGCTGTTTATTTAGCTCAGCACGGAATTATTACGTTTGCCAAAGATTTAGGGCGAGCCTGTGATATCGCGGAAGAATTCGAGCAGAATGCAAAAATTTACGTCCTTACTGCAGGCAAGGCGCCGTTACTTACCTCAGAGGATGTGGCAAGCTTGCGGGGAGTAAAGAAATGCTAATCGGTGTTGTTGCAGATGATACTACCGGTGCTAATGATATTGGCATCATGTTCAGCAAGAACGGCTATTTGACCAAAATTGTGGCATTTGACGCGGGAGCGCGTCTACAGGCAGACGCCGACGTTATTATTATTGATACAGACAGCCGCCTGGACCCTAAGGAAATAGCCTATGAAAAAGTACTGACTGCCACGAAACAACTACAGATAGTGGGCTGCAAAATATTTCATAAGAAAACCTGTTCCGTATTTCGGGGTAATATCGGAGCCGAATTTGACGCAGTGCTGGATGCCTTAGGCGAACAGTTTATGATTATTAGTCTTGCCTTTCCCAAGAACGGGCGGCAAACGGTGCATGGCATTCACACGGTGCATGGCAAGCGACTAGAATGCTCGGAATTTGCTCATGACCCCGTCCACCCGATGCATAGTTCCGATCTAGTTGCAATTCTCCAAGAGCAAACACAGCACCGGGTTGGCAGAATTGATCTTGACATAGTCAGAAACGGCACAATTGCTTTGCGGCAGGCGCTTGAATCGGCGCGAACTGAGGTTAACTATTGCATTATTGACGCACAAAACCAGGATGATCTTACGCTGCTAGCCAGTGCTTTGGATGGTCTTGCCGTCTTAGGCGGTAGTTCCGCTCTTGCTGAAGAACTACCAAAGTATTGGCCGACTCATAAGTCATGTGATGCACTTGAACAGGTCGATTTTCAAGATCACAACGGCGTTCTTATTGTGGCGGGCAGTTTAATGCCGCAAACAGCGGCGCAGATTGCACACCTTCAAGCAATTGAAATGCCAGTATTAAAAATAGATACTAGAGAGATATTTGATCTACCGTTAATAGAACGAAAAAAGCAAGAAATAATTGATCAGGCCGTAACTCTAATTATGGCTGGCACAGATACTTTGCTGATGGCGGATAATAGTCCAGAAATTGTTCGCGATACGAAGGCCATTGGGCAAGCATCTGGTATTGCCGAGATGACTATTAGCAAAATGGTATCTGCAGTTCTAGCTGATATCACCGCAGATGTAGTAGCAAAAACGAATCTCAAGCGACTGATTATCGCAGGCGGAGATACGTCAGGGACTCTATGCCGGAAGCTTGGTATCACAGGTAATATTGTCTTACGGGAAATTGAGACTGGGTTACCCTCAGGCTTGGCATTAGGACGACATATGCTTATAGTTCTAAAATCAGGTAGTTTCGGAAAACCGGAATTCCTTCAGACCGCTGTGGAGCACTTAAAAACAATATGTTATCAATGAGACTGGGGCGCTATAATAACTTTTAGTAGATATTAATTGAATGAGACGTCAATGAATTAAAGGTTTTGTTGGCTATACCGAGAAGTTTATACCGGGTCCTACTGCTGTTCAATAAGGTGACCGGGACTGTCCCCTCGAAAGCCCGGCTCTGCATTCAGCAGGCCGGGCTTTCAATTACTTAGTAATATGCACTGTTCACGGTATAAGCCACTAATCTGACGCCATTCTGGTCATAAACGGTGATATTGGTCGGGCTTCCGTTAGCGAGGACTGAGCGATCGAGCGTGATATACGTGTCTAATACCGAAAGAGCAGATGAATCAGCAGCCCTTGGGCTTTTGGTTCTCAGTGTTACGGCGATATCATTACCATAATGCACGACTTTCTCTATGGCGATCCCGTAGCCCTTCGGAGCTACTGTACCTAGGTGGGCATATAGTACAAACTGGTGGCTGAAATTGACGGCTTTCATCTGGTTCAGCACATTGGCCGGAACGTAATCAGCTGACCCGTCTGTGCGAGGGTCTTTCATCAGCAGGCCGAAAGACATATCTTTCGGGTATGCGCTTTCATTCCACGTCCAGTCCCCGAGGTTAACGTTATGGTAGAGTATCTGGCTTGCCATCTGATCAGTGGGCGCTAATGTTGCATACGACGTAAACAATTTGGCCGGGGTGTAGGTGGCGGGATGCGTAGAGTCGCCGATACCTCGAATAGTGGTGATCGTCCACTCGCCATCTTCACGCGTTAAGTCAACCTTAAATGTCTGACCGTTGGAACGAACCTGGACGATGGCCTTGGATCCTGACGAAGACAGCAAGGAAAACCGGTCGTGCTGTGAGTCGAAACCGAAGGTAGCAGCATTGTTCCGAACGACAAGGACAGGGTCGCCGGCGCGACGATGCTTGATCTCCTCTGACTTGGCAGAGGCTTCATGAATCTCCTTAGGGCTTGACAATGCCTGAGCCTTTGCCGGCATTCCCGGCAGCATCGTCGCAGAAATCACCGCTGCCCCCGCTACAGCGGCCATGATCCGCTTGTGTTTCATGCCAAATTTCATGATCCTGCGTCTCATTACCATTCTCCTTTCTGAGCAATTGCGGCGAAAATAGATCATAGATAGTATTTGCTCATGGCGAGATGCAAGACGAAGCAATAATTGGGTGGTTGTGCAAATGGGAACAATTAAAAGGAAATCACAAAGATGAAATGCGCGATAATGCTTCGGCTGAGAAATCGAGACGCGCAATAAAGTACGACTTGAAATACTTGCAGGAAGAGGGACCATATGCCAATAACCTGTCCAAAAATCGTCGCGCTAGGCGACTCGATAACCTATGGCTTTCCCTATTTGCCGGATCGTTCCTGGGTTCGCCTGGCTGCTGACGAACTCGGTCTACAGATGATCAACAAAGGGATTAACGGGGACACCACTTGGGGGATGCTGGAACGCTTCTCCGCCGATGTGCTCGCGCACCGGCCGTCGCATGTAATTATCGTGGGTGGGGCAAACGATGCTTTTGAGCGGATTGCTGCTGAAGACGTAGTGAACAACATTCGTCAAATGGTAAAGGCAGCAATTGATAATGCCATTGTGCCGTTCCTTGGACTGCCGACTCCCTGCAACTTTGCGGAAGAAACGCTTTTGGCAAAGTATCGCCAGTCGCTGCGACAGTATGTAGCGACTGAGGGTATTGATGTGATTGATTTTTATTCAGCAATGGTCAATCTAGTCGGTTCTGGGATTCGCGAAGGGCTTCATGTAGATGGCATTCATCCCAACGAGGCCGGATACCAGATAATGGCCGGAGTAGCTGTTGGTTTTTTGCGCTATCGGGTGTGAAAACAACAGTGCTGGAAACAGACGATTCAATATTGTGGCGACATTGCAAGAAAAGGGAGGGATTGCCGTAAAATAGATCGATCACCCGGGACATCTTGCGGCGTAGTGACAGAGAGTTGACAAGATTGAACGTCCCGCCGTCCTAAGGCCTAGTTCTTTTTGAAGAGAAAGGCCTTATTTATTTTTCAGAAGGCTAAACAGTCAGGAATGGCGAATGGTAAGTGTTATGTATTGTAATAAACTATTCAACGGGGGAAAAAATGAGAACACGGGCATATGCCTTGATCGTGATAGCTGCTATCTTGTGGGGTATTATTTCTATCTTTGTGAAAGGCTTGGCGGAACTTGGTTTTTCTACATTGCAGATCGTTGCAATCCGGGTAGCTCTTAGCGCTATTCTTCTGGTGCTGTATATCGCCATGAAAGATAGGAGCTTGCTGAAAATCCGACTGACTGACAGTAAATACTTTATTGGGACAGGTGTCTTCAGTATTGCTTTCTTCAATTGGTGCTATTTTACCGCCATCCGAGAAACGTCGGTGGCGGTAGCCGCCATTTTGCTCTATACTGCTCCTGCTTTTGTACTGCTGTTATCCCGAATTTTTCTCGGTGAATGCTTGAATGCCGGGAAAATCACCGCTCTTACCGTAACCTTCATTGGTTGTGGGCTAGTGGTAGGCATCTTGCCCGCCGGGCTGAACGAGTCAATTTCGCTCTACGGTTTAGCTACCGGTCTCGGAGCCGGATTTGGCTATGCGCTATATAGTATCTTTGGCAAATTCGCGCTGCGTCGCTACAGTGCCGTGACAGTGACAGTCTATACCTTTATCTTCGCAGCTGTGGTCATGTTACCGGTGAGTGGGCTCTGGGAAGCGCGAGCACTGCTTTTTAACGGGCAAGCAGTCGCCTACAGTGTCGGCTTCAGCCTTTTCTCTACCGTATTTGCCTACCTGTGCTATACTGTTGCTCTGTCTCATATCGAGACAGGCCGCGCCGCCATTGTTGTTACACTGGAGCCAATAGTGGCAGCGATTGTCGGGACAATGCTTTTTGACGAGGTCCTGAATAACTGGCAACTCTTCGGCATTATTCTCGTGATTGCTGCGGTAGTATCTGTTCAACGCACGTAGAGGAGATAATAATGATGACGTATTGTGGTCAGAAGGGAAAATAATACGGTTTTACTACAAGATGTTGTGGTTTTGGAGCAAAAATCGATCTTAAATCGGGGCAAAAAAGTGCGTTTTTTAGCTCGTTTTTTGGGGGAATTTTATAGATGATATCGGTTATTTTTGATGATAACAGATGAAAAAGTGGATTTTAAAGGAAAAATCGATTGAAACCTTTTATCGAAGAAGCGTATACGTTTTCCAAAGAAAAGTTTAGTAAAAGAAAATAAATATACTATTATATAACACAGAAAATCCAGAGGCATTGGAAAAATCTTAATGCCTCTGTTTTCATATAAACCCAAAATACAATTTAATAAATCTGCTATCGGGTAAACAACTATAGCTTGCTGTAATGATTTTCCAAAATGGAAATTTTATCTTGTAAGAGTTTCTTTAATTTTTGTGGTTTAATGGAAGTAATATTGTCCGTATAATTTAGGAAATAGTTTGAAATAAAGCTTTCTTCTCTTATATTGTAGAATCCTTTAATAATATATTGTTGCTCTTCAATGCAGAGATGCATAGAGGGATAATGTTCCTTGTAGAATAAATCTACTCCTTTGGGGGATATTTCAACCTCAAAATCGGTTGCTCCTTCATGTTTAAATATAGTAGCTGAGAGATTCGTCAATTCATCTATAGATTTTGGTTGATAATATATATCCTCACAAAGAGAACTGATCTTATCACAACGAAATACTTGTACCTTATTTGTATTAAAATTAAATGCGGTTACATACCATTGACCATAAGTTGCAGAAATATCAAAAAATTGTACAGAGTATTGTCTTTCTGCACCTCGTTTATTGTATGTTATTTTACAAACAGTTTCCTCGATTGCCATCTTTAATATATCTTTTAAAAGGGGACTACTGTTGTGATGTTTTGAAACTTCTAAACTTAAGATGTTTTCCATTTTATGAATTATATTAATTTGTTCATTAGAAATACAAGTTTCAAATTTTTGTTTTAATGCTGTTACGCTTAGATGAAATGGAGTTGATTCATAAGCTTTTAACGTAATCATAGCAAAATACAACGCATACATTTCTTCAATGGTAAAAACAATAGGAGACAGTAATCTGTTTTTTAAAATACCGTATCGTCCATTTCTTCCTGTTTCAGAAAAGATTGGCATGCCTATTTCCTCAAGTGACTGTATATCCCTTAATGCAGTGCTTTTAGAAATGTTATATCTTTCGATAATGTCTTTTAAGTTAAAATAATTTTTATTATTAAGATATATCATCATATCATTTATTCTTTCTGATTTACGCATAGATATTTCCTTTCACAATTATTCAATGGTATCATAAAATGACACCATTAAGAAATATACTATAGTTATAAAATAAAATCAAAGGAGAAATAAAATGAACACAAAAAATGAATTTAAAAGAATTATGGAAAGCCAAACGGAAATAGCTCTTGCTACAAGTGTTAATGATGTGAGTAACGTTAGAATTGTAAATTTCTTTTATGATGAATCTGCTCAAACTTTATTCTTTGCAACTTTCGGTGATAACGATAAAGTCAAAGAATTTGAACAAAACAGTAAGGTGGCTTTCACTACTGTGCCGCACAATGGAAATGAACATGTTAAAGCAAAAGGAAATGTCAATAAGAGTAGTCTAAGTATCTATGATATAAAAGATAGTTTTATATCAAAAATCCCAGATTATAAAGACACCATTGAGCAAGCAGGTCAATTCCTTATATTGTTTGAAATTAAGTTTGATACTGCAACGATTACATTAGACTTTGAAAATATTGATACATATTTCTTAGTTTAGTTTAAAATCATTGATATAGAAAAAATTTCTATTAGACTTGCTATAGTGATAAATAAAAAGCCTCTTAAAGAGCGGTGGTGGACCTGACGGATTCAGTGAATGGATAAAGATCTATGGCTTATTAGGAAACAAGGATGTATGTATAAATGATTTTGATACAATGTTAAATTGCATAGAATTCCTATTATGTTAGTTGTATGATGTGTTTGTTGTTGCTAATATATGATGTCCAATAAAGAAAATATACCCTGACGCCAAGGGGAGACCAGGTTCAACGGGCATCTTTTTTGTCTCCTCAAGGCATGTGGAATCCATAATCCTGTTGCAGAAGAAAAGCAGTTAATTTTTGACCCCGAAAATCACATACATCAATGATGTACCTTGATTTTTTACCTGAATTCATCATCGCTTAGCTTAGGATAGAATAAAATTCTAATTGATCGCATCGGTTATGAATGTATAATCTTGTTATAGGAGATATGAATAGTTTTATTATATTTAATGTTATCAGGAGGAATTACATGAGAAAAGAAGTATTGATGGTTTTGTTACCTTTATTTGCTGACTGGGAGGCCGCCTTTACTTCTGCGACCTTAAATGATCAGATTCAAAATAAGCAATCTGAATATTTTGTAAAAACAGTAGGTCTTACAAAAGAACCCATAAAGTCCATTGGTGGGCTTACGGTATTGCCAGACTATTCCATTGCTGATGTTCCAGATACTTATTCTGCTTTGTTGCTGATTGGAGGTATGAGCTGGTGTACAAAAGATAGAAAGCCAACAGAGATATCCTCAAAATTGGTTCCCCTTGTACAACGTGCCATGGATAAGGATATTCTTGTCGGTGGAATTTGCGATGCCTCCACCTTTCTTGGTGCAAATGGATGGTTGAATGATAAAATGCATACAAGTAATACATTGGAAGATTTAAAACGAGTTGCAGGAGAGGCTTACACTAACGAAGCCAACTATATAGAGCAACAAGCTATACAGCACAAAAATGTAGTAACAGCCAACGGGACAGCATATTTAGAATTTACAAAAGAAGTTTTGCTTACTTTAAAAGCCTACCCCAAAGAGGATATTGAAGCACATTATGATTTTTACAAAAGTGGATATTATGAGGCAATAAAAGAACACCACATTGCAAAAGGAATATAGGACACAATAATACCAATTATTTTGGGTGATGGGATTACGCTTTTTATAAAATAGAAGAGAGTTTTTTATTTCCTAAAAGGAGATTAAAGGAAATGTATTTTTCAAAGGAAAGCTTTACGAACTGGTAGTTTAGTTTTAGATTATTAATGCAGAAGTATTAAAACGGTTCAAGGTTACTTAACTAGAATATGTCTGAAGTAATATTTCAACAAAGAATTGTATGCCATTTACTAAAAAAGTTTAGAATGTTGGAGCTGCTTTTTTAGAAATTACCGTACCGCCAAGGGGTTATCAGTTTCAAAGGACATCTTTTTTGTCTCCTCAAGGCAGCAAGTACTAGCAATTCGATCAAGACCCATTACACTTAAAAAGAGTTTTGCGAAGCTAATTAAAGCTTCGTAAAACTCTTTTTTTGAACAGACAAACCACAAATTATGACCTTCGGACTAGCCCCAGATACTAATGACGCCATAAGAGACAGCGACCATTATAATCTCTAAGATCAGGACAGGCCGGATCGATTTAAAGAAACTGGCCTTGAAATAATCCAGCGTAACAACCAGACAAAGATGGGCGGGAGATAGCATGTGCCCTGCGGTTCCCATGAGGAAGCAAACTATGACCAGCGAGATGTCACCCGGTGATAAGAGCGCGATAAAGGGGAACGCGATGGCGACAAATCCTTGGGATGTACCGGTCAGGATACCACCCATGAAGGCGATAATGCCAACTACGACTGCTGCAGGAATTGCTAGGTTATTCAATAGCACCGAAATATCACCAACTACGCCTGACAGCCGTAAGATGTTCTGGAAAAAGAGGATTCCGAAAACCCCCCACAGCAGTTTGCGGTCTAGGGCATGGCTAAGCATGGCACGGATATCGGAGACCCCTTGCCGCAGAACCAACGCCATTGAAGCTACTACTGCTGCCATCGATACGGACGCGCTTACGTTAAATAGCACCACCAGGGCTAAATTCGATAGGATGGGCGCAGTCGCTAGGGCGATATAACGCCAATTGCAACTACTTTCTACGGGTGTGCTGTCTGCAATGGCTGCCGCGCTGTTAGGCTTAAGCGGAGAAATAAGCAATACCCAGCCGGTAATAAGCGCTAGCACCGTGAGCCAGGACATGTGGGTCACAAGATCGCCGAGTGGTATGCCGGAGAGCTGACTGGCAAGCAGCATGCCTGTAAACAGCGGGTTTGTGAACTCCCATATATGACGAAACCAATAGTTAATGACTGTCTTCTTTTCCGCAGTGAGATCGTACGCTCTGCTTGCATTTTCTACCATCGGAGCTGAAAATATAGCTCCGCCCAATGATGGCAAAAAGCCCAAGAAGGACGGCATCAGGACAAGGAGGAGACGCTCACTTTTGAAAATATTGCGGGCCGAAGACATAAACCCATCAATAATGCCGCTGGTACGAAGTTGGTATTCGAGACACATGACAAAATACAGCGCAATAGTGATCTCCCAAGTGCTTGGGCTAGTTACGGTGGTTGAGCTAGCCGCTGTAAGTTTGCCCAGCGTTGGTCCGGTCAAGAAGAATAGCAGCAGCGAGCCGGCCAACATCGCATTGCCCATCTTCACCTTGCGGTTCAGAAGCCCTACAATAACGACCAAAGTGATTAAAACTTTGATTACAGCTACCATAAACTAAAACATAGCCCCCTATCATCTATAACCAATATCATATACTTCGCCGGCGTTAGCCATGCTCCTGCAGAATAGCAAGCGACAAGAAGGAATCCTCCAAATTCTCTAGAAGATAGTTGATAGAAAAACAATATGGAGATGATCACGTGAAAAAAGGTATATTTTTTACTATTTGTCTCATCGTTTTTGTCCTTTTGCAAGCGATTGCTGTGGCTGCGCCTGTTCCGGAACAAGAAACTAAACAGCTTATGAGTCAATATAACGAGGCGCGGCAGAAAGTAGAGGCTGGCATAGATTATCGTGCTTTTTCTGTGCTCAGACAAGAACTCAGCATGGCGACTCAAAAGTTCAGGGAACGGTATCCTAATGAGGCGGTCACTGAAGATTTTGTCTATCTAAATCAAATATACGCTGACATAGAAGAAATTTGGCAGCTAAAAGTTGAACAAAGAGTTCAGTTTCTCCCTAACAATAACGAGCAAGGCAAAGAAAGAGGAACAAGCAAATATTTTATTCATACGGTAATGCTAAAGATGCAATATCCTGCAGTATTGAATGCAAGCTTAGAGAGTAAAGAAAATGGCTATTTTGTGAATAGTGTCTTGGATAATCTCTTGCATTATGCAACCAGAGAGACAAAAACAATGAATGACAAACTCGGGAAAGCACCTGTACTCTAGCCCAGTAAAGTAAGAAACAGTAGTGATGGGTCGCGAAAACGCGAAAGGTGCTGCGGACCTGCGCGAAGGGAACGCGCATTTAGCTGTCAAACGAGGAGGCTACCCTATTATAAAATAAGGTAGCCTCCTGCTTAATTGCTGAATTCGTATGGAACTCTATAATGCGCGTACCTCAACTATTCTCCAATCATGGTCACCATCTCTTGCTAGCAATACGTCGAATAATCTTCCTGTATCATGACGTGTTACTTCAACAAGGGCTTTGTCACTTGATACAGTGAGGAGCTTAAACGAATCAAGAGATGGATCAAAACCGTAGATTTCGGAGCTGGATTTTACAAAATTCACAGGATGGCTGAGATAATCGGCATATTCAGTACGATACTGATCGTTATCGCTGCGATAAAAAATACGCCCGTTTTCATACCAACCCTGGTTTTCATCAGAGCTTGGCCAACTGTTGTTATGCTCGTGCCAGCCACGGCCGGGAGGGCTATTTTTGTCTTCTTGCAGGGTTCTTTCGGTGAGGACTTTCTTTATAGGGTTTTTCGTATCTTTATCAACTTGGGTCGTTTGGTTCATGGTGATGGTAGGTTCAGCTGAGGGATTTTCAGCAGCTAACACTTTTGCGGCTGGGATACCGGGTAGAGCAACTCCGGCCATGATGGCTGCTCCTGCTACAGCGGCGGCGTAGCGTTTGTACTTGCCATGCAAACGGCCAAGATGATGAACGTGCCTGTACTTTCTCGCGATTTTTCTTTCCATTTCTTTCCCTCCTTTATTTATATTTTGCGGTCCCTTTTTAGTGTTTCATGTTCTTGCTATCATAATCCCTGGTAAATATATTAGCTGATGGTCTGGAGAAAACACGGCTTTTTCACAACTTTCTACTAAAATTTAGCCAGAATGGCGGCGGAGAATTAGTTGTTGTCGGTTAATCCAAGGGTTTGCGTACTATCTGTCGAATAAATACTTATTGTTATTTGAATAATCAATTTTACAAAACCGTCAATGCAATGAAGCTATTCGTAAACTAGTGCCGCAAGGAGTGAAACGTATGCCAGACCTAATTACCCTCGGTGAAAGCATGGTTATGATGGTGGCTGATCAAACAGATTCTCTGCAATTTGTCACAAACTATACACGCAAGATTGCAGGCGCCGAATCGAATGTTGCTATCGGGCTGGCTAGGCTGGGACATCATGTCGGTTGGATAAGCGCTCTCGGTGAAGACCCCTTTGGTCGTTATATTCGAAATACAATCCGCGGTGAAGGGGTTGACACATCGCAGGTAGTTTTCGCGGAGGACGATCCCACCGGATTGCTGGTTAAAGAATTGAACCAAGCAGGCGATCCCAGAGTGTACTATTACCGCAAGAATTCGGCAGCCAGCAAAATGACGGCAGCGCTGCTGTCTGACGATTATTTCGAGAGTGCGAAGGTTCTACATATCACAGGCATCTTCCCCGCCCTTAGCGAATCCTGTTGTACCACAGTATTACAAGCGATTGAGATGGCAAAGGCCCACGGCATGATCGTTTCCTTTGATCCAAATTTCCGACCTCAGTTGTGGTCAGAGGCTGAGGCGCGTAAAACGCTGCTGCGCATAGCAGAACGCTCAGACCTAATTCTTCCTGGCATTGCTGAGGCACGGATTCTCATCGGTACGTCTGACTGGAATACAGTGGCCGAATTCTTCCACTCGATAGGAAACCAGTATGTCGTCATGAAAAATGGACCAGATGGCGCCTATTTTTCTCACCGCTTTCCAGACGGTACAATTGAAACTGGCTATCAACAAGGATTCCCGGTTAAAGTCGTTGTTGATACGGTTGGCGCTGGCGACGGCTTTGCTGTCGGCGTGCTTTCTGGTTTGCTGGAAGAACTGCCGCTGCAGGAATGTGTCAGGCGTGGAACTGCGATTGGTTCGATGGCAGTCAGAGTCCGCGGTGATGTCGAGGGTTATCCTGATCGCCGCAGGCTGTTGGGATTTCTCCAGGAAAACGTCCAGCAGGCCTAGTTTCTTTAACGTATTCTTTTGTGTATAGAAAGGAGAGATAGCGATGGCTTATCAGAAAAAGTCATATTTGGAGCATGCCGCAATTCACGTCAAAGACATTCACTGGCACGTTCGTTTCTTTCAGGAAGCCCTGGGCATGACTATCCGGAAGATTGACGGTCCTGTCGAACAGCCAAAACAGGTGTGGATGTTCGGTGGTCCGCAACTCGTATCCGATCCTGGTTTTGCCGGACCTGAGGGGCGAATGGCTCATCTTGGGATCATGGTTGAGGATTTGGAAGCAGCTCTCGACGAGGTATATACCTGGGGCGTGAGCCAAATGCCGCAAGGTCGGAACTGGATTACCCTGCCGGACGGGCTTTGTATTGAACTGATGCAAGCGACAGGGGAATCAGTTGCCCAAGTGCTGGCAGTCGATCCTAGAGCGTAAGCACAAGACCGCCACAACCACGTATACATAACATAGAGTGCGACTAAGACTCAGACGGATTTTGACTCCATCTGAATCTTAGTCGCACTTATGACTGAAGAGCAAAGTCTTGGTATAAAAAGGGGTAGCGCATAAACACTCGTAAGAGGAGATTTACGCTACCCTTGTTCAATTAGCCTTCAGCAACCTGTTGGGAGGCGATCAACTAGCTTAAAAATCTTGTAAGCAAAGCCAGATGCTAGCTTATCTGTTTGCGTGACTAGCTTATAGGCCGGACAGGTCCCTGATTTGTGCGGCCAGATCGTCCATGAATACACCCTTGCATACTGCTGTGACAGAACCGGTCATACGCACGTGACCGTCCTGGCCAATCTTCACATTGATCGCGCCGCCGGGCATGTGCACATTGATATCTTCAGCAACCAGGCCAAGCTTATACGCCGCACTGGCTGTGGCGCAACTGCTGCTGCCGGAAGCTAGTGTATAGCCGGCGCCGCGCTCCCATATTTCGATTTGAATATTGTTACGGTCAAGCACCTTTAGCAATTGAACATTGATTCGGTTAGGGAAAAGGGCATGGTTTTCAATGATAGGACCGATCTCTTCTACTAATTCCCTGGAAATATCGTCAAGTAGCACGACGCAGTGAGGGTTCCCGATCGAAAGGCAAGTCACATTGAACGAACGTCCATTGATCGTTAGCTCTTCGTTAATCACTTGACGGGGTGGGCCGGAAACGGGTACTTCAGCGCTAAAGAAAGTGACAGTCCCCATATCTACCCGGATTTCACCGGCGGTTGCGTCGAGTAACTCAACATACACTCTGCCGCCGAGAGTTTCAAGCTGAAATTGGTTGGAATGAAGATAGCCGGCATCAAAAAGATAGCGGGAAAATATTCTGATCCCATTGCCGCTTTTCTCTGCTTCACTTCCATCCGGATTAAATATTCTTAGCTGCAAATCCTCGCCTTTAATAATCGGTCCGTACAATATGCCGTCTGAACCCACTCCGAAATTACGGTGACAGATGAGTCGAATTATTTCCGGTTCAAGAGAAATGTCGGCGTTTTGAGGATCAATTACAATATAGTCATTTCCCAAGCCATGATACTTAAAATAATCAAATTTCATTAAGCTGTCCTCCTAAAATTTACCAGATTAGTGAAACTGCCGTGCACTGTTCCGTGCAGCAGATGGGAGCATGCATAGTCTGCCTCAGATATTAACTTTTCAGCCAGAGCTATCTGATAGGTATAATTCCCAGATTAATAGAAAACTCCTGCAACTTTCTTGTGTCGCAGGAGTGGATGAGGTCTGAATGTTATGCTGTTCAAGACGAAAATCTGCTGAGAAGATGGAAGCCAAAAGGCACTAGTGCGGGTGCGATTACTGTCGTAATAATGCCCATAAAAACCATGGCAAGACTGGCGATAGCGCCTTCCAGCGAACCAAGCTCGTAAGCTCTTGAAGTGCCGGTGCCATGAGCAGATGCTCCGAACATCATCCCCTTGGTAATAGGACTTCCCGCCGGCGTCCATTTGAGCAGCACTGAGGTTAATAGAACCCCGGTCAATCCGGATACAATAACCAGAACCGCTGTTATTGCCGGATCGCCGCCGAGCAGTTGTGAAACATTCATTGCCATTGGCGTGGTAATGGATCGGGGCACTAGACTGCTGATCATGTGTGAGTTCATGCCCAGCAGCTTAGCGGCTCCCATTGATGTAATAATGGCAACAATGGATCCGACGGTGACACTGATTAAAATTTCTACGATATAGGTTTTTAGTATTGATCGGTACTTATACACAGGAACTGCCAGAGCCACCATCGCCGGTTGCAGCATCATGCTTAAAAGCTGTCCGCCGCTGTTATAGGTTTCATAGGAAATTTGAAACACGGTTAAAACGGCAATCACAATCAACGGACAAACCAGCAATGGCGAAAATATCAGGTTTGCAGATTTTTGATACAGCCGTTTGGACATACAGTAAACGGCAATTGTCAGTAACACGCCAAATAACACTAACATAGTTCGTTCCTGGCTTTCCGGTAATGGCTTACCAATTCGGTTGCCAGGCCTACAAAGACGATTACCAGCGCGGTACTGAACACGATAACAAGCATTAGACCCAGCGACTCCTGCCTAAGCAGGTCTTTAAACTGGATGATGCCAATGGCGGAAGGGATAAAAAAGAGCAGCATTTCGGCAATCAGAAAGTTCGCTCCTGTTTCGATCCAACTCAGCGGCAGCAGCTTTCGCTCTAATAGTAGCAAGAGAATTGCTATGCCGATAATATTTCCCAGCATATCCAGATGCAGCATCTGGGCCAACGTGTTACCAAGCCAGCTTAAGGAGCTTAACGCGGCTATTTGCAGTACTGTTTTATAAAATTTCATCATCATCGCGATCACGCTCCTTATTTTTTTGCAGGAAATAGGATTATCTTTGTTATATATAGAGTGTATGAATGTGGAAACACTAAAAAAGGCGGTTAAACAATGGATATTTTGCATTTGACCTACTTCCTGGAGGTTGCCCGCCAAAAAAGCTTCACAAAGGCATCACAAATGCTTCACGTTAGTCAGCCGTCTATCAGTAAAGTGATCAAAACCCTGGAAAACGAGTTGGGCGTAACTCTGCTGGAACGTTCAGGCCGGGAGGTAGAATTAACTGATGCCGGTGAAGCAGTGTTTAAACGCGTCCAGCGTGTCGTTGTTGAATTTAAAAATCTTGCCAGCGAGTTGTCTGATGTAATTGACCTGAAACGAGGGGAGCTGACTATCGGTCTGCCGCCAATGATTGGGTCGAGATTTTTCCCAAAGCCTATCGCTCAGTTTAGACAAGCCTATCCACTGATTCACCTTAAATTAATTGAGGAAGGCGCCAAGCAAATAGAATTGGCTGTTCAGGACGGAACTCTGGATTTGGGGGTAGTTGCCCTCCCTGCAACCAGGGACGACTTCGAAACCTTCGCTTTCGTCAATGAGCCTTTGCGTGTCGTTTTATATCATGACCATCCATTAGCGCAAAGCGCTAGTCTGACCTTAGCTATGCTTAGCAATGAATCTTTTGTTTTATACCGGGAGGACTTTTCTTTATTTGATCATATTCTTAGGCAGTGCCAGCTAAATGGATTTATGCCGCGGATAGCCTGCCAAAGCTCGCAATGGGATTTTATTGTTGAAATGGTGGGCGCCAAACTAGGGATCGCATTACTACCGGAAACAATATGCAAAGAATTAGATCCGCAGCGATTCGTAACTATCCCCATGAATGACCCCATCATACCATGGAATTTGGCGATTATATGGAAGAAAGACAGGTATATTTCATTTGCAGCGCGTGAATGGCTGCGACTTACAAAGAATTATTTTAGTAAACAAATCTGATAGTAGTAGTAAAAGCTAATGATGGCAATACCGCACATCATTAGCTTCTGAAATCAGAATTACAGCAGATGTAAGGCGTCTTGATCGAATCAGACACAATTTGCATTCAGCGGTATTGGCCGGTTAACAGTGCCGGTAAAAAACAAATTATCCATTTGAATATCAGTGGGCACCAGTAGCTGACCATTCCAATTAAAAATCAGATAAAACATTCTTTGTCCCTCCCTTCGCTAAAACCATTCTTTTCTTCCAGTTAGTTTCTATGGCCTTAGTGTACAGCGGAGGGCGGAAATAATAAAATACTTGCTATATATAGGCTTCATGCGTCTGGGCTATAAGAAAAATTTCATTTCAGGGGGAAAATATCGCGTGGCATAGCGGTGAAATGTTGACAAGATAGGAGATAGCACGTAATAAAAAGAAAACACCTATGACCGACCTTGCTAATGGTAGGTCATGGGTGTTTTACATAGTAGAGATTCGACATAAGAGGTTGTCGGTTTGGGACGCCTCAGAATGGTTATCCTTCGCACGGCCTGTAAGACCCCGCCCTCTTAGGTCGGGATAACAGGCCGTAGCTCGAATCCCCTAAAGGGAGCCTTCGGCTTAACGAAATCATAGATTTCGAGCCTCAGTCTAAATTTCGGCTAAGCTTCAGATGGAGTTAAAACTCCACCTGAAGCAAGTCTACATTTATGATGAAGGCTGGCGTTTGACCAACATCAGGTAAGATAATACGGCGGCCGTTTCCGATGATGCAATAATCATGCCCATCGGCAAGGCGGAAAAGCTCCCGGCAATTCCCACAAAAGGCGCCATAACGCCGCCTAAGATGAAAGATAAGAGACCAAGGAGTGCAGCCGCGCTGCCTGCTGCTTTTGCTTGTTCCTGCATTGCCAGTGAAAAACTGCTGGTTCCGATAATCCCGACACTGGAAACAACAAAAAACAGTGGGACTAAGATGGTAATCAGGCTGCCACCGGCAAGAATCATTGCCAGCAATGATATACCGCCTAAAAAGGCAAGAGTTAGACCGGTTGCCAGCAAGTTCTTTTCGGGTATCCGTCCGGCCAGGCGTCCGGTAATTTGCCCCGCGAAAATAATTCCCAGTCCATTAATGGCAAAAAACACACTGAACATTTGCGGCGAAACACCGTAAATGTTTTGAATGACAAAGGGGGAACCTGAAATATAGGAAAACATAGCGGCGTAAGCAAAGCCTTGGCTAAGTCCGTAGCCGATGAAAGTCTTGTTTTTCAATAAAGTCTGGAAGGTTTTCAGTGTATTGGCAATACCGCCTCGCGAACGCCGTTCAGCGGGCAGTGTTTCATGCAGACCGAAAAATACGGCAAGCAACATAAAAATCCCAATGGCAGCCAACACCAGAAAAACACCGCGCCACGACGTAAATTGGAGAATCTGTCCGCCGAAGATGGGCGCTAATATCGGCGCAGCACCGTTAACCAGCATCAATAAAGCGAAAAAGCGTGTCATTTCAGTGCCGGAATAGAGATCACGCACAGAGGCGCGTGAAATAACGATACCAACAGAGCCGGCTAATCCTTGAATAAATCGCATCAGTAAAAATAACTCGATGCTGAACGAAAAAGCACATAACAAGGAAGATATCACATACGCGGCAAGGCCGATGAGCAAGGGACCACGCCGTCCGTGTACATCGCTGACCGGTCCGGCGAAAATTTGCCCCAGTGCAATGCCCAGCAAACAGGCTGTCAGGCTTAATTGCACCAGTGATGTGCTGGCATGAAGATCTTCCGATAAATTGGGTAGTGCAGGCAGATACATATCAATGGATAAAGGTCCAAAGGTAGATAATGAACCTAAGATAAGTACCAGCCGCAAAACGGATGAGCGGGATTTTTGGTCAGCGGTCGCTGCCGGCTTGCTGGCTGTAAGATTCATATGATAATTGTTGCTCCTATCTTCAAGTGGATGTGACTCAGCTTTTATTCGAAAAAGAACTCCATGATTATCACGGAGTTCTTTTCTTTGCGGGAGGGTTTACAGCTAATACTATTTTTGCGTTTACTTCAATCAACTGAAGTACATTATCCGGTTTTAATCCGTAATATTTGGCAGTATCTATTACCTTATGCCAAGCTGCATCTTCAACTGTCTGGTAATGGGTTGCGTTCTCCTGCAGTAAGCCAGTCCCTGCTTCTGATGAATGCCCTGGGTCTGGTGTATAACCTACCAGCCAGTCAACGCTTACCTTAAAAAGGGCTGCTAACCGGCAGAGCGTCCTGATATCGGGTTCCCTGCGATTGATCTCCCAAGAGGCTAAGGTTGAACGGTCTACCTGAAGGATGGAAGCCAATTCTTCCTGCGTCAACTTACTTCTCAGTTGTTTGATTTTATCGCCCAGAGTTTCCATGAGTCACTCTCCTTACCACTACGATAACGTGCCTGGGCAAACAGTTCAAATATTGTGTCAAAAAGGCTCGTAACGGCAGGAATAACAGAAGTGAGTGCTGAAATAGTGTCATATTGGCACAAGAAGCATTTGCAGAAGTGGTGGAAAGGGGAACTGTTCTGATGCGGTCAACGACGAACAATCAGTATATACAGCCAGGGAATAGCAAGCTGTCAGGGAAAAGGGCAGCCGGTTTTTGCCACAGTCACCGGCTGGACGCAGTAGAGCAAATCGCCGCCGGTTTGGCGTATGGCATTAGGAATCCGCTTACCGTTATCAAGGGTTACCTGCAGGTCTACCAGCGCAATCCTGCCTATTGCACACGTGAGGCCCTCAACCTCATGCTGCGGGAAGTGGAAGATATCGAAGCAATAACCAGCAGTCTGATATCATTAGTGCGAAATACGACGACTGAGAAGAGTCCGCAGGATTTGAATCAAATACTGAGCAAACTATTTCCTGTGATTCAGGCAGAGGCTATTCAGCATGGAGTTGCCGCCGAGCTATATCTCAGCGACAGACTGCCGCTGCTTGCGGCGAATAGGGAAGAAATGCAGCAGTTGATCATAAACCTGGCGCGCAATAGCCTGGAAGCGATGTCTGGCAGCGGCAGGCTGGCAATTGGCACAAGCAGTAAGGAAAATAAAGTGGTTTTATTTGTCCGGGATGAGGGCAGCGGCATACCGCCGGAACAGATAAAGAAGATTTTCACTCCGTTCTATACGACAAAAAGCGGTAATGCCGGCCTCGGATTGACGGTCGGGCTCAGCATTATTAAACGGCACCAGGGGCGGATGCAGATCACTTCAACTATCGGTGCAGGAACAACTGTCAGAGCAGTATTTCCTGTTTGGCAACAGCGCAAGGAGTCTTACAATGGAGAATAACCAGTGGCGTTCACCAGAAGCCCCCTATTGGCTCTATCAGCATGCACGGTCTATTTTTGCCCTGGCAGGCATAATCGTGGGAGGCGGCGTTTGCCTTGCGCAGGAGTATTTGTTTTTCCCGCCTCAAATGAAAAGACTGCTTGGCTGGCTGATTATGCTGTTCATCGGAATGCTTGGCCTGGTGACCGGAAATATGGTGCAAGCACTTTACCGGGAAGCAGATACTGATCCGCTCACACGTCTTGGCAACCGGAGGCGCTTTAACCGGCGGCTGACAGAGGAATTGCAACTGGTCAGGGAATTTGAGCAGTATTCAGTATTAGCATTAGTTGATGTTGACAATTTTAAGCACATCAATGACACTGCCGGCTATAATACCGGCGATCAGGTGCTGGTGAGGATAAGCAATATTTTTAGGAGAAATCTGGGATTGCATGATAGTGTCATGCGTTGGGGCGGAGACGAGTTTGTTTTCATCTTTCATGGAAGCAGCGCAGGGGAAGGCAGGCTGGTCCTTGAACGTATCCGGGAGCAAATTCATGACGATCCGGTTATCCGCGAAGTTACGATCAGCGCCGGGCTGATAGAGATTAAAAAGCAGATGACTCCTGACCAGGTACTGAATCAGGCGGATTGCTTGTTATCAAAAGCCAAACAAATCAAAAACTCAATTGAGATATGCTGAAAGGGGTTGTGAAACGGTTATCAATACGTTTCACAACCCCTTATTTCAGCCGATTGTTTGTAATTCTGATTCTAACAAAACGTAAGAGGGTCATTGATTGCTGTTACTCGCTTTCTGTCGATACCGGGGGTGAGATGAATTGATACGCCCTCTGTATTTACAATGCCATTACAAATAGCAAGAAGCCATCGGGCAGTCCCAGAGGGCTTCTTGCTGATAGAGTATGTGTATGCTAAAGCTCAAGCGAGCAGCGGTAACGCTAACCACTGGTTACTACCAGGCATCGACGGTGCGATTCGCCAGGATCAGGGAATGCAAGGGCTGTCTACAGTTCTACCCCAGTGCAACATCCAAAATCATCATGATGGTAAATCCGATCATGCAGCCAATTGTCGCAACATTGGTGGCGGTGCCGCCCTCATTATGCTGTGCTTCTGGGATGAGTTCTTCCACCACAACATAAATCATTGCGCCTGCGGCAAACGCTAACGCATAGGGCAGCACGGGTTGCATCGAAACGACGGCAAATGCGCCGATGACCCCGGCGATGGGCTCAACAATACCGGATGCCTGACCATAGAGAAATGCTTTGGTCCGGCTAAAGCCTTCTCGCCTCAATGGTATAGAAACCGCGGCGCCTTCAGGGAAGTTTTGCAGTCCGATACCAATAGCCAGAGCGACCGCCCCTGTCAGAGAGGCTGACGGCAAGTCAAACGCGACTGCGCCAAAGGCAACTCCAACCGCTAAGCCTTCTGGTATATTATGTAGTGTAATGGCAAGCACCAAGAGGATGCTTCTTTGCCAACTGGTCTTAATACCTTCTGCCTTGTCTTTCTCAAGTCCCATGTGTAAATGTGGCAAGGTGATATCGACAAGCCACAAAAAAGCGCCTCCAGCTAAAAAGCCAACCGCTGCAGTGATCCAAGCCGTTTGGCCCAAGCCTTCAGCCATTTCGATAGCTGGTGCCAAAAGTGACCAGAAACTGGCTGCGATCATAACACCGGCAGCAAAACCGAGCATGCCATTCAGCACCGTTTTATTAATCGACTTAAAGAAAAAGACCAATCCCGCGCCTAAAGCAGTAACACCCCAGGTAAATAGGGTTCCCATCAATGCTTGAATTGTGGGTGGAAGCGCAGATAGCCATTCGATCATTATTCAGAGACTCCTTTCTAAGACGAAACTAATCCTATATCTTAGTATATAAGAAATAGTATATGTAGAGAAGTCGTTTGAACGATTTTCTCAAAGCTATAGAATTTATCCTTCGCACAGCCTATAAGACCCCGCCTTCTTAGGTCAGGGATTAACAGGCTGTAGCTCGAAATAAGTGCGACTAAGATTCAGATGGAGTTAAAACTCCACCTGAATCAAGTCTTACTTTATAAGTTGTGAAACAGACGAGGTTACATTTCCACAGAGGAAAGGAGGTCACACAGAGGTCGCAGAGGAGTAGTGTCTATTTTGCCAGCTATGGCTGGCCCTAAACCTTAGTCCTCTGTGTCCTCTTTATCACTCTGCGTCCTCTGTGGAATGGTGCCCTGTACTTCCCCAAAGACCGTCGCCTGGCTTTTCTTATTTGTTACTTTTTAAGCCATATGACTTGTTCGGAAGTCATTTCTCTCAAAGAATGGATAAAGGCTTCTAATGGGGTTAGGTTGTACGTTGCCGCTGAGTAAATGGCGACATCGACGACAGCACCGCTGGCTACCTCATAGACAGTCTGCGTTAAATTAACATGATATATATTTTTTTCTTGTTTTAGCGTCATAGAGCTAACCTCAGGAACGATCGCCCAGCGACAACCGGCAGCGATGGCCTTTTCTCGCCAGCTACCGCCGCTATCTTTACTTTCAATTACATATTCAGGCAGTTTTTTTCGGTATTCATCCCAAAGCGCTTCGCGCATATACCAAAAGTCTTTTTCCGGAGTACTAGAGAGGTTGTTGTTCAGCGAGGCAATATAAACTCCACCGGCTGTTTTAATATTCTCTGTGGGCAGCTCAACGCCGTCGTTAATCGCTTGCTGCCGTTTATCATAATAGTTTTTAATTGCTAAATCCACATAGCCAACTAGTTTATGCGGTTCATCAAGCGTGGGCGGTATGGTCCATTTTATTTCCCGGCCAAATTGTGTATAACCGCCGGATATGGTTTGCAGTACGCCGGTTACCGGATCGCCGTCTATGACCACACGTGTCAAGTTGAGAACCGGCTCATATTGGCTGGAGAAGGCGTCATTACCTACTGCGGGAGCACCGAAGGTGATGACTTCGATTTGCTCAGGATTTACTCCCATGCTGATGAGCCCGGCGCCAGCCAGTGTAGCTGCTGCACCACCTAGGCTGTGGCCGGTGAGATACAAGGTATAGTCTTTATTATTAGCAAGTAGGTCAGGCAGTGAGATCAGGGAGACGTCGCTTACTTTGCGTAGTTTTGCAGTCGGCCCAGCCTGCCATAACTCATTAAAGCCGCGATGAACTTTTGGCTGTGTATCCGGGACATCCTTTTTGGCAGCGTTGGCGACAAACTCTTCCGGCGCGGCGCCGGCAAAATACACTTTTTCTACCTTAAGATTCTGCTTTATATCTTCTGTAGTTTCTGTACCAGCAATCGCAACAATATATATGTCTTTGCCGTCTGCACCTTCTTTGTTGGCGATAAGAAAACGCGGACCAGGGTGTCCTTGATCCTGTACGTAGTGGTTAATTTTCCAGCCATCTTGCTGTAAATAGCGGCTAGCCAGAGCGCCGGTCCTATCGTTGTAGGCGGCAGCGCTGGCGCCGGCTGCAATATACAGTTTATAGGCTGTCTCATATTCTGACTTCGCTTCAGTATGACCAGTTGTTGGTGCATATAGCATCAAGCTGCAAAGCAGCAATAGTAAAAATCGTTTCATTTCTAAAACCCCACCTGTAGTGTTACCTAGTATAAATGAGAGGGAAAGGACGGGTTACGCTTAACCGCAGAGTACGCAGAGTACGCAGAGTTCGCAGAGGGAACTGCAGAGGGCTACGGTTTCACCCTTCCAGCTGATCTGGAAAATAAAGGCCAGTAACCCTCATCGGACCCTCCGCATACTCTGCGTACTCTGCGGTTAACGGCGCCCCGTACTCCACAACCGCTAGCGGCCTTTCTTACTTGTTAAGCGCCGACTGGGGATTTTGCTCGCCTGCGAGAATTTCCATAAACTCTTCGCCGGTAATGGTTTCTTTTTCTAACAAGTAGCGAGCCAGCTCGTGCAGTTTATCTATGTTGTCTTTAAGAATTTCGGCTGCTTTTTCGTGTGCCTGCTTGATAATGGCCAGAACCTCTTCGTCAATCTTGGTTGCTGTCTCGGATGAACAGGCCAGAGATGCATCGCCGCCAAGATATTGATTGTTGACTGTTTCTAGAGCCATCATGTCAAACTTTTTGCTCATACCGAATCGTGTCACCATCGCTCTCGCGATCTTTGTCACCTGTTCGATGTCGTTGGCTGCGCCAGAGGTAAAGGTATTAAAAATTAACTCTTCTGCCGTGCGACCGCCGGTAAAGGTGACGATCTTGTTGAAAGCCTGTTCTTTGCTCATCAGCACGTGTTCGCTTTCCTCTACCTGCATGGTGTAACCGAGTGCGCCAGAGGTACGGGGAATGATAGTGATTTTATGCACAGGTGCAGAGTCGGACTGCTTTGCTGCTACTAGTGCGTGGCCAATTTCGTGGTAAGCGATAATTTCCTTTTCCTTAGGAGCAATGACCGCGCCCTTGCGCTGATAGCCTGCAATGACCACTTCGACACTTTCTTCCAGATCGTTTTGGCTGACAAGTGTTCTGCCACATTTGACAGCACGCAAAGCACCCTCGTTGATAATATTGGCAAGCTCTGCGCCTGAAGCGCCAGCGGTTGCTCGGGCAATAGCGTTAAAATTAATATCTTGGTTCATCTTAATCTTCTGGGCATGTACCTTCAAAATCGCTTCACGGCCAGCGAGATCCGGCAGTTCCACCGGAATCCGGCGGTCAAACCGGCCGGGGCGGAGCAACGCTTTATCCAAGCTTTCCGGTCGATTGGTAGCAGCGAGGATGACAACGCCCTTTTTACCGTCAAAGCCGTCCATCTCAGTCAATAGTTGATTCAAGGTCTGTTCGCGTTCGTCATTGCCACCAATGCCGCCGTTGCCACGTTTTTTGCCAATCGTGTCAATTTCATCGATGAAGACAATGCACGGCGCTTTTTCATTGGCTTGTTTAAACAGGTCACGCACCTTGGCAGCACCCATGCCGACAAACATTTCCACAAAATCCGAGCCAGATATCGAGAAGAACGGGACCTGGGCTTCGCCTGCAACCGCCTGTGCCAGCAGAGTTTTACCTGTGCCGGGAGGGCCGACCAACAGCGCCCCTTTTGGTAGATTTGCGCCAATTTCAGCATATTTGTCAGGATTGTGCAGAAAATCGACAATCTCATTCAACGCTTCTTTTGCTTCATCCTGGCCAGCTACGTCAACAAACGTCTTGCCAGTCTGCGCTTTCACATAGATTTTCGCATTGCTCTTGCCAAAGGTCATGGCATTGATACCGCCACCCATGCGCTTTTGCATTTGACGGGCAAAGAGTTGTCCAATGCCAACAAAGAAGATAATCGGTAGTATCCAGGTTAAGAGAAAGTTTAGTAAGGGTGAATTTTCTCTGGGAATAACTTGATGGAATTGGACGCCCGCATTGTGCAGACGGTTGACCAACTCAGGGTCGTTCATCCGGCCTGTTAGAAACGCGCTGTCTTTGCCAGATTCGTCTTTTACGACAAATACGATCTGCGTATCATGGATTTCTACCGATTTGACAACTCCGCTGCTAATTTGCGTGAGAAAAGTACCGTAATCTACCTCGGTAGGCTTTTGTTGTAGCAATCCCGGTAAGCCTAAAGCATTTAGAACCATGAGAATTAGCATAGTTACAACATAATAATAAATCAACGGCTTTTTCGGTGCCTTTTGTTCTTCCATAAAGCTTTTCCTCCATTTACTTATGGCTCAGTTCGCTCATTTCCTGAATAAACGAACTGAGCTTTTTCATTCCGGCAATAACCGCTCTGAACTCATCTTCTGGTTTATTCTCCAAAAAGGAGCCATATTTTGCTTCTAGAGCATCGCCGATTTTTTGAACTGTTACGACGCCAAGATTAGTGAGCGTCAAATTTACACAGCGTTCATCTTCTGGGTTTCGAATACGTTGTATAAGCCCCAATTTTTCTAATTTCTTGCACATAGCAGAGGCATTGCCGCTGGCAAGGCCAATTGCGGTGCCAACGCTTCCTACTGTATGATGTCCAATTTGTTTAATTTCAACAAGAATACGGGTCTGCATCATGGTCAAACCTTGCTCTTCGACAATCGGACGAAACGTACTATCCATATATTCCGAAATCGTTCGTAAGAAGTCCCACATTTCTTTTTTAAAAACCATGCTGTTCATGTTGGCCTCCAATGATTTACAAAGCTCTAACAATTTATCTATATAATATATATAATATGTTATATAGATAAAATTGTCAATCATAGTAGCTAATAGTAATAGTAATGCGCGATTCCTGCCAGATTTCGGCAGGAAACTAAGTGCTGATGTCGAAAGTTGTTGTTGATTTTACAAATATTTCTGATAAATAGCAATGACGAGGCTGTTAAAAAGAAGCATGGAGGTACGCGGGTATGCAAATCGGGAAATGGGGTCGGGGAGATCGCTCGAGGAAATCGTTTTCGATAGCTTCTCCTAACCCGCAGGACTTCTGTGACAATCTGAAGGATAAACAATTTCGACAACTTTTCGAATCGATGAATGAAGGCTTCGTGCTGTACGAAATGATTGTTAACAGTCAAGGTAAGGTCGTCGATGCCCGCATTCTAAGCACCAATCCGGCCTATGAACGGCAGTTCGGCTGGAGGCGTGAGCAAGTTATTGGCAAGCGCCTCTCTGAGCTAAGCCCTATTGTGAATTCCGCTTGGCTTGAGAAGTATGAGCAGATTGTCAAAACCGGTCAGCCCTTGACTATTGAGGAATACTCGCCGCTTGCAGACCGATGGTTATTGGCAAACGCTTATACACCCGGCCCCGGCATGGTAGCTGTCGTCTTTACCAATATCACCGAGCATAAGCGGATGCAAGAAGAGCTTGCCCGGGCGAGGGAAGATCGCTTCAAAAAATGCTTTGATAATTCACCAGACTGTTTTGCTATTCTGCGGGCTGAACGCAGTGCTGCAGGACAGATCATCGATTTTGTCCATGAATATATCAATACGGCGGGTTGCTTGGAAACCGGTGTCAGCGAGAAAGACTATAGCGGACGCAGGCTGCTGGATTTATACACGGGGTTTGGAACAGCTTCGCTGTTCGAACAATACTGTCAGGTGGTCGAGACAGGAGAGCCTCTGAAGATAGACGCGATTAGTTACTCCGGAATGGGAATAGCCTCACTTGATGGGGTATGCGGCGCCAACGTAATCAAACTGGATGACGGGATCGCGGTTACCTGGCGGAATATAACCGATAAGATACGCCTGGAAGAAGAACTGAGACGGCGCGAACGGCAGTATCGGACCTTGATCGAGAATATTCCGATGGTGATTTGCCGCTATGACAGGGACTTTCGCCATATCTATGTCAGCCCAGCAGTGGAAACGGATTTTGGGGTCAACGCTGAACAGGTCATGGATAAGACATGGCAGGAAATTGGCATCAACCAGACCTTATATCGATCCTGGCAACGCGAATTCGAGAAGGTTTTGCGGACTGGCCAGGCTGTAGCAGGCGATGTGGAATTACCTGATGCGCAAGGTGCAACTGGCTATTATCATGTTCAAGTTCTGCCGGAAACAGATGAACAGGGGCGGATTGAAACGCTGTTGACGATTGCCCAGGATATCACTAAGCGCAAGCAGGCTGAGGAAGCTTTGCGCCAGTCGGAGGAACGCTTCCATAAGGCATTCCACGGCAATGGGGCTATGATGTGTATTGTCAGGACAGCTAATGATCAGATTGTCGAGGTGAACCAGCGGCTTTTGGATGTTATCGGGTACACACGCGACGAGTTGGTAGGACACACATTTCAGAAACTCAATTTGTGGGCCGAAGATCACAAGAGAGCAGAGTCTTTGCTAGGAGAGATACGAGTGAAAGGGAACCTTCAAAGCTTCGAATTCTGTTTGAGAACGAAATCCGGAAAGATCGTTACCCTACTAGCATCGACTTCATTACTTACTCTCCATGATGAACTATGCCGGATATATACAGCTCAAGATATAACCAAAGAAAGGAGACTAGAGGCGGAGATGCAACGACTGGACCGCCTCAATCTGGTCGGCGAGATGGCTGCCAGCATCGGCCATGAGGTTCGCAACCCGATGACTACGGTACGTGGCTATCTGCAGATGTTTCAAAGACGGGCAGAACTCGCCAAATATGGGGAACAGTTGACGACAATGATCGAAGAACTCGATCGGGCCAATGCGATCATCAGTGAATTTCTGTCGCTCGCCAAGAATAAGGCGATTGATCGGAAACGCGGCAATTTAAACACCATTATCCGCTCACTGTTCCCGCTGATTGAAGCTGATGCGTTACGTATGGGTCATGAAGCTGCAGTCAGGACCGGAGATATTCCGGATAATGAGTTCGATCCCCAACAAGTGCGACAGTTGATCTTAAATCTGACGCGCAATGGGTTGGAAGCGATGCAAGGCGGCGGCCGGCTCACCATCAGGACTTATCTTAGCAGCCAAGCCATCGTTCTCGAGGTGCAAGACACCGGATCGGGCATACCTGACGAGATCTTGCAGCAGTTGGGGACGCCTTTTGTAACTACAAAGGAGACTGGCACAGGATTGGGCTTGCCGGTTTGTTTTCGCATCGCGGAGAGACACGGTGCGAAGATGGGGATACAGAGTTCGTCGCAAGGGACAACCGTTTGTGTTGCTTTTAGCGACGTGTTGGACATAGACGAAACGAAGCGCGAACGCCACTAAACGCACGAGCGCCACTATGATACTACTAGGCGATCCGTTTGTGTCGCTAGTGTACCGCTAGTGGCGCTCGTGTTCATCGTACTAAACGACCCTCTAGTAACCTCTGCGATTGTTCAGGGAGAGCGTTGGCACCGGGGTCTGCCCCTAAGTGATTGCGTTTCCAGCCTTTTTTATTTGACAATACGCAGGACACTCATGATGATCAACAGGGTTCCCGGCAGGTAGGGGAAGCGTTCTTTCACGCTTTCCGGGAGTAAGCGACTGGCAAAGGTAATCCCGCTCCAAATCAACCCCATCTGAATAACGGCCATCACTAACGGTGTATAGAGGGGAAGTACTCCGAGCAATTCTGCGGCAAACGTTGCCACCATATTATCTAAGCCTAACGCAAGGCCGAGAAAAATCGCCTCTGATGGACTGATTGACCGGGAGTGGTCTATATCAACGGCCTCAGGATCGGCAAGAATATTGACGATAAGCTTTCCCAGCTTAATACGTAGTTGGGGAAGGTCATCTGATCGCCTTGGAGTTAGCCGTTTGATCAAGTACTCTTGAAATACGCTCCACAGACCGATCAGCAACAGCAGGAACGCGCCGATCATGACGGCCGATTGCGGAGCTATCAACATGCCAGTTCCCTGGGCGGCAATCATCGCGACCGCTGTGCATACAGCAGTCACAGCTCCTACGACCAGCAACGAACTAAATGGTACGGTAATTTTCCTTACTCCATAAGCAACTCCGGCTAGGAGTGCGTCAAAGCTTACTGCAAACCCCAAAAGTATAACATATAGCATTTGTATAAAGGACACCTCCTCGGATATACTGTATAGCCGTTGATACTATATGGCATATTTGCTGAGAAGGTGCTGAGCCTACTTTTCTACACACAATCATCATAAAGACTACATAAAATATAGAAAGAAGGAGTGTGAAGGAGAGGAAGTCGATGAATATGGAGATATCCTGCAGGGCTGCCTGTGCAGAGATGTGCGGCAGTGAACTGGCGCCAAATCTAACCGGCCGGGTTTGCTTTTTTGACGTTCGGGGCGGCACCTGGATAGAAGCAGAAATTTGTGGCTTACCAGCATATAGAGCTGCAGGGAAGGACGGTCAACCGATAGGGCCGCATGGCTTTCACATCCACGAGGGAGCTAGCTGTGAGTCAGCCCATGCAGCAGACCCGTTTACATCGGCGGGCGGTCATTGGAATCCAACAAATCAGCCCCACGGTAATCACGCTGGCGACTTTCCCGTTCTATTTTCAAATCATGGTGTGGCAATCATGCATTTCTTCACAGACCGCTTCTCAGTTGAAGACGTGATTGATAAGACTGTCATCATTCATCAGAATCCAGATGATTACCGCAGCCAGCCTGCAGGGAACTCTGGCAAGCGACTGGCCTGCGGGGTTATCCGGCTATGCAGCGGTTGCCGATAAATCAGATAAGCCCCCGGCTGGGGGCTTATCTGATTTATGATACTCCTGGTAGGGTAGAGCCGGGAAGTGTAAAACCCTCTCCGAGAAGTCTTCTTTATTTAGTTACTGATTGAGGTGTGGAAGCAGAGCGATCTTGGGTGAGAAGGGAAACGACGTAGATGACCACAAAGTTAATGGTGATGGCGATCAAGACGCGATTGGGCCCCAACTCAGTGATCTGGCTCAGGATGACGCCGGAGATAATTCCCAGGCGAGCGCCCCAAGGCGTAATTTTGCTGTTCTTTTTCCCCATTTCATGGGCTTCTCCGCTACGCTCTTTCCATAAGAGGCCCAAAATGATCAGGGGTACCAAGCCGCTTCCCACCATGCCGTAAGCCTTGGCGAAGAGACCCATGATAGTGGAGGCTTGCATGGCCACCACGCAGGCGAAAATGCCGACAACGACTGTGAGCCAGGTAGCCAGTTTGACGAGTTGCGCGTCATTCAGCTCGGGACGGAAAGGCCTGATGAGGTCGTTGACAATTAAGACGGTCGCAGAATTCAAGTTGGCGTCGGCTGCAGACATGCCGGCCACCAGCATGAGTGCGAAGATGATAGTGCCCAGCCAAACGGGCAGATGATTGTTCATGTACCAGGGAATGACGTTATCTGTAGCCAGCCCTGGTTGCAGGGTAAGAATGGTCATGCCGGTCAGGGCGGACAGGCAGCAAAAGAGCAGAGCCAGGCAGCCGCTGATTACAATCCCCCGGCGGGCTATGGAGCCGCTTTTGGCGGCAAAGCAGCGTTGCCAGTATATCTGGGCAGCCAAGATTCCTACACTGGCCGTGACAAAGTTGGTAACCATGATCACTGGATTAACCTTGCTGAAACTGAACAGGTCCCCTTTGCCCACGGCAGCTAATTTTTGGCCCAGGACCGCAAGACTGAAGTCGATGTTGGTGAAGGTGATGTAGTAGAAAACAGAAGCAAGAACCAGCACGATACCCCCCTGAAACAGGTCGATCCAGATTACGGAATACATGCCGCCCAATGCGGTATAGGTGATAAAGATGACAGAGAAGAAAATGATGATGGGAAGAGGATCAACCCCGGTAACCACGTTGAAAACGTTGCCGAAGCCTTTAACTTGACCGGCCACCCAGGAGATCATAATGATGGAAGACAGGAAGCCTACCAGAGCCCGGGTCCATTTATCGCGGAAAAAGAGGTCGTCAGACATTTCCGCCACGGTGTTGTAGGTAAACTTGCCGGCGAAACCGGCGAAAACCAGACCGAAAATAATCTTGGAGCCCTGCTCCCCGAGAATAAAGGAAAGCCAGCTTAGACCTTCGGTATAGCCCTTGCCGGTGTGCCCGACAAAATTGCCAACACCCATGATCGTTGCAAAGTCTGTGAAGAAGATGAAGACAAGAGGCAGGGTGCCACCGGCAATGGCGTAGTTAGCAAAGGAAGCCGTAGCTTCGCCTTTTACCTTTAAGGAGATTCCAACAAAAAGTAGGCACACAAGCACGGTAATTACCCAAATACCGACACTTAAGCTCACTAAAAAACACTCCTTTCTAAAACTGAAATAAGAGAACTTGCGAATGATGCCGTGGGGATAACGGGAAAAGCGCTTACTGAGCAAACCTTTCTAAGTGAAGTTTCTGTATCGCGGGGGATTCAATGCCACCGGCTACATAGTCGGCCATCATTTTGCCGGTTAACGGCGCCAGAGCAATGCCGTCGCCCTCATGTCCTGCAGCCATCAGGAATCCTGCCAATTCAGTCGGGCCGAGAATGGGCATGCCATCTGGAGTGTACGGACGCAATCCGGAGAATACCCGAATGATATGAATATTCTTCAGCCCAGGGACGATATTGACAGCATGACGTAAGATCGTGGATAAAGCTTCTGGCGTCGTACTCGAATCGTAACCAACAAGCTCACGCGTGCCGCCAATGAGCAGAGTTCCTTCCTGCGTTTGGCCTAGGGACAGCCCGACGCCTAGTTCTGCCGCTTGGGGGTCTTCTTGTCGTATCAGATCTGGCGTGTGTTTGGCAACAATGTAGCGGGCACTCCAGAGTGTGCCGAAAATGGTTGGCGGCATGGCTTCGGTAACGATGATTTGACCGCGACGGGGTTTAATCGGTATCTCAAGGCTGACGAGTCTGCCGATAAAAGGTGCATACGCGCCGGCGGCGTTGATGATAATATCGGCGCGGAAGGCGCCCTTGCTAGTTACAACGCCGCTGACCCGGCCGCCGCTTGATTCAATATCTGTCACCTTCGCCCCGGTATGAATGATGGCGCCTAACTTTCTGGCCGCTCTCGCGAAGCCGAAAGTCAGCTTCAGCGGGCTGACCTCTGCGTCAGCCGGACTATAGGTTGACGCAAGCAGGGAAGGGGATAACGCCGGCTGATGCCGCCGCGCTTCTTCGATAGAGAGCAAGTCAACCGGTAGACCGAGTGCTTGCTGTCTGGCGACGAAGTTTTCCATGATGGCCATTTGCTGCTCGTTTTCGATGGCAATCATGCCGCCACTGGATCCGTAATCTATATCATCATCCAGTTCTTCACCCAGTCCCGGAAACATGGCCGCGCTCTCCATGGCCATGGAAAGATGCAGCCCGGGATTCTTCGACTGCATACTGATGGCCTTATCACAGGCGCCAGATGAGCCACTGCAAACATCGCATTGATCTAGCAGCAGGGGCTTGATTCCGTGTTTCGTCAAGTAGTAGGCGATGGCTGAGCCGATTACTCCGGCGCCGATAATGACAACTTCTCCAGGTTGTGTTCTCGCTATATTCATGGTCTTATCCTGCCTTCCTTTGCAGTCAGTAGGGTATCGACCTTCACTGGGCGTACAGGCGGTCGCGTGGTTGGAGGCTCAAGGTTTGCCGGGTCTATGCCGGCCTGCTGCGTTAGCATCGCGCTGATCAGACGGCGGCAAGTCCGTCCCTGACACAATCCCATGCCTGCGCTCGTCCGCCGCTTAACGCCGGTAAGGGTGGTTGCGCCGTCAGCAATAGCCTCCCGTATTTTCCGCTCGCATACTTCTTCGCAACGGCAAATTAATATATCATCAGCCATGTTCTTCCCCGCCTTTCACCCGGATGCCGCGAATCATGTTCAGGGTTGATTTTGGCGCTTCAATGGTTACAACAACCGTCTTGTCAGCCCTTGGCGATACGGTTGTTTTCAGCACTTTCGCGTCGGCCACCGCATGACCGCTGCGATCTAGCCCTATCACAAATTCACCGGCTTGAGGGACAGGACAGTATTCATACGGCATCTGTACAGTACCCATTTCGCCAGACAGAGAAGCATCGACGACAAAAATGGCTAAGCCAGGACACTGGGCGATGCAGGCTCCGCAGCCGGAACACTTGTCTACGGCGAGTTGTGGCAGAGAGGTGATAGGCTGTCCGACGCTGATGGCGTGAAATGGACACGCTGCCTCACAGGGATTGCAGGGAATATCTTGAATACATTCGATCACCGCGACCGGGCCCTTTTCCATTCGTTCCTGAGAGGGTAAGACTGTGGATAGTTCATCGCCGGACAGATAACCATCGGTTGCCAGGCTAGATTGCATGGAAAATCCTCCCCTTCTCGATGACCTCTTCTTTCATTTGCCGCCGGTAGCTGCCAAAGTCACCGCTGCGCAGCATATGCAGCCGTTCCCATACCTGGGCCTTACGCTTTGCCGCTGCGCCGGCATCAATATAGCCAAGCGCCTCGGCTGCAGCGATGCCGGCGAGTCGGCCTTCCTCCATAGCGCTACTGGCTTCTTCCACTCCCGTTAAATCGCCTGCCGCGTATATGCCTGGCACGGTTGTTTCCATGTTGTCATCATGCACTGGTAGCATTCCGCCCAGCCGGGAAATGAAGGTTAGTTGACAGCCAGCCAAATGGGCAAGTTCTGTTAAGGGAGTCAGGCCAACGGCGATCGCGATTGCCCCGCATGCGATCATACGCTCCGAGCCAGGAACCGGCTGCACATTATCATCTAGTTGGACAACAATGGCTCCTTCAACGTGCTCTTCGCCTAGCACCTTTTGAACCGTGTGACGAGTTAGAATGGGAATACCTGCCCGACTAATTTTGGCGGCATGAACACCGTAGCCGCCGATCCGCGGTGCGGCCTCAAGCAGAGCATTCACTTTGCCGCCTGCCTGCACTATCTGATAACTGACGATCAGGCCGACGTTGCCGCTGCCGATCATCAGAATTTCTTCTGCCGGAAGCACTTGATACACATTCATCATGGTCTGCACAGCGCCGGCACTCATTACCCCAGGCAGGGTGGATCCAGGAAATGCCAGAACGTTTTCGGAAGCGCCCGCCGCTAAAATAACCTTTTTGGCCCGGATTGTCTCCTGATGCACTCCATCGGCAATCAGGGCAACCTGCTTATCCGGATAAATTGCATATACCGTAGAATTAAGCTTTATCTGGGCACAAGGCTGAGCCTGAGCCAAGAGTTCCTGACCAATATCAAAACCGCGAATGCCGGCTAAGTGTTCGCGTGAACCAAAAAATTTGTGAATCTGCTTAAACAACTGTCCGCCTGGCTTGGCATTTTCATCGACCACTACGACCTGAGCGCCCAGACGGCCTGCTTCGACTGCCGCCGAGAGTCCCGCCGGACCTGCGCCGACTATGATAATATCTGCTTGGCGCACGCTTATTCCCCCTTGTCTGGTTTGTTTTGGGTTTCCACGATCATGCCGGCGCGTACCGGGGTAACGCAGGTTCGCACATTCGTCTGCCCATCCACAGTCATGACGCAGTCAGTACAGCGTCCGATACCGCAGAATACGCCTCGCGGCGAGCTGGTTTTATGGGTATGGCGGAGTTTTAGCCTTCCCAACGCCATCAGGGCGGCGGCGATTGATTCGCCTTCCCGGGCAGGAACGGCGATGCCGTCTACAATGATCTCCACCACTGGTATTCTATCCAAACTGCTGAGTATGGGATGTTCCTTTACTCTCACTCTCTCACTCCCTTATGAAAAACCGTGTTTATGCCGTATACTTACATCTTATTTACCTCTCCTAATCGTTATGCCACTTCGATGCCGGCTTTTGTCATCACATCCCGCAATTTACCCAAGTCGGCTTCGCCCGGATATACCAACGGCAGTCTAACGTCGTCGACCAGGAATCCGCTCAGGTTGATTGCCACTTTAACGGACGTGGTGAATTCTAGCCGCTTCAATTGTCTGCCTGGGGAAGAATGCAAAAAAAGCGCCTATATAGGCGCCGATAAGGCGAAAGATTGAACTGGCTAATAAACCAGACACGCGTAACAATTAGGTCGCAGTACATAGTAGTAGCAAAAGGGCTTACGGGGGAATCCCCGCAAGCCCTTTTACGAATTCTTGCTATTGCATAATCGGCGGAATATAGGGCAATGTTTTTGCCAGGAGATACAGCATGATCAGAACGGCAGGTGTATGGAACATCAACTGCAAAATTGAATATCCTGCCAGGTCTCTGGCTTTAGCGCCGGTAAGCCCTAGAAGCGGTAACATCCAGAAGGGGTTGATGAAGTTAGGCAATGCTTCTGCCGCATTGTATACCTGTACAATCCAGCCCAGGTTCACGTGCAACTGATTAGCCGCCTCAAGCATGTACGGCGCTTCGACGATCCATTTGCCGCCGCCGGAAGGCAGGAAGAGGCCAAGAACCGCGGAGTAAATGCCGACAATTACCGGCAGCGTATCATGAGTCGAAATTGACACGAAGAAATGCGCGAGAACATCGGTCAGACCTGAACCCATCAGCACACCAAATATGCCGGCATAGAGCGGGAATTGCAAGAGAACGCTGCCCACCATGGGCACAGACTTAGCTGCTGCTTTAAGAAATGCTTTCGGAGTCCAATGCAGCAACATGCCGAGGATCAGGAACATAAAGTTATACACATTCAAATCGAGAGCTGCCAGGCCGCCTTGGGTTGAGAATACATGATAAAGGTAGCCAAGACCTAAGAGGACGATGGGAATGGTGAGGATTGGGCTATATTCCAAGTATTCGCCCGGGGTTTGCGGTGTACCGACTTCATCATCGGTATCTTCTGCGTATCGTATGCCAGCCATCTCGGCTGTTTTCGCTCTTTCGGCAGAAGGGCAGGATACATAGCAAATCCAGCAGGAGAGTACGATCAGGACAACAATCATGACAAGGTTTTGCCAGGTAAATAAGGTTTCTTGCAACGGGATTGTGCCGCTAATTTTATACAATGCCGGAGGAATAGAGCCTTTGGTGGCCATCAGTAGTGCTGCGGAAGATGACAAGCCTAGCGCCCAGACGCTGCCCAGTCCTAAATACGCAGCAGCGCCCATGGCGCGATAGTCAATGCCTTTAACGCGTTTGCTAACTTCGCGCGTCAAAATGCCGGCGAAAATCAAGCTGAAGCCCCAGCTTAACAACGAGGCAACCATAGCCATGAATGCCACATAAGTTACTGCTACCTTCGGGGTTTGGGGGAAAAGAGCGAGATAACGCACCAGTCTTTTAACTGGTTTCGATACAGCTACAATGTAACCGCTAATGACGACAAACGCCATTTGCATGGTAAACGGAACTAACCCCCAAAAAGACTTGCCAAAGTCAACGGATATCTGGGAGGGAGTACGCCCAGCCAGCAGGGCAGCAACACAGATGATGACAACAGCGATAGCGGCAAAGACGTAGGCGTCAGGAAACCAGCGTTCGCTCCAATCTGCTAGTGAGGCTCCCCACCGCGCCATTAAACCTCCTTCGACTTCTGATTTTGTGGATTGTTTTTTTGTCTGCATTCGATCAATTCTCCTTTGATTAATACTTTATTTAAAAGTGCTTCTGGCTAATTACATAGCAAAAACCGTGCCAAGATTTATTCCTGCACGGTTTGCCGGTCTTTCGCCTATTAACGTTATTTTTTTCCCAAAGGAACTGAGCGTTAAGCGCCTACTTTTTACACACAACGCCTATTGTTTCGCCAGTCACTCCTCTCCCTCGGTCTGCAATCCATACTCTTCGATCTTATAATGCAAAGCTCTTCGACTCATATCCAAATCTCTCGCCGTCTTCATCCGGTTTCCCTTATTCCGTGCTAACATCTCTCTGATCACTCTGGATTCAGTTTCCTTAATAATCTCCCGTAGGCTTTTTTCCTGCCAAGGTGCGACTTCTTCAGTATCTCTGGACAGTAACTGCGGCGGCAGATCCTCAGGGAATATCATCCGGCCAGTACTCATAATCACTGCTCTTTCCACCACATTGGACAATTCACGGATATTGCCCGGCCAATCATACCTCTCTAAAATAGCCAGAGCCTCAGGGTCAAAGTCATCCATCTCCCGCCCGGTTTCTCTAGCTATTTTTTGGAGAAACAAACGAGCCAGCAAGAGAATATCTTCTCTCCGTTCCCGTAGCGGCGGAATCTCTACCGTGACAACCGCAAGACGGTAGAAGAGATCTTGCCGAAATTCGCCGCGAGCGACCATCTCGGATAGTGAGCGATTGGTAGCTGCGATAATGCGGATGTCTGTCTTGATGGTTTGACTGCCTCCTACCCGCTCAAATTCTTTTTCCTGCAGTACTCTTAGCAGTTTGACTTGCATTGCCAGCGGCATTTCGCCAATTTCATCAAGAAACAGCGTACCCTTGTCAGCAAGCTCAAACCTGCCAATACGCCGGGATGTTGCATGCGTAAAAGATCCCTTCTCATGGCCGAACAGCTCGCTTTCGAGAAGTTGTTCCGGCAAGGCGCTGCAATTCACTTTGATTAGCGGCCCGTTTGCCCGCTGACTATTATAATGAATGGCGTTAAACAGGACTTCTTTTCCTGTTCCGCTTTCGCCTGTAATCAGTACGGTAGCTTGGGTTGGCGCCACTCTGGCCACCATCTCGTAAACCTTTTTCATCTCTGGAGAGTTTGTCAGTCCGTTATGCAGGTTATAATGGGAAGTTAGTTCTTGTCTCAGCAGATTGGCTTCGACAGCTAAGCGCCGGTTGTCTAACGCCCTTCGCAGCAATAATTTTAGTTCATCAATATTAAACGGTTTGATAACATAATCATAAGCTCCCGCCTTCATTGCCTCTACGGCTGCATTAACAGCGGCAAACGCTGTCATTAAGATTACTGTTGCATTTATTCCCTGTTTACGCATGGCGCGAAATGCCGTCATTCCATCCATTTTAGACATACGGATATCCATCAGGACAATATCGGGCTGCTCGCGCTTGAAAATTTCTAATGCCGGTTCTCCGTCATCTGCTTCGAGTACCTCGTAGCCTTCACTGCGCAGTACCACCCGCAACATTGCGCGTACACTTTCTTCATCATCAACCACCAATATTTTTCCTGTCAACATATAGTATCCTCCTTGCTGCCTGCGCGGGGTATGACTATTCGGATTAAAGCGCCACCGCCAGGGTTGTCGCCGATATCGATAGTTCCACCCTGGGCGATAACGATCCTTTGCGTGACTGCTAAGCCCAAACCGGTACCGGCCTGCTTAGTTGTAAAGAAGGGATCAAATACTTTTTCCCTGATATCGGGAGGAATGCCAGGGCCTGTATCGGAAAACGTTATCTCTACTTCATCCGTGTCAGGGAGATATTGCGCGCTCACCGTGATTTTTCCTTCATGGTCAATCGCCTGCAGCGAGTTGATCAATAAATTGAGGAAGACTTGTTTAAACTGCTCTCCATCTAGATTAACTAGTGGTACATTCGGCTCGATCGCCACTTCGAATCGAACTCCGTGACTTTTTGCCCGACTTTGTACTAAAAATAGTGTTTCCTGTAATACAAGGGCTACATCTGTCTGCACCACGACCTTCTGGCAAGGCCGGGAGAAATACAGCATTGTCTCAATAATCCGGTTCATCCGATCGACTTCGCCAATGAGCATGGGCAAATATTGCGCCCGCTCCTCGGCGCTTCCCGCATTTTGAAAATATTGCAGAAATCCTTTTATACTTGTCAAAGGGTTGCGAATTTCGTGAGCCACGCCGGCCATCAACTCGCCGAGAATGGCCAGACGGTCAGCATGACTAACCTGATCCTCCAGTTGCTTACGTTCGGTCAAATCCTTAAAAACAGTGACCGCCCCCAAAATATTTCCGTCAATATCTTTAAGCACCGAACTAGTGACAGATATCCACAACTTTTTATTCTTGACTGGGTATTCCATCATTCCTTCAAAATGCGCCTGTCCTGTCTGCAGGGTATCCAGCAATCTGCTATGAAAGCTTGCATCCTCGGCAAATAAGTCGCCATAGTGTTTGCCGATTGCTTCAACAGCTCCGTAACCGGTGAGCGTTTCCGCAGCTCGATTAAAAGCTGTTATGTTCCCAACGGTATCAACCGATATGACTCCGTCGCCAATGCTGTCCATGATGTTCTCGCTCAATGTCCTGGCATTTCCCAATGCGGACGCCATGTCATTAATGGTCGAGGCTACTTCGCCCAGTTCGCCGCTCACGCCCGTGATTGGCTCGTGGAGGTTAAATCGTAACTTCCGCAGGCCTCGGATGACTGTCTGCACATCTTTGACCATATCTTCTGTTACCCGCAGGATCAGTAGAATACTTAATGTCAGCCCGATTGCGACAGCAATGACTAACCCTCTGTCCATTTGTGCGACTTGGCTGTGAATATCACCAGTCAATTCGTTGACAAAAATATAGCCGATGACTCGTCCGTCACGAGCTAGCGGCCGCATCGCGTTCAAAATGTTGCCGCGCACCAATGAACCAAATTCCACATGAAGCTCATTGGTTTCCATGACCTCACGACCGGGGTGAGTATCGCCGATCGACTGGCCTACGGTGTAGCCGAATTTGTCTGATGGGCTATAGGTGATTATTGCATCAAGGTCTCTCGAATAGAAACCGACCCCTAAGCCCGGAGCAGACAATGCAAGTGAATCAGTTAAACCGGTGAGTGCCTGATTTAGAACTTCGATCTTCTGCTGCCGCGAGGCGCCAAGTGCTCCGCGCTCTGATAAAATCTTGTCAAAACCGCCCTCACCAAGATTGACATCTACAATATAAGCGATTGCCGCCAGCTTATTTTTTTTCTCGTCCAAAAGCGATTGTTCTGCGCTTTTCTCCATAACCAATCCGGCGACGAGAATAGGGACACTGACAATAATCAGCGCGAGAAGAATCAGCCTTCTGCGTAAACTTTTTGCTAAGAAGTCTTTCATGATTGCCCCTTTTACACTTATTGTTCTTTTTTACTTAGGGCGAGTTTGAATAAATCGCCGAGATTACTGCCGACAGGGCTTTTGTCGCTATATTGCTCGATTAACTTTTGGTTGATGCGGCTTTCGTGTTTTGATGTTCGTAGTCCGCCGAAGGCATTTTCCTTTTCCGGTTGTCGGTGACCGCAGGCGCGGTCAGGGCAGGAAAGCATCTTGCCGCGTTTGCCGTTGACGAGGAGCATATATTTGCCGCAGAGCGGGCATTTCGTCTTTGAGATGTTGTCCGCTTTGTAGGCTGCTGTATCGGCGATGGTTTCTTTGATAATGGCTACTGTGTAGTCCTTGATTCTAGCGATGAAATTGGTGCGTTGCTCTTTGCCTTGGGCGATATTGGTCAGCGATTGCTCCCATTGGGCGGTTAGCTCTGGAGTCTTAAGGTCTTTGGCGACCAGACCAATGAGCTGTTTGCCTTTGGAGGTTGGCACCAGTTCTTTTCCCTGGCGCTCAATATAGCTGGTGTGAATTAGCTTCTCGATAATCTCGGCGCGAGTGGCGACTGTGCCTAAGCCGCCTTGCTTGATCGATTCGCGCAATTCTTCGTCAGCAATGAACTTGCCGGGGCTTTCCATCGCTGTCAGCAGAGTCGCCTCTGTATAACGAGCCGGCGGTTTAGTCTTGGCTTTGTTCACTTTGCAGTTCGCGACCTGAACACGCTCACCTTTGCTATGCGCAGATAGCTTCTGGTCGGGGAACTGATCAGCAGAGTGTTCGCTTGGCTCGGCTTGCCGCATGCTGACGGCCCGCCAGCCACGCTCTAGCTCCACTTTGCCTGTCGAATAAAAGCTCTCTCCCTGGACGGTCGTAACCAGAGTGGTTTGTTGATAGCGATAGGGGGGATATAAAACAGCGATAAATTGTCTGGCGATCAGGTCGTACAGATTCTTCTCATCTGTGCTGAGCGCCGATAACTGGAGGGGTTGCTCAGTGGGGATAATTGCATGATGGTCAGTGACCTTTGAGTTGTCAACAAAACGTTTGGTTGGCGCTAGTGGCTTTTGCAATAGCGGTTTAACGAGCTCGGCATATTGACCGACGGCAATGCCGCGCAGTCTGGCGGTCAAAGTTGGCACAATGTCTGTCGTGATATAGCGCGAGTCAGTGCGCGGGTAAGTCACTAGCTTGTGCTGCTCATACAGTCCTTGCAGTACGGAGAGGGTCTTTTGGGCGGAGAAGCCATAGCGTTTGTTCGCATCGCGTTGCAGCTCGGTTAGATTATAGGCCAAGGGCGGCGGTTCGTTCTTAGCCTGTGTGGTCAGATCTTTAATGGCGCCAGCTTGGTCTTTGAGCTTAGCGGCAATGGCTTGAGCCTGCTGAATATCAAAGAGACGGCTATTACCGCCGCCATCGCGCCAGTCGCCAAAGTAATCGCTAAATTGGGCTTGGACAGTCCAATAGTCCTGGGGGACAAAGTTTTGAATTTCGGTTTCCCGGTTGACGATCATCGCCAGGGTCGGTGTCTGGACGCGGCCGGCGTTTAACTGGGCATTGTATTTACAAGTTAAGGCCCGCGTAATATTGAGTCCAACCAGCCAGTCTGCTTCTGCTCTGCAAACAGCTGCATCGTAGAGATTATTGTAGGCTGTTCCCGGCTTTAAGGATGCAAACCCTTCGCGAATGGCGGCATCGGTTTGTGAAGATATCCAAAGTCGTTTAAAGGGCTTTTTCCACTTCGCCATCGCCATGATCCAGCGCGCGACTAATTCGCCTTCACGTCCAGCGTCAGTCGCAATGATCAGTTCCCTGATATCAGATCGCTTCATCAGTTGATTGACTGCATAATATTGTGATGACGTTTGTTTAATGACTTTTAGGTCTAGGGTTGTCGGCAGCATCGGCAGGTCTTCGAGACGCCATTCTTTATAGGCCTTATTGTAATCCTCAGGCTCAGCCAGGGTGACAAGGTGGCCCAGCGCCCAGGTTACCACATAGTTCGGCCCTTCGATAAAGCCTTTGCCCTTAGTGGTGCATTTCAAGACGCGGGCAATTTCACGGGCGACGCTTGGCTTTTCTGCCAGTACGAGTGATTTCATTGTTCATTCCTCAATTCTATATCTATTACTTCAACTTCCGGCGGTTTGTTATTCTCTCCCCACTCAGCCATGCACTCCAGTATTGGGAGTAATGTTTTTCCTTTTGCTGTTAGCGAGTATTCTACCTTAGGCGGAATCTGATGGTATTCTTCCCGATGCAACAAATGATCAGCTTCTAGTTCTTTTAGTTGCTGGCTTAACATTTTATGCGTAATCGAGGGTAATGTATTTTTCAGTTCACCATATCGCAGCACTCCGTTTTCAGACAGTCGATAAAGTATAAGCCACTTCCATTTACCGCCGACAACGGCTAGTGTATAGTTGATCGGACAGCTGCATTCGGTTCTCGGCCATGTTGTCATCATTACTCTCCTCTTGTATAGTATCTACCAAAAAAGTGCATACTTTTCTTTTTACTAAAATACTATATAATTTGTGAGTAATAAGCAAGAATAAAATGATAATGGGGGTCTGTTTGTGAACGTGATCGCTATTAACGGGAGTCCGAGAAAAAATGGGAATACCTCAACTCTTCTGGGAAAAGCCCTGGAAGGGGCTGCTTCACAAGGGGCGAATACTGAGCTCATCCATCTTTATAATCTCAATTTTAAAGGATGTGTAAGCTGCTTTGCCTGCAAATTGAAAGATGGAAAAAACTATGGCAAGTGTGCGTTTAAGGATGATTTAACGCCTGTTTTGCAAAAGATTGAAGACGCCGATGCGGTTATTCTTGGTTCGCCAATTTACTTTAGCGATGTAACTGGTGAAATGAGGTCATTCATTGAGCGGATGGCATTTCCATACTTAGTATATGATGCAAATTATACATCTCTTTTTACGAAGAAGATATCGCTCGGATTTATATACACCATGAATGTGAGCGAGAGCAGGGCGAAAGAATTTGGTTATGATCATATTTTCACTCGGACTGAGATGTCACTGGCGAGGCTCTTTGGAACACCAGAATCGCTATTTTCTTATGATACCTATCAATTTCCCGATTACTCCAAATATGTTGTTACAGCATTTAATGAAGTGGATAAGGCCAAAAGACGCCAAGAGGAGTTTCCCAATGACTGCCAAAAGGCTTTCGAAATGGGAGTGCGCTTCGCAACACAGGGAGTTGCGGGGTAGCCGCAGCTTGTTTTCTCCAAACTGGTGTCCTGTTCGATCTCTCGTCATACGCTTTACAAATCTGGAAAACAGGCTACTAGGGCGACGTTACGACCAAAGAAGTGGGTATGATGTCGTAAGTCCATTAAAGTGACTGAGAGATCGATGGCTGATAACGAGCTTCATGGAGCGGTTCATCAAGACTATTAATTTAAAAAAGAATGACCTTAAGTTAGTAAGCTTACGGTCATTCTTTATTTTATAAACCTCAGAAATATCCCTAACTGTCTTGACATCTTGGATTGTAAACCATGTTTGAATATTTTATACTGGTAATGTATGGTTGCCGAGGAATTGATTAAAGGGGGTTTGATACTATGATGGGATTTTTGCGAAAGATCAATTGGGGAGTTGCTTTGGTATGGGGATTGCTGTTTGTGGCAATGAACGGTTCGTCTGTTTTTGCTGTTGAAAAGCTACCACCGGAAAAGGCGTATTTGAGTGATGTATATATAAATATGATGGATGTAACCAGCTTACACTATGACTTAACGATTAAGGCTGAAACCCCGATGGGAGAAATACAAACTACAATCAATGGGGAAGCTCGGGAGAAACCGCTAAGCCTTAAGCACGATATGAACATTTTCTATCGTGACGTACAGAATAAAGAAAATACAATGTTGATAAAGCAGTATCTAGAAGAAAATCAAGGCAATCTAGTGATCTATTCGTTACATAATGAAACATGGATCAAACAGATCCTGCCGCTTGATCCTTCTATGACCAAAAAACCTTCAGCAGATGAAAAGGTCACTGCCCAGATGAAAATGTTGCAGTTGATGAAATCCGTGAAGTTGAAAAGAGAAACACCATCCTACAAATATATGGAAGTAACGTTGGATACTATGCAAATAAGTGATGCTATTGGTGAGGCTGTCAAACTAAATACTGTGCAGGATAAGGATATGTTGAGAGCGATTGCGGCAGGACGGCTTGGGTTGTTATCTGCTGGCAATATAAAATACAATGTTAAAGTTGATAAAGTGACTAAGATGGTAACAGAAATAGATATGGATTTAACAGAACCGATTCGAAAAGGGGTAGGCTTGTTTTTGGATATAACCAATCCAAAGAGTAAAGCGGAAATCGAAGGTTTTTTAACAAAATCGACATTAACTATGCAGATAACGTATTCGAAATATAATCAGGTAGATCCCATAGAGATTCCTCAAGATGTGCGAGATAATGCAAAAGAAATGAAACCGGCAGTTAAGGTAGCTCCTAAAGAAAGTGAATAAATGCAGCTCAAAATGACCGGAAAAGCAAGATTGTGAGTTACCTTCTGATGCTGCAAGGCAATTTAATGGGAATATATTCCAAGAGGCTTTTAACTTCTTATAGATCCGGGCCTTCGCAAAGATTCAAATGTGCCATTAGGTTGAATGTGATAAAGAGGACCACCACCTGTTCCCAGGCGGTGGTCCTCTTTATCCTTCGTACAGCGATAGCTGCTTATTCCAAAACAACTGTTACCTGAACGTTTGCGCCGATGGTTACCTTGCCGGCGGGGATATTCGGAGCAGCCGCGCCCGCATCAGCTGTTTTCAACAATCTGTTATCCATCATAACCGGGTGATAGTATACGCCAGACTCATTTACCAGTGTTACATTGGCGATTTTCTTATTTAGCGTAGTCGCAATCACTTCCGCTTTTTTCAAAGCATCTTCAACTGCAGCTTTTAATGCTTCATTTTTGCCGTCTGCTTCATTGGTGGTTTCGAAACGGATCGAGTTTATCTCATTAGCGCCTGCGGCTGTTACTTCATTCACCAAAATCCCCAGGTTTTCAATGGAAGTACGGATTTCCAGGCTGTTGGTTACACGATAGCCTTTTAGTTTAGGCAACCGGTCTTTTTCATAGCTGTAAATCGGCTCAACCTGATATGTATTTGTTTTGATTTGTTCGTTTGACACTCCCTGAGCATTCAGCTTAGCCAAGACCTGATTGCTGTTTTGCGTATTTTCAGCTTTGGCTTTTTCCAGATTGTCGTTTACCGAGCTTATTGAGATAGTCATTCGGGCAACATCAGGGATAACTTCTTTTTGACTAGTTCCAGTCACCTGTATCAGCGTTTTCGCAGCCTCATTGGCAAAGGCCGGAGCGGCTAACAGACAACCCATTGTCAGTAGGATAGCAACTTTTTTAAACATTTTCATAACCTCCAATATTTTACCTTCTATGTTATCAAACGTCTGATTTTTGAAAAGGTAACGGCATTTAAATCCAAATTGTTTTTTGGAAACGGTCGATAAATGCAGATACGGTTTCTATTTTCGCGCAGATAGTCGTTAATAGGCTAGTGCTATCAGTTGACGCAAATAGGCAGCGGCCCGCAAGGGGTCGGGCCGGGAGAGGATCGCCGAGACGACGGCGGCTCCATCTACCCCAACCGACATGACGCTATTGATGTTGGTCTCATTGATGCCTCCGATGGCGACTATAGGAATTCTCACCTTTGCCTTTATGGTTCGCAGTTCCTCCAGGCTGACACTATCCGCGTCGCTTTTCGTGCCTGTAGGGAAAATCGCTCCAATTCCCAAGTAATCCGCACCCGCTGCTTCTGCTGCCAATGCCTGCTCCAGAGTCGCAGTGGATACGCCGATAAGCTTCTCCGGTCCTACTATCTGCCGCGCAATATGCAAGGGAAGGTCCTCTTGCCCGATGTGCAGTCCGTCTGCATCGACCGCCAGGGCGATATCGGCCCGGTCATTAATAATCAGCGGCACATGATATTTGCCGGTGATTTGCTTGATCAAGACAGCCTGCTGATAGAAGTCTCTGGTTGATGCGTCCTTTTCCCGAAGCTGCACCAGAGTTGCTCCGCCGAGAATGGCTTGCTCGACTGTTGCCGCCAAATCCTTGCCGGCTAGCAGCTGCCGGTCAGTCACCAGATACAACGAGTAGTCGATACTTTGGTTACAGCTCATCAATTTTGCCACCCTTCTTCAGGATATCCGGATTTATTACTGAAACAGCATCAAATAGCCGGATATGAAAAGTGCCGATGCCGTCGCCTGGCTGCAACGAGGCATGCGCGAGTTCACCAGCTAATCCCATCGTCACAATTCCCGCCGCCGTTGCGGCGAACCAATCGTCGGCAGCCCCGCAAAAGCATCCGATCAGCGAGGTGGCCATACATCCGGATCCGGTTATTTGCGAAAGCAGCGCATGCCCGTTGTCGATACGGTAAATCCGATTTCCTTGCGCGATAATGTCTGTCTTACCGGTTATAGCAACCACGCAGTCAAGTTTGTGGGAGAGATTGCTCGCTACGCTTTCTCCGGCGTCTTCGCTTGCCACTGAATCAACTCCCTTGATTGCTACATCCAGGCCAGCGATGATTTTGATTTCCGACATATTGCCGCGAATCACCGTGGGACGAACCTCCCGAATAATTTGTTTAGCAGTAGACGTCCGCAGGCTTGTCGCCCCAACTCCAACCGGATCGAAAACAACAGGAATTCCTCTTTGACGCGCCTTTTGGCCCGTTGCCAACATCGATTCGATCGTCCGGGCATTTAGGGTTCCCATGTTGAGTACCAGAGCGGAGGCGAAAGAGGCCATTTCCTCTACTTCCGCAATATCATCGGCCATGACCGGGGAAGCGCCGATTGCAAGGGTAATGTTGGCGCAGTCGTTCACCGTTACGTAATTCGTTATGTGATGAACAAGTGGTTTTCTCTCTCTTAATCGCAGTAGATTGTCAGCAATTTTTTGCAGTACTTCCATTGTCTTATATACCCCCCATATCATCGTTTCTCGATAATAATAAAAGCGCATCCGGCTGGATGCGCTGCAGAAATATACAATCACTTCGCTCATCCCTACGCTGGCGTTATCCAGATCAGGTCATAGGGTCACAAACATCCTCGGGTTTGTATCTCAGCCGGCCTTTCCAGCTCCCCTGAACTTTCATTATTCTATTTAGTTATAGTTTACCACCTTCCAACAAGAAATCAACTGTCTTGGGAAACGATCGTCCCTTGTGGCGAAATAGCAAAAATTGTACGATGACATACAGGTATCTTATCGTTTTGTATATAATAGAGGGAGGTATTCGATGGATTTGTGAATAGGGAGGTTAACCATGCTGCAACGGTGTACTTGGGCTGGTCAAGATGAATTAATGATACGTTACCATGATGATGAATGGGGAGTTCCGGTATATGATGACCGGAAGCTATTTGAAATGTTAATACTGGAAGGAATGCAGGCAGGACTTAGCTGGACTACTGTTCTAAAAAAACGGGAGAACTTTCGTCAGGCTTTCGATGGGTTTGATGCCCGTAAAATTGCTCAGTATGATGCTGGAAAAGTGGCAGAGCTTATGGCTAACCCCGGAATTATCCGTAACCGGCTTAAAATCAATGCTGCGATTGAAAACGCCAAACAGTTTTTGGCGATGCAGGAATTGCATGGCAGCTTCAGTCACTTCATTTGGCAATTTGTTGATAGCAAACCGATAACCAACCATTGGACAAGCTCGTCTGAAGTACCGGCTACTTCGATCGAATCAGACAGGATGAGTAAGGCATTACGTAAACTGGGTTTTAAATTTGTCGGCTCGACAATCTGCTATGCGTTTATGCAGGCCACAGGCATGGTAAATGACCATACAAAAGATTGCTTTGTGCGAAAACAAGCTTATTGACAGACTGGGCAGGGATGTTGTTTACGACGAAGAGGATGCAGAAGAGACCGCCTAAAAGCGTTGATGCTTTTTAGGCGGTCTCTTCAATCGCGAATTAAACTGACCAAGCCGGTATGTATTATTTACTCCACTGAATATCAGAAGCGTAAATATACTCGTCTTTGCGTGGCGTGAAATTGATTCTCTTGGAAAAGCCATATGCATTTTCCTGGAAGTACAAGGGAAGAAGCGGCAGGTCCTTCTGCAACTGGCGTGTTGCCTGTTGCAGGAATTGAGCCCGCTCGTTCAGCCTGGCAGTACTGTCAGCCTGATCAATATAGTTGTCAAATTCGGGATTGGTATAAAAAGAGCGATTGGATGTCCCGTATCCCGGCTTTTTGTCTTTGCTATAGAAAAATGCCCGGTACCAAAAACCGGCGTCCGCATTTTCCGACGTCCAGCCGATTAAGCTGACGGTCGTTTTGTCCGCAAGCCGCGTGTAATCAAAATACAGTGCTTTAGGCATCAGGTTCAGTTTAACGTTAATGCCGATTTTTGCCCATTGGCTGGCGATAGCTTCAGCAACCTTAGAGTCATTGGGATACCGGTTGTTCGGCGCATCCAAAGTTACGGTAAAGCCGTTCGGATAACCGGCTTCAGCCAAAAGGGCTTTGGCTTTTTCCGGATCATACTTGACTGCTTGCAAGCCCGATACAAAACCGATTACCTCTTTCGGATTTCCCTGTTCAGCAGGATAAGCGCGACCGTTCATCACATTTTTTATGATCGAGTCGATATCAATGCCCAGGCGGACGGCCTGACGCACCCGCTCATCCTGGAAAGGATTCTTAGGCAGGTCGACTGCCGGCGTCCTGTCCCGGCCAATATCGAGAATCAGATAGATAAGCCGCAGGCTTGGTTCCCGGACCAGCTTGAGCTTGCTGTCTTTTTCAATTCTTTCGGCATCCCTGACAGGAACATCAGCAATGACATCCACTTCACCGCTGAGCAAAGCCGCCGTTCTCGTCGCCTCATTGCTAATCGGCCTGAAAATCACCGTTTTGATTTGCGGCGAGCCTTGCCAGTATTTTTCATTTGCTTGCAGCGTGAGATGGTCTTCCTTAATCCATTCCGTCACTTTATATGGACCGGTTCCTACCGGTTTCTGATTGAAGGTTTCGTTGCCGACTTGCGTCACATACTCTTTATTAATAATACGGACTTTAACCAAATCGTTCGGCAATATGGGATACGGCGTTGGAGTTTTGATCTCCACTGTGTAGTCGTCAATTTTCCTGACGTTGGCGATCCCACGGGCAAAGCCGCTGACTACTTTCTGCTTTTTCAGCCTGTCAATCGTAAATACAACATCGTCAGCGGTAAACGCTTTCTCATTGTGAAAGACAACATTTTTGCGAAGATAAAAAATCCAGGTAAGATCATCTTTCTGTTCCCATTTTTCGGCAAGCCCGGGAACGATGGACAAGTCCGCTTGCCGGTTAACCAAGCCATCATAGATATTGCATAAAATAGAATTCGTGCTTCCGTCATCGATAACCTGAGGGTCTAAATACATAGCGTCTGAGCTCTGAGCGATGACGATCTTTTCTTTTGCTGCAGAATGGCTGTCATTCTTACCGCATCCGGCCAATAGAAACGCCGCTGTGACAATAACCAAAAGCACACTTACCCATTTTTTGCTCATCCTAGACATCCTCCCATATCTGCATTTTTGTTATCGCTGCCTGCTAATTTACACTATGAAAATCAAACGCTAACTGGGCCAGGGCGGCTGCACCGTAAGCCAGGCTTTCTTCATCCACATCAAATTGGGGATGATGCCACTGATGATTATATCCCTTTGCAGCGTTTCCTGTGCCCAGCCATAAAAATACACCGGGAATATTCTCCTGATATAGGGAAAAATCCTCCGCCCCCATTGTTGGTTTCGCTTCTTCAACAGAAGCAGCGGGAAAAACGCGGTTCAGCGATTCCCGGCAAAAGCTGATTAATTCCGGAGCATTATCGAGCACAGGAAGACCTTCATGAATGACCAATTCCACTTCCGTCTGCGTCGCCGCCGCCGTATAGGCAAGAAAATCCCGCAACTGCTGCAGTACGCTCTGCCGTGTTATCTGATTGACAGTGCGAATCGTTCCGGCAAGTTCCACTTGATCGGGAATCACGTTGCCGATGCGCCCGCCATGAATAGATCCGAAAGAGATGACCACTGAATCCAGAGGATCAATCCGCCTGCTGACAATAGCCTGCACTCCCTGAATAATTGCCGCGGCGGCCACAATGGGGTCTCTGGTCCTGTGGGGAATGGCTCCATGCCCCCCTTCACCTTTGATACGAATGGAAACCGCATTGGTTGAAGCCATCAAAGCTCCTGATTTCAAACCAATCTGCCCAACCGGAATATCAGGCTGAGTATGTAACCCGAAAATGACATGAACTTCGGGGTCAGTCAAAACTCCTTTTTCTAGCAACTTTTTTGCGCCTTCGGCAACTTCCTCCGCTGGTTGAAAGAGAAATTTCACCGTTCCTGACAACAGATGCCTTTTTTCTCTCAATAACTTAGCGGCGCCGATAAGGCATGTCGCATGGACATCGTGTCCGCACGCATGCATGATTCCAGGATATTCCGAGCGATAAGAAACCACATTTTCTTCTTGAACAGGCAAAGCATCGATATCTGCTCTCAATGCCACTACTGGCCCAGGCGATTCGCCGCACAGGATTCCCATTGCTCCGGTGCAATCATTCCAGGATATTACGGGAATCTCTATTTTCTCAAGATGGTCTTTGATACGCGCTGTTGTCTGGTGTTCCTGCCAACTGACTTCAGGGAAGCGGTGCAGTTCCCGGCGGATTTTTACCAAATCCGGTAGTAATTCTTTTGCTCTTGTGATAAATTGCATACTACTGATATCTCCTTATTTACCAAATAGTATTTCTAGGCCGCAATAGAAGAGAGTCATTTGAAAAATAAAATGACTAAGCAACATCCCTGTGAGAGATAGTCTTAGCCTTCAGTGTACTGATCAGCATATATATGTTTCATTAAATACTTTACCGCTGCCTTGCGCTTTCGTCAAGCCGTTTCAATAAGTTACGTTCAAGTTGCGTTTCGTACCCAGTTACGAGTTGTAATAATTCTTCTTTACATTGTAGAGACATATTGGCTATAATTAACACCTATGAGATATTACGATAAAACAACGGTTAAGCCGTCATTAACGAGCTATTTTGCAGGATTTATCATAATCGGGGCTATCTATATTTACGGAATCGGCACAGAACGGTTTAAACCGGAGACTATTCGCGACATGATTCTGGCATGGGGTTATTGGGGTCCGCTCCTATATATTTTATGCAATATTATTCGGCCGTTTTTTTTCTTTCCGGCTATTGTATTGGGCGTCGCAGGCGGCTTGACGTTCGGACCGCTATGGGGGACGATATATCTGATTATTGGCACTGCTTTCGGAGCCGCGCTTTGTTTTGGATTAGCCCGTCTGTTGGGATGTGACAGGCTCAAACGTTCTTGGCCTAAGTGGATACCGATGGAGGAACTCGATGACCAGGCTGTCAGACATGGTTTTAGAACAGTGCTGCTCTTGCGGTTAGCTCCCGTTTTGCCTTGGGATGTTGTTAGTTTTATGGCTGGACTGTCAAAGGTGCGGTTTTGGCCATATTTCGCGGCAACAATCATTGGCAGCATGCCAGGAGCCATCGCTTTTAGCTATTTGGGAGATAGCTTGTCCCAGTCTTTAGCCAGGGCTGCTTTGGTTGCCGGCGGCATTGGCGTAATGGCTATTTGCCTATGCTATGGAAAACGTATCAACACTCGTAACACATCAACCGGCTGATAAAATCCCGTCCGTGGACTAGCGCCAAAAAACAGCACAAGCGCCGCGTCCATGCAGGTCTGGAAGACTGAAACATAAACCCTGTCCCTAAGTTTTTCGTAGGTAATGATCACTCATGTTTTTAAAACATGAGTGATTTTTTGTACCGGGAAGATCGGGTAGTATTTCAAAAAATAAGGGACGACAAAATGAGATAGTTTTATAATCAAATTCGGATCACGCGCGGATCTGTGTATTTTTGGTGTAGGGGCGGATATAGTGGTTATTTCAGAGATTTGGACGGGTATTATTGAGAAGTGGCCTATGCTGATTCGTGGAAGTTTGATGAGAATGATATGCTGGTTATTGAAGAATAGCGTTTTTACATGCTGCAGCAAGAGAGGACGGGCGATGCCCGCCCTCTCTTGCCGGCTGAATGGCAGTGAACGCCAAACTGATTGATCGCTGCCATTAGCCTGGGCGAGTCCGTCCCGGAATAGACATAGCAATCGAAAGTGGAGGTAGTTCTTAACAAACAATATTGGCAGAAATAGGTTACTGTGATACAGTAAAAACAAACCGTCGCTCCGCTCTGATGGGAGTGGCCGGTTGAACCGGATTCGATGGTCGATTTCACCAGAATACGTAATAGGCCTGCGATATATCCAGCTTGAGGTGATTACCATGACAACCCTGGGAAGCAGCGTAACTTTTAGTCGTCTTTACGATGAAAACTATCCCAAGGTCTACCATTTGGCGCTTGCTCTCGCCGGTAATGCCAGCGATGCCGAGGAAATAACCCAAGAGGCCTTCCTGCGGGCATTCCGCGCCTTTTCCTCCTTCCGCAATGACAGCGCTTTCTTTACCTGGATATACCGCATTGCCTTGAATGTCGCTCGCGACTACCTCAAATACCGCGACAAGCTGCCCATCCAGACTGTCACCGAAGACCTCGGCTACTGCCTGGACGACATCATCGACACCAACCCGGCCAGTGACCCGGAAGCCGAAGTGCTAGCCAACGAGGCCCGCTTCCGGTGTCTGCACTACTTCACTGAATGCCTTACACCCAGCCAGCGTATCGTATTCAGCCTCGCCGTCAGCCTGACCCTGCCGCAAAAGCTAATCGCCGAAATTCTGGGATGCTCGCTGCCTGCCGTCAAGATCACCCTTTACCGCGCTAAAAAACGTATCGCCGCCTTTCTGAGCGGACGCTGCAAGCTTATCAATGAAGCCAACCCCTGCCGCTGCGACCAATGGGTACGTTTTGGCCGTGCTCAGGGCTGGCTCACGGCGGAGCATCCGGCCAGCTCCCGTCCGCTCATCGTTATCCAGGCTGTCGCCGACATAGGTAAAATTCAAACGCTGAGCGCCATCTACCAGCAGCTTTATCCCGAAAATGCCGACGAAGCCCTGGCCAAACGGATTAAGCAGGCTTTAGAGAAAAAGGAGTGGACGATTTTTTCATGACACCAGTTCGTTTTCAGTCTTACAATTATAAAGGCAGAAACGGGGAGTCTGATAAAAATGATCGTTACTTTTTTGATTGCCCGACGGGGCAGGAGTTCCGGCAATTGAAACAAACATACATGTTCTTTACAATTCCTGCCTGCCACAGTTCCATAAAATAATTATCCAGAAACATTTCTTTCTGCTCTTCTGGCGCGCTGTCTACGAACTTACGCCAGAAAGAGATGGTACCCCTCAAGCCATGAGGCTGAATATGCGGGCTGCATTTGTCGACATCGGTTTTACCCGCCGCATTGAGAGCCCCTACAGGACAGCTTTCCACGCAAATGTTGCACCGGTTGCATAAATTCTCTTTCACCGGAGGATCAGATGGCAGATCGATATCGCAAAGGATCGCCGTAAAGATTAACCGAGCGCCATGTTTTGGGTGGATCACCAGGTTGTGCCGGCCAAAAGAACCCAACCCCGCGGCAACCGCCGCATGGCGCAGGGACACGTCCGCGATCCCCCTTTTGTTCATGTCTATAGGAAAGGAATATGGTACGGTCATGGCTCTGGCGTCATATTCCTTTTCTAGAAACCGTGCCAGCCTGTAATTACAGGATTGAGAGAACTCGATCAGATCCAGCCTGCCGTTGATGGCGATCTGCCTGTTCGGACTATCGCAGTTGGAAGGCTCCTTGTAGGCGAGTACGATCATGGATTGGGCTTCCGGGAAGATCGATTCCATTTTCGCCGACTTGGGGCTGTTGTAGCTAGATACCGCCGCTATACCGACATCATCCACGCCCAGTCCCAGCACAAAATCCTTGATTCGTTCCTTTTGGTCAGGTAAATTAGCCGTAACCTCCAATTGCCTGTTGTTCATGTCTTTGCCTCCTGTTTTTTGATCCTAAAGGTTAGACTGTTGCAAGAGGCTAAAGGTTACAAAAATAATCAAGAAAAAATAGCCCTTCTTTGTTTTTTATGCCTTCCCGGATTCTTTGGGCTAGTTGAGGTGGCTTAGCGATGCTGCAACAGAATGAGTCTTTTATTCGCAGTATTCAACTGCAAAAGGAAAATATCCAGGATCCTTCCCGCTATCCTTTTTGCTTGCCGGTCTTTGAAAATATAACTGAGATAAAACTTCACCCACGAGTCACCTTTTTTGTTGGCGAGAATGGCACTGGCAAGTCAACTATTTTAGAAGCAATTGCCGTTACCCGGGGATTTAACCCTGAGGGAGGCACGCTCAATTTTAATTTTTCATCAAGAGATTCTCATTCGGATTTACATAATTATATACGGTTGATTAAAGGCAGCAAACGAATGCTTGACGGATTTTTTCTGCGGGCCGAGAGTTTCTTTAATCTGGCAACCGCTATCGAAAAAATGGATGCCGAAGGCATTGGCCGAAGCGTGATTGATTCTTACGGCGGGCATTCTCTTCACGAACAATCGCATGGAGAATCCTTTTTTTCCGCTATCCAGAACCGGTTTGGCGGCAATGGTTTGTATATTCTGGATGAACCTGAAGCGGCGTTGTCGCCTGTCAGACAAATGGCATTGCTAGCGAGAATTCACCAACTGGTAAACTTAAATTCACAATTTATTATTGCAACTCATTCACCCATTCTCATGTCCTATCCGGACTCAATTATTTACCAATTGGCAGCGGACAAAACTGGTTTGCGTCAGGTCGCGTATGAGCAAACAGAACATTACATAGTGACCAAGCAGTTTATCAATAACTATAATAAGATGTTGAATATATTAATGAGCTAACGGTAATCAATGCGTCTTTAAGGCCGACGGGGATACAGTAATGCTTTGGCTGTCCAATTAGCTTATCCACCGGAAATCGTCAATGAAAAAACGCTGGTTCCTGTAGAGTTTTTTACAGATTTAATGAAGCTAAAGATAGAAATCAATAATAGCCATATCTGACAACAATGCCTGCCGACAGGGTGATACCTCTGTCAGGCAGGCATTGTTGGTCTGGCTTGAATTTTTCCCGGAGTTACATCCCGTTTTTACGGCGAACAGCTGGAGCAAAAGGGATAAAAAAGAATAACCGCCCAGCTCAAAGACGGCGGTTATTCTTAATCCTGTAGCATGAGCTAACCGTTCCCGGTTAGGCAACCTGTAGGGCTGGCGTGCCAATCTGCCAGCCTTTTCCACCGCTTGCTGCAGATTGCCGGTTGGATAAGAAAAAGCAGATCTAATAGCCGGCCGTAAAACGCTGACGGATAAATTGCGGTTTTTCAATCTCATCCAGAATGGCAACCGCCAGGTCGCCGACTGAGATTTTGCTTTCACCCTTTTCATCTGTGACCGGATTATCCCTGCCAATCCGGAAGCGGCCGGTCTTATCCCCCTCGGTCAAATTAGGCGCGGGGCTGATAAAGGACCAGTTCAGTTCCGTTTCATGGCGCAGTTCCTCCAACAGTTCCAGCGGACCCTGTACGGCAGCTTTGAAATCTTCCGGGATGTTCACATCATACACCCGTTTACCGGAAGGCAGTATCAGGCTGGCCGCGCCGCCCACCACCAGAATTCTTTTTACATGGGCTTTCTTGGCAGCCTCGAGAATGGAGGCGTAGCCCCGCTTGAAATCCGCGTACAGATTGGGATTTTGCCAGCCGGAGTTAAATGCGCTGATGACCGCATCCTGATTTTCTAACACAGTTGTCAGGGCCTTGCTGTCGTATACATCGACCGCGGCAGGGATAAGCCCTGCCCCCTGCGCAGTGATTTTGGCACTGTCACGGCTGATTGCCGTCACCTCATGGCCTCTTGAAAGCGCCTCTGCAAGCAGCTTCGAGCCGACAAAGCCCGTGGCGCCGATTAAAGCAATTTTCATAATAACGACTCCCTTACGTTGTGATACAAACATCCTGAAAATCTATCGCTCCGTCACGAACGAACCTGTCATCTGAAAACCTTCAACCGGGCATCAATATCTGATATTTGTTTTTCAGCAGGTTCTGCCAAAGCTTTGCCGAACGGAATCTGCGCGACCAGCTTCCAACTAGCCGGAACGCCCCATTCTGTCTGAATGGCGTTGTCAATCAGCGGATTATAGTGCTGCAGGGACGCGCCAAGACCTTCGGCCTCTAGCGCTGTCCATATCACAAACTGGTGCATCGCATTCGTATGCTGCGACCACACCGGAAAACGGTCGGCATAAAGCGGGAATCCGCTGACAAGACCATCTACCACGGTTTGATCCTCAAAGAAAAGTACTGTTCCGTAACCGGACGCGAAGGCGCCGGTTATCTTTTTCTCCGTATCGGCAAACTGTTCCTTACTGGTCAGCTTGCGCAAAGTCTCAAGCGTAACCTGCCACAACTTCTTGCTTTGCTCTCCGAAAAGCAGGACAATTCTTGTGCTCTGTGAATTGAATGGTGAGGGAGTAAGCCTGATAGCATCCCTGACGATTTCCTCAATCCGTTCTTCGCTAACCACTTTTTCATCACTGAAGCCGTAAATGCTGCGTCTGGCCTTAACCGCTTCCCAAAATGTTTTTGACATAATAACCTACCTCCTTTTAAATTGGATTGCCGGAAAGAATTCAGGCGATAAATACGATGTGCAGCGTCATTACTATCTTGCATTTTCCCGGCTTTACAATGCGTGTTTAATTGAATATAATACTAGCATGATAATAAGTAATGAACAAGTACTAAGTTTTTTGTTACATACTATTAAAAAACTTACCGTTGGAGGCTGTTATGAAAAGACGTGAATTATCATCTATCCCTTGCCCTATCGAATACACGATAGAGCTATTGAGCGGCAAATGGAAGATGCATGTTGTATGGCAGGTGGCGAAACAGGAAGTTATTCGGTTTAATGAGTTGCGTCGGCAATTAAACGGCATTTCAAATGTGATGCTGGCACAGACTTTGCAAGAGTTGCAGGATGCGGGAGTCATCAACAGAAACCAGTATAACGAAGTCCCGCCAAGGGTCGAATACTCATTGACCGATCTTGGCAAGGGACTATTACCGGTGTTTGATGTTTTGGAGAAATGGGGCAAGCAATGCGGCTGGGCAAATCCGGATCGGTTGCCTTGATATCCAATCGTCTGGATGCTGTAAACTGCTTTCCAGAAGACGCGAGGGTTTATCCTCGCGGGTGCAAGTCCCGAACGGGGAAGTTCCCGCTTGGCATGCTTTAAATAGCGCGAATAACGGTTCTATCACTATGCGTGCTAGTGAACAAAAAAAGACCCTAACGGCATATTGTGTCCGTAAGGGTCTTGCTCTTTTGTCAAAGGGGCATAGTGTTTTAACGGCAAAAATTAGTCACCGTCGTTTACCGAAAATTCGTAGTAAATACAGGAATAGATTAATGAAATCAAGATATAAGGTAAGCGCGCCGAGAACGGCAAACTTGCCCACCGTCTCTTCGTCATCAAGATTGTAGGCCATTGCCTTGAGCCGCTGGGTGTCATAAGCGGTCAGACCGACAAAGACCAGAACCCCGGCATAGGTCAGAACCCACATCAATGCGGGGCTTTGCAAGAACATGTTAACCAGAGAAGCAATGATGAGGCCGATTAAGGCCATAAACAGAATGCTGCCCCACTTGCTTAAATCAGCTTTGGTTACATAGCCATAAGTGGTCATTGCGCCAAAGGTGCCAGCCGTGATAAAAAAGACGGTGGCGACTGATTCATGTGTGTAAAGTAAAAAGATTGACGCCAGAGTCAGCCCGTTCAACGCTGAGTACACAAAGAATAAAAAACTGGCCGCTGTTGCGCTGAGAGAATGAATCGAACGGCTCAGACCAAAAACAATGCCCAAATTCGCCAGCAGCAATCCGTAAAAAACCAGCTTATTGCCAAAGATCATGCTGAGCAGGAACGGTGAGTGTGCGGTATAGTATGCAAGTATGGCTGTCGCTAAAAGACCGGAGGTCATCCAGCCGTAAACCTGCATAAAAAAGCTTTGTACAAGAGCGATAGCTTTACTATTTCCCGCATCATACGGGGAAGGCTGATTTTGCATTGTATAGCAGCGCTCCTTTAACGATAGTATATTTCTAATATACTATAGGACAGGATATTTTTCCAACTGTTTTCATCGCTTGATCCGGAAGAAGAGCCTTTTGCGTTAGTTTAGCTTGGATTTGGCGTGGACAAAAAGCTTTATGCCGACACTAAGCGCCTTTTCGTCAAAATCAAAGCGGGAATGATGTAAAGGATAGTTATCCTGGTTTGGTTCGCCGACACCGACGCGAAAGAAGGCTCCGGGAGCTTTTTGCAAGAATGCCGAAAAATCTTCCCCGCCCATGCTGGGCTTCATGGTTTCAAGGACCGTATCGCCAAAAAGTTCACAGGCGGCTCTCTCTAGTATTGTCGCGACCTCAGCATCATTTATGAGCGGATCGTATCCATCCTGATACTTGAACATATAGCTGGCCCGGTGCGCCTCTGTTATGCCTTTAATTATCCGCTCCATGGCTTGGGGGGCATATTCGCGCAGTTTGGGATCAAAGCTGCGCACTGTGCCGCACATTTTTACTTCATCCGGTATGATGTTATCGGCTGTGCCGGCATGGAATTGAGTGATTGAGATGACAACATTATCCAAGGCATCTATCTGTCTGGCAACGATGTGTTGCAGATTGCTTACAACTTGCGCGCCAATCGCGATCGGGTCGACAGAGGTCTCCGGATGGGCCGCATGGCCGCCTTTGCCGATAATCGTGATTTCAAACGTGTCCGGCGCAGCGCAGCGGATGCCGCGGCCAACGCTGACTTTTCCCTTTTCTAAGCCAGGAAAGACATGGGCGCCAAGGACATAATCCACCCCGTTCATGACGCCGGCCTCTACCATCTCTTTAGCGCCTCCGGGGAACAATTCTTCTGCGTGCTGAAAGAAGAAGCGAACCTCACCTTCGAGTTCCTCCTTCATGCCGGAAAAGATGCAAGCTGTACCAAGCAACATGGCAGTATGGCCGTCGTGTCCACACGCATGCATAACGCCAGCATTGTTCGATGCATAGCCGACTGCGTTTTCTTCTCGCAACGGCAATGCATCCATATCTGCCCGCAGTGCCAGAACTTTGCCTGGCTTTCCGCCAATCAGGCGCGCCATAACACTGGTTTTCGTTGGACGGGATACTTCCAGATTACCAAAAGATTGTAGAGTATCATGGACAAACTGAGCAGTTTTGATTTCTTGAAAGGACAACTCAGGATTGGCATGAAGCTGGCGCCGCCAGGCAATTACTTTGTCTTGAATTTGTTCTACCTTAGCATGTAGTTCCCTAAGCTCCATGAAACAGCCTCCTAGTGAACATATTTTGGATACCCTTTCCATATAAAACTAGTCTATGAGAAAAAAGTATCCTTGTAAAGTAAAAAACCGACAAAGCTTGCGATGGGGAGGGAAACAAGGGAACAGACTAAACAACTGCTAATGAACAAAAAAGGATCCTTACGGCACATGGTGTCCGTAAGGATCTTGCTCTTTGCCAAAGAGGTATTGGCAAGATCCTGAGATGGTTTCATATACCCAGACAATTTGACCTTTACGTGCTTTGCAATTTAAGTAAGTGATAAGCACTCGAATGATAAAGAACCTGCGAAACTTAATTATTTAATACTTTCTTCAGCCATAATAGGCTGGGGAGGGGATATTTTGTTTGACAGGATTCTTGAAATTTTAAGCAGCATGGGATTGCCAGGGGTGTTTGCAGGAGTTTTTTTAGAAGCAATAGGATTGCCCTTTCCAGGCAGCGTGTTGGTAGCCCTGGCAGGTTTTTTGTCAAAACAAGGAGAGTTTAATATTATCATAGCCTGGCTGGTATCTCTGCTAGGCTACCTGCTGGGCTCACTTTCTGCCTTTATGATCGGGCGTCATATTGGAGAACCCTTTATAAAGAGATGGGGGCGATACATTAAACTAACCCCGGAACGCATTGGCAAGGCGCAGGAACTTTTGCAGAAGTCGGCCGCGGCTTATGTTATCGGCGGTCGCTTTATACCGACAATAGGCAATATTACCCCCTACGTAGCTGGCATCAGCGGTATTTACATTGTCAAATTTCTTATCTACGACATGGTGCACGCGGTGCTCTGGCTAACCATCTTTTTAGGTGCTGGGGCTGTGCTAGGCAGCAGATGGCATAGTATGGCAGACAACCCATTGTTTAAGTGGGTTGCTATCGGAGGCGGTTTATTGATTTTGGTATATGTGTTTAGAAGTTTCCTTCCCGTACATAGTAAAAATAGGCTGTAACATGCTAAGTTAAGTGCTAGGCGCCTGGCAGAGGCATTGCCTAATAAATGTTGTCAAACCGGGGAACGCTCCCGCTTGTCACATAATGTCTATTTTGGGATTCAATCATCAGTTTGGATTTCTCAAATGCTAATTAATCCCTGGCAGGGATAGCCAGGAAAAAGAAGAACATTGTATTAAATAACATCCCTGTGAACAGCAAACCGCTTGAGGAGATGCACCAGATGATAGTTAGCGGGAGAGCAGAAGCGTCAGTGAATTTAACCGTACTACGGGACAATAAAGAATTGTCGTTCAAAATTACAAAGCAATGCGGCGCCCAGTAATAACGGGGCGGTTCTCCTAAGCTTAGAGCCCATCTGCGTTGCACCAGTCATTTTGGAGTCATTCTGGGGGGAGCTCGTACTCGGGATTCGATATAATGGCAGGATGTTGTAGGGCCGCCAATGTCGCTCATATCTGGGTGAATATAAAATGCTTTAGGAGGCGATAAAAATGTTCAAAGCAATCAGACGTCAGGATAGAGAGCTGACTACCGCTGAAGCAAACGATATTTTGGAGAATGGATCCTATGGTGTATTATCTGTTAGCGGCGATAATGGGTATGCCTATGGCGTGCCGCTAAGTTATGTATATACAGGGGGGCATATCTATTTCCACTGTGCGTCCGAGGGCCAGAAGCTAAGCTGTATCCGCATGAACAATAAAGTGACGTTTTGTGTCGTTGGCAAAGCGATTCCTTTACCAGATAAGTTTAGTATGGAATATGCGAGCGCTATTGTCTATGGCGAAGCGACTGAAGTGAATGAACAGGAAAAAAAGGCAGTTTTAAAGGAATTTATTGAGAAATATTCTCGTGATTATATAGAAAAGGGTAACCAGTATATTGAAAATGCCCACCACAAAACCGTAGTCATAAAACTACATATTGAGCACATTACGGGGAAAGCCAGAAAATAGAAGCTGTGAGATACTAATTACCGCTTTAGATTATCCGCATACGGTATAGCCTACTTGTGTTTCGCTAGGAGAGTTAGCATGTTCGATATAAAGACAAAATGCTGACAAAGTAGGAATATTCCCTAATGTCCACTGTTTAGTTTTTAGTGTAGGAGAAGTATGCAGTGATGGAGGATAAAAGATGAAAATTAGTAAAAATAACGCAGAACATTATATTTGGGGAAATATATGTGATGGCTGGCATTTGGTCAAAACCGAAGAATTAAGTATTATACACGAAAAAATGCCTCCGCAAACTTCAGAAGTTAGACATTTTCATGAACAAGCAAAGCAGTTTTTTTTTATTTTATCAGGACAAGCAACCCTGGAAGTTAATAGTGAAATAATATTGTTAAATAAATATGAAGGATTAGAAATACTTACAAACACACCTCATCAGATGATGAATAATTCGAAAGCGCCAATAGAATTCATTGTAATATCGAAGCCGAGCAGCAAAGGAGATAGAGTTTTAGTCAAAGAACAAGCGGTGAAAGTATTGGCTGACTAAAAGTCAAATCCAATAAGGGGAAGGTACATCTACCCGGCAAAGAAGTAATGAAGTATTTAAGCGAATTAGGGGTTTCCAGTAGTAGTGAATTGCATAGACTGGAAAAGGAACAGGAAGATGCTATAATAAAAAAGATGAAGGCAGTGGAGGATGCCTCGATAAGGCAGTTAGCAAGTATCACAGGGATATCGAAGAGTGTGATTGATAAAGATAATCAAATTGACTGGGAGGTAGTATTAATGGAATTCGAGTTCATTTATAAACGTCATAGTGTGCGGCAGTTTAAAGAGGAGCAAGTGCCTGAAGCAACGATTAAAGAACTTATCAAGGCTGCAACCTATGCTCCTTCCGGTAATAATCAGCAAAATTGGCATTTTGTTGTTGTTACTGATAAAAATAAAATTGCCGAGATTGCCCAACTTGTCGTGGAAAAAAATGCTGAATTGAGTACTTACTTACGAACTGAGGCAAAAATCAAGGCATTTAAAGGCAAAGTCGGCTACCACACCGTTTTTAAGGGAGCGCCTGCACTTATCCTGGCTTACGCAGGTCCTTATGAAACAATTGCTGATATGCTAGTGGCTGACGGCATGCCTCAGGCGGAGGCGATGCAGTATGCTAAATCTAATCCCGGTATCCAAAATGTTGCTGCTGCCCTAGAGAATCTGCACTTGGCTGCTGCCAGCATCGGTTATGGCACTTGCTGGATGACCGGACCGACTTATGCTGCCCAGGAAATCTCTGCATATATTGGCTTTAACAAACAAGGTTACCATTTGGCAGCTATCACACCGCTTGGTATTCCGTTATCAGATAAACGATCGTCCCCGCCGCGCAAGCCGGTAGAAGATGTGTTAACCATTATCGGGTAAAAACTACTATTTCAAAAACAAATATCCGAGTTGCCTCGGATATTTGTTTTGTGTACCAAGGCAAGCTCGGGAGTGAAGCAGGAACGGGATATATCATGTAATACTTAGGGAATCAATCAGCAAACTATCTTTGAAGAGAATGAAGATTATTGTTATTTCGTAAGAGGTGAACTATGAAGATTGCAATACTGGTCAGGGAAGAAACCATGCAGCGCTGTACGGGCAAAGGCTGTCTCAATGCTTTTTTCCAGCGCAAAGATGCTTTTGCAAGATATGGGGATGAGGCTGAGCTTGTAACTTTTTCTCACTCCGGTGGAGATATTGATCATAAGATTGAGATGATGCTGAAAAATGGCGTAGATGTGGTGCACTTATCCTCCTGCACGCGGGGTAAGTCGCCTAATTATGAAACACTGGCTCAGCGGTTGGCTGAGCACTTTGATGTCGTCGGCTATACTCACGGGCCGGAGACAGGTAAGGAACGAGCTACGGTTTTCCTCCGGGCAAAAAGACTCTAAAGGCCGGTTTGCGTGGGGTGCAGCCTTAATAACTGCTCGATTAGCCCGGTGGCAATGTTCTTACCGCCAATTTTATTTAGCAGCCGCAAATGGGAACAGACTTTTTGGTAGGCGTTTGCTTGCTTTATTCATGTGAATTGGCTAATATACTTATAAACCTAATTAGGCAGAGTAGGAAATTGTGCGTTAAGTGCTAGCTGGACAGGAAGTTGCCGCTAGACGAAAGATCACTTTGATTTGCGGTGCAATTTCCGCATTCCGCTGCCACAATAGAGTGCATCTCTTTGCGTGGCTAAATGGTTATGTAAAGGAGGCGCTTTTTTTTGAGTAAAACCCGCGTGATTGTTATTTTGGGGCTGCTGATTTCGCTGGATATCATTCTAACCAGATTTCTTTCTATTCAGACCCCCATTTTGCGAATCGGCTTCGGATTTATTCCGATTGCATTGTCGGGTATGCTTTTTGGTCCTGTTATTGGCGGCGTGGCAGCTGCGGTGGGAGATATTCTGGGAATGCTCATTTTCCCTCATGCTCCCTACTTTCCCGGCTTTACTGTCAGCGCATTCGCCGGCGGATGTATTTACGGTTTGTTTTTGCATAAACAAAACCCTTCTCTGATAAGGACGACTATAGCAGTCTCGCTTATCGTCGCAGTAGTTGATCTAGGCTTAAATACAGCATGGCTTTCATTCCTAACAGGCAAAGCGGCAATGGTTCTTATCCCGGCCCGTCTTGCGAAAAGCCTAGTTATGCTTCCCGTTCAGATATTCTTAATTTATAGCGTTTGCCGTTATTTTACGGGCGGAAAATTTTTGAAGTACAGCCGGACTGATCACTAGGTATTTGTAGATTGATTTTACTATGAGAGCCGCTATACCTCCGGCACTAACTTGGCTCTGTTTAACAAAGGAACCGCCTTTCAAGGAAAATACTACAGACGGACCTCTTATTTTACCATCTTGAAAGAAGGCGGAAGTTATTTCTTGAGAAATAAAGTTCTTTTACTGCTCACTGCCGAACTAACACTCACAAACGCGTTAGCCCGCATTGAGGAAAAGCATTTAATTGAGTGAAAGTGAAGTATTAACCAGTACTGGTTTTAAGGTTGAACATATATAAGCCATGTCCCTGCGATTCCTCCCTTGTTTTAAGATTTTTCAATAAATTGAAGGGACTGTACCAAAAGCATCAGTACTTTTGGTACAGTCCCTTCAATTTATGCGATATGCCAGCGGAGAATATGAGAACAAACCCTAACAATAGGTTTGCAATCAATGGCTGATCGAGTTCACTGCTTGCATTGCGGCGCTTTTACCCACTCTAAAGCAAAGTTGCGAAATGCGGTGACAGCCGGGAGTTGCTGCGTACGTTTCAATGTGGCGAGAACGATAGATTTGTCGGGAGCATTATTTAACCTAACGATGCTGATTTCAGGCTCAGAGTAGGAATAAGCAACGCGCGACGAAAAAAGCGCTACTCCGACCCTGTCGCTGATTAAGCCCATCACGGTTTCGACCTGACTGCAGTCGCAAGCCGCTTGTGGCTCGAATCCCGCAGTGTTACAGGCTTGCATCATGATGCCATAAGCGCCTGTTGTGCTGTTGGGGAATATAAATTTCTCGCCTGCCGCTGCCGCTAAATCAATTACTCCTTTGGCTGCAAAAGGATGCGAGGAATGCACAACCAGCACTAGCTCATCGGTGATTAGCGGATGAAAATTCACCATGCTTGTATCTTGTGTAATCGGAGGAGTAAGCATCGCCACATCAATTTTAGACTGGCAAAGTTGCTCGAACAGCACACAACTGCCACCTTCAATGATATGGATATCTAATTTTGGATGGATTCGTTGAAACGATGCGATCAGTGTCGTTAGTTTCAATTTTCCGATTACCGGGATTGCGCCAATAATGAATTTGCCTTTCAGCAATCCGGCATGCTCCTGCATCAAATGCCGGATTTGATCAATCTCGGCTAATATGTTTTGGGCATGCTCAATAAACGTTCGTCCGGCAGAGGTCGGAACAACATTGCGGGTATTTCTCTCAAATAATGTAACACCTAACTCTTCTTCCAGCTTGGTAATTTGCTGCGATAAAGAAGGCTGGGAAAGGCAAATTTCTTCTGCGGCGCGAGTGAAGTTTTGGTGCTTTGCTATTGCCACCGCATATCGCAATTGGTGTAACTCCATAGACAATACAACTCCCTGCCACATTAATAGGATTGACTTATTAATTATATAACAGAAATGTATTTCCTTGTCTGATTTTTTAGATATATGATGAAATCGAAAGATTCAAAATTATGAACAAAAAATTCAGCAACATAATGTAGACAGAAAGTAGGCGTTTACTAAAGTAATTAAACGGAGATAGCTTGCTGATACTTATGTGAGGTAAAGGATGATAGTAGTGGTTGAAAAAAGATGTCGGGTTTATGATGTGGTTATTGTCGGCGGTGGTTCCGCAGGCATTGCTGCTGCAGTCGGCGCTGCAGCGCTTGGGGCGAAAACTCTGTTAATCGAACGCAGCTCATTTCTTGGCGGCCAGGCGACAAACTGTTCCATTCCAACCTATGACGGCTTTTTTACGCGAGCTGAGCCTAGCGAGCAGGTAGTCGGCGGCGTTGGCCGGCAGATTATCGACAAACTGTCGATGATGAATGCCTGTCAAAAGCCACTGCGATCTCCCTGGGGCAATGTTATGCTCCCGGTGAACAACGAAGCAGTTAAGGTTGCGCTGGACGCATGTATTGAGGAGTCAGGGGCGGACTTTTTGCTGCATACCCGGGTTATTGGGGCAGAAGTCAGCGATGGCGGAATTACAGCTGTTGAATGCGTTGATGATGGCGGGGTATTTAGCATTAAGGCTGCAGCGTTTGTAGACGCGAGCGGTGAATGCAATTTAACTGCGATGGCTAGGGGAGGATTTTTCACTCCTGATCCAGCCGATATGCAAGTGGGGACTTTGTTAATTCGATTTGGTGGTGTGTCGCAAGGGGCAGATCTTCGGCCTCAGTGCTTTAAAACGGCAATTGCCAGCGCAAAAGCAAGCGGCATCGGTCCGCTAAGTAAGGATTCCGGGTTTGTTATGCGGGTTTCCGGCTCAAACGACGTTATAGCCACTCTTGCCAACGAGAGGGTTAATGCACTCGATTCTGCCAGTTTGACTGCCGCCGAAATAGCGGCCCGCAAGCAAGCCAGAGCATACTTACAGGCACTTCGCCAATTTCTGCCTGGATTTGAAGACGCGTATATCAATCAGACTGGTCCGCAACTCGGGATTCGGGAGACCAGGCACGCTATTGGCGAATATGTGATTACCGGCGAAGACGTAGTACAGGCAAGGCGACATGAAGATGCTGTTGCCCGTGGCTGTTGGCCTGTGGAAAGGCACTCGAATGCCGGGGCGTTAGCGGCATATGAATGGATCTTGAACGATTCATACTATGATATTCCGCTGCGTTCGCTAAAAAATAAGGGATTAAGCAATTTGTGGGGAGCTGGCCGGACGGTTTCTTGTGACCTAATTGCGTTTGCTTCAGTCCGAGTTATGGGCACAGCTTTCGCAACCGGACATGCTGCCGGCGTTGCGGCAGCACTTTTTGCCCAAAAGGGATATGCGGAGATCGCGCAGGTCCAAGCTGAATTAGTAAGACAGAAAGCGATCATTTAGTTATAGAAATAGGAGGGAAAACACAGATGAATATCCGGGGAATAGAAATTACCAAGACTCAAATCGGGGTTTTTCTCATGGTATGGGCGATCTATCTATTATCGTTTACTGAACGGTTAGCGTTACCGCCAGTTTTACCGCTTATTGCGAGAGATCTAAAACTTTCTGCGGCGCAAGCAGGCAGCTATATGACGGCCTTTTATATTGGTTACGTTTGCACTCAACTGCCAGGGGGGCTTTTAACCGACCGGTTTGGTTACCGGAGGGTTCTGCTCGGCTCTTTGTTGGCCATAGGGGGATCAACTGCGCTGATGTATACAGTGTCAAGCTATGAAATGGGATTTTTCTTCAGAGTGCTAGCCGGTGTGGGATCAGGATCAATTTTTTCTTCCTGCATGCGGGCTATCTTCGAATGGTTCCCCGGGAAAGGGCGCGGGACAGCGGTTGGTATTCTGCAGACAGCCACTTCCTTTGGTTTAATGTTCGCTAACTTGCTGATCCCATTTGTATCCAGAGAGCATGATTGGCGGGTTGCATTTCTTGTCACAGGGATTCTTCCACTATTTGTACTTGGCTTTGCCTGGCTGTTCTTAAAGGAACGGAGCACTGCCGAGGAAAGAGCGGAAAAGCGGCAAACGCAACCGGCTGAGTTTTGGAAAGATGTATTGAGCCTCACAAAAAATCGCAACCTGATGGTTTTAGCACTTTCCGGTTTTTTTGCAATGGCGGCTACCTGGGGAACGGCTACATGGGCGAACACGTATATGAATAAATCATTGAATGTCTCACTGGTAACTGCAGGAGCATTAATGTCCACCTATGGATTAGCCGGTGCACTGTGCAAACCTATCTCAGGGATACTGGCAGATCTGTTTTACAATAAGAAGAAATATTTGATCAGCATATTACTGTTTTGCCTGGTTCCGTCGCTACTCTGGTTTGGATCAAATACCAATGCTCAATTGTTATATATTCTCGTCCCGATTTTGGGGATATTTGCTTTTGTTTACAGCCCGGTAATGAACACCTTGATCGGAGAACTGGTTCCGCTGCGCCTGGCAGGGACTGCTGCCGGTTTTGTCAACGCCTGCTGGCAGCTAGGTTCTTTGTTTGCGCCTTTCACGATCGGTCTGGCGTTAGACTTGACGAATAACAATTATTTTTATGCATTTGCTATATTAGCTTTGTGCGCGTTCTTATCAGGTGTAACCATACTGTTTATCAGACAAGATCATATTGTAAAAACAGTATAAAATGTAACACTACGATATCTAGGAGGTAACTTATGCTAAGAGGCGCCAGGGGTGCTACTACGGTTGAAACCAACGAAAGGCAAGAAATAATAGCGGCGGTAGGGGAACTTCTATCGGCGCTTATTCAAGAGAATGACATTCAAATTCAGGATATTGGGGCAGCTATTTTCAGCTCGACTCCGGATATTGATGCTGCATTTCCTGCGGCAGGGGCCAGGCAGTTAGGATGGACGGAGGTACCTTTATTTGGAACGCAGGAAATTGACTGTCCGACTGGAGTCCCGCAATGTATCCGGGTATTAATCCTGTGGAATACAGAGTTGTCCCAGCAATCGATTAAACATATCTATTTGAAGAATGCTTCGGTTCTTCGTCCGGATATTCCATTACCTAAACACCAGTAGCTTGGTCAGTAAAAGCAGATAAGGAGAGGCAGAAGGTACCGCTGGAAGCCGCATTCGAAAAAGCTAAAAAAGTGAAGAGGTTTTGTTACGAAATATGAGCTAGAGCTCAAAACGCGCATAGTTTAGCTGCAGTGAGTAGGGATATGACAGAATAGGCTTCTCGGTCTTTTGACTGAGAAGCCTATTTTCGGTGACGATCATTGAGTCAATCTGGGACGCTCCCTTTCCGTCATTACCGGGCAAATCAATCGGAGTGACGCTGGGATTCGTCGCAAGATATTCCAATGCGCAGGCGGCAGAGAACCGCACGAGTACCTGGAGAGCCCGGCAGCCACCGGAATATCAAGTATATTCCGTCAGGGCGTTGATAAAGGCCTGCTCCCGTAATAGAATACCTCCAGGCGGCCGAAAATGGGCTGCCTGGAGGTATTCTATTTCCTTTTTTCCTTTCATCCAGATGCCGCAGCTAAATTGCCTGCCGGCATAAAACAGCCTCTTCCATCAGGCAAACCATGGCTAAGTGAGTCTCCAGAGAACAACCATCCACACTGGATGCTACAGCGCCGTAGATGGGGTCATGAAATCCGGCATCTGCGCTCGCGCTCAATATCCGTTTCTCAGCTTCAGGCTTATGCAATGCGTCAAGAATTCCTGTGCTTGCCGCGAGTACAGCAGCAAGAGCGTAGGCGCCCCAGTTCGATATGGCTGCGGTCAGCAAGAGATCAACAGGAGTAGACGGAATGACATTAGGCAGACAAACGCTTTCCCCCGGCTTGGCGGACAGAAGATTTTCCCGGATCGCATCGGCAATATTCGCCATGCCGATCTCATTGCCGCCGTCGCCAATAGCCAAGGTGGCAATCCCCTCGCGCCGCGCCGCCATAAACAAGTAATCCAGCTTACTTTGCGGCTCGCTGATTTCCTGTCCTCCCATGTTGTGAATCAGGCCGGCGTCATTCATGCCGCCGCACTCTATCGCGATGCAGGCGGCAGGCTTGAACCGCCGGATCAGCTTGACCGCTTCACTCCGGGCTTGCTCCCGTTCACGCGGAAACGGCAGGACCGAAAGTGTAAGCAATTTATTGCGTTCGACAGAATGATGGAGAACCTCGGGCTCCAGACAATGAAAGCCCGCTGCCTGAGCGACCCGCTGCATTCCTGGAATAAGGCAATCTGTGGTCACAATCAGGGGAACCGCTTTTAGGGCCAGCCGAAGCGCCCGCGCTAAAACGACCGCTCCCGCCGGACCGTCCGATTCACCGCATTGCGGCGCCACCAAAGGCTGATCGATCCAGCCGGTGGCGATGACAACAGGATCTCCCGGCTGGACGGTATGACGCAACAAGTCTACCGCTGCCAGCAAAACAGGCTTATCGACCTTGTCCCGCGCGGCCTTATACAGCGTATGAATAACCCCTCTGCCGGAAATATCGGCATTGCTCAGCCGGTCCAGTGCTTCTGCGACTTCTGTTAATTTTGCTTCGTTCATGTTAACGGCTTCCTCTACAAGGTAATATTCCATTTTTGAATTAGTTTTTTCAACTCACCGCTCTTTTCCATATCGACAATGGTTTCTGTGGCCAATTTGGTTAAGGCTTCATTGCTCTTTTTCAAGCCTACGGCATTTCTCTGCGGTGAATAGCGGTCTTCCAGGATGACCACGCTGTCGTCGATATAACCGGACAAGATCGAAACATCGCCGCCGTATACATCGACACGACCGGAGTCAAGCGCTGTCTTGATTTCCGGGTGCGATCCGAATTCCAGAAACTGCACTTTAATGCCAAGTTTGTCCGCTTCCGCCTGCAGGTCCCTGCGAGCCGTAGCGCTTTGCGCCACCCCGATCTTCTTGCCATTCATATCCTTCAGCGACTTCATGCCCGAGCTCTTCTTGACCATAAAGCCGATATGATCGGTAACGTAGGGATCAGTAAAATTATAGCTTTTCTTGCGCTCGTCCGTAACTGTAAAACTGGCAATAGCCATATCGATCTCGCCGTTGTCAAGCAACGCTCCCCGCGTTTTCGCAGTAACAGGCAGCAACTCCAGTTTCGTCTCGTCGCCAAGGACTTTTTTTGCCATCGCCCGGGCAATGTCAATTTCCAGTCCGTCAATTTTATTCGTTAGCGGATCTTTGTAGCCAAATTTAGGTACATCCACCTTGACACCGACCTTCAGCACGCCGCGGTCTTTTATCGCTTTTATCTCTGCGGCTTCGCCGCCCTTTCCTCCCTGCTGCGCCGGCTGGCTGCCGCCGCATCCTGACACAAACAGCATGAGTCCCATCATCAGGCACATGACAAAAACAGCGAATCGTTTCATGACTATCTACTCCTCTTTATTTTCGATTTTTATCAACCATGTAAAAAACACGAATGCCTTGCCCGAATACGATCGACCTGTCCCTCCTCTCCTGGCGGGAAATAAAAAAAGCGCCTCGTCTCCAAATGGAGACAGGCACCATTGCCAGCCACTATATTATCAACCGGAAGCGAGTTTTCTCTTCCTTACAGCTATAATAAATAATTATATCCTAAATGTCAACTAGATAATTGCAGGATGCAGAAATTACTCGCGTTTTAAAAACGTGGGTAATTTTTTGATTTTTTACTCAAGTTCTATTGATATAGGAAGGAGTTTGTCGTTTGGAGCAGAACTTTTTTTGCGAAAAGAAGTTGCGTAAGTGGCGACGCGCATTTATATAAACGTTCTGACGGAGGTCTCCCATGTGCTTAACCTGCAGACTCATTCAACAAGAAATCACTCCCCCGGGCGGCATTATTCATCAAACTAGCTGCCTTATACTTCACCAATGCTTGGATATTAACATCCCTGGTTATTTAATCCTCTCCCCAATACGCCACGTAACCCACTACCAGGACCTTGCGGCTGCCGAATTAACGGCCATACATACTATACTCCATCAATCGGCAAGAATTCTGCAAGAGTTACCCGATGTAGACAAGGTATATATCTGTAGTCTAGGAGAAGAGACTACCCATTTTCACTTTCACATCTTCCCCCGATATCAGTGGATGCTGGATTGTCCATCCGAATCAATTTATACCGGTGACAAAGTAGACGGGGCCAAGCTGTTTTCGTTTATGCGTATCAAGTATAAGACTTCGACCGCTGCGCTGTTATCCAATGAAGTCATTGCTACTGTGGATTATATAAGGAATAAATTAGTTGCTCGAAGTGCTCAATCGCAGGAGTCAGAAGAAGAGTCTGACGTGGGAAGGATTTGCAAAGCTTGAGGAGCGATTCCCGCTTTGGCTGACTGCCCCAATCGGCAGTTTTTGGAATAGCATGAAAAATAATGAGCCAGACTAGATGTTCACTTTTCAAAAATGTTATACTAATAAATAGCGAATAAATACTTTTTGTTGAAATTGATTTCATAGGGAGGGACTTGAATGAAAAAACTATTTATACTCAGTCTTGCAGTCGTGATGATTATAACGACAGGCACATCTTTTGCTGCACCAAACAGCCTTACTGAAATCGGCAATGGTGTAAAATGGCAGGAAGGCATAGTTACGGCAACCGGCACAGGAGTTCGGCCACACAATATAGTGAGTGATGCCCAGGGAACTGCACTCGCTCGCAGAGCAGCCGTAGTAGATGCTTACCGTGGACTCGCCGAACAGATTTACGGAGTACAGGTCGATAGCAATACAACTGTCGAGCAGTTAATGGTAGTAGAAGACACGACAAAAACATCCGTATCGGGCCTAATTAAAAACGCTAAGATTTTAAAAGAAAAACAATTGCCTAATGGTACATACCAAGTAATATTGAGCGTCAATCTATTTGGAGCGCAAGATAGTGTGGCCGCCAGTATCTGGACTAACAAGCCACCTGCTATAGCTACGCCGGCACCAATCCAGCCGTTTGAAACTGTGCAGCTGCAAAATAGAATGGTACCGATAAATTCAGTTACCGGAGTTATTGTAGATTGTCGCGGTCTAAATCTTGATCGGGTAATGTCACCGATCATTACAGATGATTCTGGTCGTGTTATTTATGGAGCCCAATATATTGATGTCAGTTCCATTATTAACTATGGTGGGGTAGGCTATGCGGGTCCTGACAATCCAAACGATGTTATGCGGGCTGGGGCTCAGCCAATTCATGTAAAAGCGTTGAGCCTTAATGATTTTAATAGAAATCCCGTGATCTCTAGAGAAGATGCAGACAAAATCTTATCAGCAAACTCGGAATCCGGCTTTCTTCGGAGCTGTCCTGTAGTTTTCCTTCAATAACTACGAAACTACGACGGCAGCCAAACAGCTACTCATTGTATGTGTATAGTTTCAGTATAAGGGTGGTTTACTTTGCAAGTAATAAAAATCATGGTTATCACGTTGATTGTAATTGCACAATGCCTATTAGTATCAGCACAGACAATCCTTGTAGACGGACAAGGGCCAACACGTGATGCAGCGCTGCACGACGCTATGCGTCAGGCCGTTGAACAAGCGGTGGGAACTTTAATTGACTCTCAAACGCTGGTACAAAACAATATGGTGTTAAAAGACGAGATATATGCAAAATCACAGGGTTATATCCGTGACTATACTATTCTAAGCGAGAAACAAGCGGGTGGTTTATTTACTTTACAGGCCAATGTAACAGTTGACTCGCAACCCAACTCAGCCTTAATGACAAAACTTCAACGTTTAAAAATAATTGATATGGGGTTGCGTGATCCCAGAATTGGTGTCGTAATTAAAGAATACTACATACGTCCTATCCCTGATCCGGCCGCCGAAACAGCAGTTATCGATCAATTAGCCGAAGCTGGATTCCGTAGAATTGTAGATCCCAACAGCTTAGCTCAAATCCGTCGGTCGGACACTGTTAAGGCAATAATTCATGGAGACACTCAAGCAGCCCTGCCGATGATGCTAAAAGACAGAATGGACTACTTAATCGTAGGCGAAGGTTTTGCCGAATATGCCGGCCGGGACCCAGGAGGCAGTATTATATCCTGTCGCGCCCGAGTAGAAGCCAGGCTCATAAAGGTGGATACAGGCGAAATTATAGCCGCTCAAGGTTTTCATACTGGCGGCATCGATGTAACAGAATTCACGGCCGCTAAAAAGTCTCTAAATAATGCCGGCAAAGCTGCAGGCAAATATTTTGCCGAAAAACTCCTTACCTATGCAGCCAACCCGGAAAAAGGTATACAAATTAAAGTCATCGGAGTCAATGACTATTCCCTGGTAAATTTATTAAGTCGCTCAATTAAGCAGCAAACAGGCATTACTAACGTGTTTTTACGTGATTTTCAACAGGGAGCCGCTATGCTTGATATTAACTATACAGGCTCCCCGTCTGTGTTGGCTGAACAGTTAGAAGCTATGCCGCAATTACCTATCAAAGTCATCGAAGTATCCAACAACTGTATTACAATTTCCCTTAAGTGATACAAAATAAGGACAGTTGCAAATTTGCTAACTGTCCTTGCATCGTTTAAAAATCGTGTTTGCCTGACCAGCCTAGCCCCAAAAATCCACGCTGTTTTTTCTTTAATTTCTTTACTGCAGCATCGCCCGGCTGAATGTCTTTCTTTACTTTTGCGTCCTCTGAATCTTTGACTTTAGCAATACAAATGGAATCAAAAACTTCCGTCACTTCAAGTTCGCCAGCATTTCTCTTCATTACAATAAGTTCACCGGTTACCGGATGGCGCATAGTACTGCTGGCGCTATTAACTTCAAAGATATCACCAGTAGTAACATTGTGGTTAGTGCCTAAATCAATAACATATTGGCCAGCTTCACTTTTAATTATATAGCCCTGCAATGGAATAAATTTGTATATTTTCCTTACAGAATCATACGCCGCTTCGGCAAGAGCGCCGTTAATATCGTCGTCATAATTGGTAACTGCTGTCTGATCAGACCAAACGATCTGTCCATTTTGGACATCAATTAATTTTAGCGTAAGCACAACAGTAGTCTTTTTTGTACCTTCCACCCATTCATTCCGATTGCGTTTTTTATTGTAATAATTATGTCCGGGCTCTTTCACCGAATCGCCATCAACAGATCCCGTCAGCAGATAATTCAGCCCAAGAATACCACCTAATTCTGTAACAGAGGCTTCATTAATATATCCTTTGGCACCCAAGCTTTGTTCAGCAAAAACCCTGGATAATTCATTTCGTTCCACGACAATACAAGACTTTAACTTCGTTAAATCAGCAGTAATTGTCTCAGCGGCAATAGATCCAAACTGGCTGTACTGACTGTCGTTTTTTAATGTAAGAACACCAATCTTTTTCGCAGGAGTTCCATTTGCTAAAACGGCACTAGAAATAACCAATAGCAACAAACCAGTTAAGATGACTACAACAAAACTTTTTCGCATGCATACCCTCCTGTATATCTTCAAATTGTAACATCGTCTTATTGTAATTCAATTTTTTACAGCTATGTCCTCCTAATTTAGAAAAATATGCCACAATTGGAAAGTTGCTGTCGAATAGAAGCGTACCTCTCGGCGTGGTAGTTGAGTTTGGTTGTTCAAGTCAAAAACCGTCCCGTGCGCCAAGAAGCGCACGGAGTATAGCAGGAGCCGAATGCCTTAATTGGGCACGTCCGGTTCCGTGAGGGGAGCTGGGGCGTGAGCACCGCTACTACTCGACAGAAGGGCAGGGGACCTGTCCCCTCGTCTCCTGAGCTGAAATATATAAGTTTTTTCATGATACATGCATTCTTTTTAGCGCCTTTTTAAAATTTTATGCTAAAATAATAAGGTAATTCTAGCATTGAAAAAGAGGACGATAAAAAGAATGACAGCGTGGAATGTGTTTGAAATTTTGGGAATTGTGGCCTTTGCCGTTTCGGGAGCGTTAACTGGAATCCGTAACCGGCTGGATATATTTGGCGTCCTGGTTCTGGCCATCATCACCGCAATTGGTGGCGGGATACTGCGGGATGTAATTCTTGGCAATACGCCGCCATTGACGTTTCGTGATCCGACCTTCTTTATCATTAGCTGTGTGTCTGCGGTTTGTGTATTTTTTACCTATCATTGGCTGGATCGATACAAAAATACGATTCAGGTGCTTGACGCCATCGGTTTGGGCGCGTTTACCGCGACCAGTGCGAATCTGGCAATTCAGCACAATCTGGATTCCTTGTTTATTGTCACGGCCATTTCAGTTATTACCGGCATTGGCGGCAGCGTGACGCGGGATATGATTGTTAAGGAAATTCCTTATGTATTCCGGCAGGAGGTCTATGCGATCAATGTCATCATCGGCGCTGCGTTTCTGTACTATGCGCAGCAGTATCTGCCCGGTAACATTCCTTTATACCTTTGCTTTACCGTTACGACAGTCCTGCGGCTTTGCTGCATTAAATACGGCTGGAATTTCCCGGTTCTCGGCATGGATTCCAAGAAAGCGATATCCGGCCCGCGCAAATCCTGACAAAGACTGTGCTGTGATCATAGTAAAAGCACAAGCGCCATGAGATTGTCTCGTGGCGCTTGTGTCATTGGTTCCACAGCGCCACACATAAGTGCAAACTAAAAGGAATTTTATAGAAAAAGATTGCAGCGGTGCAATGTTTATTTACATAACGCAAACAACTTGCTATAATGGCGGTGAGTATAACAGGAAAATTGTAATCACAGTTATAGTAATTAAAATGATTATTAAAATTTATTGAATACAAGGAGTTAAGGTCAATGAACAAATCAAGAATAATGTTGATTACCACATTAATAATTGCTTCGGTATTATTGCTTTCGGCGTGTACAAAGGCAACTAGTGATTCGAAGGCTGAAGTTGTAGCAGGAGCCTTAAATTCGTCTTATTTGATTGGAAAGGAAAGCATAACTCTTGTCAACGGTGTGTTTGAAAAACCAGCTGCACCAGGTTCTGCGGCAGTGAATAAAACACAAGTGTGGGATCAACCGGTTATCGGGGATTTAAATGCTGACGGGAAAGAGGATGCGGCTGTTTGTTTGGTTAACTCTCCAGGTGGCAGTGGTACGTTTTATTATATAGCTGCTGCTATAAAAGATGCGAATACGAAAAGCTATAAAGGAACAAACGCGGTATTATTGGGCGATAGAATTCAACTTTCGAAAATAAGCATTGAAAATAGTGTCATAACCGTAGTATACAATGCCCGTAAACCAGGTGAGCCAATGGCCGTGGCTCCTACTGTCACAGTTTCCAGGAGATTTTTGGTTGATAATGGCTTGGTCAAAGAAATAATCGATGAAAGTGCTACCAATAAGACTTCGTATAATCTTATAAGAACGGCACATAAAAATAGCAGTAACGTTAATTTTCCACAGCTATCAGGATTCAAAGGTCAGATGTTAATGGACTATATGAATCAAAGCCTGAGAAAGGTTGCAGACAAATATGTCGGTAAAGATGAATATACTGATGTGAAAATTGACTACACTGTAACAAGGCAGGATGATGCGGCTCTTAGTGTCGTATTCAAGGGAACTGCTGTAATGAAGAATATCGGAAATATCAAGATTATGGAAAGTATAAACCTCGATGTCGGGCAATCTTCTAATGAGATTAAATACGATAACCTAATCAAGAATACCGACGAGGCTAAATTAAATTTAAAGAATAGCCTCAAGCAGGCTGCGGAACAAAAAGGCATTAAAGGCGGATTTCAGGCTGAAGGCGTACGAATATACTTTACAAATACGGACATAGTATTCTTTTACATGCCGCCGGATGATAGTGCCAAGGAGTTTGTGGAATTGAGTATTCCGAAAGTTGAAATAGAACCATACCTAAACAATGATTTTGGACCTAAACCTGCTTCGTAGATTACCCTTAGTCTTCTTTTTATCCTTCGCACGGCCTGGGGACTTTCGGGGTCAGGCCTCACTATTTACACTAATGGTAAAATATGATAGTATGGCCTCAGAAGAGAACGGCAGGATGGTGGCGCCAGTATGGCAAGACAATCGAGAATTCATTATGCGGGAGCTCTGTATCATATTATAGCTCGCGGCAACAACCGAGAAGTTGTGTTTCATGATGGAGATGATAAGTCAAAGTACCTTGCCCTCGTTGAACGATATAAACAGAAGTACCAGTTTCATCTGTACGCCTACGCGATCATGGATAACCATGTCCACCTGCTGGGAGGAGTTGCAGATGAACCACTTTCTAAAATCATGCAGGGGATTCAGCAGAGCTATACCCAATACTATAATCGTAAATATGACAGAGTGGGACACGTCTTCGAACAGCGATATAAGGCAAAGCTGTGTAATAGTGATCAGTATCTTGTAAGCCTATTGCGGTATATTCATCAGAATCCCTTAAAGGCCGGGACCTCTCAAACCTGTTGGACTAGTCATCCTGCGTATCAGACTGGAAACAGCAATATCGTGGATACGGAATTTATATTATCGATGCTTTCTAATAACAAAACGAAGGCGATCCAGAAGTATATGGAATATATGGAAGTAGAACTGTCGGAGATTCAGCAAACCGAGACTTTTGAGCATATATATTCGATGCCGAAGACAACAGAAACATCCGAGGCGTCAGAAGCCTCGCCCGTCACTTTTGATGAATTATTGACAACAGTAGCATCAGTTAGCGAGATCAATAAAGAGCGGATCATGCACGAAAGACATGATCGTCGAGTGGTAGAGGCGAGAAATATCCTCATCTACGTAGCCGTTCGGATGGGAGTAATGACCAAAACAGAGTTGACCAAGGTGCTGCCCCTAAGCATGAGCGGGATTATTGGAGGGTACAACAAAGTCGTTGACAGAGATGAGCTGAAGCGCCTGGCAGAGAAGATTAGCAAACAATTTGTGTAAAGAGTGAGGCCTGACCCCGAAGCGCTGCGAAACGGCTGCGGGCCGCATGTTGCACGGTCTGACGCCGGGGCCCATGCTGTTCCAGGAAAATCCCGATTTTGTCTGGACTGTAATCGCCAGTTTTTATGTCGGCAATGTCGCTTTGTTGATCATCAACCTGCCGCTGGCGAATTTGTGGGCTAAAGTTATTTTAGTGCCCTATAAGCTGCTGTATCCGTTTATTCTGATCTTTTGTATTATCGGCGCCTATAGCATCAATAATCAGGTGTGGGACATTGGTGTGATGCTGCTGTTCGGCGTAATCGGGTATTTGATGAAAAAGCTGGATATTCCGATGACTGCTACCGTCCTGACCTTTGTGCTGGGGCAGCAGATTGAGAGCGCGCTGGTTCAATCCTTGATCATATCGCAAGGCAGCTGGCTGATTTTCTTCCAACGGCCGGTATCGGCAGCGCTAATGGGATTAGTTGCGATTATTCTTGTTGTTGGCATCTATAGCAGCGTCAAGAATAAGCGCGATATGCTTGCGGATGATTTAGAGGTCTGATGCCGGATTAGTCAGGCGCGCTTGGCGGCTGTCCCGAAATGGTTTGGCTGCCGCAGGCGGTTATGGTTAAACCAGGCGGACTTGACGAATAAGGTGGCTTTGGTGGCTTATCTGATCAGATAGACAGGAGCGAGTTGTGAAAGCCCCGCTCCTGTCTTTTCTTCAGAGAATATCTTCGTAAGATAATCACAGTCAATAATTCATCGCAATTTTTATCCGCGCGGGAGATTGTCGTTTTTGTTTATCTATGTAACAATAATTATCAATTAGTATTTGTTTTGAACATAGCTTTGCTTTGCAGCTACAATCAAAGAAGGGGATGCCATTATTATGAAAATCTCAACACTGAAAATGCGTTTACTGCTGATTCTACTACCGTTCTTTTTACTTTCGTTTGCCGCCCTGGCCGGAGCCGGTTATTATCTGTCGCAGCAGGCTCTCAGTCAAAGTGTTGAAGAAACTGCCCTGTCTATCGGGACTGATTACTCTCACCGGGTTGAATCGTATGTTCATGAAGCCGCTCTCCAATTGGAGTCTTTTTCCGCGATTAAAGAGATCTATAACCCTGCTGACAAACAATTGCTGCTGAATGCGCTCAACGAAAGCAAACAGCGGTTAGAGAATCTGGAGAGTATAACCTATATCGGGCTGGACGGTTCCGGTCTCCGCCCTGACGGCACGATTGTGCAATTGGGTGAACGCGGATACTTTCAACAGGCGGTCGCTACGAAAAAGCCAGTCGTTTCGGAGGTTTTAACCTCTAAGACAACCGGTAAAGTCGCCATTAATGTGGCTGTGCCGGTAACCTTTAACGGACAGCTGACCGGCGTATTGACAGGAACAATTTCGCTTGAAAAACTCAGCAGTCTGATTAAAGGCTTGCAGTTTCAGGATACCGGCTATGGCGTGATTGCCGATCGTGCGGGCAATGTCCTGATTCACCCCCGGCTGCCCGAGGTTGTTGGCAAGTTGAACTTTACCGAGAAAAAAGTCAACCCTGAGCTGAAGCTTAAACAGTCGGAAATGGATGATCATTTACTCGGTTTGTTCAAAACCGCCGCCGAGACGGGAACGGCAACAAGAGGCATCTATACGTTTGTCGATGGTGTGACCAGAATCGGCGTATTTAGCCCGATCGACCTGATCGGCAGCCAGCGCTGGGTTATGATTGTCACCGCGCCGGAAGCGGAAGCCATGCAGCGGATCACATCATTAGCGAGGGTTATGCTGCTGGTATCGATTGTTTGCCTGGTCTTAGCCATTATCTTTATCCTGTTCATCAGCAAACGGATTGCAGCTCCGATTACCCTGCTGCGCGATGAATGTCTGCGCCTGGCGCAGGGGGATCTGCGCGAACAAGAAACCAGCATTCGCTCTGACGATGAAATCGGTCAGCTGGCGCAGGGATTTCAAACCATGCGCGGCCATTTGCGCTCACTGGTCGGTCAGATTCAGTCGCAGTCCGGGCAGTTGGCCGCTTCCAGCCAGGAATTGACCGCCAGCGCCCAGCAGTCGGCCGATGCCGCCAATCAGGTAGCCGGGTCTATCACTGAAATTGCCGGCGGCGCTGAAGCGCAGGCGGCAGCTGCCGCACACATCATGACGATTGCCGAAACCATATCGGCCCAGGTATCACAGATTGCCCGCAACGCCAGCGATGTGTCAGGCACGGCGATGACAACCTCTCAAACGGCCGAGCAGGGACGGCAGGTGGTCGATAAAACCGTTGGCCAGATGAGTGAAATTGACAAAAGCACCGCTGCCTCTCAGTCGATGATTGTCGAGCTGAGCAAAAGCTCTCAAGAAATCAGGGAAATCGTGACATTGATATCCACCATTGCCGGCCAGACCAATCTGCTGGCGCTCAATGCCGCTATTGAAGCAGCCCGGGCCGGCGAGCAGGGACGCGGCTTTGCCGTCGTAGCCGATGAAGTCCGCACTTTGGCGGAAGCATCCCGCCAAGCCGCCCAAAAGATTGGTGCGCTGGTGGAAAAGAATGAAGCCAATCTACGGCACGTCGTTGCCGCTTCGCAGACTGAAGCAGCCGGCATTCGCACCGGCATTGCTCTGGTTCACGATACCGGCGAAACCTTCAAAACGATCGTAGACGCTATTCTGCAGTTAACCGGTCAGGTTGAAGCAATCTCCGGCTCTATCCGCCAGATTGACGCCGGCAGCCAGGATCTGGTCCGGTCAATCCGGGGAGTTGAAACAGCCAGCAAGAATGCGGCGGCTGAATCGCAAACCATTTCGGCGGCTACAGAGGAGCAATCCGCGTCGATGCAGGAGATTGCCTCGTCCAGTCAAAGCCTGGCTATGTTCGCCGCCGACCTGCAGACTGCGATCGAAAAATTCCGGTTATAACTGAAGCATACACCGGAAGGAATGGCCGATCTGCAGCGAATAAATAGACCCGGAGGAGAACGCTCCTTCGGGTCTATTTATAGTTTACACCGGATATTGGGTGCGGCCTAACATTGCTCCTCGCTCATTCCAGGCTCTTTAATCCGCCAGTTCACCCAGGCGGCAATAATGGCAAACAGTAAGGCGATTACCCAGAATACAGACGGTATGCCCAGCGCCAGCGCAATCGCGCCGCCGCTCAGCGGTCCGATCACGCTGCCAAGCTGCACCGCCCCTGTGGTTACGCCGTAGGCGACTCCCTGCCTGGCGCGCGGGATGAGGAAAGGGACTTTCGGGGTCAGGCCTCACTATTAATACTAATAATGAAATATGATAGCATGGCCTCAGAAGAGAACGTCAGGATAGGCTGTGGCCCGCATGGCATGACAATCAAGAATTCACTATGCGGGAGCTCTGTATCATACCATAGCTGCGGCACAACCGAGAAGCACTCTTAAAGAATTACTGACAACGGTAGCTTCAGTCAACAAGATCAATAAAGAACGGATCATTCACGAAAGACATGACCTTCGGGTGGTAGAGGCGAGAAATATACTTATCTACGTAGCCGTTCGGATGGGAGAAATGGCAAAAACAAAATTGAGCAAGGTGCTGCCCCTTAGCATGAGCGGGATTATTAGAGAGTACAGCAAAATCGATGACAGAGATATTCAGGCGTCTGTGCAGAGAAGATTAGTAAGCAATATTGTGTTAAGAGTGAGGCCTGACCCTGAAGCGTCCATCAGACGAACAAAAGTGAAAGTTTAATTTAAACCATGTTCACTTACTGATAAGGGAATAAGAAAGATGAAGGCAATGCAGGATGTCTCGATAAGGCAGTTAGCAAGGATAATAGGATATCGAAGAGTGTGATTGATAGAATCTGATTGGGACGATGGACCTGCCCCCTTGCCCCTCATAATCAAAGTACATAATGATGAATTATTTATTCATAGTGATAATCAAGCATTTTCATAAGTTTCTCGGTATCAGCCAACCTTTTCACCGCCTTTGATTTTGCCACTTGCGATAATTCTGCTACCAAAAGATCGGCAATATATAGCGGTCCAGTCATCGAATTGTGATAAGATAAACTATCATATTCGCAAGGCAATATAATGTCCGAGTAGGGCACTAAAGGTGCTGCAAACCCATCAGTAATAGTTATTATTGATGGGGATCTTAATTCCCGAATTGCTTTTACCATTTCTATTGTGGATTTTGCGTAGCGCGGTAAGCTAACCACAATCATCAAATCATCTGCGGTAATACTTGATATTCGATCAATATCTTGTCCCACCGGGGAAAGCAACTCGCAATTGTCCAATTGTTGGCTTAAACACTGATACAAAAAGTATGAAATTGTAAATGATGTTCTTGCGCCTAACAAATAAATGGTTTTTGCTTTTTTTATAAATTGTATTGATTCTTGGATCACTTCTTCAGATAGCATCGCTTGGGTATTTTTAATGTTGTTTATCTGTTTTTCAGCACACTTCACTATAAGAGAAGCATCATTAACCGTTTCCAAGTTCTTCGCCAGTCTAGATTCAGGAGTTAATTTGTTGCGAATATAGTTTTGAAGTTCTTTCTGTAAGTCGGAATATCCGCTAAATCCTAGACTAAAAGAAAAACGCATAACAGTAGTGGTGCTGGTGCCTATACTTGCGGCTATTTGATCAAGAGTTTGAAAAGAGGCCTCAACCAGATTATCTTGAATGTATTCAGAGACCTGAAGCTGTGCCTTTGTTAAATTATTAGAGCTGCTTTGAATTTTCTGCAGTATATTCAGTTCCATTATATCATCCTAACTAATTCAATAGTATTTACTACTATTATAGTATCTTAATTTATGAATTGGCAATGTTCTTAGAATTATTAATTATATTCTTGACATTTGATAAACGGGGTAGTAATCTATAGCTATAATTGTCGTATTTAATACAACAATATTATAATTATAATAGTATTTAATACTAAAGTTCGATCGGAGATGAGCGGGGATGAATTCAATTAACACAATATACAGAAGGTAACGAATGTTAATTACCGAATGGAAAAAGGCCTTTCAATTCTTTGGTCAATTCATTAACATGAGTATGATTCACCGGTGTAATTTCTTTTTTGTCGCTATATGTAACGCATCACTCATTTCCTATACCGGACATTGAATAAGAAAAAGTACACAATTTTGTGCAGTTTAACTTTGCGATAATTGTGTACTTTCATATTTCCATAACACTAACAGAGGAAACGAAAACAGCCAAAGATATAGAGCTTTTTTGCGATGTTTGTCCTTCCGATTTATTCGCTATCCAAATCATTCGGGCTGCAAAGACTACCCGGTAGCATACTTGAACAATACTTTTGTGCCCTGGCTGATTTATAGAATTTAGAGAGGAGGTATTAATTAGGCTTAATAGCAGATGTTAGCATTTAGTTTTCTTTTGTACACCGGCCTAATTATGGAATTTAGAAAGGGGTTGTATTCATGAAGGTAGCTTTGACGGGGAAAAAAGGGATTCCTATGCAGATACTAATAGCATTTATTCTAAGTATTGTAGTTGGAATTATGTATCCCGCTTTTGCGAAATCTATTAAGCCGCTGGGAGATATTTTTATTACACTCATCAAAATGATTATTGTACCGGTAATTTTTTGTACGATTACTACCGGCATTGCCGGTATGGGCGATATGCAGAAATTAAAACGGGTAGGCACTAAAATGTTAGTCGTTTATGTTGGTATGACGTTTGTGGCATGTGCCATTGGATTAGGCGTGGGGTATCTGGTCCGTCCGGGAATGGGTGTTACTATGGCGGCGTCTCAGGCATTCACCCAAGTGGTTAAAACACCGACAGTCGGGGACTTTTTATTGGCTATGATACCCTCAAATTTTGTGGGGGCGCTAGCTAAAGGAGATATTGTGCAAGTTTTGGTATTGGGAGTTTTTGTGGGGGTTGCCCTTATAGGCCTTGGCAAAAAAGCTTCAACAGTTAAAGAGGTATTGGAGCAAGGTGCAAGTATCAGCTTTTACATTATAGATATTATTATGCTGTACTCGCCAATTGGTGTATTTGCATTGATGGCTAATGCAGTTGCTGTTTATGGTGTTTCGATTTTTGGCGCGATGATGAAATATATTATTGCTGAGTATATTGCCGCGCTATTAATAGTGATTTTAGTTTTTATATTGCCGCTCATGTTGTTTGCGAGGATCAATATAGGTAAAGCGATTAAAGATATCGGCGCAGTTTTCATTATGAGTGTTTCAACCTGCAGCGGCGCTGCTACTCTTCCTTTGGCAATGGATACGGCCACGAGCAAATTCAAACTACCCCAATGGCTCGTTGACTTTTGCCTGCCGCTGGGCGGTACTGTCAATTCGACTGGAGCCGCTATGTATAAATCTATTCTTATTGTTTTCGCGAGCGATTTTTACGGGCTTACGCTATCTGTTGATCAAATGATCATAACTGTGCTGATATCGACCATGCTTTCTGTCGCTTCGCCGGGAATCCCAGGCGGTGGGATAGTTATGAGTGCTATTATGCTGAACCTGATGGGGCTGCCTTATGAAATTGCCGGTATGCTTGCCGGTATATATCGTCTGGTTGACATGGTTCATACCCCAATGAATGTAATTGGCGATATTGTAGGGGCAATCCTGATAGGCAAAAGTGAAGGACTTTGGTCGAATGAAGAGTATGTGAAGGAAAGTGAAGCCTGAATTTATTGAAACGGCAAATGTTGAAAGGTTTTCAACTGATTTCAAATTTAAAAGCCTACGGGCGAGGAGGATGTAATGATGTCAAACGCAGGATGCAGAATCTTTTTAAAAGTCAACCGTCCCAGTAGAAATCTGGTAGAAGGCTTTAAAGGAATACCGGTCGCCAATATTGCCGATGAAATGAATCGTTTCAGTTGTGTGGATGCGCGGATTAAGCCGCTTAATTCCCAACCGCTGTTAGGGACGGCATTTACGGTGAAAACAAGAATTTCTGATAATTTACTGCTCCATAAGGCGTTAGAACTTGCCCAGCCTGGAGACGTTATCGTCGTTGATGCCCAGGGCGATACAGTTAATGCGATAACCGGCGAAATTATGATGTTGACGGCTGAAAAACTGGGATTGGCCGGTGTCGTTGTTGACGGTGCAGTGCGTGATGCCGATGCACTGAAAGAATTGAATATGCCTGTATATGCAGCCGGGGTTACTCCCAAAGGTCCTTACAAAGATGGTCCGGGCGAAATCAATGTGCCGGTATGCATCGGCGGAATCGCTGTCAACCCAGGGGATATCGTGGTAGGAGACGCGGATGGTATTGTGATAATCAATCCGTCCGACGCTGCGGTTATACTGGAAAAGGCTAAAGGAAAGTTGGCTAAGGAGCAGGAGATACTTAAGGGAATTAGGGATGGTGTTCCCAGAGATAAAAGTTGGGTAGATAAAACCCTAAAGACACTGAACTGTGAAATTATCGATGATTATTATCGATAAGAGCAGGTGGTTGTCTATGCCGGGTAACGGCAAGCGGAGAGTAGTGGCATACAATAACGTAATTAATGGAGGCACGTAATATGATTTCCAAACGAGCTCGCGAGGTTCAAATTTCGCCTACAGTGGCACTGACCGGCAAGATAGCTGAGCTCAGGCGACAAGGAACAGACATCATCTCATTTAACATTGGCGAACCAGATTTTCCAACACCGGATTATGTAAAAAAGGCGGCTTTTGATGCGATTAACAAGAACTTTACCAAATATCCTCCCGCTAGCGGCTTTCTGGATCTGAAAGAGGCGGTGGTTAATAAATTGCGGATTGATAATGGGCTATCCTATGATCCCAAACAGATTTGCGTTAGCAACGGAGCGAAGCAGGCGGTGGTTAATGCGTTGTACGCGTTATGCGGCGAGGGGGACGAAGTCATTATTCCTGTGCCTTGCTGGGTGAGTTATACGGAGATGGTTAAGCTGACCGGAGCGGATTCGGTGCTAGTCAAGGTCGACGAAAAGAATGGTTTTGCGCTTGATCTGGCGGCAATCGAGTCGGCGATAACGCCGCGCACTAAGGCGATCATTATCAACACGCCGAACAATCCATCCGGAGCGGTATACAGCGAGGAGAGCTTACGGCAGCTTGCCGCCATGGCAGTGGAGCACGATTTTTACATCATCTCAGATGAAATCTATGAGAAACTTATTTTCGACGAGGAAAAACATTTTTGTATTGGGTCGATTTCGCCTGAGGTGCAAGAGCGGTGTGTGATCATCAACGGGGTGTCCAAAGCATATGCCATGCCGGGCTGGCGGATTGGTTATTCCGCTGCTGCCAAACCAATTGCCAAGGCAATCGAAGCATTTCAAAGTCAAATGACATCAGGGGCCTGTTCCGTTTCTCAAAAGGCGGCGCTTGCGGCAATAACCGGACCGCAGGACGACCTAAATAAAATGCGGGAGGAATATGACAGACGGCGGCGCTTTATGCAGAAACGGCTTAGCGAGATCGATGGTTTTGCATGTGACCCGGTCAAAGGAGCATTTTATTTACTTCCGGATATTTCAGGATTGCTGGGACGGACATATGCTGGGAAAACTATTGCCAGCTCGATGGATCTTGCCTCCTTTTTGCTGGAAAAAGCCAATATTGCTGTAGTTCCGGGGGAAGCGTTTAACGCTAAGGACAAATTGAGATTTTCTTATGCGAACTCAATGGATAATCTGGCGGAAGGGCTTAATCGGATCGAAGCCGCTATTGCTCTGTTGAGCTAAGCAGAGGAACGAGAGCAGCTAAAAATATAGAGTATTTTAGTACGATAAAAGCGTAAATGTTAGACGTCGATGGGCGTTTTACATTTGCGCTTATTCTTTTACAATAAGAGAGTAATTGGTCCGGCGAAATTGCTTTTAGGGCTTGACTTTAATTAGCTGGTCTTTGTCCCTCTATAGCAAACGAAAGGTACGCCTAGGGTGTGAGCCTAGGGCGTACCTTTTTGCCTCCGTTCGGCTTGGCGGGAGGTATTTGTACGAATACATACCAAATTGCCGGAATTTTGCAGGGAATCGCGAAGCGGCAGATAATGTATGTATTGTGGGGCTTTTGCACTAATTTTTGCTAAATGAGGGGGCGGGCAGTTTAATACGCTTCCGTTACTTTAAAGACTCTTCGCCGTTTAACTCTATGTAAAAATACTTTCATTGTAGGAGATTAAAATGATAAAGTTTATGAGAACAATAACGAGCATCAGCCTGATCATCATAGTAGTCTTGGCAGTAAGTGGCTGTGCTACCAAAGGTGTTAGTCGACCACCAGAACCTGCTAAGCAACAAGTTGTTCAAGACGCGGCAGTCACAGAAAAAGCGGTTATGGATAACTTCAATGCGCTAATGCAGAAAAAGGATATCACTGTCCAGGAGATAATTAAGTACATTGATGAAAATATTGCTGCTGTATCGCAAATTAGCGCATCAACTATGGTCATTGGGCTTGAGAACGTTCAAAAGGAAAAGCTGCCCAAACTGCAAGACAAAGTTGGCGATAGCGAGGCAGTCCAAATAGCATTGACAAGAATCTATAAAAATGGTCTAACAAGTCAAGCTATCAGTAGTATCGAAAACAAAGAAGTCAAAGATATATTGATTGAGGCCCAAAACAGCGGTTTCAAGATCGAAACAGCCGAAGGAATGTACTTTCCCGTAATCGACTACTCCGCTTACAAGAAGTACCGCAATGCTGTTACCCAAGACATTGCTGCCTTTATGGATATCATGGCTGTTGAATCAGATAAAACTCCTATTAAGGATGCTGCACTCACGATAAGCTGGAGTGAAATACTCAAGCGGGCGATGACGCAAGAACAGTTTATCAAGAACTATGGCAATTCAGCTAAAGTAGAAGATATAGCACAAGTACTAAACCGTTATGCGGCTTTCGCCCTATATGGTGCCAATAATACGCCTTTATTTAGCTATGATACGAAACAAATGGTGCCGGAAGCTAAGAAAACGTATTTGGAAACTATGTTTGATGCTAATAAAGGTAGTTTTTCAAAGGTCATGAGTGAGTATCTTGCTTTGTTGACAAAGAATGATTATAAATTAACTGATGAGGTACAGAAATATAGAAATAAAGCATCCGAGGAAATTCGCTAAACATGGTGGGGCGTTTGGTTAACGTGTGAAATTGCTCCGCCAGCGTTCTGTAATCCAGATTGCTCATAAGTGTCTCAGCGTACCCGCAGCTATATAAAATAAAAACAACATATACCGGCAAAATTCTGCAAAAGAATTCATTTTTGCAGGATTTCGCCGTTTTTTTGGGAATGTAATGAGGAGGGGGTCTGTAGCTTTTTCGCTGAAGAGAGAGACCTGATGTATAGGGGTAACGGTTGAATCATTTGTCCGAATTCCAGGCGTTCAAGCAACCTTCACGGCTAAAGGAAGAAACTGAAGTTAGCACGGAAAAAGGCAGTGGACAGGCGTGAACGTGATGAGATTCTCAAAAAGCTCAAAGGATTGGACGGAATATCCATCCGGCAAATTGCCCGAGTGACGGGCATTGGAAAAAACGTGGCAGCAAAGGCATAAGACCGTAGAACCGTCCCCGTGTCTTCCCCGTATCCTCTGTTCATCCACATAGCTTAAGACATAGCTTTGGAACAGATCTCTATATCGGGATTCGCAGAATATCCGCTTAGTACAAAAGGCATTAGGGCATGCCGATATATCCACGCCAATGATATATACACATATTATTGATACCGAACTAGAAGAGGCGATGAATAGCTTTAGAAGATAGTAATAATACGTTTTTTTTGAATAAGTACGGACAGATTCAACGATAGGCATTTTTATAATGGACAGGAAAAACTACTAAAAATGTTGAATTATAAAATATCAGACCGAGGTTTGAGGCGGGTTCGTTATTAAAAATGAATAGGAGAATTTATAATGAGTTATAACTTGGGATTCATTCAAGATGAAGATATATTTAATCATGTTAAAGAAACGGTGGAACAATATAGATTTAAAATAAACTTAACCGAGTTTAATAATAATATAATTGACCCCATAAAACTTACTTTTGATTCGAAAGTATATGGTAAATCGTATGAAGATATTATTGAAGCCGAATGCATAAGACAAATAGACAAAACTAATTCTAATCATATTGGCTATTTTCACCAGAATATTTTTAAATATCTTGGAGACGGTTGGGAAGTTCCAAGTCAAGGGTATGATGTTATTAATGAAAAGAAGAATATATTCGTTGAACTTAAGAACAAACATAATACAATGAACTCTGCTTCATCTCAAAAAACATATATGAAAATGCAAAGTACAATTCTTAAGAATGATAAAGCAACATGTATGCTTGTTGAAGTAATAGCAAAGAAGAGCCAAAATACTACGTGGGTTACTAGCCTAGACGGTCAACAATATTCACATGAAAGAATAAGAAGAGTCTCTATAGACAAGTTCTACGAAATTGTAACGGCAGATACTTTTGCATTCAAAAAAATGTGTGAAAAGCTACCCTTGATTTTGGATGATGTAGTTTCCTCAATTAAGCGAGGTAAAATTGAAAACTCTGTCTTTGCGGAGTTGAATAATATTTCCCCCAATATCCTAAAAAGCCTATTTTTGCTCTCTTTTAATAAATATGACGGATTTGATTCGTTTGAGGTGTTAAATGAAGAAGAATAAAACTATTTCAGCTACTGATTTTGCAGATATTTTATCTGTATCCAAGAGGACTTTGGAAAAATGGGAGAAAAGTGGAAAGTATATACCAGAATATAATTATAATCTGAAACGAAAAGAATATAAAATATCAGATATTGCCGATATTCCCGAAATAAAGCGGATGTTAGATACTAATTGGCATAGCGAACTGGAGACAAAGCCCAAATCCAATTATAAGTCTATTGAGCTATTTGCGGGTGCAGGAGGTTTAGCTCTTGGGCTTGAAACGGCTGGTTTTGAATCGGTTCTCTTAAATGAAATAGACCATGATGCTTGCTCTACGTTAAGAACAAATCGACCTGAATGGAATGTTGTCGAAGGGGATATTGCCAAGATTGATTTTTCGGATTATAAAGGTAAAATCGATTTCTTGTCGGGGGGCTTTCCGTGCCAAGCTTTTTCTTATGCTGGAAATAAGTTGGGTTTTGATGATACAAGAGGAACATTGTTTTTCCAATTAGCTAGGGCAATACGCGAAACAGCGCCAAAAGTTTTTTTGGCAGAAAACGTACGTGGCCTTCTGAATCATGATAACGGGAGAACCATGGAAACAATTAAAAATGTAATAGCTGAAATTGGCTATACTTTAATTGAGCCTAGAGTTCTTAAAGCTATCCACTATCAAGTGCCTCAAAAACGTGAGCGGTTATTTCTTATTGGTATACGCAATGATTTTGCGCAGGGTATTAAATATTTGTGGCCATCTCCATATAAACGAATAATGACGTTAAGAGATGCTTTATTCAAGGGAGATCTTTACGACAGTGATGTTCCAAACTCGATAGGGCAAAAGTATCCTCCGAGAAAGAAACAAATCATGGATATGGTTCCGATGGGGGGGTACTGGCGCGATTTACCAATAGACATACAAAAGGAATATATGCAAAAAAGCTTTTATCTAGGCGGTGGAAAGACTGGGATTGCAAGAAGGCTATCGATGGACGAACCAAGTTTGACTTTAACTTGTGCACCAGCCCAAAAACAAACTGAACGTTGTCACCCACTTGAAACAAGACCTTTAACTATTAGAGAATATGCTAGAATTCAGACTTTCCCAGACTCATGGGTATTTGCGGGCGCGTTAAATAGTCAATATAAACAAATAGGAAATGCTGTACCAGTAAATCTAGCATATGCGGTAGGAAGAAGCCTAATTAGATTGTTGAATGATATTTATGAACAATATGATATTGTACCAAAAGAGGCATGTTTGAGTAATGTTGGGTAATTTCAATAGAGACATATTTGTTGGCGAGATGCAACTCTATGCTTAAATCCCAACTGCTTCTTTTATTGGGTAGTCATAAGTCGGTCATCTATGATTTGTGCGGATTTGCAATAAACGGGAAAATCCTTTATCATAGAATGTGCAATATAACTATGGCGGAGGTTAGGCCTTTATGGATACAAACGATGCACTCTTTTGGTGGAAGTATTCGCCAAATGTCTTGAGAAATAAGGGAGATATCATCGTTCCTTTGAAATGTGCTATCAAATTGCCTTCGGAGCTGAGTGTAGATTTTGACGGTGTTGCTCACAGTCTTATTATAGATTCCAGGAATCGAATTCGTGGCACTGGTGCTGGCGATGCAATTTTTAACTGGTTATCACAAGCTCGCTTAAGACTAGGAGATTCCGTCCCTGTGTTTTTCGACCAGACCTCAAACAAGCTTATTTTTGACTCAAAAAAAGCGATACGGACGATTGTACAATATGCTAGTCGATAGATAGTTAACCCCGCGATTCTTCGCGGGGGTTTGTATTGTTATGTAGTTTTAATTATACGTCTTTTGGTAACCGCCTTAGGTGTTTTATCCTTTGGCTTTTTAGGAATTTCCCGTGCCGAGTTGAACGTGACTAGTTTTTCCCAATCGATAGTACCATCCTGATGGCAGAACATTGATATGAATTCGGCGGTAAACCTATTTGTTGCCGCATCGAAAGCAGCACGGAACTGCGGCAGGTGCTCCTGAGGCTTATTTTTCATCAAGCGAATGATGGCAAGATAGAAGTCTTCATCACCCGTGATCTCGGCCCAAAAGGCTTGTCCCGCTAGCTCCCTGTATGAGGCTGTGGATTTTGGTGATTGTTTCTTTCGTCCATAGCAGTATCCCACCACTGGATCAAACTGTTTCTGAAGTTTTTGCATTCGTTTCCCTAGTGCGTCGAAATCTTGTTTTTGCCTTTTTTTTGATTGAGCATTAAATACATTAATTCCGCTTTTTACAGCGATGGCCATATATTTCGCGTCTGTTTCTATTGCGACATCCGCTCCCTCAGTTGGGGAAGCGACTCCGCCCGAAACAAACTTGGCGAGTGGCTCAAAAAAGGCATCGCCAAATATGCCTTCATCGGAGCTTGACATGTATGCCGCCAGCGTTCCCTCGACTATTTCAGAGGCCCTCTGCGTGCCAATAGCTCTGAAAAGATATGGGTTTTTTCGAGTGAGTGCCTTTCGTAGGTCAAGCGTTGAAATTTTGGCAATTCTTCTCTTGTAAAAGTCGTCCAACAACTCTGCAATTTTCGCTTCGACCGCTTTTGCAACTATCATTTAGCTATCCCCTTTTCAACCGACTATATCGGTGAGCTGTGCTTGCAGCTTTTCTGTCTGCATATGGGTGGATGTACCCCTACTTCTCTTCGTGCGTATCATGGCGTTTCCCTCGCGACAGCACGGAGGGCTTGTCCAACAGCCTTTCCTAAACCTATAGGAAAGGCGTTTCCTATCTGGCGATAGCATTCAATAAATACAAGTTCATTGTTTCTCTGCAAAATCCTGCTGTTCGGATTAGAGCGGTGCTGATATTTGAGTGCTGTTATAGCTGAACATAGCCATGAAAGTACATTTTATTTAGATCGAGAAGGTAGCTATCTTTAGCGTTGCCAAGTGTATCTTTTTTCCTGTTACAATATGGATGTAGCGGCGCAAGTTTTTTATTTACCCAGTCTATGATATCGCTAAATTCACAAGACCAAACGCCATTCACAGGTTCTACTGTGTAGATTTTCTCGCTCCACTTTTGTTTATATTCCGTCTGACGCCAATTAACCCAAAAGATAATCGCAATATCAGGATAATTTTTAAGATATCTTTCATAATCTTTTTTATTGAAAGTAACTGTAAACTGAGGTTCTATGCTATATAATTCTTTGACCTTAAAAAATGGCGTAGTCTGGCACTTTAGATCAGCAAGCCGGCCGTATGATGTAACTAAGTCTGGCACATAAGGGTTATTGCTTTTTTCAGGATTTAGTGATACATCTACATCTTTAACCTTTGGGGCAATATGCGAGATGAAGTATTGCTCTTGTGGTACTCCATAATGTTTTACCCACCATTGTTTGTCTTCAGTGTCGTGCATAATGTACCTCCGATAAAGAAGTTATTATAAGGCCCCAAACAAAAACACAGCACCTCCCGTTTTTTAGTTAGTGCTGGTCTAAGTACTGTATTCACTTTTTTATTTGCTTGTCATGTATGGTTATTCTTCAGAAAGGCCTAAAGACCTGCCTGTTTATAAAAAATATTGAAATATTATCGCAATATGGGAGAACGTGAAGGATAGAGGATAATGTTGGCGAGAATGAAGCATGAAAATAGTGTAAAATACTTCTGAATTGTTAAAATGTCGATTTTCTTTCGTCACGAGTAAGCATTCGCTGCAACTGAATAATCACCCAGTAACGCAATTTCTTATCGCCGCTTTGTGCCAGTATAACACACTGTCAAGATGACTAAGCTGCCCCCGAGAATTTTATCTCCTTTTCGGATTATCAGATAACCCCAAAAGCCAATCGGTCGACACTTCATAAAAGTTAGCCATTTTAATCAGCGTTTCAATGCTAATTGCCCTTCTGCCGTGTTCAAGAGAACCAACTGCGCTTGCAGTAATACCAACGGCTTCGCCAACTTCTTTTAGCTTTAAATTGCGCTGTTTTCGCAGATATTCAAGCCTTTGTGCTAATATTGGCAGAATCATGATAATCATCCTTTAAAAAGTAGTTGACGGTGTGCTGGTGGCACGGTATAATCAGAACAAAAGGCGTGCTAATGGCACAAAAATGCAAGGAAAAGAAAGATGGAATAGCCCAATAAAAGAAGCGAGGGATTGGTAAACTGCACTGCTGAGTCAAAAGTGGGGTGAAACGTGTAAGGGATTATACAAAAAGAAACAAAGCCTGTGTGCCGAGGTGAGAAGCGGCGGGCAGGGAAAGCATGCATTCCATGGTTCAATCGCCTTCATTATATCGTAATCAAGCTATCCTCACAATGGAGCCAGCTTGCTGAATTCAAGGCAAGCATGATCCTTTATCCAAACATAGGCGCAAAATGCGCCCATACCACTTTGGCGGCACGCAGTGCTGGCGTTTTGGCGGTTCGAAAAATGTAATTGTCGTTTTTTCTCAGTATTACCTGCGTTCCCGCCTATCTGACAGACCAGCCAGGTAATCCAGTGAGACATGAAAGTATTCGGCAATATCAACTGCAACGTCAAAAGGCGGCAGCCTATAACCAGTTTCCCAATGGCCGACAGTTTGTTTGGCGGCACCTAATTTTTCGCCGAGTTGTTCTTGCGCAAGATTATTTGTCGTTCGCAGTTCTTTTAGTCTCTGACAAAAAACTTCTCGTTTCAACATAAAAACAACTCCTTGACAAGACTCCTTTGAGGAGACTATAATAAAAACGTTAAATCTCCTTAGAGGAGATTCGTAAAAGGATGATAGCGCTATAGGAGACTTATCAATATAAGCTCAACCGTCAACTTCGGCTATATCCCAACAATTTATACTAATGTTTGCGGAGGCAAGTCTTTTTCTGATCTGTAAGAAAAAAATCTTTATTTATCATAATTACCCCCCCTTGGCGTTTGCTAATAGGGAAACCTATGTCATGAAAAGTGTCATTTAGTCACAAACAATAAGCTGGCTGATCTAAATTGACACCTGCCAATGGGGACATAACCCTAGATCTTAATAGCCTATCAGGGCTAACCGGTCTAATTTCGTCCAACCGTAAGCTATCACTACAACAAACTAAGCCGCTCAACCGCTCTACCCATCCATTCGCAGCCGGAACAGCGGCCAGTTTAGAAATCTGGCATGAAAGGAGTGAATCATTTTTCCCCGACAACTCAATAAAAAGCGAGGTGAAACAGAAGCGGCATTCAAAGTGTCGAGTGAATGCTGCCCGGTTTCCTGCGCCCAAATTGCGTTGTAGCGAACGCATGCGGGCTATGAACTCATGGCAACTACATTATAGCGCATCTGCCGGAGGCCGTAAACATACCGGTTTATTTGGCATGCCTGCGGCGGGGAGTACGCGCCTGGCAGTCGTTTGGCGCAGCCTAAAGAAAAGAAGGTGAAGGCTATGGAGAGTAACACAGACCTGTCTGGTCAGGGAATACAAAGCCGGTTTGCCGCGAATTTATCGATGCTGTTTACTGAGATTCCATTTCTAGAACGGTTTGACCTGGCCCGACTGGAGTACATTCCTCGTCCGGACAGCAGGTCTTCGCTGGACTGGCTGGCGGATTTCGACCGCGGGTTGAGAAGATAATAAGCTTTAATGGGGAAGAGGGAGTGGATAGGCTTGAAAATCGGATTTATTGGACTTGGTATCATGGGTAAGCCGATGAGCAAAAATTTGTTGAAAGCCGGTTATGAGCTGATTGTATGCGACGTGACCAAAGCCGCGGTGGATGAAGTCGTTGCCGCCGGGGCGAACCGCGCGGCATCGCCGCGGGAGGTCGCCGCACAGACCGAAGTGATCATTACCATGCTGCCTAATTCACCTCAGGTCAGGCAAGTCGTGCTGGGGGAAAACGGCCTCATTGAAGCGGCTAAAGCAGGATCAGTCTTGATTGATATGAGCTCGATCGCGCCGCTGGTGAGCCGGGAAATTGCCGCCAGTCTGGCGGAGAAGGGGATCGAGATGCTGGACGCGCCGGTAAGCGGCGGCGAGCCGAAAGCGATTGACGCGACCTTGTCGATCATGGTCGGCGGGAAAAAAGTGGTTTACAATCGATTGCATCCGGTGCTGAAGGCGATGGCGGCATCTGTGGTGCTGGTTGGCGATATCGGAGCCGGCAATGTCGCTAAGCTTGCTAACCAAATTATTGTCGCCCTGAATATTGCCGCCGTGTCGGAGGCGCTGGTTCTGGCCGCCAAGGCCGGTGTCGAGCCGGAATTAGTGTATCAGGCAATACGGGGTGGCCTGGCCGGCAGCACGGTGCTGGATGCGAAAGCGCCGTTGATGCTGGAGCGTAAGTTTAACCCCGGCTTCCGTATCGGTCTGCACATTAAGGATCTAACTAACGTGCTGGAGACCTCGCATGAGCTGGGCGTGCCGCTGCCGCTTACCGCCGCCGTCATGGAGATGCTGCAGGCGCTTAAGGCTGACGGACTGGCGGGAGCTGATCATGGCGCGCTGGTACAGTATTATGAAAAGCTGGCAAAGGTCACGTTAGCCCCGTTAGCATAAGCTGCCGGCGCGTGGGCTGTTACGCTCTGGGCAATAGAGCTGAATATAAAAAAGCTAAGCAAGAGAGGAGAAGCAAAATGAACAAAAGTACAACACAAAACAAGGTTGGATTCAGGCCCCGCGGAGTGATCCCGGCGGTGATAACCCCGCTGACGCCGGAAGGGAAATTTAACGCAAAGGCAATGCGCAAGCTGATCAATTATCTGATTGACGGCGGCGTACACGGTCTGTTTGTTGTCGGTACTACCGGCGAATTTTACGGGCTGAGTTATGAAGAGAAACGGGAAATCTTTCAGGTTGTCATGGATGAGACCAGGCAAAGAGTGCCGGTTTATGCCGGAACAAACGGCATTACCACCCGGGAAAGCGTCGAATTGACGCAGCTGGCGGAACAATGCGGCGTGGACGCGGTATCGGTCCTGACTCCCATGTTCATCAGTCCCAGCCAGGAGCAGCTGATTACCCACTACACAACGATTGCGCAAAACACGTCCTTGCCTGTTCTGCTGTATAACAACCCTCCCAAGACCGGGGTCAATCTTGCCGCCGCTACTGTCGCCAAGCTGGCTGCGGTGCTGAACATCGTTAGCATCAAAGACTCCAGCGGCGATCTGACATTAACTACTGAATATATTCGTCTGACCAGAGACCGGGATGATTTTAACGTTTTGGTCGGGCGGGATACGCTTATTTATGGCGCTTTATGCTATGGCGCGGCGGGCTCGATTGCCGCCTGCGCCAACGTTGCGCCCAGGCTTTGCGCCGACATTTACGACAAATTCATCGCTGGCGACCGTGAAGGTTCCCTTAATGCCCAGTTTACACTAGCGCCTTTGCGGATCGCCTTCACGATCGGCACGTTCCCTGCAGTCATCAAAGAGTCTCTGAGTTTGCTTGGCATTGAGGCCGGGCCTTGCATGGAGCCGGTTGGGCCGATGACCCCGGAGGAACGGGTAAAGCTCCGTCAAGTGCTGATCGGAATGGGATTGCTTAAATAGCTGCCCGAAAAGAGGAGGAAATGGTATGGACATTAAAGCGGCGAAGCGAATGGACGTGGTTCCATTTTCCGGCATCCGCAAGATTATGGAAAAAGGGGTTCAATTGGAGAAACAGGGGGTCAAGGTCATTCATCTGGAGATCGGGCGGCCCGATTTTGATACTCCTGTCAACATCAAACAGGCTGCCAAACGCTGCCTGGATGAAGGAAAGGTATTTTATACCTCCAACTATGGCATCCCAGAGCTGCGTAAGGCGATAACGGAAAAACTGGCAACGGAAAATGGCGTGTCATACGATCCGGACACAGAAGTTATTGTTACTGTGGGATTAAGTGAAGCGATTTTCGATGTTCTGACCTCTCTGCTGGACGCAGGGGATGAGATATTAGTGCCTGATCCGGTCTGGTTGAATTACATTCATGTGCCAAGGCTGGTTGGGGCGGTTCCGGTGACGTACAACCTGTTGGAAAAGAATAATTACCAATTGGATATTGCGGAAATCGAGCGCAAAATAACCAGCAAAACGAAAATGATCGCCATCATTACGCCGAATAACCCAACCGGCGGCGTACTGAACAAGGACGTATTGGAAAAGCTGGCGGCAATCGCGATTAAGCACAACTTGATCGTGCTTTCCGATGAGATTTACGAAAAGATTATTTACGATGGCAATACCCACTATAGCATAGCTTCATTTCCCGGCATGAAGCAGAGAACCGTGACGCTAAACGGTTTCTCAAAAGCCTATTCGATGACAGGCTGGCGACTGGGCTACATGGCCGCTCCGGCAGCGATTATCGACGCGTCAGTGAGAATGCATCAGTATATCACGACCTGTGCGTTATCGTTTGGCCAGTATGCGGCGATTGAGGCGCTGAAGAATTCTGATGATTCAGTTTCTGGTATGGTAGCTGAATACCAGCGGAGACGGGACTATGTTGTGCAGGCGATCAATGGTATTGACCGCTTAAGCTGCCAGAAACCGGGCGGCGCATTCTATGTGTTTGTTAATATCAAACAGCTGAACCGAACCGATGAAGAGGTTGCGGAGTATTTGCTGCATGACGCCGGAGTGACACTGGTTCCAGGAACCGCTTTTGGCGATAATGGGGCCGGCTATTTGCGGCTGTCCTACGCCAACAGCTATGAAAATCTGGTAGAAGCCTGCGAACGGATAAAACGCTCCATTGAAAAATTGCAATAAGCGGTAGAAGCCAAGGCGGGACAGTAGCTGACGAAAGGAAGACTGCTTCGTCCTCGCAGTGACATGGTAGTTTTTAGTGTTTAGTTTTTAGAGGGGGCTACAAACTACGAACTACCGTGCCATCGCGAGCGGAGCGCGACGATTTTCTTGTTTCGTAATTGACTGCCTGGAATGAGTGCGGCTGGGCTGCCTATTTGCATTGCGGAATTCGCGTATGGAAATTAGCGGGGAGGCGTGAGTATGAAAAAAATTCCGTTATCACAGAAAATAGTGATTGCCATTATCCTGGGAGCGGTAGTCGGGATGAGTACGGGAAAGACATGGACTCCTTATCTTGAGCCGCTGGGGAAGATATTCATCAATCTGTTGAAGATGGTTGTCGTTCCTTTAGTATTCAGTTCAATTACCCTGGGCGTTGCTCAGATTGCCGATATCAAGCAGTTTGGCCGCATTGGCGTAAAAGTCGCTATGTATTATTTTGTAACAACGATCGTCGCCGCATTAATCGGAGTCGGTTGCGCGCTCCTCATTCAGCCCGGCTTAGGCTTTGCGGTTGAGAGCGCTGAAAAGGTGAAGGCGGCAAATCCGCCCGCCTTAATGGATGTGCTTGTCGGCATGATTCCGAGCAATGTTATTGATGCCATGGCGAAAATGGATCTGAATGCCATAATATTCTTTTCTATTATGTTGGGAATCGCCCTGGTCTTAATCGGCGACAAGAAAAAAGCGATCGTCGATGTGCTGATTTCCTTTAATGCGGCCATGATCAGGCTGACCGAAATCTGCATACAGTTCGCTCCGATCGGCGTCTTTGCATTAATGACGATTACGACCGGAAAATATGGTTTGAGTTTAGTTAAGCCGCTTGCCAAGTTTTTCGCCGCCGAATACCTGGCTATGCTTTTACAAATATTTGTCGTGTATGCTGCGATAACATTCCTGATTGTGAAAGTAAATTTCTTTACCTATCTGAATCGGATCAAAGATGTCATTATCATGGCTGTAAGTACAACCAGCAGCGCGGCGACCTTGCCGCTTGAGCTGGAGGTTGCCCAGTCCAAGCTGGGGATTCCGTCGCATCTTGCCGGATTTTCTTTGCCGCTGGGAGCAACGATTAATCAGCATGGAGCAGCGTTGAACATACCGATTTGCGTTATATTCTCGGCTCAGGCATTTGGCTTGAATTTGGGCCTGGGCGACATCTTCACGATAACATTCCTGGCAATTATCATGTCGACAGGAGCCGCGGGCGTTCCTGCCAGCGCCAGCGTATTCGTGCTGATGATACTAAGCCGGTTTGGCCTGCCGGCGGAAGCGTTCGCGATGATTCTGGCTGTATACACATTGCTTGACATGGGTCTTACCGCCGTTAATGTCGTCGGCGACCTGGTCTGTGTCAGCGCCGTAGCGGAAGCGGAGAACCTTCAGGACAGATCGGCCTGGGATACAAACCGCTCGACAACGGTCTGATATTTCAATACGAAGAGGTCATTATCAAGAAAGGCCTGGTTGGCGTAACACACCCCACCCTTCGCACAGTGCCTAGTGTTGAGCGTGCCTGGACGGCACGCTCAACTGAGTGAAACGACGTGGCAATCTATTTACATGCGTAACCAATAAGCATGGGCTGCACAAAGCCCATGCTTATTGGTTACGGAGGCAGTTTAACAGATGTGTTTGACCGCTAAAATGCCAATGCTGCACGCTGCCAAAGGAGTACCGGCCATGTTACGTCTGCTATCGGCATCAGTCATCGCGCGAGCGCGGCGATCCTCCCTGGCTGTTTGCTCCAAGAGGCTGATCTACCCTCGAATATATGGCAGACAGCCAAAGGAACCCGATAACTGTTTAGCAACGGAAAGCAAGGTATCCTTGCCGGCATGAAAATCGAGGACTATTAAGAAGTTAACGCGAAAAAGGAAGATCGCCTTGTATGAGGAATATAGTTGTTAGGTTCTTTTTAAAGGAGTTTTATTATGCCAGTGTCTCCTACCCCGCCAACAATGCCAACGCCGCCTGTTGCACCAACAATTACTCCGGCAAGCTCAAATACAGCTCCTGCTCTTCCGGCGGCCTCTCATAGTGGCGCGCCCCAAAACGTAAGTAAGCCGGTCAACTCAGAAGTGTCAGGTATCGTGAAGGAACTGGAAGGGATAAGGAAGGCTTTCCAGGGGAAGCCGCCACAGACCAAAGACGGCGGGAAGACAGAGCCTGCCGCAGCAGCAACAACCAAAACAAATAGTATCAAGGCCGCTCCCGCGCCCTATGTTTCTCAGGAGCGGGACTCTGCGCAAACTGTCGTTTCCCCTAAGCCGCTAGTAGATAACAAACCGTTCAGTGTAAGCTATCTTCCTTTTGTCGGGATCGTGGGGATAGTTGCCATCCTCTTACTGGGCCTGCGTTTATTTAAAAGGCCAACGAAGCAACCCCGCACTCCTGACTATTCTAATGCAACGATGACAGCCATGAATAATGAGGGCATAGATGCAGTTGCACCTCAGCAGACTATGGCGCCTAAAGGTAAAAGTAACTTTGAAGTTCGAGTATAGTTCCAGCATTTAAAATCAATTATTGACAGCGTTTTTTTGCTTAGAAGTATAGAGGTTATCAGCTTTTCTTTTCATGAACACGCCTGGCTTGAAGAATTCGTACATAACCATTTCACCTTAACCATGTTATAATCAGTTTAATAAGCTGGGAATAGGTAGCTAGGGTTCCGCCTGAATTATAAGGGTCAGCGACCAAGCGCTACATCCCTGTCCCAATTGGGACAGGGGCACCTATTGGCACAAAAAGCCCGAGGGGGATAGCTTGGCGTACTTCGTGTGCGCCGAGATATTTCCCTCGGGCTTTTCTTTGGAAAAGGAGTGATGGCATATGTTAGCGGAAAGATACGATGTATTCTTATTTGACCTGGATGGGGTAATTTACATCGGCGATCAGCTTTTACCAGGCAGTAAGGAGGCGATTGAAGAACTGCGAAAAAGGGGAAAGCAACTCTATTTTCTAACCAATGATCCGCGGTTTTTGCGTCAGGAATTGTGTGAACGATTATCGCATCTGGGAATAGCCGTCAGTCCGGAAGAGTGTATTACGTCCGGCTGGGCCACGGTGCATTACCTCGTTCAACACGCTATCCATTGTGTGTATGTGATTGGCACGGAAAGCTTAAAAACGGAAATAGTTAATCAGGGTATAACAGTGGTGACGCAAGGGGATTGTCAGGCGGTCGTCGTCGGTTATTGCGAGAATACGACTTTTCACGAAGTTCAGCAGGCAGTCAGGCAAATTGAAAGAGGTGCTCAATTCATTGCCACCAATCCGGATTCATCGTTTCCTGGTGCGCAGGGGCGATGTGTGGCTACGGGAGCCATTGTGCAAGCCGTACAAGTGGCATGCGGCCAGCGTCCCGTCATGATCGGCAAGCCGTATGCGCCGATGTTCCATATGGCACTGAGAAAGGTAGTGAACCATACACGGGTGGTGATGATCGGCGACAGTCCGGATACCGATATTTTGGGGGCGCATCAATGCGGCATTGATGCCATACTAGTGGACCGGGAACCGCGTTATTATCCGGTACATGGTGATTACCGCTGTCCCAACGCTACAATTAAAAATTTGCTGGATTTGTTTAGCCCTAATAGTGTCTCAGTGGACTGGAGTTTCCCTGGGTTTCCCTGGCCGGACACGATAGAACCGGGAGTAGCAGCAGTGATTTTCAACGAATGGGGTCAGATTTTTTTGGTCAAGCGCGCGGATAACGGGCTTTGGGGTCTGCCGTCAGGTCATGTGGAAGTGGCTGAGACCGTTACGGAAGCCATTGGCCGGGAACTCTATGAAGAAACAGGATTGATTGTAGCCGTTGAAAAATTAGTGGGGGTCTATTCAGACCCCGTTACTCAGGTTTTCAGCTATCCATCAGGTAAGATTACGCATTTCATTACCTTATGTTTTCTGTGCAGCATAAAAGGGGGAACTTTACAGGTAGATTATAACGAGATCAACGAGGCGGCCTTTTTCGATATTGGGCAATTGCCTTCAAAACTGATGACGATGCATCCTCAGTGGCTCGCAGATGCCTTGGCCGGGGCGAATGGGGCATTAATCAGATAGGGGCAGGGCAATGGCAAATTGAGTGGTGTAGGGTCTGGTTTTTCATGGTATAATAAGGAAATTAAATAAAAGGAGAATACACTATGAATAGAATCAATCTTATTGCATTAGGTGTGCGCGACATTAAAAAATCCCGTGCTTTTTACAGGGATGGACTGGGATTTTCTACGCCGAGCAATGAAGAAAATCCCCAAGTTGTATTTTTTAATAATGGCGGTACAAAACTTGAATTATATCCACTGGAAGAATTAGCAAAAGATATTAGCGAAACCAATCCTCCCGAAATTAGCAGCGGTTTCACTGGAATTACTTTAGCGTATAACGCAAAAAGCAAAGAAGAAGTTGACACCATATTTAGCAAGATTGAAAGTATCGGCGGTACTATCGCCAAACAGCCGCAGCTTGTGTTTTGGGGCGGATATAGTGGTTATTTCAGAGATTTGGACGGGTATTATTGGGAAGTAGCCTATGCTGACTCGTGGAAGTTTGATGAGAATGATATGCTGATTATAGAAGAATAGTGTTTAAAACAACTTGCGGGAACGGTCCCTTTTTGGCAACATCTCACCGCTAACGGTGAAATGTTGCCAAAAACTTTTTCGTGGAGCAAAGCCAGGGATTTACCTAGTGTCATGCCAGAATACGGGGTGAATTAAATAGGTTAGCGGCTACTTTTCGACTGGCCCTTTCCAACTGTTCATTCCGCTTGTCACATTATACACATTGCTAAAGCCCTTGTCCCGCAGGAGGCTGACAGCCTGATTGCTGCGGTTGCCGCTGCGGCAGATAATATAGATTTTTCCTTTTTGAGGCACTTCACTTAGGCGGTTGGATAACTGATCAAGGGGAATCAGCTTAGCGCCGGGAATATGACCTTCGGCGTATTCGCCAGGAGTACGCACATCAAGAATGATAGCGGAATTGTTTTTCCAGTCTGCCAGAGCCTGGTCAATAGTGACATCGCGGCCAGTGGCGGCAGAGCCGTTGGGAGCAGCTAGTCCGCAACCGGTAAATAGCAAGCCAAATAACAAGATAACGATAACCGGCAGTTTTTGCATATACCCTCCTTGAAAGCTGGTAGTATGTCCATTATATCACGGTGAAGCCACTGTTCGTCTGCTGTTTTAAGTAAAATCCGGTTAGTGAAGACGGGTGGTTGAGGAGATCTTTCGGGCAGCCTGCAAAGATTATTTTTCCGCCGTCCTGACCGGCTCCGGGGCCTAAGTCGATGATCCAGTCTGCCTGACTGATGACGTCGAGATTATGTTCGATGATAATTACAGTACTGCCGTTAGCGGTGAGCCGATTCAGTAGTGCAATAAGGCGGCCGGTGTCAGCCATGTGCAAGCCGGTGGTGGGCTCATCCAGGATATAAATCTGACCGCTGCTTTCCAGCTCGGCGGCTAGTTTCAGCCGCTGTCTCTCCCCGCCTGAAAGTGTGTTGAGCGGCTGGCCCAGCGTGATATAGTCCAACCCGACATCGTTCAGTCGTGTCAGAATGGACTGGATTGGTTCTTCTGGGAATAAGTCCCGCGCTTTTGCAACACTCATGGATAGAATCTCGCCAATGTTCTTCCCGCGTAGGGTATATCCGAGAACTTCGACGGTAAAGCGACGGCCCTGGCATACTTCACACAGACTGATGACGGGGTCCATAAAGGCCAGGTCTGTATAGGTGAAGCCAAGTCCTTTGCAGGCCGGACACGCGCCGGTGGAATTAAAACTAAACAGTGAGGCGCTGACTTTGTTGGCCTGGGCGAACAAATCGCGGATCTGATCAAAGATTCCGGTATACGTGGCCGGGTTGGAACGCTTTGAGGCCCGGATGGCTTCCTGATCGATGAAGATTGCTTCTGGATAGTTCCGGGGCAGCACGCCGTTAATCAGTGTGCTTTTTCCGGACCCCGCTACTCCAGTAACAACCGTCATAACGCCGCGTGGAATTTTTACGCACACATCTTTCAGATTATGCAGTGTCGCATGCTCAATCATGAGCCAGCCGTCCGGCTGCCGCGGCGACGGCTTCAGTCGGGGCTTGCGTGCGAAATGTTCGCCGGTCGGAGTAGCAGCGAGCGCAAGGCCTGCAAGATTGCCTTCATAGATGATCTCGCCGCCTTGGGAGCCGGCTCCGGGACCCAGATCAATAATGTGGTCGGCAATTGCAATGACTGCAGGATCATGCTCGACAACAAGGACGGTATTACCCTTGCTGCACAGCTGACGTATGAGAGTATTGAGACGCTGGACATCGTGGGGATGAAGTCCGGTGCTCGGTTCATCTAAAATATAAGTGATATCAGTCAGGCTGCTGCCGAGCTGACGGAGCATTTTTACCCGCTGCGATTCACCGCCGGACAGTGTGCCGGTTTCCCGGCTAAGGCTAAGATAACCTAATCCAATCGCGATGAAGTGCTCCAGGCGTTCCAGGATTGCAGCGACGACAGGGGCTGCCGCCGGGGCATCAATTGCGCGGATTACGGCGAAAAGATCGCTTGCCTGAAGGGCCGTACAATCCGCAATGTTTCTGCCATTGATCCTGCAGTTCAGTACATTTTGGTTCAGTCTGGCCCCCTTGCACAACGGACAGGTTTCTGTGGAAACAATACGGTCTATTGCTTCTCTGTAACGTGCGGCTTCTTTGGACTCTTTTGTCAGAAAGCTCCGTTCGATCCGGGGGATAAGACCTTCGTAGCTGGAAGTCGGCGGCCAGCCGGGATGAGGCTGTTTTAGTTTGATACCTGTTTGGTAAAGCAGCAGGTCACATTCGTCAGTAGTGTATGCGCCCAGTTTTTTATCATTATCAAAAAGTCCGGTGAGAGCGTAGCGTTTCCAGCGCCATTCACCGGGACTAAAAGTCGGAAACCGGATAGCTCCTTCATTCAGCGATTTTTCCTGGTCAATCAGCCGATGGACTGCGATAGAGGCGACTGTTCCTAGACCTTCGCAGCGGGAGCACATCCCTTGAGGATTGTTAAAAGAAAACACGTCGGAATATCCGGCAAAGGGTCTGCCAATCCGGGAATACAGCAGGCGGAGCAGTGCGTAGATATCGGTTACCGTGCCTACTGTCGATCTGGCATTGCCGCCAAGCCGTTTTTGATCAATCACCATTGCGACAGACAAATTTTCCAGCGAATCGACATCCGGCTGACCATAGCGCGGCAGCCGGTGGCGAACAAAACTGCTGAATGTTTCGTTAAGCTGGCGCTGCGATTCAGCGGCAATCGTATCAAAGACAAGCGAAGACTTGCCCGATCCGGATACTCCGGTAAAAACAGTGATCTGTTTTTTGGGAATGCTTACCGTAATGTTTTTCAGGTTGTTTTCTCTTGCGCCGGTAATATAAATAAAATCCTGACGGCGCCCAGGTTCAATCGTTTGCTGCGGCATTTGCCGTTCCTTTCTGTGAAAAAACAATTTATTGATTTACCTAGGGAAACTAATTGCTTGGTTTCTCCTGAATTTCACCAAGAGCTGCCGCCACCTTCAGACATAGTTCACTAAACAGAGACTGTTCACCGGGAGTAAGAACGGAGGCGGCTGTTTTTGCCGTGTCACGACGGCTTTGGGCTGCGCGTTCCAGAAATTCCTGGCCCTTTTCCGTAAGCGATGTCGACTGCTCCCGCCGGTCCTCCCGACCCTCGGTTTGCTGGATTAACTGGCTGTCTTTTAAAGCTCTGAGGATTTTGGAGGTGCTTGGACGTGACATCCCCAGGGTTTCACTTATGACCGAAGGCATCAATACGCCCTTAAGGCGCAAAAGCTCAAGTATGTCATATTGGGGCCAGTTGATCTGTTCAGGGTTGATGCGTGTGCGTCTCGCAACCAACACGCACTGCAGTTGGGATAAAGCGTTTTCCAGTTCTTGCGGCTGATTTGGCGGCATTTGATAAAGACTCCTCTCGTTTGATGGATGCTATCTCTGATAAGTGTAGCAAATTGATTTCCGAAAAGCAACTATATGCAAGGATCTTCTTAGCATCGCTCATTCAGTATTTTCATAGAAAACGTTGACATGACGATAATACTCTAAAGCTGGGTGACAGCGGATGGCGATATCCTACGGGTATTACTATGGCCTGTATCTTATATTGACAATAGCTTCTGATAGAATTAAAATGTTTGTATACAAATGAATCGAGGTTGAATAATGACGACAATTTCTCCTTCCCGCTATATATGTTTTAAACTAAGCAGAGCGATGCGAAAAGTTCAGCGTTATTACGAGGTGAATCTAGCTCCTCTCAAGATAACGCCGGTTCAGTTTTTCGTACTGAGTTCCCTCTGGGAAGCAGATGGAGTTAAATTCAAAGAGCTTGCCCAAAAGTTGAGTATGGACGGAGCGACTCTCACCGGGATACTGGATCGCCTGGAACGGCTGGAGTTCATCGCCAGAGAGGATGATCCGGAAGACCGGCGGTCGTTGCTGGTTTTTCTTGGCGAAAAGGCCAAGCTGCATCATGATGACTTTCAGCGTCTGGCAGAGACACTCGATAATGAAATTCGGGGTCAGTTTGATCAAGCGGATTTTGCAACGTTTGTGAGAATGCTGGATACGATCGGAATTGACGGCAAGGAGTAGTCATTTTTTTATGAGTATAAGTTCGCGAAGAGGACGAGACTACGTTTTCCACGGAGGGCACGGAGGATACACGGAGGCCACGGAGGTAAAGGTCACATATTTACCAGCTTTGCTGGCCTAAAAAGGGTAACCTTCCGTGCGAGCCCTCCGTGAACTCCGTGCCCTCCGTGGAGCGGTATTCCGTATTTCCCGAAAGAGCATGCGTGGTCTTTCTTAAACATATTGTTAGTATACCAATAATTTGTACACATTTATTCGACTGAAAAGAGGAGGCTATTGGATGAAGGAAAGGATTAAGCGGTTTGCATTGGATTTAGGTGTCGATGATGTAGGGTTTGCTAAGGCAGACGACTATGACAGTCCGAAATCTTATGCGTTGGAGAAGTTTCTTCCCGGAGCGAAGACAATCATTGTCTTGGTTTTTAAAGAACTGTCTACTTGTGAAAGCCCCAGTGTTACCATTGCCATGAACGGCAGACTTGATTTGATGTCTTTTCAGCGATCCTGCAGCTACCGGATCAACCGGTTTCTGGAACGGGAATATCAGGCGAAGGTTGTGAATATGCCTTACTCGTATCCGATGGAATTGCACAGCGACAGGCCGGCGCTAGCGGATTTCTCTCAGCGCCATGCGGCTGTAGCCGCTGGGGTGGGGACTTTCGGGCGACACAATCTGGTTATTCATCCTCGTTTCGGAACCCGGATCGGCCTGGCTTCCCTCATTACCAACCTTGCTATAGAGCCTGACGCCAAACTAGAACAAGACCTATGCATCCATTGCGACCTGTGTGTTAGAAATTGTCCGGGGGCCGCTCTCAATGAAGCAGGTAAAACAGATGTTATGCGTTGTTTAAAGAAGTCACAGCCATATGGTCTGGGGGGGAATATCGCTTTTTGGAAGCAGTTTGTCGACAGTTCTCCAGAGGAGAAAAAGCAAATGTTTGCTGATGAAAGGTATTGGCGGCTGCAGCAAACAGGCTCTATCGGGCAACAGTACTTTTGCTTTAATTGCCTGAACTCCTGTCCGGTTGGGTTACAGTCCCGGTAGACTGAAAAATAACAGTAAGGGGTGTAGTGATGAAATCATTGTTTGATCAAACTCAGTTGGCCGGTATGAAGTTGAAAAACCGGTTTATCCGCTCGGCCACGTATGATGGATTGGCGGATGAACGCGGGCATATGACGCAAGAATTGTTTGCGGTATATGAGAATTTGGCAAAAGGGGGAGCCGGTACGATTATTACCGGCCTTGCCCAGGTAACTGATTTGGAGCAGCCCTATCCGGCTCAGATGGGTATCTATGATGATTCCTTTATTGATGAATATAAGAAGCTGACTGAAGCAATTCACCACTATGATGCAAGGATAGTGCTACAGCTAGCCTGCCTTGGCTCGCAGACTTCGTTTACTGCCAGTGGCAAGGTGATGTGGGGACCGAGTCAGGTAGAGGATCTGGGGTTTAAAACTACTCCGGCGGCCATGACCACAGATGAAATTCTTTTCGTACAGACGGCCTTTGCCGATGCCGCGCTCCGCGCAAAGCAGGCAGGGTTTGACGGCGTGCAGATGCACGCAGCGCATGGGTATTTATTAAATAAATTCTTAACTCCTTACTATAACCGCAGAACTGACAGCTATGGCGGCGGCATTGAGAATCGAGCAAGAATGGTTGTCGAAACCTATATGGCCATACGGGAAAAGGTTGGCCCGGACTATCCGGTTCTGATTAAAATCAACAGTGAAGACTATATGAGTCAGGGGATGACGTTCGCGGAGTGCAAATATGTATGCAAAGTGTTAGTCCAATTAGGGATAACTGCCATCGAAATAAGCGGCGGCAGCAGCTCGTCGCGGCCTAATGAGGGGCCTGTACGAGTGGTCACACCGGAACAGGAAGCGTATTTCCAGTCTTACGCTGCGGAAATCGCGCAGGAACTCACCGTGCCGGTTATCGCAGTTGGCGGCAATCGGGATGTTGCATCGATGACAGCAATATTGAATGATACTTTAATTGAATACATTGCCCTTAGCCGTCCGCTGATCTGTGAGCCTAATCTGATTGACCGGTGGCAGAGCGGAGATCTAAACCGCGCGAAATGTGTCTCCTGCAATAAGTGCTTCCGCCGCGGCGGCACGCGATGTATTTTTAACTGTAAGAAGCCTTCTGACGTCTAATCATCGAGTAGAAGCAGCTTTAGCCGGAGATCTCATGCCAAGCCGAGATCATCATCGTCTGGCATGGTATATATTTATTAGCTAATGGCAAAATTACCGCGCAGGACAGCGAAGAGAATTTCAGCGGAGGTTCGCAAAACCTCCGCTGAAATTCTCTTTAAAACGGATCATAGGATTGTAGGTACACTTTCACTGACTAGTGTACAATCATCGGCGTGATAATAGGGATTAGCGTCGAAGTCACAATCGCCGAGAGCGCCATGCCTATTCCAGCCATTAAGCCTTGCTGTTCACCTTCCATCAGCGCCGTGGCTGTACCCTGACCATGCGACAAGGTTCCCATGGCTAAACCGCGGGTAAGCGGACTGGTAATTTGCAGCAAGGTTAACAAGGTTGGACCGGCAATCGCGCCAATCGTCCCGGTTGCAATAACAAAAGCAATCGCCAGGCCGGGATCGCCGCCATTGACTTTAGCCACTTCGGCGGCAACCGGCGCCGTAATTGATTTCGAGCCAATCGATAAAACGACTTCCTTCGACAGCCCTGCCAATTGCGCTATCATCATCGCGGTTATGATTGTCAGCGACGAAGCCAGGCATACCCCTAACAGGACGGGAGCCAGATGCTTTTTCACAACCGCGCGGTTGTTATATAAGGGTACTGCCAGGCAGACCATTGTTGGCCCCAGCAGCATGGTGATAATCTCTTTCCCCGGATTATACACGCTATAGGGTATATTCAGCAGCAGTAACGCTGCGATAACCAAAGCGCCGCCGACTGCAACGATATTGAGCAACGGACTGCGGTAACGGATGAATAACATGCGCGCGGTCAGGTATGCGCCAAATGTCAGCAAAACCATCAGTATTGTCATCAACACGTTCATATTATTCTCTCCTTTCCTGCGCGAACCCGGTCAGGCGAAATCCAACAAAGGCAATCAGCAGGCTTACAGCCAGCAGGCCGAACAGCACTAATCCATCTGTATAAAATAAATCTCCATAGTTCATTAAACCAACAGCAACCGGAATGAAAAAGAAAGACATGTGCTTAAGCAGAAACTCAGATACCTCCCGGATCTGCGATGGGTTCAAAATCCCTGTGCTTAACAGGGAAAACAGTATTACCATGCCGGCCACACTGCCGGGAACCGGCAGGTGGGAATAAGCAACAAGCGTATCGCCTGCCAAGGAAACCAGCGTAACAATGCTTAACTGTTTAGCAATCGAAACTACTTTCGTGACTGTCGCCATCATAACCCCGCCTTTCCCGTTTATTTCTCTTGATGGTTCTCATTCTACATGCAGACAAGTTATAAGTAAAATATATAGTAAAGATATTTACTATGAGAAAAAGAGATAGTAGAATAGGGCAAGGGGGTGTTGACATGGATATTCATCATTTGCGGTATTTCATCGAGGTTGCCCGGCAAAATAGCTTCAGTAAAGCCGCAGCGATCTCCCATGTATCACAGTCGGCGATCAGCAAGATGATTAAAGACCTGGAGACCGAGCTGGGGGTTTCGCTGTTTAGCCGCAACTCTAAATCGGTGCAGCTAACTGATGCCGGCATCCTGTTTCTTGGCCAGTCCCAGCAGGTAGTCTCGATGTTTAATAACCTTGCCGCTGAATTTGCCAATGAGTTCAAATTAGAAAAGGGCAGACTATCGATCGGATTGCCGCCGATCACAGAAGCCACTGTTTTTGCTCAATTACTGGGGGAATTCAAGAAGAAGTATCCCCAGATCGATATGGAATTGTACGAGCATGGATCAAAAAACGTTGCCCTCAAAATTCAAGAAGGAACACTCGATTTCGGGATCATCTGCCAGGCTCCGGATAATGCGGTTTTCGAGTCGTTCTCGTTAGCGAATGATCCACTGAAGGTTATCATTCATCTGGAACATCCGCTAAGCATTTTAACCGAAGTGGATCTGAAAGACCTAAGCAATGAATCGTTTGTTATCTATCGGGATGATTTCAGCTTGCATGATGAGATTATTAACCAATGCAAACTGGCCGGCTTTCAACCAAAGATCATTTTTGAAACCTCGCAACGCGAGCTGATGATTCAAACTGTGGCGGCGAATCTGGGCATAGCCTTATTGCCCAGCCGGTTATGTTCTGACTTGTGCGGCAAACAGATCAACGCTGTTACCTTGGCAAATCCACAAATTTTGCATCAGATGTCTGTCATTTGGCGCAAAGGACGATATCTTTCGCATGCTGCGCAGTTATGGCTTAATTTTGCCAGAAAATATCTGCTGCAAACAGACGTATAGGAGAACCGCAGCATCAGCTACTCTGTGCCGCCGGCTTATCGCCGCCGCTGTTTCCCCTTTTCTACTATTTGGAATACCTGTAGTTAGATTTAGCTAAACCAAAAAAGGCTAATTTCTCTTTTAGTTTTAGAGGAATTAGCCTTTAGTCTTTCTGATCAGCTTGAAATCCTTATCGACAGATGATTAATGCAACAATCATCATATTAGATATAGTATATATAGGCAATGGGATACTGCCAAGATTTAAAGCTTACCTGACCGGATAATAGCATAAAATAGCCAAAGAAACATGACCATGGCAATTCCGAAGCCAATTTCTACAACAGGAATTCTCCACAACAAGGAAGATTGTCCGGCAATACTTAAACTGACAATGATGCTGGCCATAATAATACTAAATGCCAGCAAAATAATGCTGAAGGATAGCCTGTTGCTAATACGGTCTTGCGTTTCTAAGATATGTTCCATCTCCGGAATCGCTATCTCTAAACGCAATCGCCCGCGCTTGACAATAGAACTCAGCTCTTTAAAATGTTGAGGCAGGCTAATGAAAAGCTCACTGAAGTCGCTTATATTCTGCCGCAGTGTATTGGTCAGAGTCTTAGGATGCAGGCGCTCCAGTAGTAATTTTTTTCCGAATGGCTCGGCGACATCAAGAATACTCAAATGGGGGTCTAGCTTTTCAACAACCCCCTCCATAGTAAGCAATGCCTTGCCTACTAGTATCAGATCGGCCGGCATTCTTATTTTGTGCTTCAGAGCGACTGCAAAAACCGTATTCACTGCTTCACCAAGACTTATCTGACTTAACGGGACTCCATAGTATTTTTCCCTTAATCGGTCTATATCGTCCCTGAGTTGAAGCCTGTTGACATGCTCGGGGGCAATTCCCATGCGGAGAATCGTTTTGGTTAAATCATCTGAGTCTTGACGCATTAAGCCGATTATTAATGAAGCTAGATTATATTTCATTTCGGGGCTGAGACGGCCAACCATGCCAAAATCCAGGAAAGCAATGATTTCTCCCGGCAACACCACCACATTCCCAGGATGAGGGTCGCCATGAAAGAAACCCTCCATAAAAATTTGCTGGAAAATTGCTTTGGCAAAGCGCTCCGCTAAAAGAGAAAGGTTATAGCCCTGCTGCTCTAACTGTTCGCTTTGACTAATTTTTATCCCCTCGATATATTCTGCCGTTAGTACTTTTGGCGTCGAATAATCCCAATAGACCTTGGGAACGTAAATCATGGGATTGTTGATAAATTGCTTTGAAATTTTTTCGGCATTGCGGGCTTCACTCGTATAATCAAGTTCGTTGCGAAGAGCTTTCGCGAACTCATCGATCATATCCACAAGTTGATAGGTTTCCGCCCAATTAAAGCGACGTTCCGCCAGGCTAGCCAGTTCATATAGAATTTCCAAATCGGTTTCGATATCGGTGGCGATGTTTGGTCGCTGAATTTTTACCGCAACTGTCTCGCCTGTTTTTAAAACTGCCTGGTGAACTTGTCCGATAGAAGCTGCCGCCAGCGGCTCTGGCTCAAAATACTGAAAGATTTCTTCCAGTGTTCCCCCTAACTCTGCTCGAAGCACAGAACGTACCTCTTCAAAGGGAAAGCCGGGTACCTTATCCTGCAGCTTTTCTAATTCGCCAATAATCTCCGGGGGAAGAAGGTCCGGCCGCGTACTGGCAATCTGACCTAGTTTGACATAGGTTGGCCCTAATTGTTGAAAAACCAACCTAATTCGCTCACCTACGCCCCCGGTATTGTTTTCGGTAAATACCGGCCGTACGCGTTGGTAATAGGGAACCTTCTGGGGTAAACCCATCTCTTCCACAATATAGTCAAAGCCTTGACTTAGCAGCGCGGCAGCAATTTCACGGTAGCGATTAATGTGGCGCACTCTCTTTGCAAACATAAATACCCTCCTGACTTATTAACCCCCGTTGGCCACCGTTCTAAAGACGAATTTGAATAATATTACCTTTTGTAGTTGTGTATACTTGTCTCTGTAAATCCATGATTTTCTCAGTATAAAACTCTACTCCAACAGGCATAGTAAAGCAATAAAAAAGCTATCATTTTTGAAAATGCAAAAATAGCAATACCACTTTTAGAGGAAGTGAGCTTGTTGAAAAAAGTGGGCTTAGCTTTGTGCGGCGGCGCAGTAAGGGCGTTAGCCCATATTGGTGTGTTAAAGGTGTTTGAACGCGAAAAAATCGAAATTCATTCAATTTGCGGTACAAGCATGGGCGCCATTATTGGCGGTCTGCATGCTTGTGGGGTCAAACCCGGGGAAATGGAGTCCATCATTGATGAAATCTCCATTATACGAAATATAAATCTGGGAATTGGTCAAAAAGGCTTATTAGGAGATAAAGTGTATGGCTATTTGCTGCAAATTTTAGAAGAAAAGGCCTGTATCCAACAAATTGAACAATTAATGATTCCTTTTAAATCCGTCTCTGTTGACTTGATCAGCGGCCAACAAGTGATTCATGACCAGGGATCGCTGTTGCTAGCCTTAAAGGCAAGCTGTGCCATACCGGGAATCCTGCCGCCGGTAAGATGGGAAGGCCGCTTCCTCGTTGACGGCGGTGTATTAAATAATATGCCGGTTGATCTTCTCGACCGCACTATGGTCGATGTTAGGATTGCCGTTGATGTCAATCAGGCGACTATGGAAAAAGAACCACGAAATTTGCCTGAACTTCTTTTCCGCACATACAGTGTAATGATAAACAGCCTGCGGACAGCTACACTGCCTTACGCCGACATAATCATCCAACCAGACGTACATGGCATTTTTGCCTTGGATATACGTAAAATGAAAGCTGCCATTCGCGCGGGAGAGCGAGCTGCTGAAACGCAACTAAGCAACATCATTAATCTAATTTCATAATTAACTATTTCCCTGTTAGCAAGGTGTCTATACTTTGCCTAATCAAGAATTTTATCATTCTCTTGATGGTTAAAGAGCCCGGTCGCTGCTTCTTAGCGACCGGGCTCTTGTCAATATCTTGATCAATATCCCCGTACCTGTACCGGAACCTCTATTCCTGCGAACAATAAAGCTCAGGGTCAATGCGGCTGATTAGCGGTGAAACAGTGCCGCTGTGATAGAGCCTTAGGTGGTGCAAGGCCCGGGTGCAGATGGTGTAGAGAAGCTGACGGTCTGCTTCTCTACCATAGTCAACATTGTCGACATCGCTCACTAGCACGGCATCGAATTCCAGGCCTTTTGCTAAATAAGCGGGAATGACGACAGTACCAAGCGCGAATTCATCCTCTTCACTGGTGATGAGTGAGAGCCTTGTCTGGTTACGCAATGCCTCGAACAGAGTCCGGCTGGCGTGTGCTGTTTTGCAGATGATGGCAATAAACTGCTGCCCTTCAGCTTGGAGTTCTTGAATGGCTTGCAACAGAGCGGTGTAATATTCGCCAGGGCGGTTGATGCGGATCAGTTGCGGCAGCGGTCCGTCCCGCCGGACAGACTCGGTTCTTGCTTCCGGAGGCAGTAATGCCTGACAAAAGGCTTGAATTTGCCGTGTTGAGCGGTAGCTGCGCTGCAGTCGGAAAAAGACAGGGTTGTCTTTGCCGATGATGCTAGCGGCAGTTTCAAAATCAGCTGTCTGCAGGTAGGGGTGAACCGTTTGGGCTGGATCGCCCAGAACTGTCCAGGAACAGTTGGGGAAAAGGCGGGCCATGATCTGATATTGCAGAGTGGTATAATCTTGTGCTTCATCAATAATCAGATGCTTAATTTCCGACTTGACAGCAAAGCCCTCAAGCATTCCCTTCAAGTAGAGATAAGGGGCTGAATCTTCGTAGGGAATCCGTCCATCCCGCAGGCAGGCCAGAGTTCGTTTTTTGATGTTTTGCCAATCGGTAGGAATCGCCGTTCTCGCTGATAGGCTGCGGAATAGCGCTTCATCAGCAAAAAGGCGCTGATAGAGTAGCGTCGGGCTTAGGGCAGTAAGCCGCTCGATTTGCCGATACAGTGGCTCAAGCATTCGGCTAACCGACAGCCTCGCCAGCGCAGTAAGCGTTCGTTCGTTGACTTCCTCGCCGGTTTTCGCGATTTCGGCGATTTTTTGCTCGCGCAACTTGCGGACTAGTGGCTTCAGCCGGCGCTGGATCAGCTCGTGAATTTTAGTGAGCCTTCGGGCCGGTGCCCATAATGAGAAGTTATCCAGATAGTAAGTTTGCCAATCTTGACGGCTGAAGAGGATGTGACCTTCATGCTTGATGGCGGGAAAGTCTGCGACATATTGCCGCTCGATATGCTCGACATAGCGTTCCATGATTTGGGTAAAAGCGGCAGACGATTTATAGCGAATGCCGGCGGTACGAATTTCGAAGGCGGCAGTATTTTGCTGACTAAAAAGGGCTTCGAGATGATCAGTGCGGCTTTCGATCTCGATTGCTGAAACGTTATTAGGCGGATTAACGCAATCGTGAAACGTCAGTCGCAGGACGTTTTCCTCACCAATTTCCGGTAGGACGCTGGCGATATACTCGCTAAATAAGTGATTTGGCGATAGGATCAATACATTCTTTGCGGTCAGAGTTTCCCGGTCTCGGTAGAGAAGAAACGCGATACGATGTAAGGCAATCGACGTTTTTCCGCTGCCAGCCGGGCCTTGCACAAACATCACAGGCTGGTCTTGGCTGCGGATAATTTGATTTTGTTCGCGTTGAATACTGGTGACGATGGTATGCATCTGCTCATCAACGTTTTTGCTTAAGACTTCCTGTAGCAATTCATCATCAATCTTAATGTCTGCATCAAAACAATAAATCATATTACCATTGCTAATCTTGTATTGACGTTTACGGGTTATGATTCCCTCAATTTTGCCGGCGGGGCAGAGATACCAGGCTTTGCCGCGTTCGAAATCATAGAACATGCCAGCCACCGGTGTTCGCCAATCGTATACCAGTAATCGGCCGTTTACTTCATCAGTCAACGTAGTAATACCGATATAAAATTGCTCAGCTTCGATCGTATCGTTTTCGGTAAAGTCAAGTCGTCCAAAGTAGGGTGAGTCTGCCATGCGGATTAACTGGCGCCGTCTAGCCTCCGTGAGTGCGACGAGGCTTTTCTGGCGATCAATCGCTTCAATATATTGAGCCGTATCGGCGCTGTTGCGACCCGTATTCTCCCAATAGCTCTCGAGGGTATCTCTAAGCTCTGTTTGAGATTCGGTGCAGGTCCCGGTAACGCTGGTTAGCTGTTTGTTAACATGGCGGAGAACAGTCGATAGCTGATCAAGCTCTTCGCTGCGTTCTTGTTCGTTCATCGCTTGCGCTCCTTTCACAGTGGCAGGAAAATATGTGTAACAATCATTATAGCATGAAGTGGCAGAGAAAAGGTATCTTCGCAATTTCTAGTATGCATTATTCGATCTATTTGAAATCGCTATAATCACGATAACACTAAGCCTTATTTAAAATACCGAAAAAAGAATGTAGGGGTCGTCGATAAGCGATGCAATACAGGAGACAAACCAATCATTATCTAAGCCAGCGGCAGGTAAAGGAATTTCCTCCAGGCAGAGCGAAGACGACGCTAAGGGGTGATGAAGATGGCAGAAATTCGTTGGGGCATGATTGGCTGTGGTGATGTTACAGAGGTCAAGAGCGGTCCGGGATTCCAAAAGGCGCCGCATTCCCGGCTTGTGGCAGTCATGCGTCGTAATGGTAAATTAGCAGAGGATTATGCCCGCAGACACGGGGTTCCTAAATGGTATAGCGATGCAGATAGCTTAATTGCCGATCCTGATGTAGATGCAGTTTATGTTGCCACGCCTCCCGCCTTTCACAAAGACTATGCGATTGCGGCGGCAAGGGCGGGTAAGCCTGTCTATGTGGAAAAGCCAATGGCATTAACGTTTGCAGACTGTGAAGCAATGCTAGACGAGTTCCAGTCAAAGCAGATCCCGTTATTTGTAGCGTACTATCGCCGAGCCATGCCGCGATTTCTGAAAGTCAAAGAACTGCTTGACGGTAACGCGATTGGCGCGGTGCGCTTTGTTCAGGTCAGTCAATATGCCAGACCGTCAGAGAAAGACCTTGCCAAAGCCTTATCTTGGCGAGTCGATCCCCAAATCGCTGGCGGCGGGTATTTTTATGATATGGGGTCTCACACGATCGATTTTCTAGACTTTCTTTTTGGCCCGATTGACAAGGCTCAGGGATATGCCAGCAACCAGGCGGGATTATATGCAGCGGAAGACACTGTTGCCGGGTCCTTTGTTTTCAAATCAGGACTGCAAGGTGCAGGAACGTGGTGTTTCGCGGCTCCGTACGATTATGAGGCAGTGGAAATCATCGGCGAAAAGGGACGCTTGATTGTTTCGATGTTCGCCAACCTGCCGGTGCGTCTGATTACTGGAGCTGGGGAAGAACAATTCATGATTGAGCACCCAGCCCATGTGCAGCAGCCGCTGATCGAGACAGTAGTCAATGAGCTCCTGGGATTGGGGAACTGCCTGAGCAGCGGTATAACCGGCGCCCGGACGAATTGGGTGATGGAGCAGATGATTAAGCGAATCGACCGATAGCGAGTATATAGCCCGAGTAACAAGAATATAGCCTTCGTCCCGCTTTCCGTGATGCGAGATGAAGGCTTTACCTATTTTAGACTGATTTAAAAACCCTTTTAACATGCTCAACAAATGCCCGAACTGCCGATAACTCTAAAGCAGAGTGAGTGCATAAGAGCCAAGTTGGCCTGCATAGGGGTTGTCCATCCTTCCAATATAAGGGCTTGCTATACAGTTCGTGGTGACTGGAGACACCAATGGCGGGCAGTATCGCCCAGCCGAGTCCGTGACAGACCATCTGACGGCAGGTTTCCATACTGTCGAGCTCCATAGTTACCTTTGGCGGCTTGTTAAAGTTTTGCCGCCACCATTCTTCGAACATAGCTTGCAGCGGGCCGTCTGTTTGGGCGATGATACGCGGCTTATACGGCAATTCTTCAAGTTCAATCGGCTGACTGGAAACTAGACAAACTGGTTCGTTGAGTAGTAGATGCTTTTCTTCGTTCCAAGGGAATTCACCCCGCAGAATGGCTACAGATATTTCGTCTTTTTGCAGTAAACGATTTATCTTTTGGCTCATGCCAGTCTTGACTGAAACCTCAACATCGGGGTAGCTTGCAAGGAAATCTTTAAGAATTGAGGGCAGTTCATAGTGGGCAATTACTGCAGAGCAGCCGAGTCGCAAGGTGCCTTGAACCTTATTATCCATGTCTTGAATACGCTCTTTCAACTGAGTAAACCGCTGCAGCATCTCATCGGCGTAGGCAAGTAAATATTCTCCTTGCGGGGTGAGGGAAACTCCATTTGCTGTACGTACTAAGATCGTAGTGCCAAGTTCCTTTTCCATATTCTTCAGACGGTAGCTGAGCGCTGGTTGGGACAGATAAAGGCGTTCAGCCGCCTTGGTAACATTTTTCTCTTCAGTTACAGTTTTTAGTATAATCCAATCTTTGTATTCCATAGCCCACATTCCTTATTTTTATTGCCATATCTTTATTATAATAAAAATTGTTTATCGATTACAATAAAATTCAAATATTTTATTAATTGCAATTACTATAGTACACTGATTTTGGGATTACCCATGATTAAATATGGGAGGTAGTTAAGATGTTACTTTTACTTGGCGGCATTGTTGTTCTTATTACCGTATATTGCTTAGTTAAACAGTATGAGTCACGTATGGTTTTATTTTGTGCGGGTGTTGTATTGGCCTTTATGGCAGGTGACTTTATGGGGCCATTTAAAGCCTTTTCTCACGCTATGCTAGAAACTAAACTATTCGAATCGATTGTATCCGTCATGGGCTTCGCCATGGTTATGAAAGTAACAGAGTGTGATAAACATCTCATTAATTTACTGATTAAACCCTTGAAGAAGGCTGGGCCGTTACTGATTCCAGCGACAACTTTAGTAACGCTATTTATTAATACTTCAATTACTAGTTCCGCGGGCTGTTCAGCAGCTGTTGGCTCAATACTGATACCTCTCCTGATGGCGGCAGGTATTCATCCCGCAATTGCTGCTGCAGCTATCTATGCTGGAACATATGGGGCTATATTCAATCCTGGGTATGCGCAAGTAGCAATCGTTGTCAATGTGGCAAAATCTACGCCAGTAGCTGTTGTAGCTAATCATTTTACCGCGCTGCTAACTGCCGGGGTCATCGGTGCTTTTAGTCTGTTGGTAGTAGCCTACCTGCGAAAAGAGAATAAAGGCTATGAGCTGTCTGCAGAGAAAGTGGCAGAAGATGTTACGGGTGCTTTTAAGGTTAATCTGCTACGCGCCTTTATGCCTCTCCTTCCTATCGTCATTCTAGTTACGGGGAGTATGAACGTGATTGCGGCTTTTAAGCCATTGCAAATTTCTCACGCTATGATTATTGGCGTATTTTGCGCCTTTATCGTTACGAGAGTCAACCCAGCGAAGATTTCAAAAGAATTCTGGCACGGCGTAGGAGATTCATTTGGTCATGTGTTTGGAATTATTATTTGCGCCCTGGTCTTCGTTGGTGGCATGCAGTCAGTTGGTCTTATTAAGGCTCTTATCGATCTCATGGTTGCCAATCCCTCCATTGCTAAAATAAGCTCAGCTGCCGGACCGTTTATTTTAGGCGTGATGAGCGGATCAGGTGATGCAGCAGCCGTTGCATTTAACAAGGCGGTCACCCCTGAGGCCGTTAAGTTTGGTTTATCGGCTATGGATATGGGCAGTATGGCAGCTATTGGTGGTGCGCTTGGGCGCAGCATGTCACCAGTTGCAGGTGGATTGATTATTTGCGCTGGTTTAGCGGGTGTTTCACCGATGGAAGTAGCTAAACGCAATGCGCCTGGTATGGTCTTAGCCTGTGTCGCTACGCTAATTTTGCTGTTATACAAGTAACTATTCACTAATAATTTATTAAGGAGAATCAATATGACCGAAAGAATTAAGATGCTCACCCCCTTGGTAGAGATGGATGGGGATGAAATGACTAGGGTTATTTGGAAAATGATTAAAGACATTCTCTTGACCCCGTACATAGAACTCAAAACGGAATACTATGACCTTGGCCTTGAACATAGAGATAAGACTAATGACAAGGTAACCGAAGAATCAGCGCTGGCGATAAAAAAGTATGGAGTTGGCGTTAAGTGCGCGACGATTACGGCAAACGCAGATCGGGTAAAAGAATACAATCTAAAGCAAGTGTGGAAAAGTCCGAATGCGACAATCCGGGCTATCCTGGATGGAACAGTTTTTAGGACGCCGATTATTGTTGATAGCATTAAGCCCTTTGTGAAAACATGGAAAAAACCGATCACTATTGCCAGACATGCCTATGGTGATATATACAAGAGTATTGAATATCGGGTCAAGGCTAAGGGGAAGGCTGAGCTTGTTTTTACAACTGAATCCGGCGAGGTTTCCTCGCAAACAATCCATGATTTTGCTGGCCCTGGCGTAATTATGGGCATGCATAATCTTGATCAGTCAATACAAGACTTTGCCAGAGCTTGCTTTACATATGCTCTAGAGCAAAAGCAGGATCTGTGGTTTTCAACTAAAGATACCATATCAAAAACATATGACCATACCTTCAAAGATCTATTCCAGGAAATCTATGATAACGAATACAAGGATAATTTTGCAGCAGCCAACATTGAGTATTTTTACACTCTGATTGACGATGTTGTTGCAAGAATAATCCGTTCTGAAGGTGGAGTGGTCTGGGCTTGCAAAAATTACGATGGCGATGTCATGTCAGACATGGTGGCAACCGCATTTGGCAGTCTGGCAATGATGACATCTGTCCTTCTTTCTCCCGAAGGTTATTACGAATTTGAGGCTGCTCATGGAACTGTTCAAAGGCACTACTACAAGCACCTTAAAGGGGAAGAGACCTCAACAAACTCAATGGCCACCCTCTTTGCCTGGACTGGAGCGTTGAAAAAACGTGGTGAACTGGATGGACTTAACGAGCTAGTTGACTTTGCGAATAAATTGGAAAAAGCCTCGATTCAAACGATTGAGGAAGGCGTAATCACCAAAGACCTTGCAGAGCTTTCGGAAGTCAGACAAAAAAGGGTTGTAAATACAGAAGACTTCTTGCGAGAAGTAAATAAACGTCTTATAGCCATTCTGTAATGAGTACAGGCAGCGGAGCCAGCGGTAGCTGGCTCTTTTCTTTTTGTAGGAAAAAAGGAAATCTACTTATTTGTAGAGAAAGAAGACGGCAGTAGCAGGTGAAGGAGGATATGTATGAAACGGATAGGCAGGTATGTGATATTGTTTACTCTGGTTTGTCTTTTCGTATTATCAAATTCGGCGCTGGCTAGTGACTTCTCGGCAGATCTCATAACTGTATCAGGTAATGAGAAAATGGAAGGTAAGGTTCTGGTCGGCAAGGAAAAAATGCGTTTTGAAACAGATGAAATGATAACAATCACCAGAATGGATAAACAGGTTGTCTGGATGTTGATGCCTGGCGAGAAAATGTATATGGAACAGCGGCTCAGTAAAGGCAATGTTGTGCCATCCAAGGAGCCGGCGCAAGGGGAATTGGAACGGATACATCTGGGAACTGAGATGGTTAGCGGCAAATCTGCTGATAAATATCGTATAACAGTGAACACTAATGGTCAAAAAGAATCGTTCTTCCAATGGAGTGCCAAAGATTCTGGCTTTCCTGTGAAGATGGCGGCAATTGATGGCAGCTGGTGGCAAGAGTACCGGAACTTGGTTATCGGTGAACCACCAAGCAGCGTGTTTGAGATTCCTGCAGGGTATCAAAAAATAGATATGCCTTTTTGATATCTGGTCAGAAAGTGAACTGGGGGTGGATTCGTGCCTCTTTGTCCAGGCTGTTTTGAGCAAACTCATAATCTGGGCGTTTGCCCCATCTGCGGTTATCGGGAGGGTACACGGCGGAGCTCTTTATTGCTACCGTACGGAACCTTGTTGCGTAATCAGTATCTGATTGGCAATGTGCTTGGTAATCCAGGCGGATTTGGCATCACCTATTTAGGATATAACCAAAAGCTTGAATGTAAAGTCGCGATTAAAGAGTTTCTGCCGCGTGAAATTGCCGGACGCAGTATTGACGGGATCGGCGTAGAAGTACATGCTGCGAATGATGCGCATATCTTTGCGGCAGGTCTTGAGCAATTCTTGCAAGAAGCGCGTTTACTCGCGAAATTTGCTCATGCGAATATTGTGCGGGTCATTGATTTTTTTGAGGAAAATGGCACCGCTTATCTGGTGATGGACTATTACTCTGGCGTAACCCTAGTGGAGTATGTGGAGAGAAACGGCGGCTCATTGTCACAACGAGCGGCTTTAGAAATATTACTGCCGATCTTTGATGGGCTTAGAGAAATTCACGCGAGGGGTATTCTCCATCGTGACATTAAACCGCAGAATATCTATATAACGACACAGGGGCGGCCGATTTTACTAGACTTCGGGGCGGCTCGTCAAACTGTTGAGGCACTGAGTCAGGGGTTTTCATTACTGATTACACCAGGCTTTGCGCCGATTGAGCAGTATGACAGGCAGGGGAAGCAGGGGCCTTGGACTGATGTGTATGGTTGCGCGGCAACCCTTTATTATATGCTGACAGGGCATGCTCCCCCAGATGCGGTTAGCCGTATGACGAAGGATAGCTTCCAACCTGCAATTGAGGCACAGACCGGGTCGCCGGGACTGCTGCTGGCATTGGAAAAAGGGCTGGCATTGTTACCCGAGAACCGGCTGTCTAGTATTGCTGAATTTCAAGAATATCTGTCAAATGAAACGATCAGAATTCCTAAGAGCCGAGAGGATGTCACTCAACTGTTAACAACTCAGCCGATGCTACATATTCCGCAACGAACGGCTGCAGCCGGTAGTGAAGAAACTGCGGAGCTTCCCTCAGAACCAGCACGGCTTCGCCCTGTTTGGCGTAACCCGAAAATGAAAATTTGGCTACTGGTTTTGGCAGTAGTTATCGGTATTGGCGTTTGGTATTTCCAACATACTCCGGTCAACCAGTTGACCCAAAAGGGAATTCCGTTTACAGAACAGGCATTTTTCCAAGCGGTTCGCACAGACAATCAGGAGGTTGTTAAGCTGTTCCTTGCTGCTGGCTATAAGCCGGACCATGCAGCGCAAGACACTGGAGAAACTGCGGTGATGGCTGCTATCGAGGCCGGGCAGTTCCCCATGGTTAACTATTTAATTGCTCAGGGAGCCAGTCTTGATCGTAAAGACTATCAAGGCCGTAAGCCGATGGATATCGCTCTTAAACAAGGCAATATTCAGATTCTCAAACTGTTAATGGATCAGCAGAAGCGCGGCCCTGATAGCAAAGACGAGCACGGTAGAACCCTGCTGGAGCAGGCAATTCTGGCTGGTAATATGAATTCTGTTAAATTTGTCATTGAGCAAGGGGCTGCGATTAATACTGAGGACATTCATGGCAACACTCTGCTTGATCAAATGCTGGCAGCCGGTAATCAGCCAGTCGCCCAGCTCTTGAAGTCGCTGGGAGCTAAACGAAATGTCAACAAAGACTTTGTTCGTGGCCAGTTAAACGAAATAAAAGTACCGCCAGGCGATACTACAGGTTTTGAGATCGACTTGCTGGGCAACGGTCTTGGTCAACAAATTACGCTCACTCGACAGAATTCCTCGCGGGGTACTGTTGCGATTTCACAGGATGGTCGTCTGCTGGCAGAGTACGGTAACTTCAGGTCACAGCGTTGGTATGCGGCCAATTTGCGTGATGATAATACGCCTGACTTGATATATTTTCGCCTGGTAGGATCCGACTTTATCGAAGAAATCAAGATTATCGGCAGAACCGGCAAAGAGACAATTGGCTTACTATTTGCACCAGATCTTGGCATGCTCAGATCGATGGGACTTCTCCACGGTCAGGCCGGGATACAGCTCGAGGGTAAACAGCTTATTGTTTACAGTGGTAAAAACCGAGCAGTTGTCGAATGGTCGCCTGAACAACAGTCTTTCCGCATGCGGAAGCTATAGGTTGAACTGAAAACGCAGAACGATCACAGCCTTTAACTCGCTATTACCGCGAGTTGGAGGCTGTGATCGTTATTTTGCCTATAGTCTGCCTTATTGCTTGATTCCCGGGTGCGCGGTTTGTAAATTTATTATTAACGGAGAAGGATTATGTCGAATTTTAGCGAAATTTATACCATATTTTGATATCGATACTCGGGGGAGGATTCACTATGTCAATCAAAACTAAGCTACTGACAGTCGTATTTATACTATTTGTCTTTATTGTCGGCTTGTTAGGAATCAATTTTTATACATTCGGCGTTTTGCAGGGAGATGCGCCAGCGATTAACTTGTCTGGCAATATGCGGTTTCGCGCCTACAAACTTGCTCTGCTCAGCAACCAATACGCTGCGGCACCTGCTGGCCGGAAAGCGGCTTTGGGTAATGAGATTGAGCAGGAGATTGCTTTCTATGACACGATAATCAACGGTTTTGCGAAAGGGGATGCGACGCTAAATCTTGTTGCTCTCAGCGATGCCGCGAGTAAGCAGGAATATGAGAAAGTGAAAACCCTCTGGGAGAAATACAAGGCGTCGCTTCGCGGGCTAAAGGACGCTCCGGATATGCAAGTCAAAGTAGAACAAATTAATTTGATGGTCCCGGAGTATGTGTCAGAAGTCAACCAGCTGGTTAATTTGTTAGACAAAAGTTCGCAAAATAAAATTATGATGTCCAAACAAGTTCAAGTGGGAGTCTCGCTGCTAGGGCTGTGTGCAGCGGTATTTGCCTTGTATATCATTCTTTATAAAGTTATCCGACCAATACGCGAATTGGCGTCTTCCTTCGCTCAGGTGGCAACCGGAGAGGGCGATCTTACGGTTCGCTTGGATGATAGCCGGCAGGACGAAATCGGCGAAGTGACGAAGTACTTCAACCTGTTTATCGCTAATGTGCAAAAAGTCATCCAGGTTTCACAAGATACGGCTCAGCAAGTTAACCAGCTAGCCGAACTTCTTGCTAAGGCGAGCGACGAGAGCAGCAGGGCGGTTGAACATGTGGCGATTACAGTACAAAATGTTGCTGAAGGCGCAAATACGCAAAATGAGAACATGACAGCGTTGGCAGCCAATACGGAAGATGTGGCCAGCGGCATCCGCAAGATGGTTGCCCACGCCAAGGATGCATCCGATCTGTCCGGGGAGTCAGAGCTTCAGGCGAATAAAGGCGGCGAAAACGCCAAGATCGTCAGCGACCGCACCGAACAATTAAAACAAACCGTAACCGAGGTCACAGGCAGTATTACGCGATTATCCGAACACTCGAAAGACATCAGCCAAATTATTGATCTCATTAAAGCAATCTCCGGTCAAACCAACCTGCTTGCCTTGAATGCGGCAATTGAGGCGGCCAGGGCCGGCGAAGCGGGCCGAGGTTTTGCCGTTGTCGCCGAGGAAGTCCGCAAATTGGCAGAGCAGACAAACCAAGCAGCCAACAGCGTCACCGATAAAATCCTGCAGATTCAACAGCAAGTCGATACTGTGCAAAATGCCAATACGCTATTGGGCGGCGAATTATCGCACATCGAAACAGCGGTGGCCGATTTGGCCAGCGCACTGCACGAGATCATGTCCGGGTCGGCAAGCAGCAAACAGGCAGTAGAGGAAATCGCTCTGTTAAACGAACAGGCTTCAGCCAACTTTACGGCGATTGCAGCTTCCTCGCAGGGAATTGCCGGAGTCTCCAAACATATCGCCGCTCAGTCGGAAGATTCAGCGGCAGCTATTGAAGAACAGACCGCGTCAATCGAGGAGTTCACTGCAACGGCTCACCAGCTCTCCCAATTGGCAATGACAATGGATAATTTGGTAGCAAAATTTAAGGTATAAACGTTTTTCGCCAGTACCCTACTAATAAGCAGGAAGGCCTCATCCGACGGATGAGGCCTTCCTGTATGAACAACGTACGCGGGGTACGCAAGCAAGTCACCGCAGGAGTGATTGCGCAACTCTTGGCGCTTTAGCGCCGTAGTGTTGGCGGCATACCCCTTGCGGGTGCAACGGTCGAACGCTATGCCATCCTTGGCGCGTTCGACACTAGCGCATCCGTGCGCGTCGCAGATGGCGTTTTGTAACAGCCTCTATTAAACTCTGAACCGTCTGATGGAATGCTGCAGCTCTTCGGCCAGCTTTGCCAGGGATTGGCTGGAGGAAGCAATTTCGCCCATGGCGGCTGCTTGTTCTTCAGTTGCTGCTGACACGGTTTCGGTTTGCTCGGCAGTTTGCTTGCTAACTTGGTCAATATCGCGCACAGAAGCGACAATTTGCTGGCTGCCTTGCGCCAACTCGTGAATGGCGGCCGTGATTTCTTTAATTTGGCCGGAGACGCCGCCAAGTTGGTTTGCAATATCATTAAATGTCGCACCTGCTGACTGAACTACGTTTGCGCCGGCGGCGACTTCCTTGGTACCCTGATTCATCGCTACAACTGCACCCTCGGTGTCTGCCTGGATTTGACTGATGATCGTGGCGATTTGCCTTGCCGCTTGCTCAGAGCCTTCAGCCAACTTGCGCACTTCTTCGGCCACGACCGCGAAGCCTCTGCCTTGCTCGCCGGCCCGAGCTGCCTCAATGGCGGCATTTAGGGCTAGCAGGTTTGTCTGGCTGGCAATACCAGCAATCGTGTCGATAATTTCGCCAATCTGTTTGGAGCTATCCCCCAGTTTGGCGACGATTTGCGCTGAGCCGGATACAGACTCTTCAATTTTGCTCATTTGCCTGACTGCTGCCTCTACCGTATTTCGACCGGTAGCTGCTGCGGCAGTCGTCCTGTCTGTCGTGTTTTCCACCAGATTCGCATTGGCTGCGATCTGTTGAACGCCGGCCGACATTTCTTCGGTTATCGCAGCAGTACCATCCAGTGCCTTAGTCTGCCTCGATACACCGTGGGCTACTTCTGAGATAACGACAGCGACTTGCTCTGTCGCTTGTGACGATTGCTCGGCGCTGGCGGTGAGCTCTTCGGAAGCAGCAGCCATTTGTTCGGACGACTTCATGATATTTGTTACGATGTCGCGCAAACCTAGGCGCATCGTCTCCAATGACGCAGCTAGAGTATCAACCTCAGTCACACCGCTGGCGCTAATGACGTTACTCAGATTACCCTCGGCTATCTGATCGGCGTCTTTCGCTAAACGGTTGAGTGGCTTGATAATACTTTTGGCAAGATAAATAGCGGCAATGCCGGCAAGTATTGATGCGACGAGAATAAGAAGCGCGATACTAACCAGACTTTTGGATACCATTGCCGTAATTTCCGCAGTCGGCAAATAAGTTAACACACCCCATTTGAGCATTTTCATCGGCGCGTAGGCGACTAGGGAAGCGGTGCCTACGGTCGATTGTCCTTCGGCGCTACCTGCCTTGCCGGTGATTACGTCCTTGATATAGGGTAGTGTTGCTACATTTTCATTCTTGAGGACTCGTTCTTTATTGGGATGGGCGATCAGGGTGCCTTTGTAGTCAACAACATCAATATAGCCGCTTTGACCAATAGTGCTTTTGGCGGCAATCTCCCAAATTGCTTTTAAACTAATATCGGCAGCAAATACACCGACAATTTTCCCAGCTGGATTTTTAATCGGTGTTGAGATCGTGATTGTTGGCGCATTGGTGAAAGCAGAAATATAGGTATCGGTAAAGAAGGTTTTGCCTGATAAGGCTTCTTTAAAATAAGCGCGATCCGCTCTGTTTGCCAAATTGCCAGAGGTACGAGCAATCTGCATGCCGTTTGTATCCATGACAAAGATCAGTTCATATTGCGGGTTTTTCTGTTGTGCTGCCACGATCATTTCGCGGACAGCCGCTGCATCCATGGAGTAGGCTGTCGGTGAAATCGCAAGCGCTTCGACCAGTCCCTGGACGTCGATCATAAAACGCTCGATTTCACTGGCGATCTGGCTGGCAATGGTTTGGTTGCTCTCAGCCACCTTGTCCTTTGTCGAACTGACCGACAAATACATGTTGACTGCGCCGACCATCGTGGCTGACAAGAAGGCAACTACGACAATTAGCATAATTAGGCGCATCTGTAAACTCTTTTTCACTTCTTCACCCCTCTTGAGAATAGGAAAAAAATAACTATTTCTGATTAAAATTATCACATAAGTGTCGAATCGTGTCAACTCTGGTAATTAAGAAGCGCCCCTGCTGTACGAATGTTTGTACGGTAGGGGCGGCGGTATTCAAACAAAGGTACGGTTACCACGGAAGAAACAAAGGGTACACGGAAGACTTAGCAGTTTTTGCATTTAAGCGCGAAAGGACTCTGGCAGTGCGCCAAAGTCCTTTCGCGTTCGGGAAGGCTAGTCTCTCATTTCATCAGAAATCATCTTTGACCCAAGATATACCATGGCACCAGCAAACAGGAGTTTAGCCATTTTGCCCATGTTCATATCCATATCCAGGTCAAACATTGGTTGGCGACGCTTCTTTTGAAACATAGAAACACCCCCTCGTTCGTAGTTTGCTGCATTTGCCTAAAATCATTCATTAACATATTCCTAATAACTGGACATAAAACGCATAATAAATATGAATACAGATGGTTCCCACTGTTCGCATCCTGCCGCATGTGATTTATATGCAATGGATCGCCTGTGTAGGTACCTTCCTGTTGGTGTATGTGCTTGATTCTGTGCCAATCAAGGCTGTTGCCAAACAGCCGGTTGGCGTGGAACAGTAAGCAATTTTCAACCGGCCTAGTATCCCCATGGACTGGGGATACTAGGCCGGTTTATAATACGCAGATATTACTTGCTGGCTGACAGAGCTTTGAAGTCTGCCTTCACCTGCTTCAGCAGTTCGGGCTTAGTAATTAGGTCATAGCCTGTTCCTGCCAGCGTTTTGGTTGCAGTGATCAGTGCTGCATGGCCAGTTTCAGTCGTTCCCGCCGCTACGAAATCCTTGGAGTGACCAGGAGTTCCAACTGGCACGAAGGCTATGCCTAATTCGGCTCCCGGGACCCGGAAAGTGACAGAGCCGAAGTCAGTTGAGCCGGTACTCTCAGGCGGAGGCAGAATTTGGGTCGCGCCAACTGCTTTAGCGTTTTCTAGCAATACGTTGTTTAGACTTTCGACAAGCACTTTGTTGTCATAGGCTTTGATTTCCTTAATAGTTACCTTAGTTCCAGTTGCTAGAGCCGCTCCGCGCGCTACGTTGTATACGCGCTCGACCACCCCGTTGAGGTAGTTACGGTCAGCGCCGCGAACGTAGAAGCGAGCTGCAGCGCGTTCTGGAACGATATTGGCAGCCGCTCCTCCGTCGGTGACAATACCGTGAATGCGGGTGTCCGAACGTACATGTTCGCGGAGGTACTCGACGCCATTAAACAGCATCATCACCCCATCAAGAGCGCTGATGCCTTTTTCTGGTGAGGCAGCGGCGTGCGAAGCTTTTCCTTCAAAGACAAAATCAACAAGGTTTAAGGCAAGCGATTTGGAGCCTACTGTTGTCCGATCTCCTGGATGGGTCATTAGGGCGACATCCAGTTTGTCGAATAAGCCAGCTGCAACCATGGGTAACTTGCCACTTGTCGTCTCTTCCGCCGGGGTGCCGTACACGATAATAGTTGCCGGCGTGTCACCTAAGCTCTTTGACAAGGCAATCCCGGCGCCGATACCTGCCGTGCCAATAATGCTATGGCCGCAGCCATGGCCAAGTTTATCTAATGCATCATATTCGGCCAGAAAGCCAATGGTCGGGCCGCCGCCTTTGTGGACATAAGTCGCGACGAACGCGGTTTTTAGTCCGGCTACCCCTCTTTCCACGGTGAATCCATTATCTTCGAGTGTTTTTGTCAGGAGTTCAACAGCTTTGAATTCCTGGTTGCCTGTCTCCGGATTGTCATGAATGAAGTCATTGATTTCAAATAGTTTCTGACTCATTGACTCGACATTGCTATAGACCTCCTGTTTTTCCGCCGCCATGACTGGAAGCGCAAGCAATAGAACCAAAACAAATGTAGCGGCAATAATCCGTTTCCGCATTTTGCATTCCTCCTATTTTTAATATAGTTAATTATACCTTAAATGTATATAAATGTAAAATAGGTGATGCCTGCTTGCTCCCTCCTGCGATGTGAAACGGCGTCTAGGAACTCTGGCGGAGGATTTTTTCAGTTTTAGGGCGAATACTGTTTATTGGAGGTGAAACATGAGAAAACTATATGGCATTGTACTGCTGCTGGCAGGTCTTATGATGGCCGGCACGACGACGTGTGCTGCTGGGCCACTTTGGGATGAGATATATCGCGATGTTCGGGGATTTGATGGCAAGGTTGGGGTATATGCTAAAAATCTTAAGACTGGCAAAAAGCTCGATATCAATGAACACGACATTTTCCCGACCGCGTCAACCAGTAAACTGGTAGTCGCGTTGGCGTCGTATAAATATCTCTATCCAACAGCATCGCCGGATAAGAAAGCCTGGTATGATGAAGGTATTCGCCAAATGATGGTAGTAAGCGACAACGAGTATTTCGCAGCCATCTTATCTGAGGTGGATGAGAAGAAATCAGATGTTCTGAACCGAGTGACCAGAGATCTCGGCTTATCCCGCACGCTCATTCATAACGAGGCCGCATTCCGCAAATACCAATATCACAGCGTAACAACTGCCTACGAGATGGCCAAGGTATTTGAAGCCATTAACAACGAACGTTACATAGGCAAGGAAAAGTCGCGCAAAATGAAAGCAGAGCTGGCAAATTCTATTTTTGATGAAGAAATTCCACGCTTCATGCAGACTCCTGTCATGCATAAAGTCGGTGAGTTGGATGATGTGCTGTGCGACGTCGGGATCGTCGATGATGGTAAGGATGCGATCCTGATCAGTGTATACACTAGCACTAAGCGTCCTGTAGCCTATGCGAGCGATTTTATCGCGAATATATCAGCGAAGCTCTACAATGAACTCAGACGCCCGGCAGGGCGTTAAAAAAGGCCAATCTGCGTTGTTAGCCTCGGAAATCTATTGTTTGCGTACCCGTATCGTACGCGGCACTGCTAGATTTCCGAGGCTGCCTAGCATCTCGACCTTTTTTAACGCCCTGCTTAGATATAATTTTGGATAAATCAGGAGGAAGCATGACGGAGAAGGTGGCTTTGGCTGTTTGCGAAACTTATTGGTATGCTGAGGTTGAGAAAGCGGTTGCCGAACTGTTCGCGGTTTGGGGCGGCGTTAGCGCCTTGGTTTCGCCGGGTGAGACTGTGTTGTTAAAGCCGAATATTGTTGAGGGTTTGCCGCCAGAGCGGGCGGTGACGACTCATCCTGAGATCGTGCGTGCAGTCATTCGCCAAGTGAAGCAAGCTGGTGCAAAGCCGGTGGTGGGCGAGTCGCCTGGAGTGAGCGGAACCCGCAAAGCAGCTGAACGTTGCGGTATCTGGGCGGTGTGCCAGGAAGAAGGCGTGGAACTGCTGCTGTTTGAGGAAGCAACTCCCGTTGCCTTCCCGGATGGTAAAATGATCAAGAAATTCAGTTTGGCGAAGGACCTATATTCTGTCGATAAAGTGATCTCGCTGGCAAAGATGAAGACTCACACATTTATGGATATCACCGGCGGAGTGAAGAATTTATTTGGGTTTATCGTAGGCGCTGATAAAGCGCAGTTCCATTTGCGGTTAAAGTGCCGCAGTGAGTTTGCCGCCATGCTAGTCGATTTGAACCAACTGGTAGCGCCGATTTTCTATCTGGTTGACGGAGTTGTCGGCATGGAAGGGAATGGTCCGCGTAATGGTATTCCGAAGCAGGCAGGCTTGCTCTTGGGCGGGACCAACGGTTTTGCTGTTGATTTGGTGATGGCTGATGTGATGGGCTTTCCGGCTGAAAAACTGCCGGTTGCGGCAGAGGCTATACGACAGGGAGTAACAGCCGGGCTATCGGCAATTGAGCGGACCGGTAGCGCGCGGAACGTAAAAGTTCCGTTTGTCCGACCCCGTAACTTGGAATCACTTGACGGCCGTCTGCCATCTTGGTTTGTCAGCTTCGGTCAGCAACAACTGACAGCACGTCCGGCGATTGAGTCCAACTGCGTAGGCTGCAGTCGTTGTGTTAGACATTGTCCGCCCCAGGCTATGGTTATCAAGGAGGGCAAGGCGGTCATTGATTATTCGCGCTGTATTCGCTGCTACTGCTGCCAAGAGCTGTGCCCCCATAACGCCGTGTCGCTGCGCGAAGGCTTTATACTGCGCGGCGTCCGGCGGGGAATCCGCTGGCTACGGTGATTCGAGGTACGTTATCGCGAAGCCCGCGAAGCGCGCAAGCGTCGCAAAGAGGGTATTAAATATATAAAATCCCTTTGCGCTCTTCGATTCTTTGCGATCTTTGTGCTAATTGTTCTCCGTCCTTGACTCCGTAACAGATTTTTAGTGGGTGTGTTGCGGAATTTCGCTGTTTTTGGCATGCAAAGCAGGGCAGAATAAAAATGCGGCGAATACATATTCAGGATAAATGTGGAGGTGTGTGAAGCTTGGAAATATTGCTGATGCGCCATGGCAAGGCTGAACCGCCGCACCGGACCGATTATGACCGTGAATTGACTGCGGCGGGGCGGCAGCGTATTCTCAGTGCCTCACTCGGGTTGAAGCAGATACTGGGCGGCAAACCGCTTATTATTTGGACAAGCCATTTGCCGAGAGCAAGACAGACTGCTGATATTATTGCCGAGACACTGGGCGTAACTGCAATTAGTGAGCACGAAGCCATCTATAGTGGCGACCTCGACAGCTTGATAACCGGCATTATCGATCTGCCTGAAGACAGTATGCTGCTTATCATCGGTCACGAACCTTGTCTCAGTGGTTGGTCTGAACGAATTAGCGGCGTATTGCTTCCCTTTAAACCGGGTGCTGTCGCTTGTTATAAGATCAGCCATCGGCAACCGCTCATTGGCAAACTTCGTTGGTTTGCTTTACCGAAGGTTCTGGCGCATTGGGGCATGAGCGAATCTAACGCCGGAGAAGGAGAAAATGCATGCCAGATTACTTCGAAACCGAACTCAAATTAAAAGTGCTCCAGCCTGGCGACAATGTCTTGCAGGCCTTTCAGAATTCGGAATATATAGGTCAGTTGGTGCCGGAGAATGCTTGGACGACCACGCGCATGGAAGCCTGGTATTATGATACAGCCGAACAGTCTTTGCAAAAAGCCGGTATCGCCTATCGGGTACGTCGTGAGGGCGATAACTGGGTTGCAACGGTAAAGGCAAACGGCTCGTCTGATGGCGGTCTGCATCAACGCGAAGAATGGAATCTGGCTAGTCCTGATTGCGAACCTAGACCAGAATTGTTTGCTGAGTTGCCAATCGGACCTAAGCTATTAGACACTATTGGCGATCAGCCGCTGCAACCACTGTTTGCAACCGTGTTTGAGCGTTATGCGGCTGAAGTTTCTTTCGAAGCTGCGCGAGTCGAATTGGCTGTTGATGAAGGCAAGATTTTGGCAGGTGAACTGTCAGAGCCCATTCGCGAAGTGGAATTAGAGCTGAAAGAAGGGCAACCGGTAGCTTTGCTAAGGTTGGGAGCTGCTATCGCCCGTGAAATACCGCTCGCCCCTGAGCCTAAATCCAAGTACTTCCGCGCATTGCTGTTGGCCGGATTAGCAGAACAGCAACCTAAACCGGTAGTTGATTTACCGATACAAACAGCGTTGGCAGATGGTCTATCACTGCTAATGTCTGTCGCAGTAGGCAAATTGTTTTCCACCTATCAGGCTTTTTTGGCGCATTCAGACGAGCCCAGACACGCGTATCAAATGCGAGTGAAGCTTCGGCGTCTTCGCTCCTTATTAGTGTTTGCCAAGCCATGCATACCTTTGGAGGACTTTCAAACCTGGAAACAGATGCTGGCTGAGTGGGGGCGTGTTTTTGGTCCACTGCGGGATCTTGATGTGCTGGCTGTTGAGTGGGAGGAATTGTGTAATAGCCCTTACATTACCTTTGACAGTAGGCCGTGGTTAGGAGACACTATTAGTAAACGGCGCTTGGCTCAACTGGAGCAGGTAAGCCAGACCATCAACCAGGGCCGCTTAAGTGCAGAGCTATTAGAACTGTGGGCATGGTCTGAAGGACACCCCTGGCAACCAGGAGAATATCCTTCGACAATTGGCGCTTTTGCTCGCTGGCGCATTGGCGGCTGGTTAGCTGCTTTGCTTGACGCTGGCAAAACAGCTAATTGGGAAAACGATCAAGAACTGCATGCTTTACGCCTACGACTGAAGCGGATTCGCTATACGCTGGCAGCCATGCCGTTTTACACTGATCGCCGATCCATAAAATTATTGACTGAGATAAAAGCGATGCAAGATCTGTTTGGTACTCTGAATGACCGCGCAGTTGCCGGCCGGCTGCTGACAACTTTAGCGAGGGGCGCCACCAGAGCGGTGTACCGGGATATCGGCATCCTCTCCGGCTGGCAAGGCAGGGGTGAACAATCTGCACGCAGCCAACTGCAGAGACAATGGAGGAATTTCAGGCAGGCAGCCAAACGCTGGTTAGACGCATAAGTAAAGTTAGTTATAGCAATGGAGGTAGACGCCCATGGGCAATACTCACACCACATCGCTGCAACCAGGACGTGTGATCGCTGATTCTGGAAACGCTGGTTCCGTATTATACGGCCCTTTCTCCTTCTCTGTCAGCGGATCGATACGCCCGTTTATTGACTGGTTGAATCAGAAAAGCCATCCCTATGGCAGGATTCTCTCTAAATGGAATCCTGGTTCCCGCGAATTTAGCGCAGCGTGGTTATATTTAGGAGCCAATGACCCGCAGGGCTTTTTGGAACTGCAAGAGATGTTTTATATAGCTTCATGATCTTTCGTCTCATAGCCAAGAGAAATAGGGGAAAAATGCTTTTGTGAAGCATTTTTCCCCTTAATTTTTAAACAACTAGAGAGTCTAGTGAAGTTTCCAAAAAAATAGCCGGAGAACGATTCCGCAGAGGTAAAGGAGGACACATAGAGGACACAGAGATTCTCTGTGGAATCGTACTACTAATCTCTACTTCGGCGCGTTACTTATGTAGCAGAATCGAAATTCGGATAGTCTCTGCTGGGTTCTTTTGCGGAGTATGTAGAATATGATTCAAGTGATGGAATTTTCCTGTAGAGGCTGTTACAAAGCGCCCATCTGCGTTGCACCCGCAAGGGGTATGCCGCCAACACTACGGCGCTAAAGCGCCAAGAGTTGCTCAATCGCTCCTGCGGTTACTTGTTTGCGTACCCCGCGTACGCGGCTCTGCGTAATCCTCGTCGCGCCTACGAAACTGATAAGCTATTGCAAACAATTTGCAGTCAGTCGCATATGTAACGACACCCGGACATTTTCTAACAGACTCCCTATTTTATGGTTGCGTGTTTGCAACACGCTCTTATCAGCAAAGCCAAAATTCAGGCTTTGCAGGAAATTAAAACCAAAAGTCGAATACCTATCCACTATCATGGTGAAAGAATTCCGGGGGGAGGCGGGACGTGTTTCCTGAGGTGAAAGTTTAGATTATTTTGGAGGGATAAACATGAAAAGCAAATGGATTGCGCTGGCGATTCTTGCCGTTTTTGCCCTGACTTTGGTCGGGTGTGGCGGCGCCAAACAGGAAGACGTTATCAAAATTGGCCATGCCGTAGCTCTGACCGGAGACTCCTCAATGTGGGGTATTGCTGAGAAAAATGCTCTCGAGATGGAAATTGCCAAAATTAACGCCGCTGGTGGTGTGTTGGGCAAGAAACTCCAGCTTATCGCCTATGATACCCGCGCCGATGCGACTGAAGCTGTCAACGTGACTAAGCGATTGGTTAGCCAAGACAAAGTTGCCGCTATTATCGGGCCAGGCCAGAGTGGTGTCGCCATTGCCATGAGCTCTGTTACTGAACCGGGCAAAGTGCCGATGATTGGAACCACCCCGACTAACCCGAAAGTTACCGTTGATGATAAAACCAACCAAGTCCGGAAATACTCTTTCCGCACCTGCTTCATCGATCCGTTCCAAGGCACGGTTGCTGCACAGTTTGCCACTAAGGAACTAAAAGCTAAGACCGCCGCTGTGGTCTATGACGTTGGCTCTGACTATTCTTCCTGGCTAGGCAAATACTTTATTGAAGAGTTCACCAAACAAGGTGGAACAATTGCCAATAACGAAGCCTTCCGGTCAGGTGAACTTGATTTCCGTGCCATTTTGGGCAAAGTGAAGCAAGCCAATCCGGATGTTATCTTTATTCCCACTATGCAAAAAGAAGCCGCTCTGGTCATGAAACAAGCTCGTGACCTAGGTATCACTGCGAAATTCCTCGGCGGTGACGGCTGGGGCAGCCCTGACCTAATCACTCTCGGCGGATCGGCTGTCGAAGGTTCCTATTTTGTTAACCTTGCTAGCTTAGACGATCCTGATATCCAAAAATGGATTGCTGATTACAAAGCTAAGTACAACCAAGAGCCGGTTCTGCCGAATCCGGTTATGGCGGTTGATGGACTACTGGCTGTTGTTGACGCTATCAAGAAAGCCAACAGCGCTGACCCTGTCAAGATTGCCGAACAACTGGAAAAAACCAAAGATCTGCCAGTTCTCACCGGCAAGCTGACGATTGATCCCAAAACCCACAACCCGCTGAATAAACCTGCGGTTATGCAAGAAGTCAAAGGCGGCAAATTTGTCTTTAAGTCCAAGGTTGTTACTCAGTAATTAGCAGCAAGTACGTTTTACCACAGAGTACATGGAGTACGTTTTTACCGCAGAGTACTCAGAGGGCCCGTCGAGTGCACAGAGGGTTTAAGATTTGTTTATATAACAATCCGTAGCCCTCTGCGGTTCCCTCTCTGTACTCTGCGTACTCTGCGGTTAACGTTTTCCTTCCTTTTTTCCCATAGGACCGTCTTAGCGGTTTTCTTTATCGGCGCGATTCGCGCGACGCTGGCCATTAGTTCCGAGGAGGATTTTCATGTTCATACAAACATTGGTCACTGGGCTGGCGATTGGCGGAATATACGCCTTGATGGCGGTTGGTTATTCTCTGGTCTTCAGCGTATTGAACTTTAGTAACTTTGCCTATGGCTCAATCATTATGTTAGGTGCTTATGCTGGCTATTATATTTTGACACAAATGGGACAGCCGCTGTTTGTCGCCGTGCTAGCTGCTATTATCGGCTCAGCAATATTGGCCTATGCCAATGAGAAGATTGCGTATAGCAGTCTGCGGCGCCGTAATGCTTCCTCTCTGTATTTCATGATCAGCGCAATGGGCACAGCGATTTTTTTGGAAAACCTCGTCTATGCTACTATCGGTTCGCGGTTTTATGCGTTTCCTGAGGTTCTGACTCGTCAGAATTTAAATGTCTTGGGCACTTCGCTTGGTATTTTGGATGCATTTGCGATTGTCTTTTCTTCTGTCGCGATTTATGGGTTGCACTGGTTTTTGCAAAACAGCAAGATGGGTATCGCGATTCGTGCTGCCTCGTATGATATGCAAGTCAGTCAAATTAATGGCGTTAATATCAATCGCTTGATTGGTCTGGTGTTTCTGCTCGCCGGAGCGCTGGCGGGCATCTCTGGCGTGTTCTTAGGGATGAAATATATGGTCTATCCCACGATGGGGTGGATTACGAATAAAGCCTATATTGCAGCTGTTATCGGCGGCTTGGGAAGTCTGCCCGGGGCAGTCGTTGGCGGGTTGCTCTTAGGCGTGCTAGAGACCTTTGTGTCTGCCTACATATCTTCAGCGATCCGCGATGTATTCAGTTTTTCCCTATTGGTAGTACTTCTCTTAGTAATGCCGTCTGGCTTGTTCGGCAAATATCTCGAGGAGAAGGTGTAGCATGTTTGAATACTTCAGCGGCGTTCTGACCTTCAGTTTAATTTATGTGATTGCCACAGTCGGCTTGGCCGTCTTTACCGGCTTTACCGGCTTGTTTTCGCTTGGACATGCCGCATTTGTCGCGATTGGAGCCTATACTTCCGGCATTCTAACCTACTTTTATCAGGTCAATTTCTGGCTGGCTTTGGTAGCTGGTGGTGTGATGTCCGGTCTGGTCGGAGTGATTATCGGCTACCCAACATTGAAAGCGAAGCTGCGCAGCGACTACTTCGCCATTGCGACGCTTGGCTTTGGCGAAGCAGTACGGGTGCTGCTGGAAAACCTCGATATCACCCAAGGGGCGCGCGGTCTGCCAGGCATTGCGCTGGAGACTGATCTGCCCACAGTGTTGGTTGTAACCATTATCGTACTCTGGGTAGCGCGCAACTTTATTCACTCCCGATATGGGCGGGCGGCTATTGCTGTGCGGGAGGATTTTACCGCTGCAGAGATGATGGGCATCAACTTGTTTACGATTCGCATGCGGTCGCTGGTTTTTAGCGCGGTGACCGCCGGTTTGGCTGGCGGACTGTTTGCCCACTATGTGTCCTTCATCCAGCCATCGATGTTTACTGGTGCGCTCTCCACCCAATTGACCGCCGGAGTAGTCGCTGGCGGCATGGGCAGCTTGACCGGACCAGCGCTGGCTGCGATTGTTTTTGTCGCTGTGCCGGAGGCCTTGCGCGTGGCCAGCATGTGGCGGTTGGTGGCTTATGGCTTTCTGTTGGTAGCTATCATGGTGTTTAGACCACAGGGCTTGTTCGGGCACCAGGAGATTTCTTGGAATACCTGGCGGAATCTGTGGAAAAGGGTTCGGTCCTGCGGGACTAAGCCTTGTTGAGGTGAGAAATGGAATTTTTGCGTCTTGACCAATTGGGTAAACAGTTTGGCGGCATAACCGCCTGTAACAATATTAGCTTTACTGCCGAGACTGGTCAAATTGTCGGTCTGATCGGGCCGAATGGGGCAGGTAAAACGACAGTATTTAATTTAATAACCGGAGTATATAAACCATCCTCCGGCACTATTAGTTTTGCAGGGCAAGTCATCAGTGGCTGCAGTCCTGATGACATCGTTGCCAAGGGAATTGCCCGCACCTTTCAAAATATTCGCTTGTTCCGCAGCCTGTCAGCGCTCGAAAATGTTTGCATCGCAGTGGACCGTGTAGCTGAGTATAGTCTGGTACAGGCACTATTGCGCTTGCCAAAGGTACTGCGCAGTGAAGCCCAAACGCGCCGTCAGGCCATGGAATACCTGGACGCGCTCGGGTTAGCTGACAAGGCGGAGCTGAAGGCGGAAAGTCTGCCATACGGCTTGCAACGCAAACTGGAGATTGCCCGAGCACTGGCTCTGAAGCCGCAACTGCTGCTGTTAGATGAGCCTGCCGCAGGCATGAACCCAGAGGAATCAGTCGAACTGGCCAAACTGATCCGGACGGTGCATGATCGCTATAACCTGACAACATTACTGATCGAACATCACATGGATGTTGTCATGCAACTATGTGATAAAATTGTGGTCTTGAACTTTGGCCAAAAGCTTGCCGAGGGGGCAGGCGGAGAAATTCAGACAAATCCCGAAGTACTTAAGGCATATCTTGGCTCAGGAGAAAGGAGCAAACGACGTGCTCGAAATTAAGGGGTTATCGGTAAAATACGGGCATATCGAAGCTCTGCGCGACATCAGCCTAACCATTAAGCCTGGCAGGATCGTTTCTGTGGTTGGCGCTAACGGCGCCGGCAAGTCAACACTAATGATGACTTTGGCAGGTGCACTTTTGCCAGCTGCAGGTACCATCAGCTTCGAGGGTAAGCCTTTGCCGCGCCGTCCCCACGAAGTACTGGGGCTAGGAATTTGTTTAGTGCCTGAACGGCGGCGGCTTTACGCCAACCTTACGGTAAAGGAAAATCTACAGATGGGCGCTTTCTTGCGCAATGATAAAAAGGGCATTGCTGATGACCTTGAGGCGATGTACGCCTTGTTTCCGGTCATGAAGCAACGGCTGACGCAATACGCCGGGACACTTTCGGGTGGTGAACAGCAGATGGTGGCAATTGCCCGCGGGCTGATGTCGAGACCCAAGCTGCTGCTGTTAGACGAGCCTTCGCTCGGCCTGGCGCCACTGTTGGTAGAAAGTGTGCTTGATGCTGTTGTTGACATCTGCTCGCGCGGCACAACCATCCTACTCGCTGAACAAAACGCCAATCAGGCGCTGGAGATGGCTGACGACGCCTTTGTTCTCGAAACCGGACGGATTGTCCTGTCTGGGCCGGGACCGGAATTAGCAGAGAATCCTCTCGTTCAGCAGGCGTATTTGGGGATAAAACATTAGCATCGGTATAAGAAACAGAGGCCAGAAACAGGTATACTTTCCACGGAGTGCACGGAGGATACACAGAGGACACAGAGGGAACGATATTTCTGCCAGATTGCTGGCGTACAAAAGCGAGAGCTCTCCGTGAGCACCTCCGTGTACTCCGTGACCTCCGTGGAATCGTCATCTCTAAAAGAGGGTGTCCCAAAGGGGCGTTATACATGAACTACATTGTTGAAGCAACTAATTTAGGCAAGAATTACGGCTCGTTTCGCGCCCTTAACGGCATTTCCTTTTTCATTCGACCTGGTGAATGCTTTGGCTTGTTAGGCCATAATGGCGCAGGAAAAACCACCACCATGCGGATGATTTACGGCTTATCGACCGTCGAAGCGGGTGAATTGCGTTTGTTTGGTGAGCCAATCAGTCTGACGCCTTCGTCGATTAAGTCCCGGATCGGTGTCGTACCCCAGGAGGACAACCTGGACCCTGACTTGACTGTGATCGAAAATCTCATTATCTATGGCGGATACTTCGGTTTGGCTAAGGATCAAGCTTTACAACGCGGTCGTGAGTTGATTGGCTTCATGGGCATGGAAGAAAAGGAAAATGCATCAGTTGATAGCTTGTCTGGTGGCTTGAAGCGGCGGCTGGTTATTGCCAGGGCGCTGATGAATCGTCCAGAACTGGTTATTCTTGATGAACCGACGACCGGACTTGATCCGCAGGCTCGCCGCTTGGTTTGGCAGAAACTTAGGGGGCTAAAAGCAGACGGCGTGACTCTTATCCTAACGACTCACTATATGGAGGAGGCGGCGCAACTTTGCGATCGCCTGATTGTGTTGCATGAAGGCCGGGTCCTGGCTGAGGGAAGTCCGGCTGAATTGGTCGCAGCCCATGTGATGTCTGAAGTGATTGAAGTCCACCTGCCGCTTGACCGGATTCCGTCTGGCTTTAGTGAAAGTGTGACAGCCGCGGGCGGACAAGTCATGACCGTGGCTGAGGGCCTGTTTCTCTATAGCAATCAAGGTCATGAGCTATGGCAGCAGACTGCCGCCTGGGGCGTTCCGGCACATGCCTGCATTCTGCGGCCTTCCACGTTAGAAGATGTTTTTCTGAAGCTGACTGGATGGGAGGGGGACGAATGATTTCCGCTCTACGCATTCTCGGCCGGCATATGACAGTGTTCCGCCGTACCTGGTTATCTAATGTGATGTATAACTGCATTGAGCCATTGCTTTATCTCGGTTCTATGGGCTTCGGCATTGGCGCCTTTGTCAGCGAAATGAAAGGGTTGAGCTATATACAGTTTGTCGCCACTGGTATGGTTGCTTCGTCAGCAATGTTTGCTGCTACCTTTGAATGTACCTATGGCAGTTTTATCAGGCTACATCATCAAAAGACCTTCCATGCCATGCTAGCTGCGCCAATAACAGTACGGGACGTGATCTGGGGCGAAGCGCTATTTGGTGCAGTCAAGACGGTTTGCTTCGGGGCAGCCATTCTGCTGGTCATCACCCTGTTGGGACAGGTCAACTCTATCTGGGCGTTAGCGATTCCGCCGTTTCTGGCTTTGCCGGGGCTGGCGTTTAGTTTCCTGGCGCTGGCGTTTACTGGCTATATTTCAAATATTGATTACTTTAACTACTATATAACCTTATTCATCACCCCGCTATACCTCTTCGCGGGCATCTTCTTTCCAGTGGACGCTATGCCTGGCTGGTTAGCATGGGCGGTTTGGCTCAATCCACTGTACCATGTTGTTGAGGTTTGCCGGGCGCTATCGTTAGGTTGGCTTGCGAGCGGACTGCTGATTCATGCCGGAGTTTTAGCTCTGCTGGCAACGGTGGCGGCTTGGCTAGCGGTTAGACTTATGGAAAAGCGGCTGATTTCATAGCTGTGATCCTTGTGGGAAAAGAGGCCTCCTCAGTGCAACTTGAGGAGGCCTCTTTGAGCGATCTTTTTTATATGTCTAGGTAGGGGCTTTAGAGGCTAATATGATTCTTCCTACTAGACTTTGTCCGTATTACTCTAGTTCTTGACGTTCGGTCTATAAACACAAAGCTGTGATAAAAAATGTGATATGTATGCCACTAAAATCCCGTCAACCTGCCCATTTCTGGGGTTTTCTACCTTTATATAATATAATATTAGGAGGCTTTTCGAAATTAGCCACGAATATTTAGTAGAAATAAAGAATGGAGAATGGTAATGGATAACGAATTAACAACATTTGAAAAAGCACTGGCTAATTTGTTTAAAGCCCGTTTTCCTTATGTATATATATCTACCTGGGAAGAGGAACGGGTATTGTCTGCGATCGAGCGAGTAGCAAAAAGTGAGTCTTTAGTGAAAACCATTCGTAATGTGTTTGTTTGGAAAGCGACCACCGGATTAGGTGGAGAAGGTCAACAGCCATCAAAGGAAGATACTAAAAATGCATTAAAAACCTTTGAATTCATTGAGAAATACGATGGTTCAGCCGTATTTGTTTTATTGGACTTTCATATTCACTTTGGGTGTCAGGGAAGGGTTGCAGATGTTCAAGTAATCCGTAAGATTCGAGATACTATTACGCTGCTTAAGCGGAGCGCTAAACCAAAGAATGTAGTTTTTGTCTGTCCCACGCTGGTATTGCCGCATGATTTACAAAAGGATGTAACCATTCTTGATTTTGATTTACCAAGTTCCGGAGAAATAAAAAGGGTACTGGATGAAATGATTCTGGTCAATCGCGATAGCGGCAGGATTCAAATTGATCTAAAGCCTGGTGACGCTGAGCGTCTTGCTAAGGCGGCTCAAGGCCTGACATTGCAGGAGGCGGAAAATGCTTTTGCCAGGGCGATGGTTGAAACAGGCAGACTGGATAACAAGAGTGTAGAGGTAATTCTTGAGGAGAAACGTCAAATTATTAAAAAGACAGGCATTCTAGAATTTATAAAATCTGATCTTAATATGAAAGATGTCGGCGGGCTGGGAAATATGAAACGCTGGCTAAAACGCCGCGACAAGTCATGGGATGATTCAGCGCAAAAATACTGTCTGCCTTCTCCCAAAGGTATATTGATTACCGGGGTTCCAGGGTGCGGCAAGAGTTTAACGGCTAAGGCAATCAGCGCCATGTGGCAATTGCCGTTGTTGCGTCTCGATATCGGAAAAATATTCAGCGGGATTGTGGGCAGCAGCGAAGAAAATATGCGCAGCGCCATCAAAACAGCAGAGGCAATTGCCCCGTGTATTTTGTGGATCGACGAAATTGAGAAAGGATTCAGTTCCACCGGCACTGCTGGCGATAGCGGGACCTCCAGTCGAGTATTTGGAACTTTTTTAACATGGATGCAAGAGAAAGTTGCCCCGGTCTTCGTAGCGGCAACTGCCAATAATATTCATGCTTTACCGGCCGAGATGTTAAGAAAGGGGCGGTTTGACGAGATTTTCTTCGTTGACTTGCCAACCCATCGTGAGAGGGTGGAAATTCTCCGGGTTCATTTGGAAAAACGGCTGCGTGACCGAGAGGTAATTGGCGGGTTCCAGATCCAAGAGAATAATTTGGAATGCTTGGCTCAAGTGACAGAGGGATTCGTGGGAGCAGAGATTGAGCATGTCGTAACATCGGCTTTGTTTGAGGCGTTTTCTGAAGACCGCAGTATCCTGCTTGATGATTTTCTGAAAGCGATAAGCCAAACTGTTCCATTGTCTATTACCCAAGCAGAACAAATTCGTGGTATTCGCGAATGGGCCAATGTCCGTGCTGTGGCGGCGACAAGCCAGGATGATCGAATCGAGTACGTGAGTCAGGTTAATGATGTGGCCGATGATGTTCGCACTACGCGGGGCGGCCGTACTATCGACTTCTGACGAGCCAAAGAGTTATCAATGGTTAGCTGGGGTTAACGGTGTGAGAGCTACGGAAGAAGCGGATTACAGTTACTATTATACGGTGTCCGTACAATAGACGTTTAGGAGGATAACCGATGTCAGTTTGTTTGCTGATGCTGCCTGTGGCTCTAGCTATGCGAGTAGTGATGGGACAAGAGAATTTTGAGCAGTGGGTAAATTCTATGCAAGTCACATTCCCAACTAATTTTAAAGACGAAACTGATTTAGTTAGAACGATAAAAAGAGCTGGTTACGATGCTGAAAAGTGGGGCTCAACGATCAAAACTCATATTAACGCTGAAAAAGCTTTTTTCTTTTGGGAGTTAAGAGATCATTGTTGGAGTGCGGTGTTTTCAAAATATGATTCAAAAGAAAATATCCAATGGTTTATACAGGATTTAGAGGCAAAGTCTAATCGCCGGATTTTTCATATGGAAGGGCAAACCGATAAAATTAAAGTTGAACCTACACCGAAGTATCCGACTAACTTTTGTAACGGACAACTGCTGCGCAAGACATTGAACGAGTATGGCGCTACTATAAAAACGGATTTAGGAAGCTCATTTAAGGCTTTGATTGGAGAAATGTCCCTTCAATTCTCGCAGCAGGGAGAGGCTCCTTTTACTGTGGAGATAGAGACGACTTCTACTATGAGCTCGACTTTTGCCTATTTATCACTTCTCGATGAGGACTATAAGCGAAATGTCCAGGAAGCAACCTATGAACGGGTTAAACAAAAACTGGCGGAGCGGAACCTATGTATTGAGAATGAGGAGGTTCTGGAGGATAACTCTATTGTTTTAACAGTAGTGATCGAAAGCTAGCTACAGGAGAGGGTATATGAGCTATCATGAATTTTTCGGTCTTCAATTATCAGCTTGTGAAGATGAGGTTGCTAACTTATTTTTTAACGATATACATAAAGGCAGCAACTTATATCTGTATCCTGATATTCCGGAGAAGAAGCTGGAAGCAGCCAAAAGGACTTACGCTCCTGTCGTAAAGAAGGATGGCTTGCTGGCGTTAGCAGATAACACCGTATTTGGGGCGGCTGATGAGGGCCTCGTATTGACTCTGCATGGGATTTATTGGACTGAGGTAGTCATGAGTAGTAAAGGGACGTACCTTCCATATAAAGAAATTTTTGAAGTGGCTGCAAGCACCTCTTTATCTTTTAAGGGTGGGGGCAGGGGTATCAAGGTTAACGGGACGCGTTGGATATCGCTTGCCTGCCTCAATTCGGCGTCTATTCTTGAATTGGCGAATTTCATAGAATCAGCATCAGAAATATGCGGCAAGTATTGCGTTGATAGTGAAGCAGCGGTTGGTGAGCCAGAGAAAGGCGATAATCGTTTCGAAGAATGGTTTATCTCAGTTAACGGCCAGACCTATGGCCCTTATCATCTAGATACCATTAAAGCTTTGGTATCGTCGAAACAGATACAGCCTGATACATGCTTGGGGTGGAAAGATGGTATGGCCAACTGGCTAGACTTTATGGACATTTCTGAATTGGCTAATCTTGTTAGGACAGGTCCTCCGCCGCTGCCGTCGCCATCATTACCGCCCACCCGTGAGCAACTCGAGCCAATGGGCGGTTTATCAGTTAGCGATGAACTGCATGGTTTACTTAATATTAATATCGCAACTGTGGATGAATTACTCGGATTGCCAGGAATAAACCTTGACCAGGCCAGATTTTTAGTTAGCCAGCGTGAACGCAGGAGATTCTTTTCATCTGTTGAGGAAGTTGGAGAATTATTGCAGCTGCAACCGCATCAAGTAGAAAAGATCCGTAGTCGTATTGTTATTTCAGCATTACCGGGCGGTGGGAGAAGGATCGATTATTAGGGGAGGAAAGCATGCAAAAGCAGTTTAGGCTACAGATATTTCCCGATGGCAGGGTGCAGGTAGAGCTTGAGGGTATCAAAGGGAAAAAATGTACCGACTACATCGCTCTCTTGGAGGAACTAACAGGCTCCGAAACGTACGAGTCGGCCTATACGGCAGACTATTACGAACAGGAAGACATCACACTGCAAAACGACTTGCATTCAAAAATTACTGAAAGTGAAAAGGCAGGGTGGCGAAGATGATCCTGCTACTCGGGTATATAGCGTTTGCAGCACTGTTATTTGTTGGTTACGTAGTTCTAGGCAACACGTTTACAGCATTAATTCCCATCCTGCCTTTGGCTGCTGCGATCTATATGTACTTCCAGGCAAGAGTTAAAGCAGGCAGCAAGGGCAAAGCCTGGATCTGGGTGTTGATTACGTTTCCGTTCTTCTTTATAACAATACCTTTGTGGATATATTTGCATAGATCGCAACCATTGCAACAAGCTGAAGAACGGAAAGAGGAGCTGGCTGCAAAAGCAGATCCGCTTCAGCCAGCTGATGTCTATCATACGAAGCTAACGACCGATATGGAAGCAGGAGCAGATAAAGTAATAAAACCGCCGCCTATTGTACAAACTCCCTTGCAGATAACAGACAGTGAACTGCTTGATCTTAATATAGCGACAGAAAAAGAGTTGGCTGGATTGCCGGGAATAAGTATCATATTGGCAAAGAAGGCAGTTTCTGTACGGCAAAAAACAGGCGGCTTCAAAAGTTTTGATGATTTTTGCCGTCATCTAAGCTTGAAACCGCATATTGCCAAACTCATTCGTCCCTTGTGTCAAGTCAGTATTTGCGAGCCGGGTGTAGCTAAAACAACTTCAGGAAGAGTGATCGATTATTAATGCATATTAGACTTTATAACTTCCTGCCAAAGACTGCAGTTGAAGGTCCGGGGATACGCGCCTGCGTTTGGGTGCAGGGATGTCCTATCCGGTGCAGAGGCTGTGCCACACCGGAAGCCTGGGATGAAAGTGGCGGTATTGAAGTCGATGTTGATGCTTTGGCACAGGAAATCGTATCAGTCCCGGATTTAGAGGGGGTAACTTTTGCCGGTGGAGAGCCGTTTGCGCAGGCTGACGCCCTTGCAGAACTGGGGAGGATTGTGCGTGAATTCGGTCTGACCGTTCTTACGTTTACGGGGTATCGATTCGAAGATATCAAAATGAGCAATTGCCCCTCCTGGCAAGAGCTTCTTGCTGTTACTGATGTCTTGATTGATGGCCCGTATAAACAGGAATTGGCAGATACCAGTCGCCCTTGGATTGGTTCAGCGAATCAGCGGTATCATTTCCTAACTGAACGTTATCAGTACTTGCAAAAAGATCTTCCGAATATTTCAAATAAGATTGAAATCAGAATTAGGCCGAACGGACAAATCCTAGTGAATGGGATACTGTCACAAGACGATTTATCGTTTTTACTAGAACTACGCAATGCGCACGATGTGCGCCGCAAAAGGGATACATAACGCACATCGTACGCACAGACCGTCAACAAAAGGGCACCTTGCGCTTCGCGTAGAGTGCCCTTTTTGTCGGCGGTCTGCCAAAGACATCCTCAGTAAATGTGAGGAGGTCTTTGTAAAAACAGAGGAGGGATGAAGTTGTCATATGCCGGAAAAATACCAGGCAACGTTACCGATGACAATAGCTGCCGCTAATGCCATGAGTGAACCTGCAGTTTTGATTTCATTTAGCCAAGATGGCTCGGTTTCGCGAATCATTTCTTTTAAATCTTTTCCGTGGATGGAACAATGCTCATCAGTACAGTAGGCATGCAGTCCAGGTGCTTTTGCCATAAAACTCACCCTTCTTTATCATCACCGCCTGTAAAGGCGGGATTATCCTTTTCTGATTACTAGTATATTCTTATTGAGAATGAAAGTCAATATCAATAAGAAAAAATAATTACTATATAAAAAGCCGGGACATCACATCCCGGCTTAAGAAACTTCAGAGTGTCAGGCGAATCGGTTTTCTCTCTTTATAATAAACCGGCGTCAACCCGCAGGTTTCAGCCATTTCCATGGCTAAGTCCAGTCCTTTGCCAATATCTTTGGCCTTATGGGCATCTGAGCCGATTGTGACAAACCGGCCGCCTAGTTCGCGGAAACGATGGTAGACAGGCAACAACGCTTCTTTGCTGTCAGGCAGGTAGAGGCGGCGAGTATTGATTTCAATCGCTTGGTCGCGTTGCGCTAGTTGGGAGAGAACCAAGTCAATATCTGTTTGGAAATCAAAGAAATAGAGTTCAGGGTCATCAAACTGGGCATAGCGGCAGATGTAATCTATATGACCTAAGCTGTCAATAAAGTCATATTGTTCGAGACAAACAATCATCGAATTAAAGTACTGATGATAGACCTCTTCTTTTGTCCGGGTGTGATAAAACGATCCTTGGTAAATGTCGATGTTCTCAACGACATGGATGGAGCCGATCACAAAGTCAAATGGATGCTTGGCGACGATTTCCCGGTTGGCGTCAACACAGTCATCACGCATGCCAATCTCGATCCCCAGCAGCAGCGCGTCGCTGCGGTGTGCCCCATAAGCAGCAAAGTAGTCATCAACATTAAATGTAAACGCCTCTGGCTCAGGATAGGCAAGATCCATATGCTCGGTGATGATAATTCCAAGATTACGCTCTCTAGCTGCCTGCTCCGCCTCAGCAAACGTCATGCGCGAGTCAGTAGAGAAGGTAGTATGCGTATGAGTATCAAACAACATGAAGGAGTAAGCCTCCTGAATTCAATAATATTACGGTACTATGTTCTACATTGCAATCCTATTTCCTGCTAGTCATTTTGCCGCCCAAAGTAAGAGAGAAGAAAAGGGTGCCATTTTACAGCAGAGTAAATAGAGGGTACATTGAGGACACAGAGGGTCTCGAATTTGTTTTATATAAAACTGCATCCCCTCTGCGGGTATCCTCCGCGCACTCAGCGTACTCTGCGGTTAACGTTCCCCATACTCGCTTAGACCGCCGCAGCGGCTGCTTACTGAACAAACTTTTACCGATCTGTCAGTGGCGTCTCCAAGCTGTTAATCAGATTTTCTGCAGCCATCATTCCCATCGCATCAATAGCCTCAAAGGTAGAGGCCGCACAGTGAGAGCCGATGATGATGTTATCCAGTTTCAGAAACTCATCATTGCTCGGCGGCTCTGCTTCAAACACATCAATACCTGCTCCCCAAATTCTGCGGTTTTTCAGCGCTGATAACAAGGCGGCTTCATCAATAATTCCGCCTCTGGCCGTATTAACCAGTACAGCAGTCTGTTTCATCAATGCAAATTCTTTGCTTGATATCAGGTTCTTCGTACTGTCGAGCAATGGCAAATGAATACTGATAAAATCCGATTCCTGCAGCAGTGTTTCGAGATCAACATAAGTGATGTTGTGTTTCTGTGCATACTCGAGGTCAGGAGAAGTATCATAAGCAATAATCTTCATGTCAAATCCGGAGACCTTTTTCACTACCGCTTTGGCGATGCTTCCGAGACCAATAAGGCCCAGCGTTTTATTATCCATTTGAATAGTACTGACCTTCGCCCAATTCCGTTGTCGGCATTCCTGGTCAATATAGACCATCCGCCTGGCTGTCGCCAGCATTAGCGTCACGGCGAAATCGGCAACGGCGCCGGTGTTGGCGCCGACTGTTTTTGTGACAATAATACCCCGCTGCTCGGCATACGCCAAGTCAATATTGTCTAAACCGACTCCGTACTTGGAGATAGCTTTCAGTTGCTTAGCGTTTTTTAATACCTCGCCATTTAGCGGATCAACGCCAATGACAATGCCGTCAACATCCCTTATCGCAACACTCATTTCTTCTTGTGTCATGATGCGTTGATAGGGGTTAGTGATTATTTCATAGCCTTTTTCCTTCAACAGTTCAATCGGCTTGTTATTATTTTTACCAAACGAGCGTGGTGTTATCAGAATCTTTTTCATGGTCAAAGAAGCTCCTCAATCTGTAGATTTTAAATGAACTAGCTTAGTGGAACCAAGACAAGCTGTGGGAAGAGTGTGAGTAGCAATAAGAGGATGATTTCAATCCACATATAAGGCATAACACAGCGAATAATGTCATGCATCGTGATTTTGCCGACTCCGGCAGCGGCGTTAAGCACCGTTCCAACTGGTGGAGTGAGACAGCCGATCATATTATTGAACACAAACATGAAACCGAAATAGATGGGGTTAATACCGGCCTTATGAACAATCGGCATCAAAACAGGGGTGAGGTTGGCGGCGAGTATTTGCGTGTCAAACATCCCCATATGCAAGAGTAGCGCAACGCCGCTCATGATAAGGGCGAAAGCGATAGGAATACCGAGCGCCATCACTGCAAGCAATGATGCCACGAATACGACCATCGTCATAGTCATAGTTTTCGACCCTCCTCGCCAGATCCCTTCACAGCTTGTTCGATTGCGTTTTCTGTTGTTCCGGAGTCAGTTTAGTGACTTTCATGCCTGCTTTTTCAAGATTGGCTACAGATTCTGTCATCATCTCACGGTTGACTTTACGTTGGTACAGGGCTGCTTCCTGACTGGCTTTTGAGAGTCTTTTGGGTACGGTTCGTTCTAATCTCTGATCTTTGGCGTAATGATTTAAGTTCCAAATTTTACTAAATATTGGTTTTGCTTTATAATATAATTAGATATATCAGAATAGTAATTTGGTAGCCTCTGGCACTCCAGACAAAATATATAGACCTGCATTTTGTTCGATGAAAGGGGAGTAAGCATGACTAACGAAGGGCGCTATTGGCCAAATATAGAACATGTTAGCGATCAGTTCAAATTTCTATCGTTTACTGACGATCTGGACGAACTGGAGATCGGCTGTGAAATGGTAAATATCATAACTGACGGCTGGCAGGAAGGCCCTGTTGCGGCGGTCTTGCGCGGAGGCCTTAATGCACAGGCGGTGTTGGACGTACTCGCCAAAGCCAAAGTGAAGAATCTGGTGATTTTTCACTTAGAAGAAAAAATACCTCACCTGGAGGATGTCTTTTTGTCTTCTGTTGTTGCTCCCGCTCACGAAATGTTTGACAGTGTAACCATTAACTGGCGGAGAGATCAGTCGATTTGGCATTTGATTAAAAGTATCAGTAGCGATTATTCGATGTTATTTTTGGGCGCACCGCTTTCTATTTCGGAAATTAAACCGTTATATGCTAAGGTAAAAGGCGCGTTTGCAGGCAGTCTGACTATTGTCCGCGGTCCGCTGCGTGATTTGGAATTTGATGAAAGTGATGAAATTTACAAATGGATCCGGGCTAGGACATTTGACGCTAGCGATTTTTCGGTTTCCAGTGTGCTGAGAAATTATAAAAAAAAGCAAGGTGTAAAAATAGTCGCCATTCTTCCTAGCCTGAATGAAGAAAATACAGTTGGCAAGGTCATTAAAACCGCGTTGGATGTGAAGAATGTCGGTCTTATCGATGAGGTGGTTCTGATCGACTCTGGCTCCACTGATAATACGGTAGACATCGCCCGGTCGTATGGCATCCCTGTTTATCAGCATGCGGAAATCGAAGCACAGTTGGGAACGTATCACGGTAAAGGGGAGGCGATGTTTAAGAGTGCATTTGTCACTGATGCGGACATTCTAGCCTGGGTCGACACTGACATCGAAAATATCACTCCCCGTTTTTTCTATGGGCTGCTAGGTCCGCTCTTGGCTTATCCGGAAATAAAATTTGCGAAAGGCTATTTTTCACGACCGGTAAGAGTTGAGGCATCCGGAATAGAATTGGGAGGGGGCAGGGTTACAGAAATATTAGCGCGTCCCTGGTTTAGCACCTTTATGCCTCAGCTCTCGGGATACATACAGCCGCTTGCCGGAACTGTCGCTATATATAAAGACGCTTTATTAAAGATGCGTATTCCGGCAAACTACGGCGTAGAGGTAGCGATGCTCGCGCAAGCTGTAGAAAATTTGGGCCTTTGGTCTACATGCCAAGTAAATTTGGGAGAAGTTATTCATAAATCGAAAGATGTGATCGGACTGAGTGAAATGTCCTTCCAGATTATGCAGGTGCTTGCTGAACTGTTGGAAGTAAACAATCGTGGCAACAATTTGTTTCGACGCGTAATCTCTGCACATGGCCGCTTCGAAATGCATGCTAAACGGTTCCCTGTTACGTGGAGGAGATATTAGTTCAGCTTTTCGTTCTCACTGCTTTCTCCTAATGGAAAAGCCCCGGCTTTTGAGGCCGGGGCTTTTGAGGATTTGCTGCTTAACGAGTGCCCATGATTTCGCCGGTCGAGACTGCGGCTTGCGCGGCAGCTAAGCGGGCGATAGGGACACGGTAGGGGGAGCAACTGACAAAGTTGAGGCCGATCATGTGGCAGAATTCGACAGACGAGGGTTCGCCGCCATGTTCACCGCAGATGCCGATCAAGAGATCGGGTTTCGTCTTGCGGCCGCCTTCAACAGCCAGCTTCATCAGTTTGCCGACACCTTTGCGATCAAGCACGATGAAGGGATTTTCCTTCAGGATTTTTGCTCGCAAGTAATCATCCATAAACTTGCCTTCGGCGTCGTCGCGGCTGAAACCCAGGGTTGTCTGGGTCAGGTCATTGGTGCCAAAGCTGAAGAAATCAGATGCGGTGGCCAGTTCGTCAGCCAGGAGAGCGGCGCGCGGCAATTCAATCATGGTGCCTGAGGTGTAGTGGAACTGGACGTTCTCACGTTCCATGACTTCTTTGGCAATATTGTCTATTCGCTCTTTGAAGAATTTCATTTCAGTGACATCGATCGTTAACGGGATTTCCACTTCCGGATGCGGCTGGAAGCCCTCTTTAGTCAGTTGGGCGGTAGCGTTAAAGATCGCTCTTACTTGCATATCATAGACTTCAGGGAAGGTAATGCCAAGGCGGCAGCCGCGATGACCAAGCATCGGGTTGAATTCGTGCAGGGTGCGGACTTTTTTGAGCAACTCGGCTTTCTCTTCCAGCAATTTAGCATCTTTACCGGTTATACGCAGCTCAGTGGTTTCAATTACTAAATCTTCCTGGTTGGGCAAGAACTCATGTAAAGGCGGATCTAACAGACGAATGCAAACCGGATAACCGTCCATCGCTTTGAGGATGCCGTAGAAGTCGCCTTGCTGCATCGGCAGAAGGTGGGACAGCGCTTCTTCACGATCTTCTAAGGACTCGGCAAGAATCATCTGTTGTACATAGGGCAGACGATCTTGAGCCATGAACATATGCTCAGTACGGGTCAGGCCAATGCCCTTAGCGCCGAATTCGCGGGCTTTAAGCGCGTCTTCTGGCGTGTCAGCGTTGGCGCGAACTCCAATTTCCTTTAACTCATCAGCCCACTCGAGGAACTCCATGAATTCGCCGGATAGTTCAGGGTCTTTTAGGGTGACGACACCGAACAGGACTCGACCAGTCGATCCGTCAATCGAGAGTGGCTCCCCTTCTTTGATGAGTTTGCCGCCGACACTGACTGTCTTGGCGTTATAGTCGATTTTCAGCGCTTCGCAGCCGCAGACGCAAGGTTTGCCCATGCCACGGGCAACAACAGCTGCGTGGCTGGTCATGCCGCCGCGACTGGTTAGGATGCCTTGAGCGGCGACCATGCCGTGAATGTCGTCTGGAGTGGTTTCAGTACGAACCAGCAGGACCTTTTTGCCCTCTTTGGCCAAACGGTCGGCATCGTCGGCGTCAAATACCACTGTGCCAGAAGCGGCACCCGGCGAGGCAGGCAACCCTTTGGCAATAACTTCGACTTTGGCCTTGGGATCAATTTGGCGGTGCAGGAGTTGGTCGAGCTGAGCCGGTTCGACCATAAGAATAGCCTCTTTTTTTGTGACCATTCCTTCGGCAACCAGATCGTGAGCAACTTTAACAGCTGCTTGCGCTGTACGCTTGCCGTTGCGGGTTTGCAGCATGTAGAGCTTCTTGCGCTCAATAGTGAACTCGATATCTTGCATATTTTTATAGTGCTTTTCCAGTAACCGGGCGGTGCGGGCAAATTCTTCGTAGGCTTCGGGCATTTCGTCTTTCAATTCGGAGATCGGCCGCGGGGTGCGAATGCCAGCGACGACGTCTTCGCCTTGGGCATTGGTCAGGAATTCACCATAGAGAACGTTTTCACCGGTGGACGGGTTACGGGTAAAGGCGACGCCAGTGCCGCTGTCATTGCCAAGGTTGCCAAAGACCATGGATTGTATGTTGACGGCTGTGCCGAGATCATGGTCAATTTTGTTGAGATTACGATAAATAATGGCGCGGTCATTGTTCCAGGAACGGAACACAGCTTCGATGGAAAGGATAAGCTGTTCCATCGGGTCTTCAGGGAAGGGGCGGCCAGCTTTCTCTTGCACCAATGCTTTGTAATTATCGATAATTTTGCGCAGGCTTTCGGCGGTCAATTCTTGATCAAAGGTAACGCCTTGAGCATGCTTTTGTTTATCAAGCAGAATTTCAAACTCATGCTTCGGAATTTCCAAGACGACGTCAGAGAACATCTGGATAAAGCGCCGGAAAGCGTCATAAGCAAAACGTTCGTTATTAGTGTTAGCGACCACAGCTTTAAGGGTATCTTCATTCAAACCTAGATTGAGAATCGTATCCATCATGCCAGGCATCGAGAAGACGGCGCCAGACCGGACAGAAACCAGCAACGGGTTTTGGATGCAACCCAGTTTTTTGCCGGTCTTTTCCTCAAGAATGGCTAAGTTTTTCTTGATTTCGTCAAGCAGTCCATCTGGGAGCTTTTTGCCTGCATGGTAGTATTCTTTGCAAGCTTCGGTGGTGATGGTCATGCCTGGAGGTACAGGTAGGCCAATGTTGGTCATCTCAGCCAGATTGGCACCTTTGCCACCTAAGAGGCCGCGCATTTCGGCCTTGCCTTCGTTGAATAAGTAGACATACTTTTTCATGGTTACTTTCCGACTCCTTTACGATAAATTTCCTCTACTTTTGCCGCAGTTTCTTCTACCGCCCGGTTGGTCACGTCAATGACCGCGCAACCAACTCGGCGCATGATTTTAGAGGCGTAATCCAGTTCTTCGAGAATACGCTCTAAATTTGCATAATCGACTGCGGTTGATAGGCCCATCGTTTTTAATCGTTCCTTACGGATTTCATATAGCAAGCTAGGTTGCATCATCAGCCCAACGATCCGATGAATGGGCATTTTGAAGATTTCGTCAGGAGGGGCAACCTCCGGAACTAGCGGTACATTAGCTGTCTTAAAGCCGCGAGTTGCCAGAAACATGGAGAGCGGCGTCTTGGTACTGCGAGATACGCCAATAATAACGATATCTGCTTTTAACAGGCCGCGCTGCTGTTTGCCGTCATCATACTTGACAGCAAAGTCGATGGCTTCAATTTTGTTGAAATAGGCCTTGTCGAGCCTGCGCGCCAGACCTGGCTCGAGCTTTGGTTTGTCAGGGGTAACTGTACGGATCGCATCCATCACTGGTCCCATGACATCAACAGCAGTTACGCCATGCTCTTTTGACTTGGTCGCGAGAAAAAGGCGAAGTTCAGGGCTGACTATCGTATAAATAATGGCGCCGCCAGCCTCTTGGGCTTCAACAATGGCTTCCGCCGCCTCTTCGACTGTGCGGATATAGGGGACACGCCGGATGTCGACATTGCCAGAATTAAATTGGCTGGCCGCTGCCTTGACCACTACCTCGCCGGTCTGACCGATGGAATCTGATACAACATAGATGATCGGTGTATTCTTCACTGATAGATTAATAAAGAGCCCTCCCCCCCAGTAATACCAGAAAGCCTAAGTACCTGTGAAGCAACGAGGGTGTGTTTGCCACAGAGTACACAGAGTGTTTCGGATTTATCTTGTATAATAAACCGTAGCCCTCTGCCGTTAACGTTCCTCGTACTTCCCTGACCGCCACAACGATGTTAATCAATGTTAGCACTACTACTGCCGCCAGGTTTCATATGTAACGACGGCTTTTCTTACTACTTGCCAGCCAGTTGAACAAATAGGCGGGTAATATTTGTTTTCGTGAAACGGCCAATGACTTGAAATTTTTCCTCATTACCGACTTTGTTGGCAACAACTACCGGCAGAGAGTCTACTTGTTGGTTGATCAGCTTTTCAGCAGCCCGAACGACGGATTCCTCTGGATAGGTAACAATAACATTCGGCATACGAGTCATGACAACATTAGTTGGGAGTTTATTGAGCCCTTGTCCACCCATTGCCGCTTTTAGCAGGTCTTTGCGCGAGACTATGCCTTCGAGGTATCCGCCTTCAGACACGACAATTAGTGATCCGACGTCTTCGATAAACATGGAGACGATCGCATCATAGACAGAAGAACTTTCTTTGACGACAATCGGTTGGGAATGGGCTTCTGCCACAGAGATATTGGCGAGTAAGCTTGCGATGAAATCAGTAGGTTCTTTGCCTGTGCAGTAGTAGCCGACCCGAGGCCGGGCTCCGAGCATGCCTGACATAGTTAGAATGGCAAGATCAGGACGTAGCGCAGCGCGGCTGAGACCTAACTGACCGGCAATTTCCGTGCCGGTGATCGGGCCATGGTGTTTAACAATTTCAAGGATAGTTTCTTGACGTTTGGAAAGTTCGATAAAATTCACCTTCTTTGTATAAGGATTAGCTTGCGAGGCAATAACACCAAAATAGTATAGCTAATTGGTGAAAAGATGTACCGTATAATCAATTATATACTATGTTTAACTAAAAATCCCTGCAGAAATATTTGACGAAATTTAAAGAATTATCAGACTACGTAAAAATATTTTTAAATAGTTTAAAAGGTATCAGACAGGTTGATGGTGAATTCTTAAACAGAGAGGTGTTGTTATGTTATATCTAGCAAACAATTCGACCGATCCCTACTTCAACTTAGCGCTTGAGGAAACTATTTTCAATACTGGAAAACACGGGGAAACATATATACTATTATGGCAGAACTCGCCGTCAGTTATTATTGGCAAGCATCAAAATACTTTGGTGGAGATTAATGGCGAGTTCATTCGCAATCGGGGCGTCCATGTTGTACGACGGATGACTGGCGGCGGTGCGGTTTATCATGACCTTGGTAACTTAAATTATTCGTTTATTCAGCCTGCGGGAGAACAGATCGCGCCAGACTTTGAGAAGTTCGCACGACCGGTAATGGCCGCTTTGGCTAAGCTGGGGGCAGCGACTGAGTTTAGTGGGCGCAATGACCTGACTTTAGCTGGCAAGAAATTCTCCGGCAATGCGCAGTGCATCCGAAATGGCAGGGTTCTGCATCATGGCACATTGCTGTTTGACGTTAATCTTGATGATCTGGAAGCGGCGCTATGTCCTGATCAGGCAAAGATCGCATCAAAGGGAGTTGCTTCGGTACGAAGCCGGGTAACAAACATTAGCAGCTATATGTCACGGCAGATGACAGTACACGAATTCAAGGAAACGTTGCTTTCCTGCTTGGCTGAGGATCAGCCGCTTACACAGCAAGAGCTGTCAGAAGAACAATTAGCTGCGGCTTCGGCGTTAGCCGAATCGCGCTACCGGACCTGGGACTGGACTTATGGACAGTCGCCGCCTGCGAATATTAAGCGGGAGAAACGCTTCACCCCTGGTAAAGTGGAGGCTTGGCTGGATGTGGCGAATGGTCGGATTCGTGATTTGAAATTCTATGGTGATTTCTTTAGTGCTGGCGATCCAGCGGCTGTAGCTGCGGCTCTCACCGGTTTGCGCTATGAACGCAGCGACCTGGCGGCGGCGCTAGCCTGCCTTGATGTCAAACAGCATTTTGGCGGTATTGGTCAAGAAGAGTTATTGGAAGTGTTAATTTAATGAGAGGGCCTGAAGCGATTGAGCTTCAGGCCCTTTTTCTAAACCAATAAAAATTATAAATTCACGAAGCGAACGTGGTTATGTTTCCACAGAGTAAAGGAGGGAACACAGAGGTCACAGAGGCGAAGAATATACTCTGTGTACTCTGTGGAATCGTTTTCTGTACTCCTAAAGACCCTACCGCTAAGTCTTATAGGTAACGGCGGTTTTTCTTAACCTGAAGCTAACAATTCCCTTGCCTCGTAGGCAGGAATTAACTGATTCATGGTGAATTTTACCATTAGAAAACCGAGGGGAGATTGCAATGATGAAACAGCCTCTCTTTAGTGAATATGAACTATATTTATTCAATGAAGGCCGCAATTTTGCCAGTTATCAGACTCTAGGGGCGCATCTGGTTGAATATGACGGCGTTTGGGGAGTCCGTTTTGCTGTTTGGGCGCCTCATGCAACTGCTGTTAAGGTAGTAGGCGAATTTAACGATTGGCAAGGCGACAATTCGCCAATGAGTCGACAGGGTGAGTCTGGTGTTTGGGCGTTGTTCATTCCCGGCTTGATAGTCGGTGAGATTTATAAATATGCGATCGACACAGCCCAAGGCTGTTTGCTGAAAGCTGACCCATTCGCTTTTTTTGCTGAGCAGCGGCCAAAGTCGGCCTCGGTAGTTGCTGAATTGGGCAGTTATTGTTGGCAAGATGCTGATTGGCGAAGTCAGAAGCGAGGGCAACTGCTTGACAAGCCAGTCAATATCTATGAGGTTCATCTCGGGTCCTGGCGACTGGGGCCAGATGGCGGGATGCTCAGTTACCGCGAATTAGCCCGTATTCTGCCAGCTTATGCTGCTGACATGGGCTATACACACCTTGAATTAATGCCGCTGGCTGAGCATCCGTTTGACGGCTCTTGGGGCTATCAGGCGACAGGTTATTATGCTGTCACCAGTCGCTATGGCAGTCCGCAGGAATTTATGGAGTTTGTCGACGCCTGCCATGCGCGCGGACTGGGCGTGATCTTGGATTGGGTTCCTGGGCATTTCTGCAATGACGGCCATGGCCTAAAAGCGTTTGACGGCACGCCCCTGTTTGAAAGCGACCGTCCGCTGCGGGCCGAAAACCGGCAATGGGGTACAACTAATTTTGACTTTAGCCGTTCAGAGGTTTGGAGCTTTTTGATCTCCAATGCCTTGTTTTGGCTTGACGTTTACCATATCGATGGTCTGCGGGTAGACGCTGTGGCTAATCTGCTCTATTTGGATTATGCACGTGAACCTGGAGACTGGGAGCCTAATCGTTACGGCGGCAGGGAGAATATCGAAGCAATTGACTTTTTGCGCAAATTGCATGAAGCCGTGTTCGCGCGATTTCCTAACGCGTTGATGATCGCGGAAGAATCCACGTCCTGGCCACTTGTTACAGCTCCGACCTTCACCGGTGGTCTGGGCTTTAATTATAAGTGGAATATGGGCTGGATGAACGACATGCTTTTATACATGGAAACAGATCCGCTGCAACGCAGATGGCGGCATGATAAACTGACATTTTCGCTGATGTACGCGTTTTCGGAGAACTTTGTTTTGCCGCTGTCGCACGATGAGGTTGTTCACGGCAAGAAGTCACTGTTAGACAAAATGCCGGGAGACTATTGGCAGAAGTTCGCGAACTTGCGGGCTTTCTATGCCTATATGATTGGGCACCCAGGCAAGAAGCTGCTGTTTATGGGCGGTGAATTTGGACAGTTTATCGAATGGAATGAAGCGCAAAGCCTGGATTGGCATCTCCTTAGTTATGACATGCATCAAAAGCTGCATAACTATGTATCTGCTCTGAATCATTACTATTTGCAACAGCCTTGTTTTTGGGAAAAGGATGCTGGCTGGGAAGGTTTTGAGTGGATCAATTGTGAGGATAGCCTGCACAGTATTGTGTCATTATTGCGCCGCGACAGTCATAATAATGTCAGGCTGATGATCGTCAACTTCACTCCGGTCGAGCGGCTAGCTTACCGAATAGGCGTGCCGCTGCGCGGAAAATACTGTGAAGAATTCAATAGTGACTCACAGGAGTATGGCGGTTCCGGCCTTAATAACACCGGCATTATCCGCAGTGAACCCGTGCCTTGGGATAACTGGGAACAGTCGGTGGTCATCACCGTGCCGCCGCTAGCGGCAGTCGTGCTGGCGCCGATGGGCTAAGAAAAAAAGAAGGAGGAGGATGAGGATGAGAAAAGAGTGTGTTGCCATGATTCTGGCTGGTGGGCAGGGGTCTCGGCTGGGCGTGCTGACAAAACGTTTAGCCAAGCCAGCTGTTCCGTTCGGCGGCAAATACCGCATTATTGACTTTCCACTGTCAAACTGCAACAACTCGGGCATTTACACGGTAGGGGTGCTGACTCAGTATCAGCCGCTTGACCTGCATACGTATATTGGCATTGGCAGCGCTTGGGATCTTGACCGGATGGGTGGTGGCGTTTACGTCCTGCCTCCGTTTGTCGGGCAAAAAGGCGGCGAGTGGTATAAAGGAACGGCAAATGCCATATATCAGAACACTGAGTTTATTGATACATTTGATCCTGATTATGTCCTGATTCTGTCTGGCGATCATATCTACAAGATGGATTATTCGCTGATGCTGGAGTTTCATAAAGAAAAACAAGCTGACGCGACGATCGCTGTCTTTCAAGTGCCTTGGGAAGAAGCCAGCCGGTTCGGCATTATGAATGCTGACGCTGATAAGAGAATTGTTGAATTTGATGAAAAGCCCAAACAGCCGAAAAGCAACTTGGCTTCGATGGGAGTATATATCTTTAAATGGGATGTGCTTAAGGCCTACTTAGAGGCAGATGAACGGGATGCAACCTCCGAAAACGACTTTGGCAAGAACGTCATTCCCTGCATGCTGAATGCAGGACTACGTATGTACGCCTATCCGTTTCAAGGCTATTGGAAGGATGTCGGCACAGTGGAAAGCCTATGGGAAGCAAATATGGACCTGTTGGCCGACCGGCCGGAGCTCGACCTGCATGATCCTAGTTGGCGGATTTACGCAGTTAACCCCTCTTTGCCGTCACACTTTATCGCCAGCCAAGCCAAGATCAGCAACTCGATGGTTAGTGAAGGGTGTACTATTCACGGCGAAGTCGATACAAGTGTTCTTTTCCCCGGGGTGTCAGTGGCGGCTGGAGCTGTGATTCGTCATTCGATTATATTCCCAGATGCTCAGATTGGCGCAGGAGCTGTCATCGAAAAAGCGATTATCGGCAGCCGGACAGTGATTGATGCAGGGGTGAGCGTTGGCTGTGAAGGTGGCGCCAATGACGGAATAGCTGTTGTTGGCGATGATATTGTCATTCCCGCCGGTACGACAATCCCTTGTCGCGCTATGGTGGAGTCATAGGAGGTGGTGTGAGAATGAAACGAGTTCTTGGCCTCATCAATCTGTTCGAAAATGAAGATTTATTACGAGAATTAACGCAAAGCCGGCCGCTAGCCGCTATTCCGTTCGCCGGACGCTACCGGGTAATCGATTTTATCTTATCAAATATGGTAAACTCCGGGATACGTAATGTCGGCATACTAGCCTATTCCAATTATCGATCGCTGATGGACCATCTACGCTCAGGCAAGGAGTGGGACTTAGCCCGTAAACGCGACGGACTTTTCATACTTCCATCCAATCAGGCGCCAGGCCGAATTCGCTCTGGTGAGGGCGATATTGAGCAGATGTATTCGCATTTTGAGTATTTTAAGCGTTCTAAGGAACAATATGTTCTCATTGCCGGCAGTTCCATGATAGCCAATATTCAGTTTAACGGTATGCTGGATTTCCATCGGCAAACCGGCGCTGATGTCACTGTTCTCTTTCAGCCTGGTTGCCAGCTTGAAGGTCAGGATTACCGCCATTGCACATTCATCAAGACAGATGCGGACGGACGAGTTTCTGACGCTGCAGTCAGCCATGATCCGGGCGGCGATCAGCAAATGTCGATGCGCGTGTATCTCATGGAGCGCAAACTGTTCATGGATATTGTTGAACGTTGTATGCTGAAAGGGGAACACAGTTTTATTAAAGACGGCTTGATTCGTAATTTAGGCCAATTGAAGATATACGGTTATCCCTTCCAGGGCCATGTCGCAGTGATTAATTCAGTGTTTGGCTATTATCACCATAGCCTGTCACTGTTACAGCCTGAGGTACGGCAGAATCTGTTTTCGCGCAACAATCCCATCTATACCAAAACCAAGGATGAAGCGCCGACTAACTACCGATTGGGAGCTAAAGCCAGCAATTCGTTGGTTGCCAATGGCTGCGTGATTGAGGGAACGGTGGAGAATAGTATTCTGTTTCGCGGGGTACATATCCGACCTGGCGCATCAGTGAGAAATTGCGTGATTATGCAAAAATGCGATATCGGACCGGGGGTGTCACTGGACACAGTGATCTGTGACAAAGACGTAAAGATCGGACCAGGCCGCACGATTAAGGGGGAAATAGCCTATCCTATTATTATCAGGAAAGGAACGGTGATCTAGTATGTTAAAAGTCCTGTTGGTCGCTGCCGAAGCCGTGCCTTTTGTGAAGACCGGCGGATTAGCAGATGTAATGGGCTCTCTGCCTAAGGCGCTGCGTAATCTGGGAATCGATGCGAGAGTTATCATTCCGAAATATGGAGATATTCCTGGCCAGTTTAAAGAAGAATTCGAAAGAGTTGCTGAACTGACCGTGCCGGTTGGCTGGCGCAATCAGTATTGTGGTGTGGAAGCCTATACCTGTGATGGAGTTCCCTTTTATTTCATTGACAATGAATACTATTTCCGCCGCGCCGGTCTGTACGGCTATTATGATGACGGCGAGCGCTTCGCATTCTTTTCGCGGGCTGTGCCGGCTATTCTGCCACATATCGACTTTCAGCCTGATGTGTTGCATTGCCATGATTGGCATGCGGCGATGGCTATCGTTATGATGGGGGCTCACCACCGGCAAGATCCGTTTTATGCCAATATCCGCACAATGTTTACTATTCATAACTTAAAATATCAAGGTGTGTTTGCGCCTGATGTATTAGGTGAGTTGCTCAGTCTGGGGCCTGAGTATTTTACGGCCGAAACGCTGGAATTTCACGGCGCGGTAAACTATATGAAAGGTGGGCTTGTGTTCGCCGATGCAGTGACAACCGTGAGCCCCTCCTATGCAATGGAAATTCAGAGTCCCTGGTTTGGTGAACAGCTTGATGGTATACTCCGCAAACGGCAGGATGAACTGCATGGCATCCTAAACGGTATTGACTGTGAGCTGTACAATCCAGCGACCGATCCGGCGCTGTTTATTAACTATACCTGGCGTTCGATCAAACGCAAACAGCGTAATAAGATGAAACTTCAAGAATTGTTGGGATTGCCGGTTTCGGAATCGATCCCCATGGTTGCCATCGTGTCTCGGCTGGTTGAAGCTAAGGGGCTTGATCTGGTGACCGGGGTGCTTGATGAGCTTCTTGACTTGAATGTCCAATTGGTGATACTAGGCACTGGGGATGAAAAGTATGAAGGTATGTTCCGAGTGGCAGGACATCAAAGACCAAATCAGGTATCAGCAAACATCTTTTTTGACGAGACTTTAGCCAGACGCATTTACGCGGCCAGTGATTTGTTCCTGATGCCGTCACAGTTTGAACCGTGTGGCATTGGTCAGTTAATTGCCATGCGTTACGGCAGTTTGCCTGTCGTCCGCGAGACCGGCGGTTTGCGCGATACTGTAACCCCGTACGACCAGACAACAGGAGCCGGTTGCGGCTTCCGGTTCACTAATTACAACGCTCATGATTTGCTGCGTACGTTGGAAGACGCTGTGGCATTATATGAACAGCCGGAAGTCTGGACGAAGCTGGCGCAGCAGGCGATGCGTCAAGACTTCAGTTGGGGACGGTCTGCTACCCTGTATCGTGACTTGTATCAGACCCTGTAACAGCTATGGGGGATTTTCAACGGCCTCGAAAGGAGAGTGGAACTAGTTGAGTCAACACGAAGAGTTCAGGGCGGCCTTCAGTGAGAAAACACAGACCTTGCTGGGCAAGAGTTTGTCAGATTCCAGCTTGCAGGACAAATACACTGTGCTGGGTGCTCTGCTTCGGGACCAAATCAGCCAATTGTGGGTAAAAACCAATGATGAATATCTGCATCGTGGCGAGCGCCAGGTATATTACTTCTCAATTGAGTTCCTGTTGGGGCGGTTGCTGGGGTCAAACTTATTGAACATGGGAGTTGCTGAAACCAGACGACAAGAATTAAGCAGTCTTGGAATTGACCTTAGCCAGCTCGAACAACAGGAGCCGGATGCGGGTCTAGGCAATGGCGGACTGGGCAGATTAGCTGCTTGCTTTCTTGATTCAGCCGCCTCACTTCATTTGCCGGTGCATGGCTGTGGTATCCGCTATAAATATGGATTGTTTGAACAGAAACTTGTTGATGGTTATCAGACTGAGCTGCCGGATAACTGGTTAAAAAACGGATCTGTCTGGGAGATGCGCAAAGGCGATAAAGCGGTCGAGGTCCGTTTTTATGGTCAAGTCCAGCTCAAACCGACCGATAGCGGCAGGCTGAAAGTCGAACACACCAACTATTGGCCTGTACTAGCTGTACCTTACGATGTGCCTGTTATCGGCTTTAATAACCAGACGGTTAATACTCTTCGGTTATGGAATGCTGAGGTCATGCCGGATGATCCGAACAGCTTTGACCGGACGAACCCGCTGAAGGCACTCGAATACCGCTATACGGTTGAGTCGATCACGGAAATACTGTATCCTGATGACACTCACTATGAAGGCCGTGTTCTGCGGCTGAAACAACAATATTTCTTTGTGTCAGCCGGACTGCAGAGTATTGTGCGCCGTTATAAGAAAAAGAACGGATCGCTAGCCGATTTTGATGAAAAAATCGCCGTCCATATCAATGACACCCACCCGGTTCTGGTGATTCCCGAATTAATGCGCATTCTGATGGATCAGGAAGGTATGAGTTGGGATCAAGCCTGGCAAATTACCGTGAACACAGTCTCTTATACCAATCATACGATTTTGCCGGAGGCGCTGGAAAAGTGGCCTGTTGATATTTTGCGGGAGTTACTGCCGCGCATCTTCATGATTATCGAAGAAATTAACGAACGCTTTTGCCGGGAACTGTGGGGACACTATCCCGGTGAGTGGAATCGTATCGCCGCCATGGCGATCATCAACGAAGGCTATGTCCATATGGCACATTTGGCAGTGGCTGGCAGCAACAGTGTCAACGGAGTAGCCAAGATTCACACTGAGATTTTGAAGAAAGACGTTATGAAACGTTTTTATCAGTTATACCCGTATAAATTTAACAACAAGACCAACGGCATTACCCACCGCCGCTGGCTGTTAAAGGCTAATCCAGGCCTGTCGAAGCTGATCACATCGGCAATTGGCTCGAGCTGGATTCATCATCCAGCCTATTTAGCTAGTCTAAGCCGTTTGGCCGGTGATGTTGCGTTTGGCGAATCGGTCGCGGCAGTTAAACGTGCCAATAAAGAACGCCTTGCTCGCCATATTCAGGATAAGTATGGCATAACGCTTGACTGTAATGCGATATTTGATGTTCAAGTCAAGCGTATTCATCTCTATAAACGGCAGCAATTAAATGCGCTGCACATTCTGGATATTTATAACCGATTGCGGGAAAATCCGGACCTTGATATCACACCGCGCGTATTTTTATTTGCTGGCAAGGCGGCACCAGGCTACTATCTTGCCAAACGAGTGATTAAATTGATTAATTGTCTAGGAGAACTGATCAACAACGATCCTATAGTCAGAGACCGGTTAAAGGTGGTGTACCTTGAAAATTACAGCGTCTCGCTGGGGGAAATAATCTTTCCGGCAGCAGATGTGAGTGAGCAAATTTCGACTGCCAGTAAGGAAGCCTCAGGCACTGGCAATATGAAGTTTATGATGAATGGTGCTGTTACGTTAGGCACGATGGATGGCGCTAATATCGAAATCCGCGAAGAAGTCGGTGACGACAATATCGTTATCTTTGGCTTGACGGCTGAAGAAGTCATTAACTATTACCAGACAGGCAGCTACCGGCCGCGCGAAATGTTGGCAGATCCGCGGTTGCGCCTGGTACTTGATCAGCTTTGCAATGGTTTTTTGCCAACGCCTGCAGCTGAGTTTTGCGCGCTACACGACTCGCTAATCGACTATGACGAGTATTTCGTGCTCAAAGATTTTGCCAGCTATGCGGATGCTCAGACAAAGATTGACCGCTTATTCGCTGACCGGAAGCGCTGGAACGGCATGGCGATCCGCAATATCGCGCAATCCGGCTTTTTCTCCAGCGATCGCACCATTTCTGAATATGCTATTGGAATCTGGAAGATTAATCCTGTCCCGATCGGCAACCCGTATTGGATGGAGGAGAGCTAAATGCAGCTAGCGCAGGACTGGGTTGTGCATCATTCGCATCTGGCTCTATATCGCCAGCCGTTCGGCGCGGCGTCATGCGGGCAAACAATCGAAATTGCCCTAGGACTTCGGGCTGATCGGGCAAATGAGGTGGAAGTCGCTTCGCTGCGATTATGGTGTGAACAGAGTGGCGAAACTCTTTTGCCACTTGAACCGGCTGGCGGCGAGCAGGGCTGGCTGCGACTGGCGACAACGTTCGCGGCTCCGGAAGCAGCTTGTTTGTTGTGGTACTACTTTATCCTCGTCCTGCGGGGCGGGGATATCCTGTATTATGGCAATAATGAGCTAAATCTCGGCGGGGCAGGTCGCCTTTCCTCTACTCAGCCGCCTTCTTACCAAGTCACAGTTGTTCCAGAAACTGCGACTACGCCGGACTGGTGGAAGCGTTCAGTTATTTATCAGATATTCCCTGACCGTTTTGCTAATGGCAGACCTGATGGGTCAGTACTATCACCGCGAAAGGGCAGTCTGCTGCATGCCAACTGGGATGATAACCCGGTTTATGTGAAAGATGAGCGTGGCCATGTGTTGACCTATGACTTTTTCGGCGGCAATCTAGCCGGTGTCAGAAAGAAACTGCCCTATCTTAAAGACCTGGGTATCCATGTGATTTACTTCAATCCACTATTTGATTCAGTCAGCAACCACAAATATGATACAGCCGATTATCACCACGTTGACCCGATGTTTGGCAGTGACCAAGAGTTTAAAGAGCTGTGTGCCGAGGCGAAAACAGCGGGAATCTCTATCCTGCTTGATGGCGTATTTAGCCATACCGGCAGTGATAGTCTATATTTTAACCGGGAAGGGACCTATCCAGAGTTGGGGGCGTTTCAGTCGCAAGAGTCCTCCTATTACCCCTGGTACCGGTTTATCGAGTTTCCGGAGCGCTATGACTGTTGGTGGGGAGTTGACGCTCTGCCCAATGTGAATGAGATGGAGCCTTCCTTCCGAGAATTCATTATCAGCGGCGCTGACAGCGTATTACGTCACTGGTTGAAGCAGGGAGCAAAAGGCTGGAGGCTTGATGTTGTCGACGAACTGCCTGATGAATTTGTCAAAGAGTTTCGCCAATCGTTAAAGCAGGCAGACCCGGAGGCCATCTTACTCGGCGAAGTTTGGGAAGACGCGTCGCATAAGGTGAGCTATGGCAAACTACGCGAGTACTTTTGGGGCAATGAACTTGACTCGGTGATGAATTATCCCTTCCGTCAAGCAGTGCTCGACTTTCTGCTACTACGAGTCGACTCTGTCAGTGTGCATCAGACGTTAATGAGTTTGTATGAGAACTACCCGAAACAGCATTTTTATTCAGTGATGAACCTGATTGGCAGTCATGATGTAGCGCGCGTTCTCACTCTGCTTGGTGAAGCTGTTCCTGAAGAGGAACTGGCAGGAGTAAGCGCGCGGATGCGGGCCCGCCTCAGCCCTAAGCAGCGAGCGTTAGGCTTAGCGCGACTCAAATTGGCAGTATTATGGCAAATGACCTTTCCCGGAACACCATCTGTGTACTATGGTGATGAAGCCGGACTGGAGGGCTATCGCGATCCACTGAATCGCCGCACCTATCCTTGGGGTCAGGAGGACAGCACACTTGTCGCCTGGTATCGGCAGCTTATTTCATTACGCAACACCTATTCGGTTTTACAGACAGGCGATTGGCAATCACTGCCTCTGACTGATGATGTTTATGGCTATTTCCGAACTATTTGCGGCGGTTGTGACGAATTTGGTAACTTGGCTGAAGATAACACAGCTTTAATCTTGATCAACCGCAGCAACTCTCTGCAGGAATTTACTGTGACTGTTCCCGAAGGCATAGAAACAATGTCTGATATGTTATGCGGCGAGCAGGAATTTGCGGTGAAAGCTGGTGAACTATCAGTTATACTAGCTCCCTTTGAAGGGAAGATTCTGCTGCATCGGCCGGCAGCGCGACCACGAGGCGCAGGAGTGCTGCTACATCCTACCTGTCTGCCATCACCGCACGGGATTGGCGATCTGGGGCCTGAGGCATACTCGTTTGTTGACTGGTTGGTTGCTGCTAAACAGCAATATTGGCAGATACTGCCTTTGTGTCCGCCCGGGCTTGGTGACTCGCCCTACCAGGCTCTCTCCGCTTTTGCAGGCAATCCATTACTCATCTCGCCGGAGTTATTAGTACACGAGGGACTGCTTGCCGCTGACGAAGTCGCCGCGGCAGTGACGGCAAATAGCTTCCCGGCAGACTGCGTCAAGTTTAAGCAAGTATCAGCTCATAAGGAAAACTTGTTTCGGCTGGCATTTACGCGCTTTGTCAGCGGGCCGGACTTCCAGGCGTTTTGTGAACAAGAAGCTGGCTGGCTGGAGGACTATGTCCTGTTCATGGCTCTCTCTAAACAGTATCAGGGGCAGGTCTGGACTGACTGGCCGCGCGGAGCGGCTGACCGGATGCCTGAAGACCTGGAGCGGCTGCGTGGTGAACTGGCGAGTGAGTTGGCTTATCAGCGTTTTTTGCAGTATTGGTTCTCCCGGCAATGGTCTCAGCTGAAACAATATGCCAATAGCCGTGGTGTCAGCATTATCGGCGACTTGCCGCTGTTTGTCGCGCATCATTCTGCTGATGTATGGGCTAATCGCGACTTATTTTCCCTCGACGAATCAGGCCGGCCAGATAAAGTGGCCGGAGTGCCGCCAGATTATTTTTCCGTGACCGGACAGTTGTGGGGCAATCCCCAATATCGTTGGGAGCGGCTGAAATCTGATGATTACTGCTGGTGGCGTGAACGGCTGAAAAGCCAATTTCAGCAGGCTGATATTGTGCGTATTGACCACTTTAGGGGTCTCGCGGCCTACTGGGAGATTGCAGCAGAAGCGGTAACCGCGATTAATGGGCGCTGGGTAAATGGTCCGGGAGCAGACTTCTTGCTGACTTGTTTTCGCCATCTGGAAACAGCGACTTTCATTGCCGAGGACCTTGGTGTTATTACTCCTGATGTTAATGAACTGCGTTGGCGCTTTGCCCTGCCAGGCATGCAGGTGCTGCACTTCGCGTTTTCCCCGGAACAGATGAAAGATGAAAAACATACCATCCTTTATACCGGAACGCATGACAATAATACAACGTTAGGCTGGCTGCGGAGTTTGCGCCGCAGCGACGTTGAGCTTTACCATCAGGTTCGCCGTCATACCGGAGCAGATGACACTCTGACTGATCGGGAAATGACGAGTCACTTGGTGCGCTTCGCCTTAAGCCGTCACGCCGATACTGTTATTCTGCCGCTGCAGGACATTCTGCTGCTGGGAGCTGAAGCAAGAATGAATAAGCCGGGTAAGGCTGCCGGCAATTGGGGCTGGCGTATGGCAAAGGATTGTCTGACAGAAACTATTTCCCGGGAATTGGCGAATTGGGTAGAAACTTATGACCGAGCTCTCATTAATTCACGATAGGGAGATAATGTGATGAATAAAACTATGTGTGATACACAGGCTGTTTTTATTGAGAAACTGGCAAATCGTACTCCAACTCTTGGTACCTTTATCGTGACCGGCGATCCGTTTGTTACTGAAATATTCGGCTGGGCCGGCTTCGACTTTGTTGTTATTGATACAGAACATTCACCAAATGACATCAGTGCTGTCGTCAATCACATCCGTGCAGCTGAGTTGAGCGGCTTAAGCCCGATTGTTCGGGTAACTAAGAATGATCCCAGCTTGATCTTGCGGGTTCTTGATAATGGCGCTAGTGGTATTGTTGTCCCCCAGGTCAACACAGCGGCAGAAGCGAAAGCCGTGGTCAAAGCTGCTCGCTACGCTCCGCAAGGGGAGCGGGGTATCGCTGGCGTCGTCCGGGCGGCACGGTGTGGTTTTACCCCGATGGAGCAATATATTGAGAACGCCAATAAACAAGTTCAGGTAATTGTGCAAATTGAACATATTGAAGCAGTACAAAACCTTGAAGAAATTCTTGCAGTCGAAGGTATTGACGGCATCTTTATCGGACCGACCGATTTGTCGCAGTCAATGGGCATTACCGGGCAATTTAATGATCCGGCCTTAAGAGATGTGATTAGCCAGGTGGTTGAGCAGACCAAAGCATCAGATAAATGGATTGGTATCTTTTGCGTTAACGCTGCAGACGCCAAAAACTGGGCAGACAAAGGTGCAGTATTATTGACAATCGCTACTGATACCATGCTGATTGCCCAGGCGGCGCGGGAACTTAAACAGCAAGTGAATATCTAAAAATATTTTGTAATTAATTACATATAACGACAGAATGCGACAGAGATTCCATGTTATGGTTTGTCTTGAAAAAAATTATTGAAAACCACAAAAGGGTGGAATCAGAATGTCGGAAATTCGAGCCTTGCTATGCAAGGTGGAGGAATTACGCGAACAATTGCATGCAACGATAAAAGGCAGAGCATTAACTGATCCTAAAGTTCTTGTGATGAGCCAGCAGTTGGATCAGGCGTTAAATGAATATCGATGTGTTAACAAGGCAGTCAAGAACGATAAGCGATGAGCGGCATCACAAGAGAGGCTAGACTTAACTTTTTCTTTTTTCTAATAAGCCCCTTTTGACGGAAATATTCGCAGGAAAAGCCTTTCCTCCGTAGAAGAGTATTTTAAGTTATTTTCTTCACGTTAACAACTTATGAAATTCCGCTTGGCCTAGGTTGGTTGACAAGAGCAAGCGGGCAATGTCCAAGGAGGATTTGTGTATGATCAGGTCTGTTCGTCGGTCTCTGGTTTTCCTGGCTTTTCTGTTGGTAGGGTTGCTGTATTTTCCTTCATCTGTCGCGCTCGCTGCATCTGGCGAAAGCCTAGGAAATCAACTTCCGATGTGGAGTGTCATTCCCTTTGCTGGAATTTTGTTGTCCATTGCCCTATTCCCCTTGCTTGCACCGCATTTCTGGGAGCACAACATGGGCAAAGTCAGTTTGTTTTGGAGTATCGCTTTCTTCGTGCCGTTTTTGATGGGTTATGGTTTTGACCGTGCTGTATATCAACTATTGCATATTTATGTAATTGACTATATCCCCTTCATCATTTTACTGACCGGTTTATTTGCTATCTCGGGTGGTATCACTGTTCGTGGCTCGCTGACAGGGACACCGCTGCTGAATACTACTATTTTAGCGATTGGTTCTGTACTGGCCAGCATTATCGGGACCACCGGCGCATCAATGCTATTATTGCGCCCTCTTATACGGGCGTTGGCTTGTCGTCGCAATAAGGCCCACACGATTGTTTTCTTTATTTTCATTGTCAGCAATATTGGCGGCTCACTTACACCGATCGGCGATCCGCCGCTATTTCTTGGCTTTTTGCATGGGGTGACTTTTTTTTGGACGCTGAAGCTCCTGCCACTTTTCTTGTTAAATGTCTCTGTCTTATTGGTTGTGTATTTCGTTCTCGACTCCTATTTATTGCGTCGTGAGAGAGGGTCTTTGCTGGCTGCATCTTCCCGTAGACATCAGCCGATTTCTATTGCAGGAATGAATAACTTTATCCTGCTTGCAGGCGTGATTGGTGCTATCGTGCTTAGTGGCACCTTTGCAAAACACCCTTTCTTCTTTGATGCTGCCGCCGGGCATGACCGTGGAATTCCTTTATTTGCGATAGATGGCCATATGCTGGTTATGCCGCTGATGAATGTGTTCCGGGACGGTATTATCCTGCTGCTGGCTTGGTTTTCAATGCGGTCTACGCCTATCAGGCTGCGCAAGGAGAATAACTTTACCTGGAATCCAATAAAAGAAGTCGCTATATTGTTTGCTGGCATTTTTGCCACGATTATTCCGGCGATTGCGATTTTGCAAGCTCGTGGCGGCGAACTTGGCGTTACCAGTGCAGCACAGTTCTTTTGGGCTTCAGGTGCCCTATCAAGTTTTCTGGATAATGCTCCTACTTACCTGACGTTTTTATCCCTGGCAGGTGGTTTGGGTCTAAATGCAGGAGTCTGGACCGATCTTGGCTTTGTCACTCCCGAGGTGTTAATGGCTATCTCCGCCGGTTCGGTATTTATGGGTGCCAACACCTATATCGGCAATGCGCCAAATTTCATGGTGCGTTCGATTGCAGAAGAAAACGAAATCAAAATGCCCAGCTTCTTCGGCTACATGGCCTGGTCGGGCTGTGTACTGATTCCGTTGTTCATTTTGGATACGCTGATCTTCTTCATGAAGTAGGCAAATGAGTAAAGAGGTCCCGTGAGGGGCCTCTTTTTTGCAACTAGAATTTATTAGCTTTCGAAGAGGCCGAGATTACGATTCCACGGAGGTCACAGAGGATACACGGAGTTACACAGAGGGAACGGTATCTAGTTTGCCAGCTTTGCTGACCTCGAGTGCAACCCTCCGTGACCTCCGTCTTACTCCGTGCCCTCCGTGAAACGGTACTCAGTCTCCCCAAAGACCGCTAGCGGTCTTTCTTAGTTTCACTCTGTGGAATAGTAGCCATTTTTGAAATTCGTAGCAGGATTTTTGCCAATGGCAGGGAATACTATTTTGTATTATGGCATAGCATTTCATATCGTGAAACAAAGAGGTATTATGGGGAAGCAATTTTTAGAAGTTCAATCCTTGCAGAGAGCCTTAGATATTTTAGAATCAATCGCTTGTTCGACCAAACCGGTGCCGCTCAAAACGTTAGCCGATATTACTGGTTTACCGAAATCGACAGTTTACCGATTATTAGGTAACCTAGAAAATCGGGAGTATGTGCGCTGTAATCAGGACGGCAGTTATCAATTGGGTTTAAAGTTTCTGGTGTTGAGTCAGCGTGCGGATCAAAGTTTTGAACTGAAGCAACTGGTGCGTCCGTTTCTGCTCCAGTTGAGTGAGCTGACCAGAGAGACAGTTCATCTGGGCATGCTGCAACAGGGAAAGGTTGTTTATGGTGATACTGTCGATAGCCCACAGTCTGTTCGTCTTGTTGCTCAACTCGGATCGAACAATCCGATTCATTGCACCTCCCTGGGCAAAGCATTACTGATGAATACTCCGGATGAGCAAATCCTGCTCATGCTTGATGCAGCAGGGATGGAGCGGCGTACTGAGTTTACACTCACAACTCAGGAGGAGTTTCTTGCCGATATGGCGCGAGTCAGGAAACGCGGTTATTCATTTGATGACAGGGAAAGCGCAGTTGAGTGCCGTTGTGTGGGGGCGCCGATATATGATCATGATGGTAATGTGGTTGCGGCGATTAGCATCTCCGGACCGGCAAGTCGATTTTCCCTTGAACTGATTGAATGCGAGGTCGCACCGAAATTGTTGGTTGCAACCCAAAAGATTTCGCGCTTCTTGGGTATGATGTCTATATAATCCACAATAATTAAGGAGGAAAAGCATAATATTAGACAAATTTTAGCTTAAAGGCAAGGTTGCTCTTGTCACTCGGGAAAGCCGGAAGATCTGCAGGAAGCAGCTATCTTCCTAGCTTCTGAGGCATCAGATTATGTGCAAGGCCATATTCTTGCAGTCGTCGATGGCGGCTGGCTAGGCCGATAAACCAATACGATCAAGTGAGGTGCATAACAGTGAAAGAATTGCGGTTTCATGGAAAAGTTATCGTCACCGGCAGCGGTTCGATACAGCACCTGAAGAATGTTGATATGCAGCGGGCATTTATCGTCACTGGTGGCAATTCGGTTTTTGCCAACGGTTCTTATGCTGCAATCCAATCAATCCTTGAACAAAAAGGCTGTGCAGTATGCCTTTTCTCCGGTATACCCAAAAATCCACCAGTAGAAACTGTGATTGAGGGCATTGCAAAAATGCGTGAGTTTCGGCCAGACACGGTAATTGGACTTGGCGGTGGCTCGGCGATTGACGCGGCTAAGGCGATGGCGCTGTTCTATGATCACCCAGAACTAGATATTATTGACTCCTTTAAGAAGGGTATTTTTCCGCAAACTCGGACGACGCAGTTGATTGCTATACCTGGCACATCTGGCACGGCGACAGAAGTGACGCCCTTTTCGGTGCTGACGTTCCGTGATCTTGACATTAAGATCGGTGGAAAAGCGGTTGGACTGATCGCCGATATTGCCATACTTGACGCTGACTTAACTCTGTCTATGCCGAAAAATGTGGTAGCTGAGACTGGCATGGATGCGATGACGCATGCAGTGGAGTGCTATATCCATCCTGGTTTGGACGATTTTACACAAGTGTTGGCCGCCGGTGCGATTGAGGGCTTATTTAATTATTTGCCCGAGTCATATGCAACCGGGTCGCTTGCTGCCAGAGAAAAAGTACATAACTACCAGAGTATCGCCGGCTGCGCATTTTCGAATGTTGGCACCGGGATGGACCATGGCATCGCTCACGCTTTTGGTGGTAAATTCGATTATGCGCATGGCTTGTTAATCGCTATTGCGCTACCGTATGTTTTGCAATTCAATTCGCGCGATCCGGTTGTCAAAGAAAAGCTGGCTTACTTGTCGCGGCGGGTAGGCAAAGACTTTATTCAAGGGATTAAAGAGCTGAATAAAGAGCTGAATATACCGCGTGCGTTTAAGGATTTGGGCTTAAGCCGGGTCGAATTTGCTGCGAACTTTGATCTGCTGGTTAAGAATTCGCTGAAGGGAGCTACCCGCTTTAATCCGATCCCTGTGTCGACTGAGGATATGCAGTATATACTCACTTGCCTGTATGAAGGCAAAGATATTGAATAATTGAGGAGGTATGACAAAATGGATATTCGCTATGGCGCTAATCCGCAAGATGCTATGCATTACACTACAGAGGATCTTCGTGACGAGTTTCTGATTCAAGAACTATTTCAGACAGGAAAATTGAACATGGTATACAGCCATGTTGATCGAGTAATTACTGGTGCGGTTTGCCCGGTAGAGCCGGTCACAATGGAAGCAGGTAAAGAAATCCGCGCTGCTTATTTCCTGGAGCGGCGTGAGATGGGAGTCATCAACATCGGTCCGGCTGGCACAGTGACTGTTGACGGAGTTGACTATCACCTGGAAACCACTGACGGACTATATATTGGTAAAGGTGCGAAAGACATTGTCTTCTCAAGCGTTGACCCGGCTCAACCGGCTAAATTTTACCTGAATAGCTGCCCGGCTCACATGACCTATCCGACCGTGAAAATCGAGCGTGCCAACATTGAACCGGCGCGGCTCGGCAGCCAGGAGCAAGGCAATAAGCGCTCCATCTACAAATACATCCTGCCCACCGGCGTTAAAAGCTGCCAACTGGTCATGGGCATGACTGTGCTCGAACCGGGCAGCTTGTGGAATACGATGCCAACCCATACTCATGAGCGCCGCATGGAAGTCTATCTGTATTTCAACATGCCGGCAGACGGAGCTGTCTTCCACTTGATGGGACAGCCAGATGAAACCCGCCACATTGTTGTCCGTAATGAAGAAGCGGTTATATCGCCGAGTTGGTCGATCCACTCCGGCGTGGGAACTGCAGCTTATACCTTTATCTGGGGTATGGCTGGTGAGAATCAGGCGTTTGATGATATGGACCATGTGCCTATGACAGAGCTTCGCTAATCTGGCTACTGTTGATTTGGAAAGAGGGGGAATACGGATGGATGTTTTGAGTGGGTTTTCGCTCAAAGGGAAAATCGCCTTAGTCACAGGAGCATCGTATGGCATTGGATTTGCCATTGCCAGTGCGTATGCGAACGCAGGTGCCACGATAGTATTTAACGACATCAAGCAGGAGTTAGTGGATAAAGGTCTAGCCGCTTATAAAGAAGCGGGAATCCACGCTCACGGCTATGTTTTTGATGTGACCGATGAAGATCAAGTAAATGCCGCCATTGCCCGAATCACTGAGGAAGTGGGGACTGTCGATATCCTCGTGAATAATGCCGGCATTATCAAACGGATTCCGGCGCTTGAAATGACAGCTGCGGAATTCAGACAGGTTATCGATGTGGATTTGAATGGCCCATTTATCGTTTCCAAGGCGGTTGTTCCCGGCATGATCAAAAAAGGCCATGGCAAGATCATCAACGTTTGCTCGATGATGAGTGAGTTAGGTCGGGAGACAGTGTCCGCTTATGCGGCTGCTAAGGGCGGTCTGAAAATGCTAACCAAGAATTTCGCCTCCGAGTGGGGTGGATTAAACATCCAGTGCAATGGCATCGGACCTGGTTATATCGCCACTCCGCAAACAGCTCCGTTGCGGGAAGAAGGTCATCCGTTCAACAGCTTCATTATTGCGAAAACTCCTGCAGCCCGATGGGGGACACCGGAAGATCTAATGGGGCCGGCAGTATTTTTGGCTTCTGAGGCCTCTGACTTTGTCAACGGGCACATCTTATATGTGGACGGCGGTATTCTGGCTTATATCGGAAAGCAACCGTCCTAAGTTGATCGGATCGTAGAACCATTCATGCAAAGTTGGGAAAATGAAAAGCGCAAGCCTAGACGCCATCGCGGCGCCAGCTTGCGCTTTTTCTACAAAATCACAGAATTTTATGAAGTGGACGAGATTGCATTTCCACAGAGTAAAGGAGGGCGCACAGAGGTCACAGAGGCGGAAAGTCTTATATGGAAATCGTAAACACTCTGTGGGTACCCTCCGTGTACTCTGTGGAATCGTTCCCTGCTCCCAAAAGACCGTACGTTTCTCAACTCTTATTCAATTACATAACTTGAGACAATCTCACCAAAATAGAGGGTGTGGAAGTCGCCGCTGGCATAGCATTCTGACTTTACTAGCTCAGCGGTATCTTCTGGCGTCATTTGCTGGCGACAGATGATTTTGCATTCATAGTGCAGGCCTGGGGTATTGATGACAGGCGTATTGATCTTTTCGCTGGGCAGCATTTTAAGATCCGCGGCAGCGATTTTATCTGTGTCTCGTCCAGAGCGCGAGCCGCAGATAGCTATCGCTTGCTTCATATCAGAAAAAGGAATGCTAACAGTGAATTCGCCACTGGCTTCAATCAAATCATGTGAGAAACGCGAAGGGCGAACCATCGCCATGAAGACCGGCTTTTTCCAGGCGAAGCTGAATGAGCCCCAGGCGATGGTCATCACATTGGTTTTGCCGTTGTGGGCAGAGGTTAGAAAAGCGCCTCGACTGAGAATATCCAAGCCGCGATCGGCTTGTTCATTGTAGGCAATAAATTTCTTCATAAGAAAAGCCTCCTTGGATTAGTGTATTTAATAGTATTCCATATTGGTATAGGGTATCCCTTTCCGTGAATTTTTTATTGCAGTTTGGCAGGAATATTTCAGCTTATCGCGAAGCATTATAATTAACGAAACCGGTTTACTAAACCGGTATACTGAGAAGGAGTGAAGTACATATGATTCCGAAATTGCAAACCCTGGGTAAAATGACGGATTGTGGTCTGGTCGCAGTTGTCCGGGCCGAGAACTCAGAACAGGCGATTAAAATTGCTGACGCTTGCGCCGCAGGCGGCATTGCCGCAATTGAAATCACCTTCACTGTTCCTGGTGCGGCAAAGGTCATTGAAGATTTGGCCAAAGTCTATCAATCTGGTGAGATCATTATCGGTGCTGGCACCGTTCTTGATCCCGAAACAGCTCGCATTGCCATTTTATCCGGCGCTCAGTATGTGGTTAGCCCATCGATCAATCTCGATACCATCAAGCTTTGTAACCGCTACCAGATTCCCATTATGCCTGGCGCAGCGACCATCAAAGAAATTGTTGAAGCCATGGAAGCAGGCGCTGACATTATTAAAGTTTTTCCTGGCGAAGCCTTTGGTCCGAGTTTTGTCAAAGCGGTTAAAGGCCCCTTGCCGCAAGCTCCGCTCATGCCAACTGGCGGCGTAGGTCTTGATAATGTGGCCGATTGGATCAAAGCTGGTTGTGTGGCTGTCGGTGTTGGCGGCAACTTGACTGGCGGAGCGAAGAAGGGCGATTATCAGTCCATTACTGATATTGCAAAACAATTTATTGAAAAAATTCGCGTTGCCCGCGGCAAATAGGAGGATATGATTCAATGAAGAAGGTTGTCTGTTTTGGTGAAATCATGCTGCGTCTGGCTCCGGCAGGGTACCTGCGGTTTGAACAGGCTCAGGCATTTGAAGCTGTTTACGGTGGCGGCGAGGCCAACGTGGCTGTATCGCTGGCTAACTACGGTTTGGACGCTGCGTTTGTTACTAAGGTTCCCGACAATCCCATCGGCCAATCGGCTGTCAATGAGATGCGCCGCTATGGCGTTGATACCAGCTATATGCTGAAAGGCGGCTCACGCCTCGGCATTTATTTCCTCGAAAAAGGCGCTTCCCAGAGACCTTCAAAGGTCGTCTATGATCGGGCTCATTCCTCAATCGGCGCTGCCAAGAAAGAAGACTTCAACTGGGATGAAATCTTTGCCGGCGCTGACTGGTTCCATTTCACCGGCATTACGCCTGCCCTCGGCGACAATGTGGCTGAAGCTGTTCTTGAGTCCTGCAAAAAGGCTAAAGAGCATGGACTGACAGTCAGCTGTGACCTCAACTTCCGCAAGAATCTTTGGACCAGTGAGAAGGCGGGCAAGGTTATGGCTACCTTCATGCCTTATGTTGATGTTGCGATTGCCAATGAAGAGGACGCTGAAAAAGTATTCGGCATCAAGGCTCATGGCACAGATATTGAAGGCGGTAAGCTGAGTCATGAAGGCTATAAGGATGTTGCCAAACAACTGAAAGAACGGTTTGGTTTCAAAGCGGTTGCGATTACACTGCGCGGCAGCATTTCCGCATCTGACAACAATTGGGCAGCGATGCTGTATAAAGATGATGAATATTATTTCTCCCGCAATTACGCCATTCATATCGTTGATCGTGTTGGCGGCGGCGACTCGTTTGGCGGCGGCTTAATTTACGCTCTGAAGAGTGGCATGTCAAACCAGGATTCGCTCGAATTTGCCGTGGCGGCATCTTGCCTGAAACACTCGATCGAAGGCGACCACAACCATGTTTCAGTCAGTGAAGTCAAAACACTAATGGCTGGCGACGGTTCCGGCCGGGTTCAGCGCTAAACTGACAGGGGGCGCAGGCCATGCCAGTAACGATTAGCGACATTGCCCGGCAGGCAGGCGTGTCCAAAAGCACAGTATCGCGTTATTTGAACAGACGCTATGAATGCATGAGCGCTGCTACCCGGGAAAAGATCGGCGAAGTCATTGCTGCTGCCGATTACCGGCCGAATGCGCTGGCTAGGAGCCTGAAGCAGAAGCGAACCCATACGATTGCGGCAGTGGTGGCCAACATTCTAAATCCGTTCTCTACCAGCATGATCCGGGGGATTGAAGACTTCTGCCAGCAGGCCGGATTCAATCTCATTCTATGCAATGCTGACGACCAGCCGGATAAGGAAAAAAGCTACCTGGAAATGCTGCTGGCAAAACAGGTTGACGGCTTGATCATTAATACTGCCGGTCAGAATAAAGCTATGCTGCAGCAGATTGCGGCGCATATACCGGTGGTTTTGGTTGACCGCCGGGTTCCCGAGCTGTCTTGCGATAGTGTTACGCTGGACAATCGTAAAGGTGTTGCTATGCTGGTTGATCATCTCGTTGGCCTTGGCCGTCGCGATATCGCTTTGTTTACCTTGCCGTTTGATACAGTCAGCCCGCGCCTGGACCGGGTAACCGGCTACAAAGCAGCTTTAGAACGCCATGGTATCCCTTTCCGTGCAGAATTGCTGCTAGAGACAGATACCAGCCAAGTTTCGGTGCAGGCTAAGCTGGCAAAGCTGTTAGCGAGTGGCCCGCGGCCTGATGCCGTGTTCGGGTTTAACAACCTGATGACTATGGCAATTATCAAAGCAGTACGGGCACTGAAGCTATCAATTCCTGACGACATCGCCGTAATCGGCTTTGATGACTGGGAATGGGCATCGCTCCTGGAGCCGCCGGTGACAGTTGTCGACCAGCCGGCCTATGACATGGGCAGCAAGGCGGCAACCCTCTTAATTGCCCGGATCCAAGGCAAACGTATCAGCAAACGGCCGGTGGTGGCGGTGTTTGAACCCAAGCTGATCATCCGCAGCTCCTGCGGTGAACGCGCTGATTAATAATGCTCTCCAACTGGCCTTTTTGACTGGTTGGGGAGCATTTTGCTTTGCTCTTCGGTTTCCATCGTGAAAGGTGAGGCGGTATAAATGGTTAAAAAAACAAGACACACCTTGGCGGATGCGTCTTGTTTTTTTATATCCTATTTCGGGAGGGCACTAAGGGGATAGGTTCAAGAACCGTCCCCAATGCTTGAATGCTTTTTATCCTGTTATCTCGGTTGCACGAAGCTGGCTTTACAGGTACAATAGTAATAAAGGCGGATTATCAAGCTGCCAGAGGAGGTCTTTTATGATTATAAAGCGGATAGATGCGACAATTAGCACCAACAAGCTGACTGAGTCCAGAGACTTTTATATAAAACATTTCGGCTTTGAACTTGTTTATGAAAGCGATTGGTATATCGAACTGTTGTCGCCGTCGCTCGCAGCCGGTGTCAGCTTTACACTGCCACAGCGTGATGTTGGTGAATTTTTCACCGGCAAAGGGTTGATTCTATCATTTGGCGTTGATAATGTTGATGCCGAATACGAACGGCTAAATGGCGAAGGCTTAACGATCCAACAGGAATTGCAAAACAAACCTTGGGGTGAACGCAGCTTTGTCGTCAACGACCCCAACGGAGTGCACATTTATGTGTATACACTGATTCCGCCAGAGCCGGAGTATCAGGTCATCTACGACAAGTATAAAAAATAGCCCTCGCTTCGAGCGTCCAGATGACCCCATCTGCGTTGTCAGCCGGGGTAGCCCATTGCTAGCGTACATCAAGTACGCGTCGCGGCTGGGCTACCCCGGCTTCCTAGCATCTGGGACCATCTGGGCGCTCTCGGGCTTCGGGCGAACTAGGGGTAAAGAATGGTGTTGGGGACTGGGAACGGTCGCGGCGCTGCGCGCGCGAGGATATTGCAGGTATCTATTTTTCACCCAGTCCGCCTGAGGCCAGAGGCCGTTGAGATGGCCCCAGATGCTAGGCAGCCCCACCCGCCCAGCGGCGACGCGTACTTGATGTACGCTAGCCGTTGGGCGGACGGGGCTAACAACGCAGATGGGGTCATCTCGACGGCCGAAGCCCAGGCACTTAAAGTAGGAATACGGCGACTACCGTCGTCGCTGCGAAGCCTAGGGCGACCGGAATAAAATTACGTCTCGCCAGTTCGATCGGGTTGACGCCGGTAATGGCAGCAACAGGAATCAAGCCCCAGGGGATGATTGTACCGCCGCCGGTCCAAACTCCGGCGATTTGACCGAGCGCAGCCAGAGTGGCTTTGTCGATTTCCATTGCCTTGCCGAAAGTAGCAGCCACGCTGCCGACCAGCGGCAGCGGCGAGAAGCCAGAGCCATCGAGGCCGACGACAATGCCGGTAGCCAGGCTGACTAGCGCGACGAAGAACTTATTCAAGGGAATTGACTGTGATAGAGCCAGACCGAAATCCTCCAGGAAGCCGGTCGCATTTTTGGCATCAAGAATGGATTGGGCCAGTTCACCCTTGCCGAGGAAGAAGAAGCCGCCAATGATGATCACTGGAGCAAATATTTTAATACCGAACATAAACCCGTCACGAAGGTAGTCGGTGACTTTCTCCAGGCCGTCCCAGCCTTCTTTCAATAAGCAACCGACTGAGAGCAGTAGCACAGCGGTTGCCCCGAGCAGTGCAGTAGCGTCGCCGCCTCTGAGCTTAAAAACCCACATTGCGATAACGTCAGCCGCGAAGGCAATGGGAGTGGCCCAGGCGAGAAAATAGGAGACTGCAGTGATCTCACGTTTGATTTCTTGGGTTTTTAAGGCTGCCTGCTCGGCTTTAAGGGATTCGGGATCATTTTTAATGTCCCGTTTGATCATGATAAAGGCAGTGATGGTGGTTACCAGACCCATCGTGATGATGAGCGGGATGCTAGCCGCTATTACTGGAGCTGGGCTGCTGAAGCCAGCTGCTTTAGCGGTGATAGTAGGAGCTCCCTGAATGACAAAGTCGGTTGAGAGAGCGATACCATGACCGAATAAGTTCATCGCCATGGCGGCGCCAATCGCTGGCAATCCTGCGCGGACTGCAACCGGGAACATGATTGCGCCGATCAACGCAGTTGCCGGTGATGGCCAAAAAAACCAAGACGCCAGCATCATCGAAATACCCAGTACCCAGAAGGCGATATCAGCGTTAACCATCAATTTGGCTGCCGGCGCCATAACCAGGTAATCGGCCCCGGTGTCACTCAGCAGCTTGGACAGAGCGGCAATGAGCGAGATAATAACAATAATGCCCCAGAATTCATTGCCGGCGACGATTAGTGCATTATACACAGTTGTGATTGCGCCAAGTATGCTTTGTTTGAAGCTCCAGCCTACAGTTAAGAGGCCGAAGATGCAGGGAATGAGCGGATCCTTTCGCATACCCATCACTAAAATAACAACAAATACCCAGAACAAAAATAGCCAGTGCGACACTGTGAGCGTTACAGACATAGTAGCCCTCCTAATTTCTCGCTGTAGCTTACATCTCGAATACATGCATTGAAATGGTGACTGTTCTTCTGCGGAATACAGTTGATTTTCCCGGCGAGAAGAATTATACTAAAGAGGATAATATATACTGAAACGCTATGAAAAGGAAGCGTTTGTTGTCGCTGTTCAGAGAGCCGGCGTCTGGTGCAAGCCGGTCAGTGAAGCAAACTGTTCCGCCTTGGAGCGGCTGGTGATGAACTTGGACGGGATCGCCCGGTATAGCGAAACGAGTTGGCTTAGGCAACATGGGTGGCAACGCGGGAGTTTCTCTCGTCCCTATCGGGATAGAGAGTTTTTTTATTTTTCAAAAGAAAGTAAAACAGCGTTGGGGGGAAGAAAATGAAAATTTTAGTCGCCGATCCCGTCTCCGAAAAGGGGATTGCTCTGTTGCAAAAGGAATTCGCAGTCGATATCCAGTTACAGTTATCACCAGATGAACTGATGGCAATTATCGGTCAATATGACGCACTCGTTGTACGTAGTGAAACTAAGGTTACGGCTCCAATCATCGAAGCGGCTGAGCGGCTGAAAGTCATTGGTCGCGCCGGAGTTGGCGTAGACAACATTGATGTCGAGACTGCAACCAAGAAAGGCATTATTGTATTGAATGCTCCGGAAGGTAATACGATGGCTGCGACTGAGCATACTGTAGCCATGCTGCTGGCGCTTTCACGGAACATTCCTCAGGCTTACGCCTCGATGAAAGCTGGCAAATGGGAACGCAGCAAGCTCATGGGAGTCGAGGTGAGAGGCAAGACGCTTGGCGTTTTCGGACTAGGACGCATCGGCGCCGGCGTCGCTAAACGGGCGATCGCGATGGAAATGAACGTAATGGCTTACGACCCCTACATCAGCGCTCACCAGGCTAAAAGCCTTGGCGTAGAATTAGCAGAGATCGATGAAATACTGGCTGTTGCTGATTTCGTTACTCTGCATTTGCCGCTAACCGTTGAAACGAGGCACCTGTTCAACGCTGACCGGCTAGCCAAACTTAAGCCTGGCGCCCGCTTGGTCAACTGCGCCCGCGGCGGCATTATCGACGAAGCGGCTTTAGCGGCTGCTTTAGCAGCTGGGAAACTAGCCGGAGCAGCCATTGATGTTTTCGGTAAAGAACCGATTGAAGCTGACAACCCGCTACTGGCACTAGATAATGTGGTGCTGACGCCTCACCTTGGCGCATCGACAGCCGAAGCCCAGATTGGCGTGGCCGTCGATGTAGCGGTTGGCATTAGCGCTGCGCTAAAGGGTGAGCCGGTCACCACCGCTGTCAACATGGCGCCAATACCTAGGCATGTCCTTGACATCATTAAACCATACTTGACGTTAGCGGAAAAGATGGGCTGTCTGGCAGTGCATCTGGCTGAGGGCCGCATCAGCGAACTGCAGGTCGAGTACAATGGCGAGATCAGCGGAATTGATACCAAAATGCTGACCACCGCTGTTGTAAAAGGAGTTCTAAATCCGATTTTACAAGAACGCGTGAACTTCGTCAATGCGCCAGGTATTGTGAAGACCCGCGGCATAAAAATTAGGGAAGTCAAAAGTAAGGATACCACTCACTTTGCCAATTTAATTACAGTTAGAGCGGCGACTGACAAAGGTGAAACCGTCGTGGCAGGTGCGCTGTTCGGCAAGGAAGAAGGACGGATTGTAATCATTGATGGCTACCGAGTCGATGTTGAACCCAAGGGGTGGCTGTTAATCGGGCCGCACATTGACAAACCCGGCATTGTCGGCAAGGTTGGCACTGCGCTTGGCGACAACAATATTAATATTGTCAGCATGCAGGTTGGCCGCACAGTCACTACTGGTACTAGCATCATGGTCATGGCGGTTGAACAAGATATTCCCACACCGATTATGTTAAAAATCAAAGCGGTTGACGGCATCCTTGATGCCAAGCTAGTCAACCTCTGCGGAAAATAGGAGGCAAGATTAATGGCTATTGTAAAACCACTACGCGGACTCAGGCCTTTGCCTGAGCATGCAGCGCAAGTCGCATCCTTACCCTATGATGTGATGGATTCCAATGAAGCAAGGGATATTGTTAAACAAAACCCCAACAGTTTCTTGCGGGTGACAAAATCTGAGGTCGATTTGCCGCCAGACGTTGATTCACATACTGCGGTTGTTTATCAAAAAGCTCAACAGAACTTAGACGAATTTGTTGCTAAGGGGCTGCTACGGCAAGATCAGACCCCCTGTTATTATGTGTATAAACAAAAGTTTGGCGAACATGAACAGATTGGTCTGACAGCCGTAGTCTCAGTTGATGAATACGAAAAAGGCATTATTCGCAAACATGAATTAACCCGTCCGGATAAAGAGCAAGATCGGGTTGATCATATTTTGGCAACAGGTGCTCAGACAGGTCCGGTCTTTATGACCTATAAGGATAACGAGGCGGTCAACGCTTTGCTGGCATCTGCTATGATCACGCCGCCCGAAGTGGCGTTCACTGCTGATGATGGGATCTTTCACAGCTTGTATGTCGTCAGTGATCCGAAGCTAGTATTTGCGATTGAACAAGCTTTCGCTGCGGTTGACCTCCTCTATATCGCAGACGGACACCACCGCTCCGCGGCGGCAGCGCGGGCGCGAGACCAGCGGCGCAGCCAGAACCCTAACCATACAGGTCAGGAAGACTACAATTTCTTTTTAGCTGTGGCATTTCCTCATACAATGATGAAGATCATGGACTACAACCGGGTGGTCAGTGATCTTGCCGGCTTAACTGAGGCAGAATTTCTCAATCAGGTTAGCCAAAAGTTTTTAGTAACCGTCTGGGAAGACGGTGCGATGAAGCCTAGCCAGCCGCAAACCTTCGGCCTATATCTAGCCGGCCGTTGGTATAAACTGACCGCACGGCCTGAGGCTGTTCCGACGGATAGCCTGACAGGACGACTCGATGTCAGTATTCTGCAAGATAGTCTGTTAGCGCCGATCCTCGATATCCAAGATGTGCGGACCGATAAGCGCATCGGTTTTGTTGGCGGCATTCGTGGTATGGCAGAACTTGAGAAGTTAGTTGATAGTGGGCGCTTCGCGGCAGCGTTTTCCCTCTACCCCACTGCTATTGAAGACCTGATGGCTATTGCCGACGCCAATGAAATCATGCCGCCGAAGTCGACGTGGTTTGAGCCGAAGCTTCGCGACGCCATGGTGGTACATCTTATCGGGCGTTGATCTGCCCCCATCTGCGTTGTTAGCCCCGGTAAGCCATTGTTTGCGTACCCGTCCGTACGCGGCACTGCTGGCTTACCGGGGCTGCCTAGCATATGGAGGCACCTGAACGCCCTAGGAACGCGGAACTGAGACGGCGTGGTTGACATTCTCCTCTCGATAGGGGTGGTTCGAAGGGGCGGGGTGTGTTTCATAACTTAGTATTTCCGTAAAAACCAAAAGCGCTAGGCGAAACGATTTTCGCCTAGCGCTTTTTAAACTTTCTAAAAACGAGGAGGCACAGAGATGCCTCTTCTGCACTGGGAAGGACTTTCCAAACGAAAGCCGAATTATTAGTACTAACTCCTCTGTCAGCATATTTGTATAGCGGACAGGCATACTAGTTGCAATGCCACACCTTATGACGAAGGTGCTACCCCCTGCTCTGGCTGTTTAGGCTCGGACTGACTCTGATCTTGGGCTGCGGCAGACTGAAGTGTCACCGCAATACCGCCGATTCGTGGCACCAGCGCATTGAAAATGACCGCACAGGTAAGACCGGTTATGCCGAAGCCGAGTCCGCTGGCAAAGCCGAGGAATAAACCACCAAATATTCCAATCATGTCGCCTTCCGCGATACCAAGCAAAATGCCTAATAGACCGCCGAAACAGACGCCAGTACAGAAGGCAGCCTTCAGTACTGCGATGGGGCTTATCTGGGTTATTACATAGTTGTACAAACCAATTCACCCCTCGCGGGCGTTGATAAAGGCCTAGGCATCACTATTCTCAGCAACAACATCTCGGCCTTTCTGAACGCCCTGAATAGTTGACTAGAATTCAATTAAGGAGGCGGAACCAAATGTCTGACACTATCTACGATATCGCCATTATCGGCGGTGGCCCGGCTGGTCTTTCAGCCGCTCTGACCGGACGTATCCGCAACAAGAAGATACTGCTGTTTGAGCATCTTGGCTTTAGTGAAAAATTGCAAAAGGGCCATACGATCAACAATTATCTTGGCATACCCGCTGTGTCAGGTCAGGAACTGATGAAGCAGTTTGCTGACCACGTACTGAGCTATAGTCCTGAACTGGTCAAGGAAAAGGTTGTCAATATCTTTCCTGGTGACGGCATGTTTACCATCTTGACCTCGAAGTCTACCTATGAAGCCAAGGCTGTAATTATCGCTACTGGCGTAGTTGCCACAGGGCTGTTTGAAGGCGAGAAAGACCTGCTTGGCCGAGGCGTTAGCTATTGCGCCACTTGTGACGGTATGCTCTACCGCGATCAGGATGTAGCTGTCATCTCTTATACGCGTGAAGGTGAACACGAAGCTGAGTACTTAGCCGAAATCTGTCGTCAGGTCTACTATCTACCACAATATAAATCTGAGTTTAGCGCGATGCGATCAAACTTGGCGATCAAGACTGTGCGCCCGCGTGCTTTAAGCAATGAGGCTAACGCCATATCGTTGGCGACTGACAAGGAAAACATCAACGTCGGCGGGGTTTTCATTTTGCGTCAGTCTGATCCGGTGGAAAACCTGCTGCCCGGGATCGAGCTCGAGGGCGAAGTCATTAAAGTCAATCGGGATATGGCGACAAGTATTCCTGGCGTATTTGCTGCCGGCGATTGCACCGGCAAGCCTTGGCAAATCTCACGCGCTACCGGTGAGGGACTAGTCGCCGTACTCAGCGCCATTAGCTATCTCGACTCCCAAGCCAAAGCAGCCGGAGCGTAAACCAGCAGGATAATAAACCAAAGATCGGATAGAGGATGCTGATCAACCGCGAAAAACCGAACTGGCTAAACAGTAACGCCACAGGAAGAATAAACAGTATCGCAGTTTGCAATGGCAGATAGAACTGGCGCGATAGCTTTTCAGCCGTACCATACAGGCTGGCAATTGCAGTTGTGTACATCGCTCCTAGCAGAACGCCCGCATAGAGCCAATAATTCCAGGGATGCTGGATAAGGGAGAGCTCCAACATCGGCACTTCGCTGACAGCCAATTGCTCATAATGCGTTAACAGCAAAACAGTGATCCAAAATGATAGTAATCCCAGCAGTATGCCGCCGGACCAACCACCCGCACGGCGTACGCTTTTTTTTGCCGTCATCCGGCCTAATGGTGCTAAAATGGTTGCACCTAACACTAAATTATACGACAGGTATTGCATACTACTTCCCAGCCAATGCCAACTAAATGGCGGTTGGGGAATATTCTGCAATTCTTGCAGAAATTCCGCACTGCCATGGTACCAAAGAGAATAGATGCCCGCACCCAGCGTCGCTAGTATCAGTAACGGCATAATCAGTAGATTGACAGTCGCAATGCAGTCGACACCGCGAGCTGTAGTATACAGCAACAACACCGCCATCGCGGCTACACCGGCAAGGTACGGCAGATCCAAGAAATCTTGGGCGACCGCTCCTGTGCCTGCCAGCATAATGCATAGACCGCCAAATAAAAATACTACCGTGCAAGCATCTAACGCTGACCCGATTCTTCTGCCGCAGACTTGGTAGAGAATCTGATAATAACCTGTAGCGCCTAATTGATAACCTATATCTAATACATGGCTGCCTAAATAGGCAAAACCCCAGCCAGCCGCCACAACTCCCAACAGGCCCCAAACCCCATAGCAAGCAAAAAACTGTAACAATTCTTGCCCGGAGGCAAATCCAGCGCCAATCACCGTACCCACATAGGCTGCGGCAATCTTCGCCGCGGCTATTGTATCATGGCGGTTAATAGGAACACCTCCCTAAACAAGGCTATATAGCAATTGTATGAAGCAATAGGGCAAAAAAAAACCACGATTCGCAAATCATGGTCAGACCGTTGATAAACGCCCATCTGCGTTGTTAGCCCTGCGGGAGCGCGCTTGCCGTACCTGCGAACGTACTGATGCTATAATGCTCTTTTCTCAACTAGCATCAAGTCTCATAGGTAACAAAGCCTGCGCGCGCTTCCTCGGGCTGCCTAGTGATGCTACTCCGTTTTCCTGCGTCAGATAGTTGCTAGTCTCGTAGGTAACAACATCTGGACATTTCTCAACGGTCTGGAAACTAGGCTTATTCGATGACTAGGGGACGGTCCTTTTTCGTCAAACCTTGCATGTATCTGAGGCAGGAGGAAGAAAAGATTTGAGAGAATATATCCAGAAATCAGGAGGTGCGAATGTCACCGCTTCCATGCAGAAAAGTCTAAGACCTGGAAAATGCGAAGAACATCCGGTATAAAAATGAAGATACGAGAGGTGTTTGCTATACAATCGAAAACAGTCGAACAGTCCAAAGTCAGTATCGGCAATTTGATGCAACCGGAACATGCGAACCCGCCTGGCAATATTCATGGCGGTGAAATTATGAAATTGATGGACAATGCCGCTGCCATCGTCGCACTTAGGCATACCCGGACGAATGTCGCCACTAAACGGGTGGATCAGCTGGTGTTTCATCATCCTGTTCATGTTGGCGACTTTGTCATTTGCAATGCCCAATTGACGTTTGTCGGCAAGAGTTCGATGGAAGTGCTTGTCACCGTATTAGTCGATAATATAACAAAAGATCAACCAACCAAAGTTGCGCTAACTGCATTTTTTACCCTGGTAGCATTGGACGGGAATGGAATGCCTGCGGATGCGCCGCCACTAGCAATCATCACCGAAGAAGAACGCGTCTTATTCGAAGCAGGACGGCAGCGCTATTTGAGCTATAAGCAGCAACGTTTGAGATAAGACTGCGCCCTGAAGCTTTTTCCTTAAAACCTAAAGGCATGTTAACGCAAAGCCCGCGAAGCGTGCAAGCGGCGAAAAGCGGACTTTCAATATAAATTCCCTTTACGTTCTTCGATTCTTCGCGCTCTGCAATACGTCTTCGCCTCCAAGAAAACTGTGCATTAGGCAGCACATTGAGGTCAGGCTTGACGTATTGCGTTATTGGTCGCTCGCTCTTCCCGCCTCTTGTTAAACAGCGCTAGCAAATTTGGTGGTTGTTCTGATTGTAGTTTGTAATCCGGCGCAAGGTCGGTCACCTTTTCGACCGCTGCTTTAAGATCATAATAAACATCCCATTTGGCTTTTACTAGCTCGCTGCCTGTCAAGCGTAACAAATAGGCCGGATGGTAAGTGGCAATGGCTTCTATACCGTATTTTGTATTAAACCAGACGCCGCGGTCACGAGTGATCCGGGCATCTGGACTTTTTAGATATTTTAACGCTACACTGCCGAGAGCGACAATGACTTTCGGCATTACTGACTCGACCTCTTTGTCCAGCCATAAGTTGGCGCAAAAGCAAGCTTCATCGAGTGTTGGTGTGCGGTTGCCCTGTGGGCGGCATTTGATGATATTTGATGTATATATGCGATCACGTGTAGCTTTCACGCTAGCCAGGGCTTTATCCAGCAGTTGACCGGAGGGGCCGACCAGCGGTACACCGTACTGATCCTCGACGCCGCCCGGACCTTCACCGATAAACATAAAGGGTGATTGTGGCGAACCATTATATGATGTTGGTCCGATAGCGCTTTTTCGTAGCGGGCAGGCGTTGCAGGCAAGCAAGGATTGCTCTAGGGCGGAATGGTTTTGTGCCATAATAGTCACCTCGCTCCAGTAATTCGACTGTAGACGATAAAATTCCTATGTTATCGGCAATTTTAGCGCATCAGGATACAGGATTTTACCTCGTGAGGCAGAAAGGAGTTATTAAGTACAATCGGTTCTATTCTGTAATAACAAGGAGGGGTGTCTTTTGAACAAGGACTTTACTTGCCTGTTTGCTGGCGAGGCCGGTTATGGGGTAATGAGCGCAGGCTCAACGCTGGCTAAGGCTGCTGGTCGTAACGGATTGTGGGCGTTTGTTGTTAACGAGTACCCGTCTCTGATTAAAGGTGGCCTGAATACTTGCCTGGTTCGCCTGGCCGCTTCACCGCTGCAGGCGCATGAGGAGTCGCTTGACTTTTTTGCCGGTTTATCGCAAGAGGGGCTTGAACAAAATTACTCCCGCTTAAAGCCTGGCGCTGCACTTTTGGTTGACACGGCGATTAAAGTGGAAAGCAGCCGTTTGCCGTCAGACGTGCGGGTTTATCTGTTGCCTCTTATCCAAAAGGGCAGCGGCGATGTCGCTAAAATCATGTCCAACAGCGCGATGCTGGGGGCGTTTTGTGCGATCAGCGGTTTCCCGCTGGAATTGGTCGAAACTGTCCTAGCAGGCGAGTTTAAGCCGGAAGTATTTGCGAAAAACAGGGAATTGTTGCGTGCGGCGTTTGAACTTGCTGCTGAACAAGCTGTTGTTGCCTCGTTCCCATTACCTGTTGGCGCAAATCCAGCGCAAAAGATGTTGATCAATGGCAATGATGCGATTTCGATGGGGGCAATTCAGGCAGGCTGCAAATTTGCAGCAGGCTATCCAATGACCCCCGGATCCAGTGTGCTGACCTATTTGGCTGATCATGGGCCTCAGTTTGGCTTGGTGTTTAAACAAGCAGAGGATGAAATTGCCGCGATGAATATGTTGATCGGCGCTGGCTATGCCGGTGTGCGGGCGATTGGCTCCACCAGCGGCGGCGGCTTCGCGCTAATGGTAGAGGCGCTAGGCTTTGCCGGTTTGGCCGAAGTACCTGTTGTCATGGTTAACGCGCAACGCGGTGGTCCCAGCACTGGACAACCGACCCGTACAGCCCAGGCCGACTTGGCGTTTGTGATTAATTCCTCGCAAGGCGAATTTCCCCGGATTGTACTCGCAGTTGGCGATGTCGAGGAGTGCTTTGTTGAGACCTTCCGGGCCTTTAACTTAGCTGAGAAGTACCAGATTCCAGTGATTATTCTCACTGATAAATATCTCGCCGACTCTTCAGTGACTCATCCATTCTTTAACACAAATGGTTTAACCATTGAACGCGGCAAGTTGGCAGATGAGACTTGGCTGGCAGCCAATCGGCCGTATAAACGCTACGAGTTCACCGATGATGGCGTCTCGGTCCGCGCTGTGCCGGGAATGGCCGGTGGCCGTCATATAGCGACAAGCTATACCCATGGCGAGGACGGCTTTTATAGTTCCGGCAACCGCGAATATGCGGCAACCGAACCGGAAATTACGGTGAAAGCACTGGATAAGCTGTTTGCGAAGGAACCACATATTCTTGCAGAGCTTCCGGCTGTCAAACTTCATGGGCCGGAGACAGCTGACCTCACGCTTGTTGCTTGGGGCTCGACCAAAGGCGCTGCGCTTGAGGCCATGGAACTGGCCAAGGCTGCCGGTTTGAGCGTCAATCTACTGCAGGTGCTATATATGTCGCCGTTCCCGGCGGCAGCGGTTGAGGCTGTGCTCGGCAAGGCAAAACATACTCTGTTGCTTGAGGGCAATAAAACGGCGCAGCTAGGGGCGCTGATCCGCATGCACACCGGTATCTATATCGACGATAACTATTTGAAATACGATTCGCGGGCGTTTACGCCATCGCTTATTTTAGAGAAAATCAAGGAGGTGCTGGCATGAGCGCGAGTGATGTCAATCTCCAGTATGTTCCTACCTGGTGCCCCGGTTGCGGCAATTTCGGTATTTTCAATTCGTTGAAAAAGGCGTTTGCCACGCTGCAGCTCGACCTTGAGCAAACTGTTCTCGTCAACGGTATCGGCTGCTCCAGTAAAATTGGTCAATATGTTAACTGCTATCGCATCGAGACCTTGCATGGTCGCAGCTTGCCAGTTGCGACCGGCGTCAAGTTGGCCAATCATAGCCTGACCGTTATCGCCGAGGGCGGCGATGGCGACGGCATGGGTCTGGGCATGGGCCACTTTGTCCATACCGCCAGAAGAAACCTTGATATTAGCTACTTCATTCACAACAACCAGGTCTATGGACTGACCAAGGGACAGACCTCGCCGACAAGCGAACCGGGCATGCTGACTAAGTTTACGCCGCCGCCGCTCGGCAATGTCGAGCGTCCGGTTAACATTGTTGACATGGCGATCAGCCTTGGCGCTAGCTTTGTCGCCCGCTCCTATACGGGTGACATGAACCATTTGGCTGATATGATGGCTCAGGCGATTAGTCATCGCGGCTTTGCGGTTCTTGACATCCTGCAGCCCTGCGTGTCGTTCAATGCCATCAATACCTATGCCTGGTATCAACAGCGAGTCCGCCGCATCGCCGAGACCCACGATCCGGAAAATCGTGATCAGGCACGGGCTCTGGCAGGGCTATGGGGAGACGAGATCCCTGTCGGTGTATTTCTGCGTGAAGAGCGTCCTACGTTTGCCGACTCACTGGCGCAGCTAAAAGACGGACCGCTGGCTTCCCGCCCGCTCGAGGGTGCGGATATCAGCGGACTAATGGAAGAACTGGCCTAGTAGAGCAGGGGATAAGCTGCGACGAACCACAGAGTACACAGAGGTCGCAGAGTGGACACAGAGGGATCGAAACAGTGATTTTTAACACAAATCCCGTATTCCTCTGCGGGTGCCCTCCTCATACTCTGCGTACTCTGCGGTTAGCGTACTCTGTCCCTCCGTAGGCTCCATCTACCCACCGGCTCTTGTGATGTTCACTGCAAAATCCCGTTGACAAACCAGAATGAGCATGGTATAGTAAACGAAACAAAGACGTTTAGAGACTATAACAGGTCTCCGAACGTCTTTGTTTTATACCGTAAAATTAATGATATCATCATTAATAGAAATGTGATGAATGAAACGATTATTTGTTTGTCAAAGGAGCACTGCTTTTATGGAGACCAATGGCAAGGAGCTAAATGCTCTGCTGCAAAGGATGATTGACATCTCTAGTGATTCACCTACCTATGAAAAGCTGGCGCATTATATTGAAAAAAACTACATACGGATTATCTTTATGACAGCTGGAGAGTTAGCCAACGAAATCGATAGTAGTCAAGGCAGTGTTTCACGATTCTGCATCGCGTTAGGTTATCGCGGCTTCAATGATTTCCAACGCAGTTTGCAAAAGTTCGTTAGTAAAGAAATTACTGTTCCGCAGCGGCTGCAATATATTTCTCAGAATCAAAGCAGTCATAAAATTCGCAGCATCCTCACGATGGAACATAAGAATATTGATGAACTCGAAGCCATATTGTGTCAGCCATCTTATAGCGAGCTTGTCAAAAAAATCGTATCGGCTGAAGAGATTGTGCTGTTATCTGCGAGAATGTCGGCAACCCTGCTGCCTTATACCTTTTACGTGTTAAATAAAATCAGAAATGGCGTTTTTCAAGTGACGCCGGAACATCCTTCGTGGGAAACCTTAAATCTGCGTTATCCTAAAACCACCTTGGTGTTTGCCATCTCTTTTCCCCGCTATCCTAACGTGTTAGTCAATAAACTGCAAGAGCTGCGGACAGAGGGATTCTCGATTGCGGCTATTACCGACAGCATGATTTCTCCGATTGCTAATTTAGCGGATCCGATTATTCATGTTCCCATTACCATATCGTCGATTTTCGATATTTATAGTACACCAATGATGTTTTTAAATCTTTTGCTGCGAGATGTGGCAAAAGAAATAGATGGGCTGGACCAGCGATTAAGTCGATTTGAAAGCATGGATTCATTAAATAATATTTATTATAAAAGCACAGCAGACACTAATTAATTCGACCGAATAATGCATATATGTTTTGTTGGCAAACAAAGGCGTTTGACATGTAATCACTAGCGATGTGGTTATGTCTAAACGTCTTTTTGTTTAAAATAGCGAAGCCCTAGTACCTTGCATCACCTAAAAATTTGGCTTATATTGCGGTCTTTTTTCGTCCTGCTTCGTTGTCGTCGCCTTACAGATTCTCGATCTGCGCGGCTTCTCCGCCTCGCAAGACAAAAAAATCTCCACAATCTAATCTCAAACTTTAAGTGACGCAAGGTACTAGGTTTCGTCCAATATATAAGTAAACTGAGCAATGATTTAAATTTGAGAGGAAGATGTACAAATGAAAAAGCTAATCAGTTTATTGGCTGTGGCGGTCTTCACGTTTCTATTGGCAGGGTGTTCCGGCGGCAATGCGCCGACGGCAAAAAGTGACAGTGTGCTGGCAAAGATTAAGAAGGATCAAGTGCTTACGGTCGGCACAGACGCTACCTTTAAGCCATTTGAGTATAAGAACAATGGAAAGTACGAAGGCTTTGATATTGATTTAATCGAAGCAGTGGCTAAAGAATTGGGCGCAAACAAGGTTGAATATGTAGATACCGAATTTAAGGGCCTGATTCCCGGCTTGCTGGCAAAAAAATATGATTTGGTTGTTTCAGCCATGTATATTACTGATGAACGCAAGCAGACGATTAATTTCTCTGACACCTATTTTCCCGGCGGACTGTCTATTATGATTAAAAATTCCAATACGGCGGTCAAAGGAATTAATGATCTGAAGGGTAAGAAAGTTTCGGTTCAAATCGGAACGAAATCGGCTAAATATCTGGAAGAAAAGTATAAAGATATTATCCTGGTCAAGGTAGAAACCAATAATGATATGTTCATGGAATTGGAAACCGGCAAAGTTGACGCGGTGGTTACCGGCTTGCCTGCTGCCAAGACGTACGCTAAAGCAAAGGGAACAGTCAAGGTGCTGCCAGAAACACTAACCGAGGAATTCTATGGCTATGGCCTGCGCAAAGATGATGCAGAATTAGCGAAGGCGGTAAACGCGGCGTTGAAAAAAGTCAAAGATAATGGTACTTATGATCAAATCGTTAAAAAGTGGTTCGAGTAATTCTTCTACAGTAAAAGGGGGCAGATGCTTCTGCCCCTACCGATCATACGGAGGAATTTGTTATGGCATTTGATTTTTCGGTCATATTCCTTGGACAGAATGTTCACTTTCTGTTATATGGGTTACTATCTACGATCTTCTTTTCTGTATCAAGCTTTGCGTTGAGCCTATTGATTGGTACGGTTATTGCTTTCGGACAACTATCCAGCGTAACGATATACCGAGCCTTTTCTCTAGCCTATCTATCGTGGTTTAGGGCGACTCCCTTGCTGGTTCAGTTATTCATGCTTTACTATGGTCTTCCGCTTGTACTGCATGTGGATACGGTTGCCTGGATTTCCGGCATTATTGCGCTGGGGATGTATAGTGGTTCTTATTCCTCGCAAATTATCCGGGGAGCGATTCAATCGATTGACCGCGGACAGATGGAGGCGGGACGCTCCTTAGGGTTTTCTTATCCGCAAACTATGCGAAAGATCATTATTCCACAGGCCTTCTTGCGTATGCTTGCACCTTTGACGAATGAATTCATCTCTCTAACCAAAAATTCTTCCCTGCTGTCAACGATAACCGTTGTCGAGTTATTCCGGCAAGCAAATATCCTGATTGCCGATACCTACCGGACCATGGAGTTTTTAGTCGCAATCGCTGTTCTTTATTATCTCTTCAACAATTTGATCGGTTATGTGGGAATGGCGTTAGAAACCCGGTTTCGTACAGGAGGAGAATTGCAATGATCCATATTACCTGCTTAAATAAGTTCTTTGGTCAGCATCATGTGTTAAAGAACATTGACCTTACGATTGAACAAGGCAAGGTATTTGTCATTATCGGCCCGTCCGGCTCTGGGAAAAGTACGCTGCTGCGGTGTATTAACTATCTGGAGACCTATAGTGATGGCGAGATCACCATTGATGGGAAACCGATGGGGCGAAAATTAATCAAGGGTCAGTCGGTGGAAATCCCAGCGTCAGAGTTGAATCAAGCCAGGCAGGACGTCGGGATGGTATTTCAATCCTTCAATCTGTTTCCCCACAAGACGGTTCTGCAAAATATCACGATGGCGCCGCAGTCGCTAAAAGGGATGAGCGCTGCCGAGGCGGAAGCCTTAGCCATGCAGCTGCTGAAGAAAGTGGGCCTTGAGGAGAAAGCCCATGTGCTGCCATACAATTTGTCCGGCGGGCAAAAGCAGCGGGTCGCAATCGCCCGAGCTCTGGCGATGCAGCCGAAGGTGATGCTGTTTGACGAACCGACCTCTGCCCTAGATCCTGAAATGGTTGGCGAAGTGCTGCAAGTGATGAAGCAGTTGGCCAAGGAAGGCATGACGATGGTCATTGTCACTCACGAGATGCGGTTTGCGAAAGATGCAGCTGATCAAGTTCTCGTGCTGGATAATGGAATCATTATTGAGCGAGACAAACCGGATAAAATATTCGTCAATCCTACCCACCCCCGCACCAAAGAATTTCTCAGCAAGGTTCTGGAGAATTAGCCTGACTGCGCTGACGCTACATCAGGCAAGAAAAGAGGCAATCACGATGACCGATTCACTCTCAGTCAACAAAAACAGAATTCAGGCGCGGCTGCAGGCTCTGGCTGCCATAGGCAAAAATGCCGAAGGCGGTATTGACCGCAGTTTCGGCAGCGCCGCCGATTTGGCAGCCAGAGCGCATGTTATCGCAGTGTTGAAAAACGAAATTGGCGCAGCCGTATCGATTGACCCGGCTGCTAACATATGGGCCGGAGTCAATGAACACTCCCCTTTGCCGCCAATCGCCGTAGGCTCCCATCACGACACGGTGCTGAACGGCGGCATGTATGACGGCGCCTTAGGCGTTATTTTAGCCATAGAAGTGCTTCAGGTAGTAAAGGAAACGAACTATCCCCTGCGGCATCCAGCGGCGATGGTCTCGTTTACCGCCGAAGAACCGAATCCATTTAATCTATCGACACTTGGCAGCCGACTCGCAACGGGAAAGTTAGACCCTGACAAGCTGCTGCAGATAGAAGATACTGTTCATCACATCAGCTTAGCGGATGCGCTGGCAAAAGCAGGCGGCTCGATAACCAATCTGACGGCAGCCAGACTGCAGCCTGGCCAATTGAGCGCCTTTATTGAATGCCATATTGAGCAGGGCAAACGATTGGATAGCCGGGAGATCCCCCTGGCTGTAGTATCCCATATAACCGGTATCTACCGGGAAACTGTTCATGTTTGCGGTGAAGCCAATCACGCGGGGACTACGCTGATGAATGACCGGCACGATGCCTTATTGACGACGTCCGAGTTTTGTCTCGCTTTTGAAAAAGTACTTAAAGCAGTCAATCGAGACGACGTGGTCGGTACCATCGGGCAGATGGAGCTATTTCCTAACTCGGTTAATATTATACCTGGCGAGGCCTCGTTGACGATGGAGATTCGTACTCCTGATCAGGCTGTGTTATCCGCGATTCTTGCCGATTTAGCCAAGTGTGTTGAAGAGATTGAAACAGCCCGGGGTGTAAGCATCCAGCGGAGCGTGCTGTTAAATCAAGACTCTGTCGCCTTGGATGATACGATTATGGCTGCCATGGTAAGAGAAATCGAGCTGATGGCGGAGCCCTGCGTCACACTAGCCAGCATGGCGGGGCATGATGCCACTCATCTGGCCAGCATAACAAGAAGCGGAATGCTATTTGTACGAAGCATTAACGGTAAGAGTCATTGCCCGGAAGAAAACAGCCGGCTGCAAGACATCGAAAAAGCGGGCAATGTCTTGTTGAACACCATTTTACGGCTGGACAAGGAGCTTGATGCAGAATGAAGCGTATTTATAAACCCTCCTATTTGCTGCAGAGCGATCAATTCGTCGCCAATGCAGGCGTACTCGTCGAAGCGGGGATGATCACAGAAGTTGGCGGGATCCAGGAACTGACGAGCAGACAACCCGATGCCGAAATAATTGATTGGACTGGGCTTGCCATGCTGCCTGGGACTGTTAACTCGCATAATCATTCTTTTCAGAGCCTGCTCCGCGGACTGGTAGTCGACCGCCCCTTTTTAGAGTGGCGTGACCAGGCGCTTTATCGCTACTCACCGCTACTGAGCGAGCAGGATATTTATACCGGAGCGTTATTCGCCTTCGGCGAGATGATGCGCTACGGCGTCACAACCGTTTGCGACTTTTTCTATCTGCATAATCAAGGCATTGCTAGTGACGAAGCGATTATTCAAGCCGCCAAAGATACGGGCATTCGGCTTGTCCTGGCTAGGACCATGTATGATTGGGCGGGAGCCCCTGGCGGTTATCGGGAAACAATCGAGCAAGCGGTAGCCAATACCAGGCAGCTAGCTGTTAAATATGATCAAAATCCGATGGTCAAAATTATTCCGGCTCCGCATAGCCTGCATGCCGCTTCGTTAGAGATGGTGAAAGCGGGGCATAAGCTAGCCTTAGAGCTTGGTACAAGAATGCATATCCATGTCGCGGAAGAACCCTTTGAAGTCGAAGAAACCATGCAATCGCATGGCCTGACCCCGATTGAACTGCTGCATAAAATTGGCGTGCTGGATGAGAACATGGTGGCGATCCATGCCGTTTGGCTCAAGGCTGGCGAGATTCAGTTAATGGGTAAAAAAAGCGCTAAGTTGGCCTATTGCCCCTCTAGCAATATGTTTTTAGCTGATGGTGTAACAAAAGTGATCGATTTGATGAAAGCGGGCGTTGTTGTTGGCTTAGGCACAGACGGCGCCTGCAGCAATAACCGGATCAGCATATTTGAGGAAATGCGCATGACAGCCTTGTTGCAGAAGGTTTCCCTGTTAAACGCCACTGCCATATCTGCAAAGCAGGTATTCTCCATGGGCACAGCGAATGGCGAAGAGCTTTTGGGTATACCGGTTGGAAAGATCGAACCCGGCTATTATGCTGATTTTGTGGGAGTCGATACGAGCGATCTGTCCGTTCAACCGCTGTTTTCGGTAAACGAACAGCTTCTGCCGAATATCGTATACTCGATGCAGCCGAATGCTATTGACCGGGTTGTCGTGAATGGGATAGAGCAAGTGCAGAGCAGCAAGCTTGTCAGTATCAGGGAAGATGATATTCTGAACCGATTGCAGACTGTAGCTGAAAAATTCAACGCCTGTAAATAAGGCCATCCAAGTGCGTTGGCTAGACAATGAAGGGAGGCAAAGCCATTGGCCTATTCAACACAACTGATCAAAAGCGCCGAGCGTGATACAACTAATTGGTCCGGGGGCAGTACTAGCCAAATTGCCATCCATCCACAGCATGCTGAATACGGAAAGCGTAATTTTACCTGGCGGCTGAGTTCGGCAAAAGTAGAATTGGCGGAATCTACGTTCACTCCGCTTCCCGGCATCCATAGAGTACTGATGGTGACGGACGGAGAGGTTACCCTTAAGCACCAAGGCCATCACAGCATCTCTTTAAAGCCTTTTGCGCAAGACCGGTTTTATGGCGATTGGACAACGAAAAGCATTGGCAAGGTGAGCGATTTCAATTTGATGCTGGCGGATAATTGCAAGGGAGAATTATCCGCGATTGCTCTGGTGGAAAAAACGAGAATCGAGACAGCCGTACTGAGCAGCAGGGATTGCAGCCAATTTTCATCCGCGTTTTACTGTGTGGATGGCAGTGTCCAGCTGGTTGTTAATCAAGAAAACAGCTATGAATTGCATGAAGGCGACGCGCTGCTTCTAACCGGGGAACAGCAAGATGAAGCGATCACTTTAGAAATAAACAACTTTGAAGATAAAACCGTTCACGTCATTCGCGCGGATATGCTGTTTTAAATAGCGATTGGCGTCTAGTACCGTATCAGGAGGATATAACATGTCTAACTTCAGCCTAAGGGAGCCTGTAAATTTGGCTTCTACGGGAATTGCATCGTTTGCGAAAACTGCTATTTGCACTAACCTGGATGATCTTATCGCTGACATTGCGGTTATCGGCGCTCCCTGTGATATTTCCATACAAGGAAGATCGGGGGCGCGTTTAGGCCCCAGGGGAATCCGCCTGCAGTCTACGCGGTTCAGTTACAGCCCGGAGGGGTCCTACGATCCTGAACGGGACGATTTCTATCTAAGCACTAAGCAGTGGCGTGTCGTTGACTGCGGTGACGCCGATCTGGTGCCTGGTGACTTAGAGGCAAGCTTTGCCAATATTGAAGCCGCCGTCCGAACGATTGTCAGCCGGGGCGCTATGCCGGTCGTGTTAGGCGGCGACCACTCTATTACCATTCCGGTTGCCAGAGGGCTTGACATAGCGGGACCCTTCCATGTCATTCATTTCGATTCGCACCTGGATTGGAGCTATACTCGTGGTGGACAGCGTTATAGTAACGGAAGCCCCTGCCGGTGCATGGCGGCGATGGCTCATGTGGACAAGATGGCTCATTTAGGCATTCACGGCATTGGCAGCAGTCAAAAGTCAGACTTTGCAGACGCTCTCGCGTATGGCGATCTCATTCTGTCGCCTAAGCAAATCCGCAAAATCGGCATTGCAGAGACGCTGGCGCGGCTTCCCCGGGGTGAACGCTATTTTGTTAGCATTGATATCGATGTTATGGATTGCTCTATTGCCGCCGGTACCGGTTCGCCCATGCACGGCGGGCTGTATTATGATGAGATGGTAGAGCTGTTAGAGGGAGTGGCTAGGCTGGGAACAATTGTTGGCTTTGATTTGGTTGAAGTAGCGCCTCAATATGACGATCTCAGTGGCACGACCTGTTATCTCGCCGCACGACTAATTTCCGATTTTCTCGGATTTATCACTAAGGAACGGGAGCTTTCATAAATAGACCGGTCCCTTTGCGGGTGCCCCCCGCGTACTCTGCGGTTAACGTATTCAGTCCTCTCCAAAAGACCAATCCGTGGTTTATACAACGCCATTACCAATCTTTACATTTTGCACGGAATACGTTACAATAAATTCGATTACAATAGTACCGAATCAACCCTAATCCTGTGAATATTGACGGTCATTTTTTCGCTATGCTGTGTTGTCGTCAATCGGCATACTGACGGTATGCCTCATTCCTCCGCCTTGCCTAGCAAAAAAACGCCACGCCACTATCCTACAGTTTTAGAGTTGACGCGGTACTAGACAGAGAAACGCGATGAAGGGGCAATACCGTTACTAGTCTGTCTCAGAGAACCGGCGGTTGGTGTGAGTCGGTGGCAGCAGGCGGTTGATCCACCCTGGGAGCGGACGGCGGACCCGTACGGCAGCGCACGTTACGCGCCTAAAGCGGATCGTTCTTTACGATCAAACTGGGTGGCACCACGGGAGTCAATCCCGTCCCTAGACATAGGGACGGGATTTTAATATTTAGGAGGGTTCAACATGCTTGATTTAAAATTTGTCCGTGATAATACCGAAAAGGTACAGACAGCGCTGAAAAATCGCGGCGGCTCAATCAGTTTGGATGCGTTTCTGTCTCTGGAGAAAGAACGCCGTGATCTGCTCATGGAAGTGGAAGGTTTGAAGAGCCTGCGCAATACTGTGACACAGGAAATCAGCCGCATGAAAAAGGCTGGAGAAAACGCTGACGCCAAAATCGCCGAGATGCGCGGTGTAGGCGACAAAATCAGCGCCCTTGACGCTAGGTTAAAAGAAGTGGAAGAGCAGCTTTCCTCAATTCTGATGACTTTGCCTAATCTGCCGGACGAGAGCGTACCAGTCGGCAAAGATGAACATGACAATGTAGAGATGCGCCGCTGGGGCACGCCAAGAAACTTTGATTTTCAGCCACTGCCTCACTGGGAAATTGGCGAGAAACTCGGCATCCTCGATTTTGAGCGGGCAGCCAAGGTGACCGGTGCCCGATTTACGTTCTACAAAGGGTTGGGCGCACGGCTGGAGCGCGCGCTAATTAACTTCTTTCTTGATGTACATACCCGGGAACATGGTTACACGGAGATTCTGCCACCCTATATTGCTAACCGCGAGACGATGACCGGCACTGGCCAACTGCCGAAGTTCGCGGAAGATATGTTTAAGCTTGAAGGTCTGGATTATTATCTCATTCCCACCGCCGAAGTGCCTGTGACCAATCTGCATCGTCAGGAAATCCTCGACGGTGCTAGTTTGCCGATTTACTACAGTGCCTATAGCGCTTGCTTCCGGGCGGAGGCAGGGTCTGCTGGACGCGATACTCGTGGCTTGATCCGTCAACATCAGTTCAATAAGGTTGAGCTCGTCAAATTCAGCCAGCCGGAAACATCATTTGATGAGTTGGAGAAGATGACTGCCAACGCTGAACGTGTGCTCCAGCTCCTCGGACTTCCCTACCGGACTATTCTCTTATGTACCGGTGATATGGGATTCTCCTCTGCAAAGACCTATGATATCGAGGTTTGGCTGCCTAGTTTTGATGCCTACCGGGAAATTTCATCTTGTTCAAACTGTGTCGACTTCCAAGCGCGCCGCGCTGACATCCGCTTCCGACGCGACACCAAGGCCAAGCCTGAGTATGCCCACACTCTTAATGGCTCTGGCGTTGCTATCGGTCGGGCGTTTTCGGCGATCCTTGAGAACTACCAGCAACCTGACGGTTCAGTGGTAGTGCCGGAAGTGCTAAGACCGTTTATGGGAGTGGACGTTATCCGTTGATTGCGGGAGGTCGTATGAGAAATCCGGTTGGACAGGCTGCCTTAGCTTCGCTTGCAGATTTTTGCGGCGGGGCAGCCTATCTTTGCGACAGGCAAGGGCAAATTATTGACGCTTTTCCAGCCACGGCGGCGAGCCAAGCTGTGCCAGCTCATTTAATCTCACGGTGTGTAGCTGATACAGTTGCTAGCCAGGAGACGGTCAAAACGATAACAGATAGCGGCATCTCGCTAGTCACGATTGTTTTGGGTGCATGGGTATTGGTGTTGGATAACCGTCAACGTGTGGAAGATAAACTGAAATACCAGCAAATTGTTGAAGATTCGTTGCCATTCATTGCCCAAGTAGCAGGCGGAACGGCAGTACTTTTTGATCATCATGGCATTCGGTTTCGGGCAGTCGAACCAGATGGAAAACAAAACCCAGGAGCGGAAGGTGTGTTTACTCATCTATCGCAGCGTGTCATGCAGGAGCTTAGACCGAGTCTCGGGCCGTCCACGTTGCGACCGGGAGCAACAGCGGTGAGAATTCCGCTGACACCGGACTATGGATTGGCATTTAATAATACCTATGCGGCGAATCAACGCCAACGCTTACTCGATAATGCCCGTCAGTACCGTTATGCCCACTACCATATCGAAGACATCGTTGGCGAAAGTCCGCTGATCAGCAAAGCAAAGAAAATGGCCAGTGAAGTTGCCAAGTCGCCGTCTACGGTTCTGCTTACCGGCGAAACCGGCACTGGCAAGGAACTGTTCGCGCAGGCGATTCACAATCTGAGCAGCCGTTACAATCAGCCGTTTGTGGCGATAAACTGTGGTGCCTTACCCGCCGATCTGGTTGAAAGCACCTTATTCGGTTACGCGGAGGGGGCTTTTACCGGCGCCAGAAAGTCCGGTCAAGCGGGTGCTTTTGAACAAGCGAACGGTGGTACGCTATTTCTTGATGAAGTGAGCGAAATGCCGTTTGATTTGCAGGTGAAGCTGCTACGTGTGCTTCAAGAGCGCGAGGTCACTAGGGTTGGTCATTCTAAGCCGTTAAAGGTGGATGTCCGGATTATCGCTTCAACTAATAAGTTGTTGCATGAATTGATTAAAGCAGGTAGGTTTAGAGCAGATTTATTTTTCCGGCTCAATGTATTCGAAATTATCATCCCGCCACTGCGTGAACGACGTGATGATCTGATTGCGTTAACCGACTTTTTTCTCAAAAAGTTTTCCAACATGATTGGAAAAAGTGTACAAGAAATCACTCCAGCGGCAATGCAGGCATTGTCGTTATACTCATGGCCGGGTAATGTCCGGGAACTTCAGAATTGCCTGGAATATGCGTTTAATATTGTTGACGTCAATTCCCGGTCCATCACGCCGGAGTGCTTGCCAGCGCGCATCAGATCATATAGCTCTGCGACAGAGCAAGAGCTTTCTCTGTATGCTGAACAGATGAATCGAACGGAAAGAGAGCTTGTGGTGAGAGCTTTGGCGCTATGCAATGATAATAAAGCAGAAGCGGCAAGACGACTGGGAATCAATCGCACCACTCTGTGGAGAATACTGAAAAAGTATAAACTAGACAGCAATGCCGTTGCGGAATCGAACGGCGTTGCGAAAACGAACACATAGCATAATAGCGGTATTAACCTGGAGTTGACGGAAAAAGCCCGGCTGAGCGTTCATTATTGAACGATCAGCCGGGCTTTTTGTTTTTGCGGCAACGAAAAAATCAGCTTCTTAGACTATTGAGAAGCCTCATTTTCATGGTGTTCAGAAGGTCCCAGATACTAGGCGGCCTTGCGAACCCAGCAGCGATGCGTACTAGAGGGTACGCTAGCAATGGGTTCGTGAGGTCAACAACGTAGGTGGGGCTTTATCAACGCCCTGGAAATGAAGTTTGGCACAGTTTATGCAATTAATAGTATCAACTGACAGAAGGGAGGATTTATGGTGCTTACTAGTGAGAGATTACGGCATCCGCGCCTGTTCGACAAGATCGTAACAGCGGATAAGGCGGCAGAACTGATTCAAGACGGTATGACAGTCGGGGTCAGTGGGTTTACCCCTTCCGGCTACCCCAAGGCTGTAACCATGGCGCTTGCCCGTGCTGTCAAAGCGGGTAAGAAATGCCGGATTGCGATTTGGTCAGGAGCGTCGGTGGGACCAGAAATTGAGGAAGAATTGGCATCAGTAGGAGCGGTATCTCGACGTGCACCGTATTACGCCGCGTCTAATAGACACATGCGTAATGGCATTAATCAAGGTGAGATCTGCTACACAGACGTTCACCTTAGTCATTTGGCGCAGCAGATCGATTACGGCTTTCTAGGCAAGTTGGACATGGCTATTGTGGAAGCGGTTGCGATTACGCCAGAGGGTGATCTCATTCTCGGACCGGGAGTGGGCAACACCCCGATGTTCGTCAAACACGCGGAAAAGATCATTGTCGAAGTCAACATCGCTCAGCCGTTAGAGCTCGAAGGCATGCACGATATCTATGTCTTGCCTAAACCGCAGCATCGGCGTGAGATTCCGATTTACAATGCGTGTGACCGGATTGGCGGACCGTATGTTAAATGCGGCGTTGACCGGATTACCTGTATCGTCGAGTCCGATATTCCGGATAAAGTGCGCGACTTAGTCCAGCCGGACGAATTGAGTGAGAAGATCGCCGGTAACTTAATTGAGTTTTTAGAGTATGAGCAAAAAGCGGGACGCATTCCCGCCGAGATGCTGCCGATCCAGTCAGGCGTTGGTAGTATTGCGAATGCCGTTTTAGCCGGACTTGCCAAATCGAAGTGGGAAAATCTAGAGATGTATTCGGAAATACTGCAAGACTCCGTATTTAATCTGATTGAAGCCGGTAAAGTGACCTGCGCCTCCGGCTGCGCGTTCACGCCGTCGCCATCGGTGATGAAAAAATTCCGCAGTGATCCGAAACTCTATCGCCAATCTATTGTGTTACGGCCGCTTGATATCAGCAACCACCCGGAAGTGATTCGGCGGTTGGGCGTTATCGCCCTCAATACTCCTATGGAGTTTGACATTTACGGACATGCGAATTCCACCCATGTCATTGGAACGCACATGATGAACGGCATCGGCGGATCGGGAGACTACATGCGCAATGGCTATATGACGATTTTTACCACTGAGTCTATCGCCAAAGGGGGAGCTATTTCCCGTATCGTGCCGATGGTAAGCCATGCTGATCATACTGAGCATGATGCAATGGTGTTTATCACCGAGTGGGGAGTCGCTGATGTACGCGGCTTATGTCCTCGAGAACGAGCCAGGCTGATCATCAATAACTGCGCCCATCCGGACTACCGCCCGTTACTGTTAGATTATTTTGCGTCAGCAGAGAGAAAATACGGGGGTCATACCCCGCACGATATGGACAGAGCGCTGAGTTTTCATTCGAACTTTATTCATCAAGGAACAATGAAAATATGACAGGGGGATATAGCAATATGTTTAATGAGAAAAAACTTACCGAGATCGAGCAATCCCAAAAAACATGGCAAGATAAGCTGGACAAAAGCCTGGCTAAGTTTCCGGAACGCCAGAAGTTTGCCGTAAAAAGCCTGTATACCCCGCTTGACAACGCCAAAAGTGACTATCTCGCTGAGGTTGGTCTCCCTGGCGAATTCCCTTTTACGCGCGGCATCCAGCAAGGCATGTACCGCACCAAGCTATGGACCATGCGCCAATACTCCGGAATGGCTTCGGCCGAGGAATCCAATCAGCGTTACAAATATTTGCTGGCTCAAGGACAAACAGGCCTGTCGGTAGCGTTTGATTTGCCAACGCAAATCGGCTATGACTCTGACCATCCGCTAGCCCAGGGTGAAGTCGGCAAAGTCGGTGTAGCTATCGATTCGTTAGCAGATATGGAAGCCTTGTTTGATGGAATTTCCATCGAGAAGGTTAGCACCTCGATGACGATTAATGGTCCTGCCGCTGTCCTGTTAGCCATGTATGTCGCTGTCGGTGAAAAGCAAGGCGCTAAGCCGGAAGCTCTCAGCGGCACCATCCAAAATGACATCCTCAAGGAGTATATCGCCCGCGGCACCTACATCTTCCCGCCTCAGCCTTCGATGCGCTTGATTACCGATACTTTTGCCTATTGCTCACAAAACATTCCCAAATGGAATGTGATCAGCGTCGGTGCCTATCACATCCGTGAGGCTGGCGCAACAGCTGTTCAAGAAGTTGCCTTCGCCTTTGCCAACGCGATCGCCTATATTGACGCCGCCCTTAAAGTCGGCCTCAATATTGATGACTTTGCGCCGAACATCTCCTGGATTTTCACCGCCGATCTAGACCTGTTTGAGGAAGTGGCGAAGTTCCGTGCCGCCCGCCGGTTATGGGCCGGCATCATGAAAGAACGTTACGGCGCGACTAAGCCAAAATCGCAAATGCTCAGATTCCACGTCCATACGGCAGGCAGCGTACTGACAGCACAACAGCCAGACAACAACATTGCCCGGATAACCTGGCAGGCACTAGCAGCGATCTTGGGCGGCACGCAATCGTTAGCCACTTGCGCCAAAGACGAGGCGATCAGTCTGCCGACCGAAGATTCAGCCCGCTTGGCACTGCGCACCCAACAACTGCTGGCCTATGAAAGCGGCGCGGCGAAGACCGTCGACCCACTAGCCGGTTCGTATTATGTCGAACAGTTAACCGATAGGATCGAACAGCAGGCTAAGGAATACATTGCTAAGATTGACTCCCTCGGCGGCGCGGCGATTGCGATTGAAAAAGGCTATATGCAGGCGGAAATGTCCGTATGCGCCTATGCCTACCAGCGAGAAATTGAAAATAACGAACGGATTGTCGTCGGGGTTAATAAATTTGTTAATGATGATGAAGTACAAAGCGGCGACTACCTGAAAGTTGATCCAGTCGCTGGTGAAAAACAGCGCCAGCGACTGAGCGAACTCAAAGCAAAACGCGACAATGACCGAGTCGCCAAAACACTTGCTGCTTTACGGCAAGCCGCGAATGGGACAGAAAATCTGATGCCATATTTGATTGACGCGGTTAAGACCTATGCGACGCTAGGCGAAATCTGCGGCGTGCTGCGTGAGGTCTTTGGTGAGTACAAAGCAAATCTGGAAGTATAGAGAGGGAATATGATGAAACGAATACGCGTTTTAGTTGCTAAACCAGGCCTTGATGGCCATGATCGTGGTGCAAAAGTAATTAGCCGGGCACTACGGGACGCTGGTATGGAAGTGATTTATACTGGCCTGCGGCAAACACCGGAACAAATCGTTGAGACCGCCCTGCAAGAAGATGTCAATGTTATCGCTCTCAGTGTGCTGTCAGGCGCTCACACTTATCTTTTCCCACGGGTCATGGAATTGATCAGTGAAAAAGGCATGAAAGATGTTATCGTTATCGGCGGCGGGGTGATACCAGAATCGGATATTTGTGCATTGAAGGCAACTGGAATTAGGGAAATATTCACCCCTGGTACTAACACACGGCGGGTTATTGAATTTATCCAAACTGCTGTAGGTGAGTAATTAATAGTTCTACGATCCTTGAAAAGTACGGAGCACGATTCCGCAGAGGCGCCGAATGTGATCGTAATTCTCTGTGTCCTCTGTGTATCCTCCGTTTACTCTGTGGAAAACGTCTCTCAGCTTCAAGCCTTGACAATTCCCTGCAAAAACTTCAGGATGAAGGAAGTGTATTATGGAAACCAAAGCATTAGCCAGCTTTATTGCTAATCTTAACTATGAGATGCTGTCTGCATCCACCCGGCAGATGGCCAAACAATGTATCCTCGACGCTATTGGTTGTACGATCCGAGGCTCCATCGAAGCACCGGGCCAGATTATAGAGAAGGTTGTTGGTTCGCAAGGCGGCAAGTCACAAGCAACTGTGTTATCTGCAAAGCCGTTCCGGACGACAGCGCTGAATGCTGCTCTAGCTAATGGCGCCTTCAATCATTCGCTGGATTTTGACGACTTGCACAACGCCTCGATTATTCACCTGGGTACGGTAGTCGTTCCTGCCGCCTTGGCAGTTGCCGAGCAAATCGGCGCTAGCGGCCAACAGCTCATCACGGCTGTTGTCGCTGGATATGAGGTCGGCGCCAGAGTAGGCGAGGCTGTCAATCCTGAAGCCTACTTCTTCTGGCATACCACTGGCACAGCCGGTACCTTCGGCGCCGCAGCCGCGGCTGCAAAATTGCTTGAGCTGAATGCGGAACAGGCAGCGCATTGTTTAGGGACAGCCGGTACCCAGGCAGCCGGACTCTGGGAGTTTCTGCAGGAAGGCGCTATGAGTAAAACGCTCCACGCCGGCAAAGCGGCCTTTAATGGTATTTTAGCCGCAGTCCTGGCGAAAGAAGGCTTTACCAGCGCTAGCCGCATTTTAGAAGGCGAGAAGGGGTTCTGCCTGGCCATGACTCCGGCGGCTAAGCTAAACAAACTGACCGATGGGCTAGGCGGCGGTACGTATAAAATTGATGAAAACTCGTTTAAGCCGTATGCTTGCTGCAAGCATTGCCACGCTGCAAACAACGCGGCGCAGGTATTGCGCAGCAAGCACGGCATTGAGCCGACCCAAGTCAAAGCCATCAACATCAAGACCAATTCGGTTGCTGATAACTTGGTCAATAATCCGTACCCGCAGAACGCCTATGGCAGCAAATTTAGCATTCAGTATTGTGTAGTTGCTGCTCTTCGCTATGGCAAGGTGGGGATTGAGGAGTTCTGTCAGGAAAAGATTCAGGATGCCGAGACCCGGCGCATGATGCAACTTGTTCAGGTTGATATTGACCCTGAGCTTGACGCAGAATATAAGCGTAATCCGGATAAGTGGTCGGTTTTAGTTAGCGTCGAGACTGTTGACGGGAAAAAGTATCTGCAGTTTATTGAGTATCCGAAAGGCGATCCCCAGAACCCAGTCAGTTATGCCGAGTCTGAAGAGAAATTCCGTTCGTTAGCTGTAAGCGTATACAGTGATGGTGACGTTGACAAGCTGCTTGCTTTGGTAGGATGCGTTGAAACTGTTACTGATTTGAGCAATATGTTTGATTTCTTAGTGCGAAAAGATAAATAGAATAAGGGCGAGAAGATTGGCCGTGAAAACGCAAAAGGCGCTGTGCGCCTACGCGAAGGGAACGCTTAAATTGTGAGGCCATAACAACGAGGGTTTTTCTTATAGGGTACAGAATTTACAAATTTCTGAAGCGGTAAGGGGCTTGTGCCCTAAGGCTTTAGCTATTTAGCGGCGAGCCCTTAGCCTGCATTAGCCCGCTCCGACGACACAGGACGTGTCTAGTGTCGAGCGGGCCATGGATGGCCTAAGCGCTCGACCGACGGTACACCTTAAACTCCGCTAAGGCTAATGCCAGGCTAAGGGCAGTCTTCTTTCTATAAAGAATGTTAGTCGCCATGGTGGCGCTAGTGCCGTTTGTGGCGTTTATGCTATAGTACTCCATCCTTTCCAAAAGACAGCATCCACGGCTTTTTTTATAGACTGTGCCAACGGTTTTGCTTATAATGAAGCATGGAAGTGATTGGCTCACGCCTGTCACAATTGGTTGTGAGAAAGGATAAGTCAATCAATGGTAGAACTCATTAACTTCGCTAATTATTATACCAATCGGGATATGATTGATAATAGTTCCGCTGGCTTGAAAAGCCTGTTAGCCCAGCTGGATGTAGATGGCATCGAGGCATTATTTTGCGATCCCTGGGATGCGGCGGTTTTCCCCGCTTCCTCTATTCATGGTGTGCATCTCAACTTCTGGCCCACCTGGCTGGACTTCTGGCACGGTAATCAGCAGGCATTAGAGCGCCAATTTGGCAGCAAAGAGAACATTCTGGCCTATTTCGGTGGCACAGAGCCTGAGCATATGCTAGCTTGCTACCGCAGGGATATCAGCCAAGCTAAAGCGGCAGCAGCCAAATATATCGTGTTTCATGTCAGTCATAATGAACTGGATGAAATCTATACCTGGCGCTTTCGCGCCGACAGTCTGGCTGTGGTGGATGCGACCATCGAAATGGTCAACTCTATCGTTGGCGATATACCGCCTGACATGACGATACTGTTTGAAAACTTATGGTGGCCTGGTCTGACACTGCTCGAACCACGGCTTGTTGATCGCCTGCTTAGCCGGATTCGCCATCCGAAGGTTGGTATCATGCTAGACACCGGTCACTTGATGAATACCAATCCCGAATTGCAAGACGAGCGGCAGGGCGTAGAGTATATCCTTAGTGTACTAGGTAAGCTGGGCACACTGAGCAACTCGATCCAGGGAATTCACCTGCACCAGTCGCTTTCAGGCGCGTATGTTAAGCAAAGCCGCTGCCAGACCGCGCCGCCTGTTGACCTTGCGGCGTCAATGGCTCATATTATGCAGATTGATCAGCATAGGCCGTTTAGCGATTCCGCCGCCAAGCAGATACTCGAGCTTGTGGAGCCAGAGTATCTGGTGCACGAATTTATTGTGGCGTCACGGGAAGAACTGGTTGTGAATACAAATTTACAGCGGAAGGCGCTAAGATAGGAGAAAGGCGTCCCCGCAGGGACGCCATAGACTGTTGACAAACCTATTTTGCAGGGCGTTCAGAAAGGTCCAGATACTAGGCGGCCCCGCGGGCCCAGCAGTGACGCGTACGAAAGGGTACGCTAGCAATGGGTTCGCGGGGCCAACAACGTAGATGGGCCTTTATCAACGCCCTGAGGCGTCCCCGCAAGGACGCCATAGACTATACAGAGCTAACTGAAGAAGATCGCCGTGCTTCGCTCGCGATGATACGTAATGGGTTGTCAACGCGAGTGAAGCGTGGCGATCTTCTCTTTTGGAGTTGCCGACGCCCCGCTACCGAGATTTTTGGTTCTGCTGGTTAAACGCCAACAAATAAACAGATTGTCCGTATTTGGTTTGAAATTCTTTCTCAAAGGTTTGGATGGTATTCACTTGTTCGGCGGTGAGGCTGGAGAAACGCTCTTTTTCCATGGTTTTTAACCCCCTACAAATTTACTAAAAGCAATCCTTAGTATAACCGGTGAGGAGAAATCTATGCATTTTGACAAGTCTTGACTTTCGACTGAAGTTCTGATAATCTAAAAGGTAATTGATGGCACACTAACTGAATATGAGCTAGACAGGCGCCTGAAAAGGCTTAATAGGGAAGACCGGTGAGAATCCGGCGCGGTCCCGCCACTGTAATGGGGAGCAAACCCAATCATGCCACTGGGAGAATATCCTGGGAAGGCTGGGCGAGCTATGAACCAGAGCCAGGAGAACTGCCTGACTATATATCGCCGCTACGCCCACGAGCGATGGGTAGGGGATTTATGCGTTTATTGCGCAATTTTACATCCCGGCCTGCGGCTGGGATTTTTAATTTATAGTAGGAGTACGTTGGTGCAAAGCGGAATAATAAGCCCTCTGCGTGCCCTCCGCGAACTCTTCGTACTCTGCGGTTACGTACCAGTCTACTCCGTCACTCTGCGGTTAGCGCACTTCGTTTATCCAAGAAAGGTGGTTTTTTACATAATGGACTTTATTCATCAAGCCTTCTCCCTGTTTCAGAAAGGCGGACTAGTAATGGTGCCGCTTGCGTTTTGCTCGCTATTTGTTGCGACGATTATCGCTGAGCGGTATTGCTATTTTCGTGCTGAGACTAGTGATGTACCAGGTTTACTCAGTATGCTGACGGCACCCTTAGCCACGGGTGATTGGAATCAGGCAATTGCAGTTTGTCGTGAAGCACAAGGGTGTGCTGCCGCTGTTGCGCTAGCCGCACTGGAGCGTAAGAGCCGCGATATTCTGACTGTCGAAAAAGCGATGGAGGCTACTGCTTCGCTAAAAGCGTCCAAACTGCGCGACCGCTTGCAATATCTGGAGTTTGTCGTGACATTAGCACCGCTGCTGGGGCTCTTGGGCACGGTTGTCGGCATGATCCAGTCCTTCAGTGTCATGAATTTGCGTGAAGGCCAGCCATTTGCCATTACCGGCGGGGTAGGAGAGGCGTTGATCGCGACTGCTTCCGGCCTGTGTGTCGCCATTGTCGCTTTAATTGCCCATGCCTATTTTGCGCGTCAGTTGGATCGGCTGGTTACCGACATGGAAGAGACTGCCTATCATCTATTGAGCATGATCCGGGGTGAGTCGATTGAGACTGCGTAGTCTGCGGTTACAAAGTCAGCCCAAACTAATGATCATTCCGATGATCGATATTATCTTTTTCTTGCTGGTATTCTTTATGTTGAGCACATTGTATATGGTAGAACAGAGAGTGCTGCCGATTGCTCTGCCGCAGACGACAAGCGGCCAGCATGATATAACCAAGCAAGTGCCAATCACGATTACTGCCCAAGGCAAGATCCTGATTGACCAGGAAGAAATCCCGCTTGAGCTGTTTGGCAAACGCATCCAATCAGAGCTGGCTCGTCAGCCTGAGGCGCTATTCCTGCTTAGAGCTGATCGTCAGACAGAATACGGCCGAGTCATGGCTGTGTTGGATGAATTGAAACTCTCCGGCGTGCGGCGGATATCTGTCGCAACTGAAAGTAAGCCGAGGTGATGGCGATGCAACTGAGTTTTCGCCAGGCATTTATCGTTTCTCTAACCATACATTTGTTACTGGTGCCTGGCATGGGCTGGTTGGCAGGCGGCTGGTTGAAGTCAGAGCCTACGAGTCAACTGATCGAAATCGAGCTGGTGGCAGGTGGCTCGGGCCCGGGTTCTGGTTCAGGCATGGCGGCGACCGCTACTATGCCATTTAGCCAAGCCGCTCCGCCAAGCCCGCTGCCAACGTTGCCGGTACTGCCGTCTGAGCCTGAAACGGTGGCAGATGAGAATATTGCTGCTGCACCAGTCACATCGAGCGCAATCATCCCCCAGGCCCCGTCTGGTATCGATAGCGGCCCGGTAAATGGCTCAAGCAGTGGTTTGGGACACGGACAAGGCGGCGGGGGTGGTAGTGGCAACGGATCAGAATTTGGCTCCGGGTCTGGGACGGGTTCCGGTTCGGGATCCAGCTCCGGCTCAGGGACATCCCAATCAGTGATTTTGCCACCGCAGGTGCTGAAACGCTATGAGCCTGAGTATCCGATGTCAGCCAGACGTGCCAACCAGGAGGGTGTCGTCGGTCTGCGGATCGAAATACTGGCAAATGGTTTGCCGGGGAATATTAGTGTTGCCCGGTCGTCCGGCTATGAGGCGCTTGATGATGCTGCCGAGGCGGCAGTGCAAAGCTGGCGTTTTGTTCCGGCCCGCGATTCGCAAAGCGGTGCTCCGGTCGCCAGCGTGACGGTATTATCAGTCGCCTTCCGGCTGCACTGAGGTGATGGTATGAATCGGCTTTACGCACTTTTTTTCATTGGCTGCCTAAGCCTGAGTGGCTTAGTTTTCAGTTTCTGGTCTGAACCTGCTCAACCAACAGGAAGCAGAACGTTGGTCGACTTTGCCGGTCGCACCGTTCATCTAAAGTCAGAACAGCCAAAACGGATTATATCGCTTTCTCCGAGTAATACGGAGATTCTTTATGCCTTAGAATTGGGCGATAGGCTGATGGCAGTCAGCGAATATAGCGACTATCCGCCAGAAGCGAAGCAAAAGCCCCGCATCGGCGGCTTCCAGAGCCCGGATATTGAGCAAATTATTTCGCTGCACCCAGATATCGTATTTGCGGGCAGCCTGCATACTCGAGCTGTTGCGGCGTTAACAGCTGCCGGTGTTCCGGTAGCTGTAGTGGAGCCAAAGACAATGCAAGAAGTGCTTGATGCGGTCAAACTGGTGGGAGTGATAACTGGCGAGCAAGACGTTTCCGAACGGGTTACAGTGAATTTAGCAGCCCAACTTCAGACCATTCGTGATTTGGTTAGCAAACAACCGAAACAGCGGGTTTTTCTCGAGGTCTGGGACGAGCCGTTCATGACCATCGGCGCAAAATCTTACTTAAGTGATATTGTGGCTCAAGCTGGCGGCATTAATGTTGCCGGGGACAAGCCCACAGACTATATGACCAGTGACTTTGAATATCTCTACAGCCTTGACCCGGATATTTATATAGCGGTTAATCACATTGGCCTGGGACGGACGCTGAAAATGAGCAACCATCCCTGGATGCAAAATCTGCGGGCTGTAAAGACCGGGCAGGTGCATTACGTGCCTGATGATATCCTGTCGCGGCCGGGGCCGCGCAGCTTTGAAGGTCTGGTCGTGCTGGCGAAAATTCTTCACCCCGAAATTATGAAAAGTTGGGCAAATTGATGAAAAAATGGCTGATGCTAATTCGGCGTAATCAAAGTCAATCTTGGCTGCCAGGAATTTCGTTGGTAGTACTGCTGCTTACTTTATTGGTTACCTTGACTAAAGGTACAGCGCCAATCCCACCTATCGACGTTATCAACGTGCTGTTGGCCAAGCTGGGTTTGACAGATTCTGATATTTTGGCAACTCCTACCGGGATTATCCTCTGGGAGATTCGCTGGCCGCGAGTCGCTTTGGCAGTGCTGGCAGGAAGTACGCTGGCAATCTCTGGAGCCTGTTATCAGACTCTATTTCGCAACCCGCTAGCTGACCCGTTTATCTTGGGTGTGTCGTCAGGTGCAGCCCTAGGCGCAGCGGTTGCCATCACCTTCTGGCAGGGCGCGTACCTTACCTTGTCTGCCTTTGTCGGTAGTGCAGTCGCTGTTGCGGTGGTTTATTTTCTTGGCCGACAGGATGAGGGTGCCGATTCGCAGCAAATACTTTTAGCAGGGGTTGCTTTCGGCTCGATGCTGAGCGCACTGTTGAGCTGCATTATGGCTGTTTTTTCCCAGCAGATACACCTGATCGTTTTTTGGTTGATGGGCAGTTTGGCCAGTCCAGTGCAAAGCTTGCCCGCAGTAGCGGCAGTTGTCTGCTTCGGTATGGCGGCGATCCTGTTCTTTGCCCGCGACCTCGACTTAGTGGCCCTTGGCGAGGAAACGGCGCATCACCTAGGCGTCAATCTGCCATTGGTTCGTTTGGTTATTCTAGGGGCCACTACTCTGATAACTGGCGCGGTTGTCTCTGTCACTGGCATTATCGGTTTTATTGGCTTGGTTGTTCCGCACATGGTCCGCAATGTCGCCGGACCTGAGCATGTCAGATTACTGCCGCTGAGTGCGGTGTGGGGGGCTACTTTACTACTGTGGGCTGACAGCTTGACCAGGATGTTTACCTCGTTGGTTAGCATTCCTGTTGGTGTAGTCACAGCGCTTTTTGGCGGGCCATTTTTTCTCTACATACTGTATACGTCTAGAACAGGCAGGTGATATTAATGAGCCAAGAGCAGGAACCCCTGTTGACGATAGAGTCTCTGACAGCAGGCTATCAGGATGAAGATGTACTGCAGGACATCAGCTTCCGTGTAGCAGCAGGCGAATTTATCAGTATTGTGGCGCCCAACGGTACCGGGAAATCCACTTTGCTGAAATGCATCACTAGCGTACTGCCGCTGCGCCATGGCAAGGTATTCTTGCACGGACGCCCGGCGAATTCCTATGGGCCGCGCGATTTTGCCCGCCAGGTGGCAGTTGTCGGTGAGGAAGAAAACGCCTTTGCCTTTTCGGCGGAGCAGCTTGTGTTCATGGGCCGGTTTCCTCATATTCCCCGGTTTGCGCAACCTTCGGCGATTGATCGCGCGTTGGTGCAGGAGGCCATGGACAATGTCGGCATGTGGCACAAACGCCGCGCCAAACTCCATGAGCTCAGCCAGGGAGAACGGCAAAAAGTCATGATCGCCAGAGCACTGACACAGTCGCCGCAGCTTTTGCTGCTTGATGAGCCGACGTCGCATCTTGACATTGCTAATCAATATGCTGTATTGGGTTTAGTCAAAAAATTAGCAGCCGAACGGAACATTGCTGTTATTGCTGTGCTGCATGATATAAATTTGGCTTTGCGATTCAGCAGCCGCTTGATTCTATTGAAACAAGGTCGCTTGCTGGCAGACGGATCGCCGGGGGAAGTTCTGACGCCAGATATGCTGGAGACACTGTATGGGATGAAGTTCGCCCTGCTGCGCGACGGCGATATTTGCTGTGTGCAGCCGCGGTGAGGGGAAAGGGCACGTTAACCGCAGAGTACGCAGAGTTCGGAGGGTGCGCAGAGGGCTGCGGGTTTGCGCTGTGTTGAATCGAGGATGCGAAGGGTTCAAACAGAGGGGCGGAAACTGACTAGGATTGTGGAGTTTTGCGCTATTATTTATACGATATTTATTCTTAGGAGGATTAGTAATGAAAATGAGTAAACGAAAATTAACCCGCCAAATTGCTGCCGGTCTTGCGGCTAGCGCGTTGCTGACAGTTAGCCCGGTTTTTGCTGAAGAATCAACTTTTCAGCTTGACCAGGTGACGGTCACTGCTAGCCGGATCGAGGAAAATGTGGCGACTACGGCTAAGGATGTTTCGGTTATTACCAAGACTCAGTTGGAAGAGAAGGGTGCCAAGACACTAGCTGATGCACTACAAGGGGTGCCGGGGGTAGTGGTGGCCGGACAAGGCGGCCCTGGAGCTAAGGCTATTCCTTACATTCTAGGTACAGACCGGGTAGTGGTTTTAGTGGATGGCAAGCGGATGAATCTGCCGCAAGGCATCGCCATTGGCGCAGGTGGAATTGACCTGAATACCTTCCTTATTGGCGATAATGTCGAAAGAATCGAAGTGGTTCGCGGCGGCGCCTCGGCTCTCTATGGCGCTGACGCTATAGGCGGTGTTATCAATATCATCACCAAGAAAGGCGCCGGTAGCCAGACGATTGTTAGCTCCGGCTTTGGCAGCGATCATAGCTATCGCAACAGTGTTACCACCGAGGGATCTGATAACGGCTTAGCTTGGCACATCAGCGGTCTGAGCGACGGAACAGATGGACAACGGCCAAATAGTGAATCCAAAAACAGAAATATCGCTGTTAGGTTTGATAAAGAGCTTAATCAGAATGATGTGTTAACCTTTACCTATGATTTTTATGATGCTCACGCAGGACTTCCCGGTTCCACTGCCTATTTGACTCCGGACGACTACTCGGATACTCTGCGTCGCAATTGGAGCTTAGGTTATACGTCTAACCACGATTCAGGGCAGCGGTTATTCCGTTATTATGAGAATGAATATATTAGCAAAGGTTTTAACTGGGGAAGCAATTTCCGCAATGATAACAAAGTAACAGCCTTTGAATATCAAGATAGTGCGGCGCTCAACAAGCAGCACACCTTAACCTGGGGCGGCGAGTGGCGCAAAGACGAAGTCTGGAGCACGGCGGAAGGCGGCACTTCTCGAAAAGGTATTACAACCGCTGGCTATTTGCAAGACCGGTTTGCCTGGACAGATAAGACTACATTAACTACTGGCTTGCGCTATGATCATAACACTATCTATGGCGATAATTGGTTGCCACGTGTGGAAGTCAGCTATCAGAAAGACGATACCACAAGCTTGTTTGCTAACTGGGGCAAAATTTTTAAAGCGCCTAAGTTTGATGACTTGTACGGTGATGATGGCTATGGTAATTTGGGAGATCCAAACCTCAAGCCAGAAGAAGGTTGGACAAGTGAGCTAGGTGTTAAAAAGCGTCTCAACGATAGTAGCGAAGGCACTTTGTCTGTCTTCAAACGCAAGATCGATGGGGCCATTAGATGGCAACCGACGGGGTTGAATTGGTGGGATCCGTATCAACCGGTTAATATTGACGGCTATATTGCTACCGGTGTCAATGCTTCCTTTGCCACCAAACTCTCAGATGTCACTACTCTTAATTTGGGCTACACGTATCTCGATGCTCACGATCAAAATGATCAATATACAGGTGAGCCAAGAAACACCTTTACTGTTGGTGTTACCAATAAATCGGGCAAGCTGACGACTGTGCTCAACGGAGTCTATGTAGATGCTTCTGGCTTGAGTTCAAACCGAGTTCCCAGTCGTTTTGTCGCCAATACCAGCTTCAACTATGCTTTCACTAAACAACAAAGCGTATTTCTCCAAATGAACAACCTATTTGATCGTAAGTATGAAGAAATGAGAGGATACCCGGCTAACGAACGTTCAGTCTTCATCGGATTCAAACAAACCCTATAATTATCGTTCATCCTAGGCAGCCGTCTCCTCTCCTTCGAAAAGAGGCGGCTACCTTTCGTTGTGGCATCCATGAAGCAAAACCCCGTTGACAAATCCCTACTAACGCAGTAAGATTTAATATGAGAATGAATTTCAGTATCTTTCAAGGCATACAAACAAATTGTTCCTGGAGGAATTCATGTCGCGTTTAGCCATTCTTCTAGTACTTATTTTATTGACGTTCAGTTCCTCCGCAATGGCGCAAACTCCGTCAGCGCCGCCGCTTACCTATGTGAAAGGCGAAGTTCTGGATGTAGCTCCTATTCAGGAGTCCACCCAGAAGACCTTTTTAACCGGTCAAGGCGATGTTGTCACATTGCGCCTAACAACCGGCCCGGAAAAAGGTAAAATTGTCGATACGTTTAATTATTTTAGCGGACGCTCAATGTATGAATTTAAAGTAAACCGCGGCGATAAGGTTATCATCGCAGTTTCGAATGACTTAGGACGTACTACCTATCATGTCAGTGATTTTGATCGCTTTGATTATACCTGGTGGCTGTTCGGCTTATTTGCCTTGGCGCTGATTGTGTTTGGCGGTTTTATTGGCCTCAAATCGGTGCTCGTTATCGCATTTTCCGTATTTCTGATACTCAACGTATTTCTGAACCGGGTGTTGGCTGCTGATGTTAGCCTGACTGTATTGACGCTGGCAACCAGTGCGATTATTGCCGGTCTGACGCAAACCGTCATCAGCGGCTGGAATACCAAGTCATTTGCGGCGATTCTCGGCACCATTGGCGGTGTTATTATTGCTGGTGTTTTATCTGTTGCCTCAATTCATTTGATGAATCTAACCGGGCTTGATTCCGAAGAGGCGATGATGCTAAAGGCAACGGTGCTTAAGGCTGTAGATTTTCGCGGTCTGCTGTTTTCTGGCATGGTGCTGGGTTCACTAGGGGCGGTACTTGATGTGACTATCTCCATCTCTTCCGCCATCTATGAGGTGAAGCAGGCTCAGCCTGACATTGGAGTGAAGCAACTATTTGCTGCAGGCATGAACGTAGGGCGGGATATCATGGGGACCAACTCCAATACTCTTATCCTGGCCTATATCGGCAGTTCGCTGCCGCTTCTGCTGCTGATTGCTGCTCAGCCGCAATCGTCGATGCTGCCAATCTTAAATCAGAACATGATCGTTACAGAAATCGCCCGCGCCTTGTCTGGCAGTATTGGCGTTGTCTGCGCGATCCCGCTGACGGCGATGATAAGCGCCTGGCTGATGCGAAACGAGTGAAGTAACGAGGGTACACTTTATCGCAGAGGACACAGAGGGTACGCAGAGTGCACAGAGGGCGCGAGGGATCTGGTATCTTATAATAAAATAGTGACCCTCTGTGGGTACCCTCAGCATACTCTGTGTACTCTGTGGTTACGTGTCCCGTGTTCCTCAAAAGACTGTTCCAACAGTTTTTCTTAAGCCCTTCAATTGAGAATGAAAGTCATTATATAGATGGAGGCTACTATGAAACGTAAAACAACTTTGAGTCAACTTGTTCCGTCGGAATCAGCAGTGGTATTGCGTGTTGTCGGCGGTGGGCCGGTGCAGCGTAGAATTGTCGATATGGGAATGGTTCCCGGTGCTCGGATCACTGTTCAGAAGTTTGCCCCGCTTGGTGATCCGATGGAAATTAAGGTCAAAGGGTTTAATCTATCGCTGCGCAAGTCAGAAGCGGCAAAGATTGAAGTAGAAGTCGGCTAAGAGGCTGTTACAAAACGCCCATCTGCGTTGTTGCTCCTGCGGCTACTTGTTTGCGTACCCCGTGTACGCGGCACGGCGTAATCCTCGTCGCGCCTAGCATCTGGACATTTTCTAACAGCCTCTCTTTTCTAAGGTTGCGTGTTTTGGGAAACACGCTCGAATAACACAGGTAATTTCGGAGGTACATCATGAGCGCAGCAGCATTAACAGTCGCGTTGGCGGGCAACCCCAATTGCGGTAAGACAACGTTATTTAACAATTTAACCGGCGCGCGACAAAAAGTCGGCAATTACCCAGGCGTTACTGTGGAAAAACGCGAGGGTTTTTGCCATTGCCGCATTGGCGAGCCGCTGCGGGTGATTGACTTGCCGGGAACGTATAGTTTGACCGCTTATTCCGAAGATGAGCGGGTAGCAAGGCGCTACATTGTGCGGGAAAACCCTGACGTTGTCGCCAATGTCGTCGACGCCTCCAACTTAGAGCGCAATCTGTATCTGACTGTTCAATTACTGGAGCTGGAGCGTCCGTCTGTTCTAGTTCTCAATATGACTGATGTGGCTGACTCGCGCGGTATCCGCGTTAATGATAAGATTCTGACGGATCGTTTAGGCGTCTCTGTTGAGCGGACAGTTGGCAGCCGTAATTTAGGAACTGATGAATTGGCTGCAGCGTTGGCTTGTTCTGTATGTCGCCCGGCTCAGCCCTTTACGTTAGATTATGGGCCAGAGGTGGAGAACGCGATTGCTGTTTTACAGGGGCGTTTATCTGCCAATAAACTGGAGTATCCGGCGCGTTGGACTGCAATCAAACTGCTTGAGAATGATGCGGAAATCGTTGAACTTGTTAGCACCCTGCCGGATGGCCAATCGATGCTCGCTTTGGCTGGCAATTTGCGGGCCGATCTTGAACAGGCTACTGGTATTGACCCTGAGATGCTAATCGCCAACCAACGCTATGGGTTTGTGCAGACACTGATATTGTCGGCCATGGCTGCTGACGATAGCGATATGAAGACCACTTCTGATCGAATCGACGCTGTTCTGACCCACCGCATCTTTGGCTTACCAATTTTCTTCGGTTTGATGTGGTTGTTGTTTACTATGGTATTCACTTTTGGCGAATATCCGCAGACGATGATTGAGGATGGGTTTGCCTGGCTGGGAGAATTTATTGGCGCCACTTTGCCTGACGGCGGGCTGAAATCACTGCTCGTCGAAGGCGTGATCGGCGGTGTCGGCGGAGTAGTAGTTTTCTTACCCAACATTTTATTGCTGTTTCTGGGTATTTCGATTCTTGAGGACAGTGGCTATATGGCTAGAGCCGCCTTCCTAATGGACCGGGTCATGCGCTCAGCCGGTTTGCATGGAAAGTCGTTTATTCCGCTGCTCTTAGGCTTTGGCTGTAATGTACCGGCAATCATGGGAGCCCGAACACTAGACAATCCGCGTGACCGGCTAGTTACTATACTAGTTACGCCATTAATGAGTTGTAGCGCTCGGCTGCCTGTTTATACGGTTCTGATTGCCGCCTTTTTCAATGACGCTATTGCTGGCGCTGTGCTGTTTTCCATTTACTTTTTAGGTATTGTCATGGCGATTGTGATGGCGAAGCTTTTCCGCAGCGTGTTATTCCCGGGAGAATCTGAACCGTTTGTCATGGAAATGCCTCCCTATCATTTGCCCAGTGTGCGCAGTACGCTGCTGCATATGTGGGAGCGGGCCATACTGTATCTAAAGAAAGCAGGCACGATTATCCTTGCTGTGTCAGTTTTAGTTTGGTTCTTGACCAATTATCCCGGCGCTGCACCGGAGGAAAGTTATGCAGGCATTATCGGTCACTTCTTTGAGCCAGTGCTGACGCCGCTTGGTTTTGACTGGCGAATCGCGGTTAGTCTGTTTGCTGGGTTTACCGCTAAAGAGGTGCTGGTGAGCACCCTGGGTACGATTTACGCCATCGGCGCAAATGGGGACACCGCCATGAGCTTGACACAAGCGCTTGCTGCAGATCCCATGTTCAGCCCGGTTACTGCGTATGCACTGATGGTTTTTGTCTTACTCTACGCACCATGTCTGCCGACAGTTGCAGTCATTCGCCGCGAGACGAACTCGTGGAAGTGGGCCGGGTTTAGCGTGATCTACCCGACTCTGCTAGCCTGGGTCATGGCTTATGCCGTTGTGCAGATTGGACGTCTGATTGTTTGATTCTGAGAATAAAGTGTGAGTATGCGAGGAGGTTTTGTTAATGACTTTTGATAATATTATTCTGGTTTTGGTTGGAGTAGGCTGTGCTTGGTACCTAGCCCGCAAAGTTCGAAACGTCATGAAAGGCGAAACCGGCTGTTCCAGCTGCTCTGGTTGTCCGTCAGCTAAAAATGGCTGCTGCGGAACTCAGCCAACGCAACAGTCGGAACCAAAACGATAATTTACATGAAAGAGGCCGCAAGTTGCGGCCTCTTTTACACTATAAAAACTATGGGGAGACCATGCAGGGTTTTTCATTACCCTATAATTCACAATTTTCGATAAAAAGCGCGTTCCATATCCCCCCATTTGTGGTACAATTATGTAAGATGTGATCGTAGCAGTTACTATTGCACTATTGGAGGGAATAGTATATGGGATTGATCAACAGGCTCCGCTTGGGTATTGGCGGACAGATTCTCCTTGCCGCATTGCTGGTTGTCATCTTATTCTCACTATCCAATCTGTATATGTTTTTTCAAGTGCAAAAACTTGAACGCAATTATGAAGAAATGCTTACTTATTCGACCCCGCTCATCCGAGATGTTCAAGAAATCAATACTGAACTCTGGCGGCAAGGTGCTCAGGTTCGCGCCTATTTGCTGAATGGTGATAAGAGCTTTACTGATCGGTATCGGGAATCGCAACGTCGCATGGAAGAGTTGTTCAATTCTATCGAGGCTCGGTTGGCTACCGAAGAGGCAAAACGCGAACTGCAAGTGCTACGAATATCTGTTGAAGCGTATAACCAGATTCTGGACCAAGGTGTTGTTGTTAGGGAGAAACTGGGGACCGCAGAGAGGACGAGTTTTCTTACCAGAACCGGTGATCGAGCTGAAACGATGGATCAGATGACAAAAAGCTTTATCGACTTTATTACCGGTGAGGTCGATGTTTCCCGCCAAGCTACTGCCAACGCAGTGCATGCATTGAATAGAAATATGATCATCTCTTTGTTAGCGGTATTTGTTATCGCTATTGCTGGTGCGTTTTGGCTTTCCAGGCGCATATCACGGCCGCTTGCAGATCTTGCTTCTGCCGCAGATGCTATTGCGGCAGGTGATTTGACTCAGCGAAACTTCGCCAGTAACGGTAATGATGAAGTAGCCGATTTAGTGAAATCATTCTCGACAATGACGGCAAATCTGCGGGAACTAGTACTGCAAGTTGCCAAAGCAGCAGAACAGTTGGCGTCCTCAAGCGAGCAACTGACTGCCAGCGCGGAACAGTGCTCCGAGTCCACTGGACAGGTCGCGGATACAGTGACAGAGGTAGCCAGCGGCGCGACTAACCAGGTAAACGCAGTTGAACAATCTGTTCTAGCTGTCGAGGATATGAGTACTGCGATTAAGCGGATTGTTGCTACGGTTGCAAGTGTGTCCACTCAATCAGAGGCTGCCGCAGGTTCGGCTAAATCAGGGGATGAGGCTGTTGGCCGGGCAACTGATCAGATGAATGTGATTAATCAGTCGGTTAGTCGCTCGACTGACGTTGTTCAAGCCCTAGGAGCAAGCTCGCGGCAGATTGGCGAGATTGTCGGTGTGATCACTGAGATCGCCGGACAAACAAATCTTTTAGCTCTGAATGCGGCCATTGAAGCTGCTCGAGCTGGTGAAGCCGGTCGTGGCTTTGCAGTCGTTGCTGATGAAGTCCGCAAACTGGCTGAACAGTCTGAGGCGGCCGCCCAGAAAATTGGCGCCATTATCGGCGATATCCAGTCAGAGACTGGAACCGCCGTCGGTGCGATGGAACAAGGTATGAAAGAAGTGAAAGTCGGCACTCAGGTCATTGCCGAGACCGGTGAACGCTTCCGTCAGATTGTAGACATGGTGCGTGGACTTGATCATGATATTCGCGAAATCGCGGATGGGGCCAGTCGCCTGTCTCATTCAAACGGTGAAGTTGTGCAAGCGGTTGGTAGTGTCAAAGCTGTCGCCGCAGACACAGCTGCTAACACGCAAACTATTTCCGCTGCTGTAGAGGAACAGTCTGCTACGATGCAGCAGATCGCCGCTTCAAGCCAAGCCCTTTCTAGTATGGCCGAAGATTTGCAGTTAGTTATTTCAAAGTTTCGGCTTTAAGGGATATTCAGAAGGTTGTTAGCAATCACACTATCGTGATCGAATAATATATGTTATACTACTTCCGTAATACATAAGGGAGCGGATGGGGCCTGGTGGCTTCAGCAGTCTTCAAAACTGCCTAGGGGGCGCTATGCCGTCCTCGGTGGGTTCGATTCCTACACGCTCCCGCCATTTAATCAACACACGGGTATCGCGGCGATGCGGTCGCTTAGTTCGCTGCAAAGCTGCGAACTTCATTAGATATTGGAGCTTCCGGGGTTTTTACCCTGGGAGTTTTTTTGTGTGCGCACGCTTAGTACCCAAATATTGGTCCTGCTACCAATTGCGCCTTGCATCACATATATACTTTTTATTGACGGCAGATAAACCACGGGAAGTGCCGCATTGGCCCGGCCCATCATGCACCATTGTCATTTGGCTAATCTGTGTTTTTTTGAACTAATAAAATGTGTGAACATATTATTAAGTATAACGATTATTTTGAAGTACTATTCGAACAAACCGAAGGAGGAATAAATACGATAAAGGCATTACTGTTGAGACAAATTGAAGTAGTACCATCCGACATTAATAATATACTGAGGGTTTTTACATTTTCAAACCTTAGCGCCATAACAACCCCCGATGCTGTCGTAGTGCTAACACCCGATGTTCAGGCCGCTTTAGTCGTTGGCCTAAATAGTATACGAGTCCGAGACGCCACAGATTTAGAAAATGATCTTAAAGATGTTTTGGACGTATTTATCATTTCTAATGCAGGTACGATCACCAGTTCTACAACAGTACTGGTTGATTCGTCTACTCTAAGTCCGTCTCTAAGTAATGCTGGTATAGTGTAGCTACTTGTCGTTTTTGCCTTTTTTCGCTGCAGTTCCAGGCAAGTGTTTGGGACGGAGCCGACTGGTGTAGCCCAAAGTTGTTTCTGACTCTGCGTCAATTTTATTCACATTGTTTTCAGGTGCTGTTTGCGTATCCCAATCGCCTTTATTAAGCGGCGGCGATGCCGCCTCTGGCATACGAGTATTGCACAAGATATCGTACTTATTTAAGATGCTGATAAGCTTGGTTTCAATGATATCAGCGATATCACTATCTGATAGGATAGATGAGGTCGGTTGTGCAGGGGGAGACGGAGGAGAAGATGGGAGAGTTAAGGCATTGTGAGGTGACGGCGTAGTTGGTGTGGATGGCGGGACCGGCGGCTCAGAGCAAAGTACTTGATGATAAGGCAGACAGTACTGATCGCCGCAGAATTTATCCTGCAGCCGCTGGAGAGCTTCCAGTCCGACTACAGTTTGCGCTGACCGGCAAGGCGTGTCATCGCCATCAAGGCAGGTTAACAGATATCGGACTAAGTCCACTGGCCCACAGGTTACTTGTAAGAGCTCAGAGCTAAATACAATTTTGCAGCATAGTAGTTCCAAAAGGACATCAATCAGCATCCCGGTATTATCGTATCTCCTTACAGCCCGCTCAAAGACATCATGACAGACTTCTGGTGTGCGATGAATTTCTTCCGCAGAACCAACCAATAAACGGTAGGAACTGACCAGACCGTTGAAATTGGGCAAGATTGCGTTGACATCAGCTAGTATCAGGTTAATCAATGCCACTGGCGGCAATGGAGTGATATTTGTTGATGTTGTTGTAGTAGAAGTTCCGGTACTCACGGTTTGTGAAACGCCGGTTGTTATTGGCACGATTGTACCTCCCACATATGCTACATCATTATATGCTGGGTAAGGGAATTGTTTAATCAACGTATTAAATAAAGAGAGGTCAGAACTTTATACCTCACTACATGAAGGGAGGTCTTTCTATGAAGTTCGGGGAGATCAAACGTATCGTCTTCGATGAATCTAATCAAACGCTACCCCCACCCCCAATAACTGCTCCGTTAATATCTCCTTTTACAATAAATTTATCAAATGGCGGCACCACAAATCTCGCAGCGGTTACCCTGACAGCTAAATGCCCTGTAGGTGTATTACTAAATGCGGTAGTAAACTGGAGTTCTACCTTTACTCCTCCCAGTACAACGGCAACATTAGTGGTACCAGGTTTTGCAGACGTGACTTTTGAGATTTTACGAAATGGAGTCGTTATCTACCGTGTAGCTCAAACTGCTATTCAAAATGCCTTCTTCACGCAGCCTGTAGGGACAACTACATCTTTAACGACTTATCAAATTGCCGCTTTATTACATTTTGACACAACATCAGTTGTCCAACACTTTTGTAATCAGGGGGCACCTCAAATAAATGTCTATACCTTAAGGGCGACAAATATTTTGCTTGTTGCACCACAAGTTTCTGCTGGAACAGCGGTAACGACCGCGGCTGTAGGGGCGGTAACGTTCATTGCCGAAAAAATTAAGGCGTGCAGAACAGCTTCGCCCGTTACTAACTCGGATGTATTTTTCAATATATGAGCATTGATTGTGCCAGCCTTGTCTTGACTTAGTTGGTTCAAGTTTGCACGCGGGTGGGTGATAGAAATACAATGCTCTGCAGATAATAGAACAACAATCCAGGGAGCAGTAGGTCTCACCCAGAGAGTGAAGAAAACAAAAACGTATATGCAGCCATTATTGAATTTGCTGATTTTAAGTATATCAGAGATTAGTTATCTGTTTGGAATATTAATTGTAGTGGGGTCTATAGAGGAATATTCAGCAACGGAAGCTTTGATTCTCCAAGTTTTTGGATATTCCTATTGTTAGCAATAGCTACAGCATCACATATTGCATTAAGCAAGGGAAGACATAAAAAACGCTATTTCGGGGCTGGCAGTTACTCTATTCGTGGTTGTATTACTTAATATTGGTGCATCGTTATTTGGATTTGAAACACCAAAATATGTGATGATAGTTGCCAAGTATAATATATACCTGGTATCTGTATTATCCATATCGATAACATTTTCCCTAGTAACAGCCTTCGTCATGGGGGTATTTTGCTGGATCAGAGATAGTTGATTTGGCAATTCTATAGCTGTTGTTGAGAACGAGTTGCCAATTTTGAAGGATGAACTATAGAGGTTAGTCCGGTGACTCACCCAAGTCTGGGTAACAATCTGGCTAACAAAACGGTTTGTAACTGCCTGGACTTAGACAAACTCATGAAACAAAAAAGCCAGCAAGGCCTGGCTTTAACGGACTTGCTGGCACTATAAAGACTACTTAATACAACCATCAGCCAACTTCAAAACTGCCTGCGGGGCGCTCTGCCGTCCTGGGTGGGTTCGATTCCTACACGCTCCCGCCATAAGCAGACGCACGGCTTAGTTCGCTGCAAAGCTGCGAGCTTCATTAATACATTGAGCTTTCAGGGCTTTTACCCTGGGAGTTTTTGTGTTCTTGGAGAGGGTATTTGCTAGAGGCGTTGACAAAATTGACAATCGGCCTAAGCCTTAATGGCAAAAGCCGAATTTGGGGATTAACGGTGTTGAATCCGACTTCAACCTTGGTCTATGTAGGTTAATGTATTAATCGGGTGCTCTTGAGGCTGCAGCGAATCCAAGTCAAGCTGGGGATTAACGATCACCATAGCCAACTTCCACCACGCGTTGCATATGTGGGGATCGACTATAACTTGCTGTTGCAGGTCCATGTCCTTCTCCCTTTCTCCAACGTGGTCCAATTTAAATTTCAACAACGGCGGCCAATCTGACTGCCGTTGAATGGAGGAGAATACCCCAGAAGTGAGTTACCGTTTGCAGTCAGTGCTGTCAACTGAGCATTCTTGGTTGCTGTTTTAGAGTTTGCGGGGTGCACTTTAGGTTCATTGCATCAAGTTTTGGAGAAGTTTACTTGTAGTTTCTTTGCTGATGGCACTCACTCCAACACTAGTATTTTCAAAGATCAAGCGCTCGATAGCTAGATAATTCTGGGAACCAGGGCGCAAGACAGCTTGATAGGGATGTTACAACGAGCCTATAAGCCTCCACTGACACGGCCTGGCTTAAGCTTACATGTCAACTGTGATGACTTCGATGATGCTGGTTTTTCCCCACCTACTCCTTCGTTTTTCCAGAGCAATTGACAGCTATGACTGTCAGCATGTTTATCGCAAACGACTCATCTTTAAATTTGCGATATCGGGGCAGACTAAAGGGAACAGAAACAGGGAAGAGGAAGCATATGAAGGATTCAGTGATTTTAGTCCCGCCCCAAATCATGTCTGCCATGACCGAAATTTGGGATGCGAAGCAGATTGACCCTGGGCAGTATCAGGCAGTGCTGGCAGAAGCAGAAAGACGAGAGGATTCTGATACGGTACAGTGGTTAAGGAATAATTACAGGGAGCCCAGATCGGATTTGCGCCAGATCACGAGTAATTTGTTTTGGCGAAGAGCAATAAATAGTGTATTCACCTCGAAACAAAGAAGATGAGCCGGATTTTCCCGGCTCGTCTTCAAATAGTATGTTCAGTTCTTCTTTCTGCTTTCGCTTCAGTAGTTTCGTGTTCTGCATTCTCCACCATATAAGACTCGGCCATTGCGATCATTTTTTTCACTTTCTCGCCGCCAATCTTTCCACCAATCTTACCAACTTCTCTGGTTGTTAGGTTTCCATTGTCTCCTTGATCCAGAGGTATTCCTAACTCTTCAGCGACTTTGTGTTTGTCAGGCAAGGAAGCATCTAATTCTTCCATTGTGTCGATTTTGCCTTTCATAGAATCGCCTCCTTCTTGTAAGAATAGTTTGCCCGCATTAAAGAAAAGTATTATTTCCTATGTCTGGATCAGCCTAATTTCCATGCCCATTTTTCTAGCTTAGTATTAAACGTAGTATTTTGGCTATTCTGGGGACAATATTTAGGAAGTGTTCTTACTCTAAATAATTGGAGGTGACAAATGCAGCCGTTAGTAGTGTTAACAAGAACGAGGCATGTCGAAAGTGTGCATACCGGATACGTATGTATCGTGGATTCTTCTAATAATTTGCTTGCTAGTATTGGCGACAGTTCCCAAAAGATATTTCTGCGATCATCGGCCAAACCGTTCCAAGCTGTAGCAGCCGTTAGTTCCGGAGCAACCGGCCATTACGGAATCACATCCGAAGAACTGGCTGTTATGTGCGCGTCCCATAGCGGAGAGGAAATACACCGGAAAACTGTTCAATCGATTTTGACCAAAGTGGGATTAGCAGAGAGTGACCTGGAGTGCGGCGCAGCTAACCCCTATAATCAAGAGACCAACGAGTGGCTTACTCGCCACCGAGAAAAGCCAACATCGCTTTATAACTGTTGCTCAGGGAAGCATGCGGGGATGCTTTTACTCTGCAAGTTCCTCGGCTATCCCACGGAAAACTATATTGCGCCTGACCACCCGGTTCAGCGGCACATCTTTCAAACCATGGCAGAACTGCTGGGCTGTTCAGCGGAAGATATCATTTTGGGCGAGGATGGTTGTGGCGTTCCGAACTGTCTGATAACCCTAAGGCAGGCAGCCTACCTCTACGCACTCCTTGCCGGGCCGGGTCACAGCCATGAGTACAAACAGGCTTTGGCGAAGATAAAGGAAGCGATACTGGCAAATCCGCTAATGATTAGTGGGACTGGCGAGTTCTGCACAGAGCTGATGCAAAACTCCGACGGTAAAGTTGTCGGTAAAGTTGGCGGTGAAGGAGTTTATGGCTTGGGTATAGTGGGGACAGATAAAGGTATTTGCATTAAAATTGCCGATGGCAACGAAAGAGCCGTTTATCCCGTGGTTGTCCGAGTCCTGCGTCAATTGGGCGTTTTTGATCAAGCAGCGGAAGACCGGTTGCACAAGTGGGCTTATCCGCCTGTTAATAACCATCGCGGAAAGATGGTCGGCCATACCCTGCCAGTATTTGATATATATAACTCGCTCAGGAACTTCAGCTTAGCTTCCGGTGACGAATACGACCTCGAAGGTGAAAATGATGAAACCTCTGGTAGCTGTCACGCGTAATGGGTATATTGAAAGCCTGCACTGGGGATTAGTATGTGCGGCAGACGCCGACGGTAAGGTAGTCTTTGCCATCGGTGACTCGGAGACGAAGATGTTCTTCCGCTCGTCGGCAAAACCAATCCAAGCTATCCCGATGATTCAGGCCGGTGCTGCTAGTGCGTATGGTTTTACTGCCGAGGAAATTGCCCTGGCCTGCGCATCCCACACAGGAACTCCTTCCCATCAAAAGGTCACGGCAAGTATGCTGGCGAAAATTGGTCTGGTTGAAGAGAATCTTCACTGCGGCATTATGCGCCCCTATGACGAGGAAGAGGACAGACGGCTTCTGACGGAGCGGCTGGAGCCGTCGCTGTTGCACTGCAGTTGCTCAGGCAAGCATGCGGCAATGCTGGCTCTGGCTAAGTACAGGGGGCATTCCGTGGATAACTATCACCAGTCAGAACATCCTGTCCAGCAGGAAATCATCCAGATGGTTGCTCGGTTCGCTAATGAAGACCAGGCGAATATCACTGTCGCGACCGATGGTTGCGGGGCACCCATATATCTTCTCCCGGCCAGAAAAATCGCCATGTCGTATGCGCGACTTGTGCAATGGGCTCAAAATGAGCATCATCAATTACATGAGGCGTGCCGCACTGTAGTGCAGTCAATGACCGCGCATCCAGAGATGGTAAGCGGCGAGAAGGAGTTTTGCGCGGCCTTGATGCGGAATACAGGAGGAAGGATCGTCGCCAAGGTTGGCGCTGAGGCCGTATATTGTTTGGGAATACGGGATAGGCACATTGGTATATGCGTTAAGATCGGCGATGGCAATGAGCGGGCGGTATATCCGGCCGTACTTCAGGTCCTGCGAGAACTAGGCGGACTAAAAGATGATGAATTTTCACGGCTGGAGGAATGGTATCACATCCCAGTCCTGAATAATCTAGGTCAGAGGGTAGGAGAGATAAGGCCGGCATTAGGCGCTGTTAGGTTAGGCTTGTCAGTTAGTTAGAGTCTAAGACCTACCCAAGAAAGATAATTTGAACTTTTATTGCTGGACCTATATTAATTAGACGAAGATCCCAACAGGTATAACGCTGTAGTCCACTACACATTAGCCAAACACAATGACAGAGTGTAAGTGCAGATTTACAGATGGCGGGAAATCTTCATTCATAGGCGACTGAACAACTTCAACTACGTTAATGACAAAAGTGCCCAAATGGCTTTGGGCACTTTTGTGTTTCTACAGCAGCGGAAGAAATTATTCGCAATTCTTTATTGACGCGTTCATCAGCTTTTTGGCCAACAGACAGTCGCCCGGCGTAAACTGGTAACGATCAAGTTGCATAAGCGGTGCCCAGATGTATTCTGTGTGCTCCGTTAAGTGAATGTCTCCTGCTACCCAGCGGCAAAAGAGTGCGTGAATGCGGAGTTGTCCTTCAGGAAACGTATGAATGATCTCGCAGAACGGTTTAACGATTTCGATGGTAATCAAAAACTCTTCTAGTAATTCGCGTTTAACACAGTCTTCGGCCGTTTCGCCCGGATCAATTTTACCGCCGGGGAATTCCCATAACCCAGCAAAGCGGCCCTCGGCCCCCTTCTTGGCAATGAAGACGCTATCTGCTTTCAGTATAATCGCGGCAGTTACTTCTAGCATGTTGTGACCTCCTGCGACATAGTTGGCGTTGAAGCGTGTTTTACGAAATATTATACGATGACAGTAGATTATCCTTCTCCATCTGCTGCCGGTGCAATAAGTTTATACACCTTATAGAAAATATAATTTTTGCGATGCCCAAGCTTTGGCCCTCTGTGTCCCCGTTACCACTCTGTACCCTGTGGATGTTGCCCCGTACTTCCGCTAAGGACTGCAGCGGTCTTTCTTAAAAGAGCTAGAAATTATAAGTATTCTGAAGCCGCAAAGCCAGATAAAAACAAGTGACAATGAATTAACCTCCATAACGCAACAGGCGCTATGAGCCTGCGCCAAAAGGAACGCAAAAAAACACGATGCGCACATCGTGCTCATCGATCCTTTGGCGGCGCGCGTAGCGCGCATGGTGTTTTGGCGGTTCAAAACCGTTCTTTATACCCCAAAGACAGCTCAGTGGTTTTTCTTAGGAAAAAAGTCAGCGGCAGGTAGGAAATCGGGCATTAAATAGATAATACTTATAGAAACAAACTCACCATTATTTCAGGAGGTTATAACATGTCTCGTGACCCAATCATGAAAGAAACCCGGGAGTTTCAAGCCGAAACAAAACAACTTCTCGATTTGATGGTTCATTCCATCTACACAAATCGCGAGATCTTCCTGCGGGAACTTATCTCAAACGCTTCTGACGCCATCGATAAGATCCGGTTTGCCTCTCTGACGAACCAAGATCTGCTGGAAGGCGACAGTGATTTTGAAATCTTGCTTGTCCCTAATGAGGCGACACATACCCTGACCATCTCTGACAACGGCATGGGCATGACCTATGAAGAAGTTGTTGAGAATATCGGCACCATTGCCAAGTCTGGCACGAAAGCCTTTCTTGAAAAGCTAAAAGAAGCTGGCACGGCAAATGATACAGAGTTAATTGGCCAATTCGGTGTCGGCTTTTACTCCGCCTTTATGGTGGCAGATAAAGTTACCTTGCTTACCCGTGCTCCTGGTCAGGAAAAGGGCGTGAAGTGGGAGTCCACCGGTGATGGAACTTATAGTATTGAAGAAATCGATAAAGAAAAACGTGGCACCTCAATCATTCTGACTCTAAATGAGGAATACCGCCAATCGGAGAAATCGGACGAGAAGTTCCTTGACCGTTACACTCTCCAAAGCCTGGTCAAGAAGTACTCGGATTATATTCGCTATCCGGTCAAGATGAATTTTATCAAAGAAGAAAAACCGCGTGATGCTGAGGGCAAGGTGATCGAAGACGCTCCGGTAGAGACGACGATCGAGCTCCGCACCCTTAACTCCCAGACACCGCTCTGGACTCGCGCCAAAAAAGATATCCAGCCGGAAGAATACAATCAGTTGTATCAGAGTCTGTTCTATGATTGGCAAGATCCGCTGGAAGTTCTCCACTCCAAAGTCGAAGGTGCAGTCGAGTACACTGGCCTGCTGTTCATTCCCGCAAAAGCACCGATGGATTTTTACATGAAAGAATTCGAGGCCGGGGTAAGATTGTATTCAAAAAATGTGTTCATCATGGAACACTGTAAGGAGTTATTGCCAGACTATCTGCGCTTTGTCCGTGGTTTGGTGGATTCGCCTGACTTCTCACTGAATATTTCGCGGGAACTGCTCCAACACAGCAAGCAATTGAAGTTGATCGGCAAAAACCTGGAGAAAAGCATTTTGAAGACGCTGGAGACAATGCTGAGCAAGGATCGATCAAAATACGAAACCTTCTGGAAAGAGTTTGGCCAGGCTTTGAAAGCGGGTGTGTATTCAGACTTTACTAGCCGGGAAAAACTGCAAGACTTGTTGCTGTTCCCATCTTCTAATCAGCCTGATGGTGCAACTACGCTGGCTGAATATGTCAGCCGCATGCCTGAAAGCCAAAAAGTCATTTATTATGCCACCGGCAAGGATCAGTCGGCAGTGGAGCGACTGCCGCAGATGGAATTGCTGCGGGAGAAGAATATCGAAGTACTGTATCTGTTCGACCGTGTCGACGAATTTGCCCTCGACGCGCTGCGTGAATACAAAGAGAAAAAGTTCCAATCCGTCAGCCGTGGTGATTTGAACCTGGACGATATCCAAGCGCCTGAGGCTAAACAACAGGCTGAAGAAGTCGAAAAAGACAATGAATCGCTCATTAAAGCAATAAAAGAGCAGCTTTCCGGCAAGGTTGCCGATGTCAAGGTCAGCAGCCGCCTGAAATCAAGTGCCGTCTGCTTAGTCAGCGGCGATAATGGCATCAGTCTGTCGATGGAACAAATCTTATCTGAGATGAACAATTCAATGTTCAAGGCTAAACGGATTCTCGAAATCAACCCAGACCATGAATTATTCGCTGTGCTGAAAGGCTTGTACGAAGCAGGGCCAGAGTCGGACAACTTTAAGGATTACTGCGCTCTATTATACGATCAAGCCCTTCTAATGGAAGGCATCACACCCGAAGATCCTGTTGGTTTTGCTAATAAAGTGGCAAAACTGATGGCTAGAGGCGGGAAATAACAGAAAAGCGAGCTCCTCGATTGAGGGGCTCGCTTTTCTTTAAGGCGTTTACAACGTATAAATTGTGAGGCGTCTCGAAGGCTTGTAGCGCAAGAAACGGAACACGAGCGTCACGAGACGACACGAGCGACACTAAGGAAAACCGTTTTGTGTCGCTCGTGTATCGTTAGTGACACTCGTGTTAATCGTATTTTGCAACACTGCGGGCAGGCGGCGTACCGAGCGGGGATATCTGGGAGAAAGGCGACTAGTCTAGATTATGTTTTGTAGGATGTCTCTGGCGTTGCTAGAGGCGTCCTTTTTATATAAAATGTAGCTCTCCGCGGTTACTCTGAGCGAGGGCAGGTATAGGGGCATGCACTAACGACGCAGTTTACGTGCCCCTATTCTCGCCATGAATATCTTTATGCAATTGCAGGAAGAATAGATGCTTGTCTTGAATAAATTACAATATGCTGGGACAAAAGTCCTGGTTGTGTGTAGCCTTTTTTCTGTACAGCTAAAGTTGCGATTAATTCTGCATCCTGGCATATTCGGCGAAGAATGAAGGTGTGACGAAAGTGTGGTTATGGTCTCGGCCGGAGTCTTTGCAACGGAAAATAATTGGGTTTATTTTGGTAATTAGCTTCTTTCTGCTGGCATTATCAGTATTTATTGTTTATATAGCGCGAGATAATTATGAAAACGCCAGAAACTTGGAACAGACTTCGCAGATTACCAGGGAGCTTACGCGGGCAGTGCGAGACCTAGCACTTGAACGCGGACGAATGAATGTTGTTTTGCGGTCCATGTCGCCGATTAGCGAGGAGAACCGTAATTTCATTGAGACGAGGCGGCGTTTGTCAGAGGAGCATTTAAACGTTGCCTTAGAACAGCTAGCATCAATACATCCGCCTCAAGCAGCTGATCTGGCTAAATCGTATGCAGCAATAGTAGAATTGCGCCAGCAGGTTGACACCGAGTCGCGTAAAAGCTATGAAGCGAGGCAGCCGGGGATTGCCCGAATTTGGTTGAAGCAGGCTACTGATTTTATCTATCGGGTAGAAAATGTGTTGCTCCATCTGGGCAGAGCCCGAGTAGACTCAGGAAAGTTTTTCTTATATCACCAACTTGTGTTGGATAGTTTAAGTTTCCGGCAACTGGCTGGTCATCATGCAACCTCGCTTACCACTGTGTTGGTCAGACCGGATGCTGTTTCTCCCCAGCAGTATGATGAAATTGCTTTTTTCAAAATGCAGGCAGATTCTCTCTGGTCTGGTATCGAAATGCAAGTGACGAATCTGGCGGAGCCGGAGATCACGAAGGCTAAAGAACAGGTATTTCTCCACTACTATAATGAATATCGCCCTGAACAAGAAATGCAGCTTTCTCTTGCCCAATCGAGGCAGGTCGACTCGGATTCGGTCGCGCATTTGCAGAAACTTTCGGTGTCTGCGTTTGATACGATTTATTTGTTAATTGATGTAGCTGATTCGAAAATGCAGGAATATGTTAATGGTATGCTGGTCAAAGCAAAGTGGCTGTTTATCGCCGGAATTGGGCAATTTGCTGCCTGCCTCTTGTTGGTCATTTTTTGCATCACCTATTTTGAACAGCGCTTATTTCGTCCGTTACAGAGAATTATCTATGCATTAGAGCAACTCGGCAGCAACGAAGAAATCTGTATCCTCAACGAGGAATTGCAGCGACCGGATGAAATCGGCCAAATTAACAAAGGAGTGCAGCGCCTGCAGACAAGTATAGCCGAAGAACGGCGATTAATGACAGAGAACGAGCACTTGGCGATGACTGATTTTTTAACAGGTTGTTTGAACAAACGCGGCTTTTATTTGCTGGCCGAGGCTGAGCTTAGCCGGGCGGCAAGGGAGAACATGCCGATTTCTTTCCTGTTTTCCGATTTAGACGACCTAAAGCAGCTAAATGACAGCTATGGTCATCTAATTGGCGATGAAGCAGTCAAGCATTTTGCGACCTGCGTTACAAGCCAGTGTCGCCCATATGACCTTATCGGCCGTTTTGGCGGTGATGAGTTTGTCTTTTGCTTTCCTAACGCTTCTGAGGAGCAGGCGCTGAAGATTGTCAAACGGATACAAACCGCACTAGAAAAGAGCAGTTTTCAAGTTGGCGAGACTGACATGTTATTGCAGCTTAGCGCCAGTTTTGGTCTTGTAGCAAACGTAACCGGAGAAGACCGGGATCTAGAGTGGTTTATCCATCAGGCAGATATGGCACTATACAAGGCGAAACAAAACGGGAAAAATTGTGTAATGCTTGGCGTTAACCAAAATGGCACCTTTTGTTAAAGGTGTTTGGCGGAAAAACGGGAATATATTATATTTAGATGAAGATCCGGATGGCGGTGTTTTTGATGGAAAATGAGCATCAACCTGATAACATACCGGTAGTATCGCTAAACGATGCGCTAACCGCTGGGCTTATGACAATGTTTGAAAATCGCCATGACTTGACACAGGCCCTTGCCGCGGCTGTGCAGGCGGCGTATCAGCTGACTGGCTGTGAACATGTCTTTTTAACTCGCTATGACCAAGTAATGAAAACTTTTTCCTCTGTCGCTTGGGAAAGTTCATTAAACCCCGGGCCAGTTACTCTCGAACAGAAGTTTATGGGTGACAGCTATCTGGCGAAGCAGATGGTCTTTATCGCTGACTTGTCACAATATAATTACCGCTTGAAGTCAGCGGTCGCGCGACTAGGCCTCAAGTCGATGATTGGAATTCCTCTTGTCGATAGCAATGGCCTGCTTGGAACACTAGAATGCTTTTCGCATGAGCCAAACTTCTTTTCCCAGGAGCAGCTGGGACAACTATCCTTGTTGGCAAAACAAGCAGCTTTATTTATTGAACAGGATGATCATGCCGAAGACTGCAGACTGTGGGCGATAGAGAATGCTTTTATGCATGAGGTGCATGCCTCCGACCAGTCAGCAGAAGGTACATTGCTATACAAGCTAGGTAAGGCACTGGGCGATTTGTTTGCAGTTGACGGCATCGCTGTTTTTGGCTTGGAGCCAGATTCTCAATATGATATTTTGCAAGAGGTTATCGCGATCGGCTTTACTACCCAGGATGTCACAACCCTAAAGAAGTCCATCCATTCCTCATTGCTGGATAAACTGCTGCATCACTCGGATTTTATTAATGATGGACTGTTTATGAAGCATAACCTAAGCAGCTCAGCTTCTGAGCCCAAAAAGGTCCTGACCATTGCGCCAGTCGCCTGGCGGAAGACACTTCACGGACTAGTCGTGTACTACCGAACAAAACCAATCTCTGAAGCTATTCAAGCGAGAGTGGAGCGCTTTGCCGCCCGCATGATCGACTATTTAGCTAGTGTATTGAACCGGAAAGCGTTATACAATACTATCCAGCGCGTTAGTCTCACCGATGCGCTGACCCAGTTGCCCAACCGCAGGCTGTTTGACTACATCTTTACCCGAGAGTTTGAGAAGGTCAAGCGCGGAAAGCAGTCTTTGGGGCTGCTGCTGATTGATATCGATTTCTTCAAAGATATTAACGATCAATCTGGTCATCAGGCTGGAGATGCGATTTTAGAACTGCTTGGCGGCATGCTGAAAAATAGCTTTCGCAGCATTGATTTGCCAGCCCGCTATGGTGGCGAAGAGTTTGCGGTCATCCTGCCAGATACAGACGTGAAAAGTGCACTTGCAGCTGCTGAGCGCTTCCGTGAGGAAGTGGAAGTAACGGCGTTTGCCGCCGGTAATCTGAGGCTTTCCGTTACAGTAAGCATCGGTATCGCTATCCATAATAGTCGAACTGGGCAATGCTACTGTGACCAGACGGCAGTTCTTCATGCCGCCGATCAAGCTATGTACCGGGCCAAGGAGCAGGGGCGGAACAGAGTAGTTGTAGCAAAAGTCTCTGGCTGAATCCTGTAGAATGAGGTGACATACATGGCGGTAACCGTGAAAAAGGTCATGGAAATAGAGGCTTTTTCAGAATCGGTAACTCTCATTGCCGGACATGCCGGCATAAATAATGTAATTACCTATGTGACTGTTAGCGAGACCCCGGACTTTTATGAATGGGTAAGCGGCGGCGAGTTTGTCTTGACTACTCTCTATGCATACAAAGATCGTCAGGATCTACAAGTAGAAAATTATACCGAATTAGCCAAGCGCGGCATTGCTGCTTTTGGTGTGAAGGTACAACGGTTTGTCGAGGCCATTCCGCAAGACCTTATTGATATAGCTAATTCCTATCAGGTTCCTCTGTTTGCCATCAGGCGAGAAACAAAGTTTCGCGAGATTATTCAAACAATCACCGCTGAACTCAATAATTATCAGACAAATATCTTGCTTGAGGTCGAGTCTCACTATAAAGAATTGGCTAAGGTTGCGTTGGTGAGCGGCGATTTCAATGAGTATATTCGGGGCTTCGGCAGGCGAGCCGGTAGCAGTATTTATTGCTTCCAGGCTGATTTAAAATTATTAGGCAGCTACCAAAAATCTACTCATGGTAACGCTGCACAGGCAGTAAGAGAAAAGCTTGAACAGTACATTCTCTGGCAGGAGGAAGTCCTGAATCCGGTTGATTATGACGGTTTGCATATCTTTGCTTGTGTGACGCGTGGACAAGCGCTGGGTTATTTGGTTGTTGTTAATGCAGAACGTCTCAGCGAAAAGCACATGTTAATGGCGAGTCAGCTAACCACTTTTCTGACAATGAAGCTGATTGATCAACTGGAAACCGAACGGAAAATGCTGACTTCGTTACTTGATGAATTGCTGTATAAACGTAATCTAAATGAAGAAGAGTTGCGGGAACTACTCATATTACATGGGTTAAAGCATCAACAAATGTATCGGGTTATCATTGTGAGGGGAAGAGCTGAGACTGATTTATCCTTAGCGATAAGTCAAATCAGGACTTGCTGTAATAAAATTAAAGAATTGCTGGGTGAGGCACTGGTCATTGACAAGACTAATGAAATAGTGATTATTGGTGCCAATGAGCAGCCTGACGACGCCATTCCACCTCGCTGGCTAAAAAATCTGGGCTATGATGTGTTTTCTGATGCTTTTCCGGCTGTTATTGGCGTCGGTCCTTCGGTCGCTAATGCGAAGGATATTCAATCAAGCTATCAAATTGCTAAGAACACGATCAAAGCGGGGCATGTCTTTGGCCACAGCGCTATCCTGTACTATGCGCATTTTCTCGCTCGAATCTTGTTGTTGCATTCGGTCGGCACACCTGAACAGGAATACTTGTTGACGAATATCATCAATCCATTGCTCGATCAGGACGCCCGTTATAATTCACAGATCCTGCCGACAATTGAAGCAATGATCTTTGCTGATGACCTGGAACAAGCGGCCACAGCGCTGTTTGTTCATACGAACACAATTAGGTACCGTCTGAATAAAATTAAAACCATTACCGGTCATGACTTTTTCACTGCTAAAGGCAGATATACGATAACCACTGCCTATATTGTATATATCTACAATAAATAAGGACTGTGCTTGTTATATTCTGCAATACAACTTAACAATCGCAAAGCGGGTTGTTTAAAACGACAAAAACCCTGTTATTTTTTCAAAGCCTTCAACGAAGGCTTTTTTTGTTGAAACGCTAATTCTTTATAATAGTAAATATAAGGGGGATTAATTCATGAGTTATTGGTGGGGAAAAGCAACGTATCGCTGGGTGATTCTGTCTTCCTGCATGTTAGTCTATTGTACCTCTCAGTTAGTCCGATGGAATTATGCTAGTATCACAAAGTATCTGACAACTGACTTAGCCATCGGTAAGCCCGAATTAGGTTTGTTGGGTTCGGCATTTTTCTATGCTTACGCTTTTGCGCAGATTCCTTGGGGAAGCGCGACTGATATGTTCGGAGGTAGGCGTGTTATTCCTGTAGGTATCGTGATCTTATCATTATTTTTGGCTGGCTTCGCATTCAGTGCAACCTTTACGCAAGCAATGACTTGGCGGGCATTGATGGGCTTTGTGGCTGCCGCAGGCTATGTGCCGATTACGGCAGTGCTTTCCAAGTGGTTCTCGGTTAAAGAACGCGGCTTTGCAATGGAAATGTACTCAGGGCCAGGTGGCGGCTTAGGTGAAGCGCTAACCTTCCTGATGATTCCGCTGATTGCTCTGGCTATGTCTGATGGCGGCATCTTCGGTTTGACTGGCTGGCGGGGATCAACGTTTTTCATGGCTATTGTCGTGTTTGCAATTGCCATTTCGAGTGCATTCATGCTGCGGTCAGACCCTTCCGACATGGGTTTGCCCTCGATTCAAAAGGCTGAAGACAAGAAGAAAGATGGCAATTATGCTGAAACCGTAAAGAGTGTTATTAAAGACCCGGCGCTTTGGGTTATGTCGCTAGTATGGTCTGGTTATATGATTGCCGCCCGGCTTGTACCCGGCTGGCTGCCACTGTATGCTGCTGACTTTTATATTCAAACTACCGGCATGTCAAAGGAAAAAGCGATGGTTGCCGGTGGCGCGATGGCAACAGTCTACGTTTTGGGGCGGGTATTTGGTACGCCGATGGTTGGCAAGTTGTCTGATTATCTGCTGAAACGTAATAATACTCCGCGCAGTGTCATCATCCTCGCTGGACTGCTGCTCATCTCGGGTATGTTCTATGTGTACACAACTCCGATTCCCTCCACTTTTGCTATGGGTGCGCTGGCCTTCTTCAGCGGCATTGTCATCAATATTTTCCCACTGATCAATGCATCTGCTGCTGAGATATGGTCTATCCGTGCGACTGGCTTTAGCATGGGGATTATTAATACGGTTGGACAATTTGCCGGCGCCATGGCGCTTTCTGCCAGCGGCTACATGGCTGTCAAGTATTCCATCAAAGGCGGTGCTTTCTATACTGAATTTCTTGGCATTTGGTATCTAGGCATACTGACAAGCTTGGCAGCTGCAGTGGCGGCGGTATATGTTATCTATCGTGAAAAAAAAGCTTTTGCTATTCACCATGCCCACGATGGTGAAGAAAAAGGGGTATAAGCAACGTTTGGTTATAAGCTAAGCAAAAATAGTACCATGAGGATTTAATCGATTTGCTTTGGCAAGCCGATTAAATCCTCATCGCACTACAACGAGTGAGTGTGACGAAAGCAGAAAGAGGGAGGAACTATAAATGAAAGAAGTTGTCATAGTTTCAGCAGTAAGAACACCGATAGGCTCTATCGGTGGGACATTAAAAGATGTCCAACCGGAAGTATTGGTTAAAACAGTGATTGAAGGCGCAATTGATAAAATCGGGCTTGATAAAGCGCTGATTGATGAGATTATCATCGGCCAGACTAAGCAAACCACCGATGCGCCAAACATCGCCAGAGTGGCAGCCTTGATGGCAAGAGTGCCGGAAGAAGTTCCGGCCTATACAGTACACAGACAATGCGCGTCAGGCATGCAGGCAATTACTAATGGACTGCAGCAGATTCAAACCGGCTATTCTGATATCGTATTAGTCGGCGGCGTCGAAAGCATGAGCACAGCGCCATTCTATATCAGAAACGCCCGTTTCGGTGTGGGCAGCGGCAACACCGCATTTATCGATCCGAACATTGAAAGCCAGCCAAAGTCCCAGCCAAAAGATATTTATGGCACATTTAATATGATCCAAACCGCTGATACCGTAGCAAAGCAATTTAATGTATCCCGCGAAGAACAGGATGAATTTGCCCTCTCAAGCCAGCAAAAGGCTATCGCTGCCATCGACAGCAACCGCTTTGCTGATGAAATTGTTCCGGTAATCCTGCCACAACGCAAAGGTGATCCTATTGTATTTGCTACTGATGAATATCCTAAGCGTTCAACAAGCTTAGAAAAATTAGCAAAATTAAAACCGATTTTCACTGATGGAACAGTAACTGCAGGTAATGCATCAGGAAGAAATGACGGAGCTTCTGCCTTAATTCTCATGTCGAAAGAAAAAGCCGAAGAACTAGGTATTAAACCGTTGGCCAAAATCATCGGCGCAGCAGCAACAGGTGTAGACCCTAGAGTCATGGGAATCGGCCCTGTCCCCGCAACCAGAAAACTGCTTAAAAAATTAGATATGAAAATAGAAGACTTCGGTCTTGTTGAAATAAACGAAGCCTTTGCCGCCCAATCAGTAGCCTGCGCCAAAGAATTAAATATTGACATGAATAAATTAAATGTCAATGGCGGAGCAATCGCGCTAGGTCATCCTCTGGGTTGCTCAGGAGCAAGAATATCGGCAACACTGATTTATGAAATGAAAAAACGGCAAGAAAAATATGGTTTAGCAACAATTTGTATCGCAGGCGGCCTGGGAATGGCTATTGCTTTTGAAAATTTGGATTAATAGGAGGGGACGACATTGAGCAGAGTAAATAAACTAACTACCATCGAACAGGCGATGTCCAAAATAAAAGATGGCGACAGAATCATGGTTGGCGGCTTCGGATTAAGAGGCTGTCCGGATGATCTAATTGATGCATTAGTCGCATCAAACAAAAAAGACTTAACGATCATCAGCAATGACTTGGGCTCGCCAGGAATTGGTCTTGGGAAACTGTTGTCAAATAATCAAGTAAAAGAATTAATCGGCAACTTCTATAACTGGAACACAGACGTAGCCGAAGCAAAGAATGCAGGAAAGATCAAAGTAACATTAATTCCGCAAGGAAGCTTTGCAGAGTCAATCAGAGCGGCCGGATGCGGGATCCCGGCATACTTCACGCTGGCTTCAGCCGGAACAGAACTTGGCGAAGGCAAAGAAACCAGAGAGTATAATGGCAAACAATATGTGCTTGAAGAGGCAATCTACGCAGATGTAGCCTTAGTCAAAGCTGAAAAGGCTGACGAGCTGGGCAACCTGGTATATTGCAAATCGGCAAGAAACTTCAATCCGGCAATGGCAACAGCGGCGAAATATACAATTGCCCAAGTCGGTGAAATCGTCAAAGCCGGCGAGCTCGATCCCGAATGCATTGTAACGCCGCACATCTTTGTAAAAGCCATTGTAAAGGGGGTAAACTAATATGGTAACAATCGATAAAGAAATTGCTAGCAGCAGAATTGCCAAAAACATTGCAGCATTGTTTAATGATGTTGAAGATATCACCATATTAAACCTGGGAGTCGGTATCCCCACTCAAGTTTCAAACTATATTACTAACGACAATGTCTTCATCCAAGCAGAAAACGGCATGCTTGGTGTAGGGCCAATCGCTGTCGGCGATGAAATCCATCCGCAACTGATCAATGCAGGTAGACAGCCAGTAAAAGAAACGCCAGGCTGCGCATTTTTTGACAGCAGCACCTCGTTCGGCATGATCAGAGGTGGACATATTGATGCAACAGTAATCGGCGCCTTTGAGGTCGACCAACATGGTAATGTTGCTAATTGGATTATTCCTAATGGTAAAATGCTTGGCGTAGGCGGCGCCATGGACTTAGTTGTTGGCGCCAAGAAAGTTATCATTGCCCTGATGCATACCAGTAAAGGAAAATCAAAGCTGCTAAAGGAATGTACTCTGCCAATAACAGGTTTTGGCGAAGTCGATGTCGTCGTTACCGAGCTTGCCATGTTCTTCTTTGAAAATGGCAAAATCATTCTCAAAGCGATTGCCCCTGAAGTCGACGTTGACTATGTAAGAAGTGTAACGGAATTCGAGTTTACAGTTAGTGCTGATTTAAAGGTGATGGAAGCGTAAGCTGTTGTGAAGGAATTCGCAATTGATACGCAGAAGATCAATGGGAATGGCGACGCGGTTAGCGATGGCTTATCCCGGCGATCTGCAAAGTGAGGAGGACGTTTATGCTCGACATTATCAAACGAAGACGCAGTATTCGAAAATACATGCCAGAGCAAATTAAAGACGCTGAATTAGCTGCTGTTTTGGAAGCAGCTGCCTATGCGCCGAGTGGGCATAACTCACAGCCCTGGTACTTTACTGTGGTCCAAAACAAAGAATTGATTGACTCGATCAGCAATAATGCGAAACAGGTGATGATAACCTCGCCCTTGGAGAAGGCACAACGGCTTGGCTCCTCGGAAAACTATCATCTTCTTCATAACGCGCCTACGGTGATTATCGTATCTGGCGATACTGAAGCCAAATCTCCTCTGGAACTGCCGCATCATACATTTGGATCATACACCCCGCTGGCAGATTGTGCGGCGGCGATTGAAAACATGCTGCTGACAGCGGAGAGTATCGGCTTGGGCAGCTGCTGGATAGGATTGGTCAACTATTTCTTTACTCTCAGTGAAGAAGTTGCCAAGCTGGAGATCCCGGCCCGGTATCAGCCGCTGTTTGCTGTATGCTTGGGCTATAAAGACCCGAATCTGGCAGGCGCAGTGGCAGCGAAACGGAAATCGGACTGCGTTAATTATATTCGGTAATAAATTGATTTTGTAAACCTAGCCATCAGTGCTTCAGGTGATTACTCACTTTGAGCGCTGATGGTTAGTTGCTAAATCCAGTAGTTTCAGCAAAGCGGGGATGGATCGATTGTCAAAGCTAAAGTCGGGGCTAATCGCTCTGTTTATAACATTATTTGTACTGAATTCCTTTCTGCATTTGGCGTTTTTGCCGACCGTTATGGCTGTCCTTGCCGGCTTAGTTTTTTGTTTTAGTGTTCGGGAGTTAAAACCGCTAAACCGGAAGATGATCATCCTGTTGCTAATTGGCAGCGGCTTTTTTATCTGGTCCGGCCCGAGCAATTTTAACTGGGGCCATGCTGTGATTGAAAATGCCGGTATTGTTACCCTGCTGCTAACTGCGCCTATGCTGGGCATTATCTTATATTACGCACCGTATGAAACCGTTCTGCTGTCGTTTGCCAACCGGTATATCCGGACGAATTATGTGTTTTATCTGATGACGCTTTGTTTAGTTGCCTTTTTGTGCGTATTAATGAATTTGGCGACAATTCCGTTTACTTATCAACTGCTGGCGCCGATTGCAGCGAAGTATCCGCCGGTTATTTTACAGCGGGCGCTTACCCGGGGGTTTATTCTCAACCTGTTTTGGGCGCCCAATCTGATTTGTGTCGCCGTTGTATTGAAGTATGTCCACATTTCCTGGCAAGAGCTGGCGGGAGTTGGACTGGCTTTTTCTGTACTGGCTTTTATCGGTGCCTGCGCAGTGGGGAAATATGATAATCCACCTGACGAGTCATGCCCGAAGGGCCAATCCGCTGCTGAACAGTCGCAGGTGCTTGACGGTAAATCTGAAAGCCGGGGTTATCTATTCTCACTGTTTGTACAGGTTGTACTGATTTTATTGGCTTTGGTGACATTGATCCATTATGTTGGTAAGAGTATTTATGTTATATTGGCGATCATTGCCCTGGGCATACCGCTTTTATTTGCGTTCGCATTAGGGAAAACCGGAATTTACCGGCAGAAGCTTATTCATTACTTCTGCAGCACCTTGCCGGGCATGAGCAATGAGTTTATGCTGTTTATCAGTATCGGTTTTTTTGGCTATGCATTGGCGCAATCGCCAGCTATCATCTTTGTTCAGTCGCAGTTGGCTGTCTTGAACAATTTCAGTCCCAGTGTGCTAGTGGTAATTATTATTGCAACAATCACCGGCTTGTCGATGGCTGGGATTCATCCGATCATTACCATTTCGTCGCTGGCAATTACTCTGGGAAAAGTCGACATCGGACTATCGAGTGTACAACTGGCGATCAGTTTACTCGCTGGCTATATTATGTATATGCTGCTGTCGCCATTCTCCAGCATGGTGATGATTCTGTCGGGACTCTTTAAGCAGAATGTCTATGAGATGGGATTGCGGCTGAACGGGCGTTATGCTTTGGTTTTAGCGCTTCTGGTGGCCTTTGCGATTCATGTTTGGCGTCAAATATAAAGTTTGCAACAAGACATCACACTGCATCGGGAAAAATAGGCGCAGCCCTTGCCGGCAGTGACTTGGGAATACTTTGATCGCGTCCCCTTTGTGCCTTCCGGGCTGGCAGTAACATTAATTACAGGGTATATTATGTATTTTCTTTTGTCGCCATTCTCCAGTATGATCATGCTTATGTCAGGACTCTCCGGACAGAGTGTTTACGCTGTGGGGCTGAGGATGAACATACGTTATGCGCTGATAGTGGCGCTGGTGGTCATGTTCGCTGTCTATCTCTGGCGTCATCTGTAAGATCATAACCTAATTTTCACTTTGCCTTAACACGGTTATATCGGTATTGCAGTACATTAACCTTAGAGGTGGATGATATGTGAAATCGAGTAGAAAGTGGCAGTTTTCTGCTATTGGCGATTTTGCTCATCGGTATATATGTTCTCCAATGGGGTATGTTGGCTGAAATTAAGGAACTGTTTCAATTACCGCTGTCATAGCCTGTTTATCGATTAAGAGAAGGGAGCACTGCTTCCTTCTCTTAAATTATGTTGATGCTGTCCGCCAAATTGGCGATGCTGTTGGTGATCAGAATAATTGCTTCTATGTTGGCGTTTGGGTTGCAAGCTTGCTCGGCCAGCATATTCTGCAAGACAAGCATAGCATACAGGGTGATCGCATTGCTGGCGATAGCGGCCGAGGAGGTCGTACCGGCTAACCGTTTTGCTTTTTCAAACAAGGCGTCCTCGAATGGCGGCCAGTCAAGGTGTCGGATATCCATGACAGTCTCTCCTTTGTCTACTTTTTTAAACAGTTTATGCAGGTGAAGCCAATAATTTGTAGAAATGTTACTACGATTAAAGTTCGCAAGGAGGATTCTTGTGGCGATAAATGACCAAATATTCAATCATTTACTGCGAATTTTCCCGCCTCTAAATAATTTTTCTTCCAGTGACCTGGGAAAAAGCTTGATTTGAAGATTGCCGCAGGTACCCCGTTAAAGGCCGGTACAGCGGTGGTTCGCGCCATGACTGAGAATCGACGGATTGTTATGCGGGGAGATAAAGCTACGTTCGGTTTAGCGTATCTGGCCTGCGCCTATCCGATTTGAGAATGGTGAAGTGATCGGCGGCGGGGTGCTGCTCGAGACAGTCGTTGGGATGTAGGTAGTAATAGTGCGAAATGGAGGGATGGTTATGCCAGAGACTTCGGTCTCCACTACTTCGACAGATCTGAAGGGCTTAGCCGGGAATAACTTCAGAAATGGTTATAATTGCGCTGAGGCCATTTTGCGGGCCTTTCGCGATGGCTTGCAGTTGCCGCTTGACGATGAGACATTAAAAATTGCTTCCGGCTTCGGCGGCGGGTTTGGCCATGCGGGCTGTGCCTGTGGTGCTTTAAGCGCCTCAATCATGGTCCTTGGCCTAATGCAGGGCCGCTCTGATTCCAGTCAAAACCGAGCGCCTGTCTATGCGGCCGCCCAAGAATTTCATCGCCGGTTTGAGGAAAAGTTCGGCGCAACCTGTTGCCGAATGTTGAACCCGTATCCGTTTGACACGAAGGAACACTTGCGCAATTGCCTGAAGATAACGGGTGGGACGGCTGAACTGTTAGCCGGTTTTATTGCGAAGAAGTAGGTCCAAGACCGGCAGCCCTGTCGTAATGACAGGGCTGCTTTAAAATTTTCTTTGCCAACGAAAGGCAAAGCGTAAAAATGTGTCGAATCTTACCAGAGTGAAATAGAGAGAAAGGGTGTCTGCAATGACATCTCTGCATAAAGTCGGCGGGTTAGGCCTAGTCGCCAAACTGAATGAACAGGAAAATGCATTGCGCCGATCTGAACTCAAGTTCTCGCTGGCCTTCAAGGCGGCGGCTGATGGCATCGCCATAACCCGGCTGGCTGACGGAACACTGATTGATGTCAATAACTCTTATGCCCGGATAGCGGGCTATACGCGTGAGGAATTGATCGGCAAGACGACCCTAGAGATAGGCATGTGGCTGCACAGCCAAGATCGTGACCAGATGCTAGCCCGGCTAGCAGCAGAAGGTGCCATCCGCGATTTGGAAATAACTGTTCGCAAGCGAGATGGTGAGATCTGGGTTGGCCTGTTAGCAGCGGAGGCTATGGAGTATGATGGCGAACGCTGCATTGTCGCTATTTGGCATGATATCACAGAGCGGAAGGCGGCAGAGGAAAAGCTCAAGCTGCAAAATGAATACCTCTTTACCTTGCATGAGACGGCACTTGCTTTGCTTGAACGACGAGATGTCCACGATCTCCTGGAGGCTATTTTGCGTCGGGCTGGCAAACTTGTTGGTACCTCGAACGCTTTTATCGACTTAGCGGACGAGAAATCAGAGACTTTGGAACTGATCGTTGGCGCAGGTATGTATGCTAAGGAAGCAGGCTATCGGGTGCAATTTGGCGAAGGGCTGTCAGGCAGAGTCTTTCAATCCACTAAACCGTTGCTGGTCAACAATTACGCAGAATGGGAAGGACGGTCGACTGCGCCCAGAACCGCTCGGCTTCAGTCCATCATGGGGGTGCCACTGTTTGCGGCAGGTAAAACGATTGGCGTGTTAGGAGTCAGCAATCCGGAAACAAGGCAAGAGTTCGGTCCACAAGAACTTGATCAACTTTGTCGGTTCGGCGAGTTAGCCTCCATTGCGCTTGATAATGCTTATCTTCACCAGGCCGCGCAGAACGAGCTGGAACAGCGTAAAATTGCAGAAAAAGAACTGCGTTATATTAATGTGCATGATTCACTGACAGGACTCTATAATCGAGCCCGGTTTGAAGAAAAGTTGTGCTGCGTGGCAGATGGGCAAGCGATGTCTGCTATTATCATCTGTGATGTGGACGGGCTGAAGCTGATTAATGATAGCATGGGCCATCAGCGTGGTGATGCGTTATTGATTGCCGCTGCTGACATTCTCCGACAGGCTGTGCCAGCAGACGCCTTTTGCGCACGGATCGGCGGTGACGAATTTGCGATTATCTTATCCGAGCAGGTAGAGGGAAATGCCGAGGCAGTCTGCCAAATGATTAGGCAACTTGTTGAGGAACGCAATCTGTGTGACCCAAATCTTCCGCTTAGCATTTCTACTGGTTACGCCACTAGATCTGAACGCGACATCAGTATGGCTCAGCTGTTTAAGGATGCTGATGATTTAATGTATCGAGAAAAACTACATCGGTCGCAAAGTGTTCGTAGCACCATCGTAGGAGCGATGCAAAAAGCACTCGAGGCCAGGGATTTCATTACTGAAGGACACGGCGAACGGATGCAAAGTTTAGCAGTCGCCTTAGGCGAAGTGGCGGGATTGTCTAAACGAGAACTGGGTGAACTGAGTTTAAGTGCACAATTTCATGATATCGGTAAAGTAGGTATTCCTGACCGTATCCTATTTAAGCCCGGTCCGCTGACGCAGCAAGAGTATTCGGAAATGAAACGACACTGTGAGATTGGTCACCGGATTGCGCTCTCCACCCCTGACTTAGCGCCAATTGCCAAATATATTTTGCACCACCATGAATGGTGGAATGGGCAAGGATATCCGATGGGACTTAAAGGGAACGACATCCCGCTCGAATGCCGTATACTGGCGATCGTCGATGCCTATGACGCGATGACCAGCAACCGCCCCTATCGTCAGGCTCTGACACATAAACAGGCAATTGCCGAATTGAAGAATTGCTCTGGCAAGCAGTTTGATCCCCGGTTGACTGCCATTTTTGTAGGACAAAATGATTTTGTCTGATAGGATCGGCTTGCTAGAATGCCCTGTGAATAAACCATGCAAGAATGGGTAATAGCTGGACTATATATAGACAGCGTTCGAGGTAGAACATGGATGAACAGAAAGAACCGAAAAAACAAACACGCTCCTTTTTAAAAGGAGCGTTGATTCTCAGTATTGCCGGCTTCTTTGTTAAAGGAATCGGCTTTTTGAATTGGATAATACTGTCCCGAGTACTAGGCGCGGAAGGCATCGGCTTGTACCAGATGGCGTATCCCGTTTACCTGCTGGCGCTGAGCCTGTCATCTGCCGGTTTGCCTGTGGCGATTTCCATCATTACGGCCGAGAAGCTGGCACGGGGCGACTATCGCGGGGCAGGGCGGGTTTTTCAAGTTTCCCTGTCAGTGTTGACTCTTACCGGATTCCTTCTCAGTCTTGCAGTTTGGACTGGTGCGGATTTTCTGATCGAACTAAAATTGATTCGTGACCCGAGGGCGTATTACTCGATTTTGGCACTAGCACCGGCGATTTTTTTTGTGACTCTCTTATCAAGCTTCCGGGGGTATTTGCAAGGCTGGCAACGCATGACACCGACCGCCGTGTCTCAGGTCGTAGAGCAATTATTGCGGGTGGCGACCATGCTGATTTTTGCTTCCATGCTGTTGCCGAAGGGACTTGAGTATGCGGCTGCTGGCGCCACGTTTGGCGCGGCACCCGGAGCAGCGGCTGGACTGATGGTACTTATTTATTACTATTGGCAGGTTCGCTCTGAGGCTAAAGCTAAAATTGCCGCTCAACCTAAAGAAATTCAACAGGAACCGATCTGGACGATTGTCCGGCGACTGGTCCTTTTAGCTCTGCCGGTTTCGGTATCTGATTTGATGCTGCCGGTGGTGTCCAATTTAGACTTACTGATTGTTCCCGGGCGTCTCGAGGATGCAGGCTATTCTGTATCGCAGGCGACAGAATTATTTGGACACCTGACCGGCATGGCTGTGCCGTTAGTTAATTTGACGACGATTCTCACTGCTGCCATGGCTACCAGCTTGGTGCCCGCGATTTCTGCGGCCTACGCGGTCGGTGACACTCAGGGCGTCAAATCGAGAATTGCGACAGCTGTGCGGATTTCGCACATGGTGACTCTGCCAGCTTTTGCTGTTCTGCTAATCTTGGCCGCGCCAATTGCTGACATGGTCTATCATGCGCCGCAGGCAGGCCGGCCACTCGAAATCATGGCAGTGTCCGTATTTCTGCTCGGTCTGCATCAGGTTACTACAGGTGTATTGCAAGGCATGGGACACACGACTGTGCCACTGATGAATATGGGGCTTTCCGCTCTGGCTAAGGTGATATTAAATTGGCTGCTGGTTGGCTTGCCGGCACTCGGCATTGCTGGAGCAGCATTGGCAACCGTGGCTGATATCGGTCTGGCAGCAGTACTGAACTTATATTTTCTGCATCGCTATTCTGGATTTCATTTGGCTATTGGTGAACTCTGGCGACCGGCGCTGGCTGCTACCGCCATGGGGATCGTCATGTATGGCATGTATGGGGAAGTGGCGCGCTTGGCTGGCAATAACTTCGCCACGATCGCTTCTTTTGCCGTAGGAGTGGCCGTTTATACCGGCGCTTTGATCATCGCAGGCGGTCTGCAGCAGGCCGATCTCGAACAAGTGCCAATGATCGGGCGGCCGATGCTGCGGGTATTGCGGCGAATGGGTTTTTTCCCGAGCAAGTAAATATGGACGAAATACGCGGCTGACCTTTGCAATTAGGTCAGCCGCGTATTGGTTTAGACAAGTCTGAGGTCAGACAAAACATGGGCGATAAACATTGACCGCGAAAACGCGAAGGGCGCTGCGTGCCTGCGCGAAGAGAACGTTCGCACAACGTGCGCGACGTACTCTTTTACGGCGCAAGTTGTACGCATGGCGTTATTGTAACCGGTTCAAAAAACATCCAGTACCCTCTGCGCACCCTGCAGTTAACGTACCCGTCCGCCAAAGACCACACAACGGCTTTTTTATTTTTTGGCACAGGAGGAGGCGGTTGATGCTAAACCGAATATTAACAACAAATACGATTAGGGGTGTCTGATATGGTTAAAATCATCAATCTAGAAGCAGGCATGCCTACGGTGGAGCAGGCGCAAGTCCGACTGTTGTCTGAGATTCGCCGAGCCAGGGCAGAACGAGCGACGGCGGTGAAGATCATTCATGGTTATGGTTCAAGCGGGGTCGGCGGTAAACTCCGCACCGCTATGCGCAGCTATCTGGCGCAATTGCGGCGGGGTGGCAAGGTCGGCTGTTATGTGGCTGGTGAAGACTGGAGTGTATTTCACTCTGAAGCTCGCGAACTTTTGAGTAGTTGTCCGGAGCTCAAGCGTGACCGTGATTTGGAACTCGGTAACCCCGGGATTACAATTGCTTTGCTTTAAGCGAGGTTGCGATTACAGAGGACGCAGAGAAATCAGTTACACAATTGAGAAGAACGGAATTAAAAAACTCATATACCAGTCACCCTGGTTTCAGGATGGCCAATATATGGTTTTTTTAGTTAGTGATTGAGATGCCGCATTTTGTCCGCAAGGGCTAGAAACTGGGTTAATTCTGGTAGGAAAACAGAGGATTCTTGAGGAGATTTGAGGAACTTCCGCATTAATCATGAATGCGGAAGTTTTTTTCCGTTTTCCGATTATTTTTATTGCATATTTGACTCATTGTGTTACAATCATATCGTGACTTTTGTGGGGGATACTATTTAATAGAATGTGAAGGGGAGAGTGTTAATGAACAACATATTCCGTTTGGACAAGGACACTGTAAACATATTGGCGAAAGAACATGGTACGCCACTTTTGGTGCTATCATTGGAACAGATAGAAAAGAACTACCTTTTTTTACGAGAGCATTTGCCTAAGGTTAAGCTGTATTATGCGATGAAATCAAATCCTCAGGATCAAATCGTACAACGGCTAGCAGATTTGGGCGCTTGCTTTGATGTTGCGTCAGATGGTGAGATGCAGCAACTGCGAGACCTTGGTATCTCGCCCGACCGGCTGGTCTACGCGAATCCGGTTAAAACAGCAGGCGGCTTCGCTAAAGCCCAGGAAACAGGTGTGAATACGTTTACCTTTGACAGTGAATCGGAAATTGAAAAAATGGCTAAAGCGGTCCCTGGCGGACGCGTGCTATTGCGCATCCGGGTAGATAATCCTGATGCTTTGGTTGATTTAAATCAAAAATTCGGCGCTCCGGCTACTGATGCTATGCGCTTATTGCTTAAGGCACGCGACATGGGTTTAGATGTGGCTGGTTTATGTTTCCATGTTGGCAGTCAGTCAAGAAGCGCTGCTCCTTACCTGCGAGCAATCGCAACTTGTCGCAGTCTGTTTGATGAGGCTCAGGCTGTCGGATTGAACTTGCGGCTGTTGGATATTGGCGGCGGGTTCCCGATTCAGACCACCGGCGAGCCGATTGACATTGCCGCCATGTGCCATTCCATCAGTGAAGCGCTGACGGAAAACTTCCCCAATACCGAGATTTGGGCAGAACCGGGGCGCTCGCTTTGCGGCACGGCCGTTAATCTCATTACCCGTGTAATTGGCTCACAAATTCGCAATGGTCAGCAATGGTACTTCCTTGACGAAGGCGTCTATGGCAGCTTTTCCGGAGTGATTTTCGACCATTGGGACTATGAGTTAGAAACCTTTAAAAACGGCATGAACATCACTGCAACCTTTGCCGGACCAAGTTGCGACTCTATTGATGTCCTGTATCGCGAACGTCCGACACCGCCGCTCGCCATTGATGATCTTTTGTTAGTTCCTGCCTGTGGCGCCTATACCTCAGCTTCCGCAACCGTGTTCAATGGTTTTGCAAAAGCGAAATTCGTCATCTGGGAAGAGATTGCACCCGAGATTCGCAATCAACTCCGCAACGCCTGTTAATACTAACAGCGACAGACAAAAATCTGTCGCTGTTTTTTAGCATTTTAATGTAGCAAAGGGAACGCGATTCAGCCGGTTAAAGCAACGCGAAAGGCGCTGCGCGCCTGCGCAAAGGGAACGCATAAAGAGAAAAATGTTATGCGCATTGTTCCCATGCGAAACCCTTCGCGCCGGCGCTATGCGCCCTTTGCGTTTTCGTGGCAAAAAATCGTTTTTTCATTCTTAAAGACCGCGCAGCGGTTTTTCTTAGGAGGATTTTCTTTTGTTATCGGGAAAAACTAACAGGACTTCTGCTGGATCGGCCAGAATCATGTTGATAACGATGCAATGCATATAGAGGGGGAGAAAAATGAAATATGATATCGGACTTATCGGTTTAGCGGTAATGGGTGAAAATCTGGCTCTCAATATGGAAAGCAAAGGCTTTACTGTAGCGGTCTATAACCGTACGACTGCGAAGGTGGACGAATTCATCAACGGTAAGGCATCCGGTAAGGCGTTTGCCGGCGCTCACTCCTTGGCTGATTTAACAGCTATGCTCAAGTCGCCGCGCGTTGTCATGCTGATGGTGAAAGCCGGTAAGCCGGTTGATGATATGATTGAATCAATATTGCCGCATCTGGCGGATGGAGATATCTTGATCGATGGCGGTAACTCCTTTTTTGAAGATACTCGTCGCCGGACAATGGAGTTAGCGGCTAAAGGAATCCGCTATATTGGCATGGGAGTGTCTGGTGGCGAAGAGGGCGCGCTCAAGGGGCCAAGCCTGATGCCGGGCGGCGACAAGGTTGCCTATGAGACAGTGGCGCCTCTGTTTACCGCGATTGCCGCTCAGGTTGCTGACGGGCCCTGCTGTTCTTATGTCGGGCCCGATGGGGCGGGACACTACGTTAAGATGGTACATAATGGCATTGAATACGGTGATATGCAACTGATTTGTGAGGCGTACGCTCTACTTAGCGAGGTAGTCGGACTGTCAGCCAAAGACCTGCATACCGTGTTTGCCGAATGGAATCAGGGAGAACTGGATTCTTATCTGATTGAGATTACCCGCGATATCTTTGCTGTCATGGATGAGACAACTGGCCGGCCGCTGGTTGAGATGATTTTAGATAAAGCTGAACAAAAGGGTACAGGCAAATGGACATCGCAAAGCGCTCTTGATTTGGGCGTCCCCACTCCGACGATTACCGAGGCTGTGTTTGCTCGTTGTATGTCAGCTTATAAAGATGAGCGGGTAAACGCTGCTGCGATTCTGAAAGGCCCTAAGACTAGCTACAATGGAGACAAACAAGCCTTTATTAAGGCAATTCATGACGCGCTATACGCCTCAAAAATCTGTTCCTATGCGCAAGGGTTTGCACTGCTGCGGGCTGCTAGCCAAACATATAACTGGAATCTGAACTTTGGTGATATGGCCCTTCTCTGGCGGGGCGGCTGCATTATTCGTGCCCGCTTCCTCGAACGTATCAAGGATGCCTACCGCAACGATCAAAATCTCGCGAATTTGATGCTTGATCCGTTTTTTGCGTCTGTCCTCGAACGGACACAAGCAAATTGGCGTCAGGTTGTGATGACTGCCAAACAGCTTGGCGTGCCGACTCCGGCGTTTAGTTCGTCACTCGATTACTTTGACAGCTATCGCCGTGCCGTGTTGCCGGCGAATCTACTGCAAGCGCAACGGGATTATTTCGGCGCGCATACCTATGAGCGGGTGGATAGGCAGGGCAAATTCCACACTGACTGGATTTCAGGGCGTTGATATACCCCATCTGCGTTGTTAGCCCCACTAACCCATTGCTAGCGTACTTCCAGTACGCGTCGCTGCGGGGTTAGCGGGGCTGCCTAGCATCTGGGGCATCTGAACGCCCTGAAATCAGATTCTGGTTTGAACCATATTGGCTAATAGCACGATGAGGAAGCCAAATCTTCTTCACGTAGCTTGGCGATTAGGAGTTTTTGTCTAATCCTGTCGAAACTAAGCAGTAAATCCTGCATTTTAGAAAGGAAAAGCCTGCTTTACGTCGAAAATATATTAGGTTAAACCTATATTAGGAGCTTCGTGTTATGCGATATTATCCGATCAATTTAGATATTGCCGGGCGGGACTGTGTTGTGGTCGGCGGCGGTGCGGTGGCTGAACGCAAGGTAGAGACACTTTTAGATGCAGGCGCGGCGGTTACTGTCATTAGCCCGCAGTTGACGCCTGTGTTAGCACATTTGGCTGCTAACAGTACGATTTGCTGGCAGCAGCGAGTTTGGCAGGTGGGCGATCTTTCTGCTTGTTTTTTGGCGATTTGCGCAACGAATGACGAAGCGGTTAATGCCGCCGCAGCCGCGGAAGCGCGTCAAGCGGGGGCGTTGGTTAATGTTGTCGATACTCCGGCATTGTGCGATTTTACGTTACCTGCTCTTGTCAGTCGAAGTGATTTGCTGATAACAGTATCAACCGGTGGCGCAAGTCCGATTCTCGCCAGACGGATTAGAGAACAAATCGAGCAACTCTATGGAGATGACTTTGGCAACTATTTAGCAGAGCTGGCCGCCGTTCGTGAACAGATGAAACATTGTCTAGCTACTCCAGCCGATCGAGAGCAGTTCTGGCGTACAGCGCTTGACGCTGCGGCGATTGAATTGGTTCATCAAGGAAAAGTGGGCGAGGCGAAGGAGAAGATACGTAGTGCAGTTAGTGGTACTTGGACTCAATCATAAGACCGCTCCTGTTGATATTCGGGAGTGTTTTGCTTTTTCGGAAGAACAGGTGAAAAAGACGTTGGCGCGTTGGCGCAAATATCCGGAGATTGCGGAATGTGTCATTCTTTCCACTTGTAACCGGACTGAAGTATATGCGATGGTCGAGAACACAGCTGAGGCGTTGCCGCTAATGCGCGACTCGCTTGCTAAATTGGCCGGTAGTCCCATTACTGTGTCAGACCATCTGTTTTATTTGACTGACGAGGCCTGCATCCGACATCTGTTTCGGGTGGCCGCCAGCCTGGAATCGCTGGTTGTCGGGGAAGGTCAAATTCTCAGTCAAGTGAAGAAAGCCTATCGCTTGGCAAAAGATGCGGCAATGACTGGAGCAGTGCTGAATACATTGTTTAACCGTACGATCGCTGTCGGTAAAGCAGTGCGATCCCGGACTCGTATTGCCTATAGCGCCGTATCGGTTAGCTATGCGGCTGTGCAGTTGGCCAAGCAAGTGTTAGGTTCTCTGTCGCAAGCGAATGTGCTGGTGTTGGGAGCTGGCGAAATGAGCGAACTGACGGCCAAACATTTGGTCGAAAACGGGGTTAGAACGGTGTTCGTGTCCAACCGGCGCTTTGAGCGAGCCGTGCAGTTGGCAGATAAATTCCACGGCGTGGCTGTACCATTTGAAAATTTCTTGCAAAGCGCTCAAGACGCGGATATTGTTATAACTTCGACAGGGGCACCCCACTATATCGTGACCGCTTTGGAAGTTGCTCACTTGATGACTAAGCGGCGCGGCAAGCCGATCATGTTTATTGATATCGCTGTGCCCCGCGACGTTGAGCCGGAAGTTGAAGCTCTTGCCGGGGTTTCTCTCTACAATATTGACTCTTTGGAATCTGTCGTCGAGTCCAATCTCCGCAGCCGTGAACAGGAGGCGAAGCTGGCTGAGGCGATCATCGAAACTGAACTGGCCGAACTTCTGGAGAAGTTTCGCTATTTATCCTTTCGTCCGACTCTGGTCAGATTATCTGATAAGGCTGAGACTATTCGCCAACGAGAGTTAAAACGGGCGTTGGGTAAACTGCCTGATAGTACGCCAGAGCAGCAACGTGTAGTAGAAAATATGTCGCGTATGCTGGTGCGAAAATTATTGCGTGATCCGATTATTCGCATTCACGAAGCTGCGGCTGTCGGCCGTGAGCAGCCCTATCTGGATGCGGTGACGACACTATTTAAGCTGGATGAGATCAAGGACGAGAGTCCAAGCTGCCGAAAGGAAACAGATGATGAAGACACAAATAACCAACCGACTTGTCATCGGTGCGCGGGGCAGTAAGCTGTCCTTGTGGCAGGCCAATCATATCGCCGATCTACTGCGCGCCGCTCATCCTCAATTGGAGGTTTCGATCAAGACCTTTGTGACGAAAGGCGATAAGTTTTTGGATGCGCCGTTGGCCAAGATTGGTGGCAAGGGGCTTTTCACTAAAGAGATTGAAACTGCTATGCTGCTGGGGGAGGTTGACCTGGCGGTACACAGTCTCAAAGACATGCCTGCCGAACTTCCGCCAGGTCTAATGATTGCAGCTGTGACCAAACGCCATGACCCTGATGACGCCTTTATCAGCAATACCTATGCATCACTGGACTGCTTGCCGCAGGGGGCCAAGCTGGGGACATCAAGTCTGCGACGCAAAGCGCAAATTCTGTCCAAACGGACTGATCTTAATATCGAGGACTTGCGCGGCAATGTAGATACCCGGCTAAGAAAGCTAGACAACGGTGAGTATGATGCGATAGTCTTGGCTGTCGCCGGGTTAAAACGGCTGGGGCTGGGCGGACGCATTACGCAAGTCCTGCCAAGAGAAATTTGCTTGCCTGCGGTCGGGCAAGGTGCCTTAGCTATTGAAGCACGTTCAGATGACGCGACTGTTCAGGATTTGGTCGCATGTCTCGAAGATAACGCTACGCGCCAGGCAATAACCGCTGAACGCGCCTATCTGCAAGTATTGGAAGGCGGTTGCCAGATTCCCGTCGGGGTGTTTGGCCAGATTGTAGGCGGGGAGCTGAAGCTCCAGGCAGTTATTTTATCGCTAGATGGAACAAAGAAAATCAGTGATGTCATTTACGGCAACTGCGACGATGCTGCAGTTCTCGGTAGAGAGTTAGCAGACCGGATGTTGGCTGCCGGCGGCAGTAATTTATTAGCCGTGTTGGCAAAAGCTTCTGAGGAGGAATAAAGCCATGACAGGAAAATTAACCGGATCAGGTATTGTTTACTTGGTCGGCGCAGGTCCGGGCGACTTTAAACTGATCACCGTAAAGGGTTTGGAACGGGTCAAACTGGCGGAGACGATTGTCTATGATCGTTTGGCTGATGAGCGACTGCTGGAATATGCCCGGCCAGATGTCGAACTAATTTATGTTGGCAAGTCATCTAATGATCATACCATGAAGCAAGAGGAGATTAATCAGGTTCTGATCGACCGCGCCAAAGCAGGGAAAGCCGTTGTAAGGCTGAAGGGGGGCGATCCCTTTGTCTTTGGTCGAGGTGGCGAAGAAGCTTTGGCGTTACTCGAGAACGGAATAGCCTTTGAGATTGTCCCAGGCGTTACTTCGGCAATCGCCGCTGCCGCCTATGCGGGTATACCGGTCACCCATCGCGGTATAGCGACTTCGTTTGCCGTGGTAACCGGCCATGAGGACCCGACTAAGCCGGATTCCAGCATCCGATGGGAAGGTCTGGCAGAAGGGCCGGATACGCTAGTGTTTCTGATGGGAGTAGAGAACCTGCCCACTATCTGCGCTAAACTCATCGAGCATGGCCGCAATCCTGCCACACCTGCTGCCATCATTCGCTGGGGAACTAAGCCGGAACAGCAGGTTTGGTTGACTACCCTTGAGTCTGCGGCCGAAGAAGCGGCAAAACAACAGATTACACCGCCAGCCATTTTTCTCGTGGGCGAGGTAGCTGCCCTGCGGGAAAAACTGGCCTGGTTTGATACTAAACCACTATTTGGCAAGACTTTGCTGGTTACTCGCGCCCGTGAACAAGCCAGCATCCTTACCGAGCGTCTGGAGTCGCTAGGGGCTCGCTGTTATGAGGCGCCTGCCATTAAAGTCGTGCCGCCAGAAAGCTACGAACCGCTTGACCATAGTATCAGTCATATCGGCGAATACCAATGGCTGATTCTCACGAGTGTCAACGGCGTGGATGCGTTCTTTAACCGCTTGCACTTGCAACAGCTTGACGCCCGCGCCCTTAATGGGGTTAAGGTGGCAGCGATTGGTGCGGCGACTGCTGCTAGGCTAAAGGAACATGGGGTATATGCTGATTTGATCCCCGTTGAATTTAGGGCTGAGGGTATATTGCAGGCGATTGCTCCGTTAGTCAAACCAGGCATGAGGATATTAATTCCACGGGCGCTGATTGCACGCGATATTCTGCCAGAAAAATTGCAAGACTTGGGGGCCGCAGTAGACGTGGTCCCAGCCTATCGTACCGTTACCGGCGAAGCAGACCGCGAGCGAGTCCAGAAACTTCTCAGCCGCGGTGAGATTGATTTAGTTACCTTTACCAGTTCTTCCACGGTAATCAATCTACTAACACTGTTAGGTGAAGGTGGCGCAGAGCTCTTGAACTCTGCCACTGTTGCCTGTATCGGCCCGGTAACAGCCACTACCTGCCGCGATAACGCTATTCGCCGTGACATCATTGCCGAGGAATTTACGGTCGCTGGCTTGGTTGAGGCGATTAGTCAATACTATCAGGAGGGAATTGTTTGATGGATACTTTGCGTATACGTCCCCGGCGGTTGCGCGCTTCTGCAGGCATTCGCGCCATGGTGCGCGAGACAGTGCTTGATCCAGCAGACTTTATATATCCGCTATTTATCGTGCCAGGACAAAATGTTAAAGAAGAGATTTCCGTCATGCCGGGAACTTATCACCTATCACCTGATCAGGCGGTTATAGCGGCGAAAGAGGCATATGATTTAGGCATCCCGGCTGTGCTGGTGTTTGGACTACCAGAATACAAAGATGAGCAGGGATCGAGCGCCTGGGACAGCAACAGCCCGGTGCAACAGGCGGTTTCACTAATTAAACAGGCATTGCCCGAGCTGGTAGTAATAACCGATGTTTGTCTCTGTCAGTATACCAGTCACGGCCATTGCGGCATGGTGGAAAACGGTAAGGTGGATAACGACTCCAGTCTTGACCTGCTTTCCTGCACGGCGGTCAGCCATGCGTTCGCCGGCGCAGATATGGTCGCGCCTTCAGATATGATGGACGGACGAGTGGCGGCGATCCGAAGCGCCCTGGACGAAAGAGGATTTTCCCATGTGGGTATCATGTCTTATGCAGCAAAATACGCTTCTGCTTTCTACGGCCCCTTCCGCGATGCGGTGGATTCTGCGCCACAGTTTGGCGACCGCCGTACCTATCAGATGGACCCGGCTAATGCGCGGGAGGCATTGCGTGAAGTGGCGTTAGATATCGCTGAAGGTGCGGATATCATTATGGTCAAACCAGCGCTCGCCTATCTTGACATCATCCGTCAGGTCAAAGATAATTTCTCATTACCGGTCGCCTGCTACAATGTCAGTGGTGAGTATGCGATGGTCAAGGCGGCTGCGGCGAATGGCTGGATTGATGAGAAAAGGACAGTGCTTGAGCTTTTGACTAGCATGAAGCGCGCTGGCGCGGATATGATTATTACGTATCACGCTCTGGATGCAGCTCGCTGGCTGAGGGAGTGTAATAAAGCATGAATACAGCAGCAGAGCAGACCGTAAGTGCGAAGCTGAACAAATCGGCTAATGCCTTCGCTGAGGCAAAATGTTATATCCCTGGCGGTGTCAACAGTCCGGTCCGTTCGTTTCGCGGGGTTGGCGGCACACCGCCATTTATTGCCCGTGCAGCAGGCAATAGGCTGTTTGATATTGATGGTAATGAATATATTGATTATGTGTTATCATGGGGACCGATGATTCTTGGCCATAGCCATCCAGAAGTTAACCGGGCGTTGCTTGCCGCCGTTGAACGCGGCGTCAGTTATGGGGCACCAACTCTGCTCGAAACAGAACTGGCTAAACTGGTGAATCGTCTGGTTCCGTCCATGGAACTGGTTCGCATGGTAAACTCAGGCACTGAAGCGACCATGAGTGCTCTGCGTCTGGCGAGAGCATATACTAAGCGCAATAAGATTGTCAAATTTGTCGGCTGCTATCATGGACACCATGATAGTCTGCTAGTCAAGGCCGGCTCAGGAGTGGCTACCTTCGGCCTGCCAGATAGTCCGGGCGTTCCTGATAGTATCGCCAGTACCACTATTACAGTGGCCTTTAATCATTTCGAACAGTTGCAGGAAGTTTTTGCCCGGCAGGGCGAGGACATCGCTGCCGTCATTATCGAGCCAGTGCCTGGCAATATGGGCATGGTTTTGCCGCAACCAGGCTATTTGCAGCAAGTACGCGAATTGACTGCCCGTTATGGCGCACTGCTCATTTTTGATGAAGTGATGTCCGGTTTCCGGGTAGCCTTGGGCGGTGCGCAGGCGCTGTTTAATATCCAGCCTGACCTAACTTGTTTGGGAAAAGTGATTGGCGGTGGCTTGCCGGTGGGTGCCTATGGCGGTCGGCGCGAGATCATGGAGCAAATCTCTCCCGCCGGTCCAGTCTATCAGGCAGGTACGCTCAGCGGTAATCCGTTGGCAATGACCGCCGGGATTACAACCTTACGAATTATTGCCGAAGACCCGGACTTCTATCCTACGCTTGCTAATAAGACAGAAAGCCTGACTACCGGCATTCGCGATCAAGCGGAAAAAGCCGGCTTTAACCTGCAGTGCCACCACCTCGGTGCGATGTTTGGACTGTTCTTCTCCGATCAACCAGTCATAGACTATGACAGCGCTAAACTATCTGATAGTACAGCCTTCAATATCTTCTTCCACAGCATGTTAGAACAGGGAATCTATCTGGCCCCGTCCCAGTTTGAAGCTGGTTTCATGTCTGCCGCCCACAGCGAAGCAGATATCCAACAAACCATCGCCGCCAGCGCCAAGGCGTTCGCGAAACTGGCAGATATGCGGTGCTAGGTGGAAAATGAAAAACGAGTTTACATTTTTATAGAGGTACGTTAGCGCGAAGCCCGCAAAGCGCGCAAGCGTCGCAAGGCGGGTATTGAAAATTAAAATCCCTTTGCGCTCTTCGATTCGCTTTAACCGATCTTTGCGCTATACGTTTTTTCGTCCCTGAAAGAGACCGCATCAGCGGTCTTTCTTTTGTCTGTGAAATTTTTTCATTATTAAGTAAATTTTAGTTGCAAAATTGTCAGAATTAAACTACAGTATTTAATGTAAGCTGTCTGACACGAAACGCTAATCATACTCGAAACGATGAACTTGTCAGTCTTCATTGCAGCTCGATTTTGCGAAAAGGAGGAACCCTCATCATGACATTGGAAGAGATGAAAGATGTGTGCCAACAAGTTCGGGCTGATATCGCTTTGGCCCAGTCTCAGGCTGCTCATCCGGGATCGCTATCCTGTGTGGAGATTTTTTCCACTCTCTACCTGCAAGCGATGAAAAATGAATCGGTTGATCAAGTCGACCGGGATCGCTTCGTCCTTAGCAAGGGCCACTGCGCGTGCATCTTTGACGCAGTCCTAGCGCACAGAGGGCTTTTCCTGCCAGTCTTTGCTTCTAGCTCGCTCGAGCAAGGAGCTGCCGCTGCTGTCGGCTTAGCGCTGGAGAGTCATCTGCAAGGAACAAACCAACGAGTTTTCGCCGTGGTCGGCGATAGCGAAATGCAGGAGGCACAGTATTGGGAAGCCATGATGTCCGCCTCTCGGCACAAACTCAGCAATCTAACTGTCATCATTGATCACCATGATGAATTTAGGGAACTGGGCAGCATCCCGCTAAAGATGGAGTCCTTCGGTTTCTATGTGATTGAGCTCAACGGTCACGACATCGAACAACTGATGGCTGCGTATTCGGTAGAAACATCACAGCCAAAATGTATCATCGCCAATACGTCTAAAGACAACAGCGCCACATTTAAAATTAAACGAGTCTGCTGGTCTGGCAAAAACGCCAATACAGACGACACGCGACAATTTGCATAAACGCCAAGACAGCCCGCCGATTTGGCGGGCTGTCTTTAGGCTAGGAAAGAAACGAAACACTAGCGTCACGAGACGACACGAGCGCCGCTATGGACTTTAGTGTCGTTCGTGTATAGCTAGTGCCGCTAGTGTTCACAGTACTATGATTTTGGTCTGCGCTGTATTGCGGCGATGTCATGAAATTCTTTTTGTAAATTCCAGTAGACCCGCAAGTAGATATCGTATAGCTCCCGGTATGTTGCGTGATTAGTCAGATCGGGGCGGTAAATTTCGCGTATGGAGGTTAGTTGGCCGATCGCCTCCAGGTCTTTTAACAATCCCAGGGCGACCATGCCGAAGGCGCTGGCGCCGAAGGCTGCACCTTCGGGTTCGCCCGGCGCCAGGATCTCACGGCCAAAAATATCAGCCATGATTGTCAGCCATAGTGGTGAACGTGTGAAGCTGCCACTCACACGAATCTCGCTGGCTTGACCGGCAACGTCCTTGAGCGCGCTGAAGATGCTGTACATGCGAAACATAACTCCTTCAAGCGCAGCTCTGACGATGTGGCGAGTTTCATGATTCAAACCGACTCCAAATAATACAGCGCGAGCGTCAGCGTTCCAATAAGGTGCACGCTCACCGCTAAACAGCGGCAGTAATAAGAGACCTTCTGCACCGGGGGCTACGTTGGCGGCAGCCTCGGTCAACAGGTCATAGGGGTCGCGCCCGCAGGCGGCGGCTTGTTGTTTGACGTCTGCAGCCACTTGGTCGCGGACCCAGCGCAAGCTAATGCCGCCATTATTGATTGCCGCTCCGGCCATCCAGTATTCTTCATTTAGGTTATAGCACCAAGTCCGTCTTTGGGGGTCGGTCTGCGGTTGCTTGATCAGCATACGCACTGCACCGCTGGTACCCACAGTAGCGGTTAGTTGTCCTGGGCGCACAACCCCGGAACCGAGATTGGCCATTGCGCCATCGCCAGCGCCGAGAACGACCGCAATTGATGAATCCAGCCCTAATTCTCCGGCGACACTGGGTAGGATGCCTTCAAGGACATGGCTAGTCGGATATACAGTTGAGAGATGATCAGCGGTGATACCGACGACAGCCAGAGCTTCCTGATCCCAGGCAAGAGTCTCGAAGTTATAGAGACCAGTTCCCGAAGCGATGGAACGGTCAACTGCAAACTGCCCAGTCAGGCGTTTGATAACATATTCTTTAATAGAAATGAACTTTGCGGCACGGCGAAATGCTTCTGGACGCTCTTGTCTAAGCCAGACTGCCTTAGATAGCGGATACATCGGGTGAAGCGGACAACCGGTTCGATGGTATAATGCTTTTCCATCGATGGTCGTCTTTAGTTTCTCTGTATAAGGCTGACTACGGCTATCCGCCCAAGTCAAAACCGGACATAGCGGTTCGCCGGCTGCGTCAACCGCCAGAAATGAATGAAAGGCAACACTAAAGCACATCCCGGCAATGGCCTGTGGCGGTAAGCCAGACTGCTGCACCGCACTACGGACTACTGTGATGAATGCTTGCCAAATATCTGCAGGCTGCTGCTCGGCCCAGCCGGCGTGCGGTGTAAACAGACGATATTCTGCAGAGAAGTTTGCCAGAGATTGCCCATTTGGCAGATAAATAACGGCCCGGCAACCAGTCGTGCCAATATCTACGCCAATAACTGCGGTTCTTTGCATAGGGTCCCCCTCTTATCAGGAAAGTAAAAATGACAGGAGGTACGCTTGACCGCAGAGTACGCAGAGTACGCAGAGTACGCCGAGGGTGCGCAGAGGGTTACGTATCTTAAAATTAAACGTAAGTAATCCTCTGGGTACTCTGCGAACCCCCGTATACTCCGCGGTTAACGCTCCATGAATCTCAAAGTTTGGTTATCAAATTACCCTCACCGTCGAATGTCAGTTCCTCCGGCTCCCCGGTGATCGTTATGCCTGACGTAGTTTTGGCTTGTTCCAGCAGTGGCTCAGAGATCATAATATCGCCAAGTTGTAACGTGTTTTTTATGCGAACAACTCTAGCCTGTTTAAGATCGCGAGCGTTGCAGGTTTTAATCGTTGCCCGGATTGCGTCATAGTCGCTTTCGAGTACGGTGGGCATATGAGTTGGGCCAACCACGGTAGAGGTTAATCCATTGGCATAGGTCATCGGGAAGTTGACCTTATTGATTAGTTTGCGGGTGGTAAAATCGGCTGTACCCATGCCGTTAGCATTGCCATGTGATTTTTCGGTCAGATCAAGCACAACCATTTTGGCTATTTCCGGACCACCGCTGGCGTATGGGGTGGGATAGCGGCCAGTCACGTTGGGGTCCATGCCGTCGCCGGAAATATCTTTACCGATCTGGTCGATGATCAGGGCGTCAAACTGGGGAAAGAGAATTTTCGGCATGTTTGCTTTAGCCTCAACGAGCAATTCGCGGTCAACAGCAAGAATATTCTCTGCTGGCACGGCGACAATTTTTGCGACTTGGTCGTAGGCGTTTTCAACTGTCCCCACGCCGAATAAAATTGGCATGCGGGAGAGAGAGTGTGCCGCCATGGCCAGTAAATGCTCGCCCATGTACCGGAAGCTATAGGCATGGCAGGATTCGGCTCCTTTTTGCTTGCCCAGTCCGATGGTGACCATTTTGACTAATCCGCTTTCCGAAACGCCGCGAAACGCTGTATGCGGCTTAACTCGGTTGATGACGACAATGCCGTCTGCCCCATGAGCGTGCTTGTCGATATACACAGGCAATCCGTTTTCTAACCGTCCGATTTCGACAACTTCCATCGATGAACGGATCGGACAACCAGCACTTGCCTCAGTAACTCCGAGATTTGCTAAGACATCAAGTTGTCCTTGGGCGGTTGCCCCACCATGACTGCCCATCGCTGGGACGATAAACGGCTGGCCGCCTTGAGCTTTTATCGCGTCGACAGTGACCCGGGTTAAGGTGGGAATTTCTGCGACGCCGCGGCTACCTACCGCGACGGCGATGGACATACCGGGCTTAATCCGGGACAGAACACCAGAGTGATTTAGCTCGTCGCGCAAGGCGGTAGCTACATCGCTGATACGAGTCGCGGCAAAGGTTTGACGCACGCGGACCATCCGGGGAATGGGAATCCCTGTGAGAAGTTCCTTGAGAATATCCATCATCTCACCTCAATTTCCAAATTCTTATACTTTGTAGTATTCGCTTTTTTGCAGGAAATACCTTGTGCCGACGGGAATTTATATAACAGATCTGTCTAACCGACAGAATCAGACATAATTGTATAAGGAGAAGTTATTATGGCGAAATATGCAGTTACCGTCATAACATTTGTACTGCTATTTATCAGTCAGGTAAGTGCGTACGCCGCCGACATTGTTTACATTCCGATCGATAATCGCCCAGTTAGTCTTAGTGATCCATTAGCTGCAATGAAGGCGGTCGGTATGAATACCATCGTTCCGCCTGATGAATTGCTGGCAGGGCGCGGTCGTTACGGTGATCCCGAGCGGCTTTGGGATTGGCTGGAATCTCGTGCGCAGACGGCTGATGCACTGGTTTTGTCGGCGGATTCTCTGTTGTATGGTGGATTGGTGCCATCCCGTATCCATCATCTACCACAGGCAGTGCTAGAAAAGCGAGCAGCCAATTTCCGCAAACTACGTAAGGCGAATCCCAATCTGCAAATTTATGTTTTTTCTACTGTAATGCGTACTCCGAGGCTATCAGCCGGCGGTATGGATCCGGCCTATTTTGAAGAGTATGGTGAACAGATTTTTCGCTATTCTGCTTTGCAAGACAAGAGCGAGCAGCAGTCGCTAACCAAGGATGAACAATCAGAAATGGCAAGCCTATTTACCGCTATACCGGAGCCAGCCATGCTGGACTGGTTAACACGCCGTCAGATCAATTATAACATCAATTCCCAGTTATTGACGTTAACTCGTGAAAAAGTATTCTCCTATTTTGTTCTGGGACTAGATGACAATGACCGTTATTCCCGCACGCGGCAGGAGTTGCGCGGACTATTGCAAGCTGAACCTGAACTGTATGGTGCAACGTTTGCCACCTTTCCTGGAGCGGATCAACTGGGGATGATCCTGCTTACGCGTGCTGTCAATCTTCTTAAAGGTTACCGGCCTTTTGTCGCGGCAATCTATGCGCCAGGGATAGGAAAAGATACTATTCCGTCCTATCAGGGCGAGTCGGTGTTTATTAGTGTGTTAAATCATGTGTCTGCCACTGGTGCGTACTTGATTTTCTCACCGGAACGGGCAGATATGGTGTTGGCGGTTAATACGCCAACAAATGGGGTGACGCTTGAAGCTGCCAGTCCGGTTAATATTCGCGCTAAACGGCCCGAAACTGTTGAGTTTGTTGCCACTATCAACAAACAGCTTCAATCAACCCCAGTCGCTGTTGCCGATATTGCTTTTGGCAACGGCGCTGATAATTCGCTGATGGCAGAAATGGCTGCCCAGGACATTCCTAGGCGGTTAGCGGCGTATTCTGGCTGGAATACAGCCAGTAATAGCATTGGTTTTGCTATTGCGCAAGGCTTGCTGGCAAAAGAGATGCCCCAATCTGACAGACAAAATATGGTCGGACTACGATTGCTGGATGACTGGGCTTATCAAGCAAACGTTAGGCAAGAAGTAAAACGTGACTTCATTGCTGCCAGGGGAATCGATGAGGTCCATTTGGGATCAGGTCGATCTCTGGTCGAAGCAGAGACAACAGTAAAATTAAAGCAGTTTGCTGCCGAAAGGTTCGGCGCGTTTGCCGTGCCTGAGTTTGAGGCGAGGCATCCCTGGGATCGAATGTTCGAAGTCCAAATCGTGCTTCCAGGGCGTTGATATAAGTGAGCCTAGGGCATCTGAACGCTGGAACGAAGCTGGTAGAGTTGTCTTGGTTGAATCCAAAAGAAATCGTAAAAATATACATTGACTCGATTAGTGCGAGAAAAAGGGAATTAGCGAATAAAACGCGAAATACATTGTACTTGAGGTAGACGCAGAGGTGAGGCTAATGCCTAGACATAAAACCAGTCTCGCGAAGAAGATTGGTCTGCCGCCAGGGACGCTTTTGCATACTGGTCTTTCCCGAGAGACCGTTCCCGAGTTAACGGTAATTTCCTATGATGCTGAACAGGTAGCGGAGAGGAAAATCTCACCCGGCGAATTGTCAACCTTTCGGGAACGGACAGGAATCACTTGGCTGCATGTCAAGGGAACTTACCATGTTCCGACGATTGAAGTTATTGGTGAGGCATTTGGCTTGCATCCGCTGGTGCTAGAGGATATTTTGACGCCAGGTCAGAGGCCGAAGTTAGAGGACTATGGTGAATATAGCTTCTTTGTGCTTATGTCACACACCATGGTGGACGGTTGCCTAGTCAGCGAGCAGGTTAGCATTGTGCTAGGGGGCGACTATGTGCTTTCTTTTCAAGATGAGCATTCTGATCTGTTCAAACCAGTGGTTGAGCGTTTGCTTAATGCCAAAGGTAGAATGCGCAAGTTTGGCCCTGATTATCTGGCGTATTCGTTAATTGATATGGTTGTTGATCATTTCTTTGGTGTGCTTGAGCATATGGGTGAATTTATTGAGACGATTGAGCAGGAAGTGGTAGCCAATCCCCAACCGAGCGTTCTGCATAATATTCACGAACTGAAAACCCAGATGCTATTTTTACGCAAGGCAGTCTGGCCATTGCGCGAGCTGATTGGTGCGCTGGAACGCGGTCAATTGCCGCTATTTAGAGAATCCACGTTGCTTTATGTGCGTGATGTATATGATCACACGGCTCAAGTGATTGAGACGCTCGAAATGTATCGCGAGATGGTCTCCGGCCTCTTGGATGTTTATTTGTCCAGTCTGAGCAACAAAATGAATGAAGTCATTAAAATGCTCACAATACTATCCACCTTGTTCATGCCGTTGACTTTTGTCGTTGGTTTATATGGAATGAACTTTAAGTACATGCCAGAGCTTGAATGGGAGTGGGGTTATCCGGTAGTCTTATCCGTACTGGGCGTCATGACTTGCCTGATGCTCTGGTTTTTCCGTCGCCGTCGCTGGATTTAGCCTCCAGCCATCAGATTCTAAAGCCAATTCGAAATAAGGTGATGGAATGGAACAACTTGATGTAAAATTCTTAGATACAATTATTAAAAATGCGGTTGAGGCAGTCGAAGCCTCGAAAACACAGATTTTTGACATTCGCGAAGCGGCAAGAAACGAGATGGAGAATGTTCGCCGTGATGTCGAGAGGGTTAAACAGGAAGCAGCAGACATAATTTTTTATGTTGATGAGCTGGCTAAACGTGAACGGCGGGCCCGCATTCGCCTGGTGGAGGTTCACCGTAATTTTCAGCAGCATACAGAAGAAGACATGAAAAGCGCTTACCAGGATGCGGAGAATTTTCGGGTGGAGATGGAAGTCGCCCGCGAACGCGAAACAAACCTGCGGCGCCAGCGTGACGATTTGGAACTGCGGTTGCGTTCGCTTAAAAACACGGTGGACAAGGCTGAAGCTCTCACAGAACAAGTGGGTCTGGCGCTCGGATTTCTCGGTGAACAAATGGGTGCAGCGCTAAATCATATTGAGAGTTTGCAACAACGCCAGCTATTTGGCGTGAAGATTATCAAAGCCCAGGAAGAAGAACGTCGCCGGGTTGCCCGCGATATCCATGACGGTCCTGCCCAGGCGTTAGCAAATGTTGTGTTTCGTGCCGAAGTTTGTGAGCGTTTAATGGACTCTGATCTGGCGCGATCTAAAGTTGAGCTGAGCGATTTACGCGAACAAGTGCGGGCTGTTCTTAAGGATACCCGAAAGATGATCTTTGGCTTGAGACCGATGACGCTTGACGATCTTGGTTTGGCGCCTACGATTAAACGTCTCTTAGATGTTATGCGGGAGCGAACGGGTGTTGTTGGCGATTTGCGTATTAGTGGTCAGGAACAACGGTTTGATTCTGCCATTGAAATCGGGCTATTCCGGGTCGTGCAAGAAACGCTGACTAATGTGGAAAAACATGCCCAAGCAAGCTTTGTGCGTGTTCGCATTGATTTTCGCCAGCAAGCCATTTCTCTGTTAATTGAAGATGATGGCAAAGGTTTTGATACATCCGTTTCGGCAGGTTCTGATCATTTTGGCCTATCCGGAATGAAGGAGCGTATTGACCTAATCGGCGGTGAAATTAAGATAAGCTCCCAGCTCGGCAAAGGAACAAAGGTATATATTCGTGTGAGCTTACCGGAACGGTCTTGACCCTGCTTGCTGACTGGGTGTTTCTGGTTGTACGCTTCTGTACCCTGTGATACAATAATGAAAGACTTGAATATATACTGCCAGGACATACTAGGTGTATTCTTTGTTGGGGAAAACAGGTGTAGTGTTTTGAATTAAACGCTTGAATCTCAAGAGGAGGATACGCTTGACACAGTTTCAACAAAATGATACTCCACTATTGGCAGCTATGAGGCATTATGTAAAAGATCAGGTAAGGCCGTTTCACACCCCCGGTCATAAGCAAGGCAAAGGCATGCATCCATCTCTAGCCGGAATCTTAGGGCCGGATACATTAGCGCTCGACTTGGCGTTAATGCATGAGCTTGACGATCTGCACGAGCCGCATAGCTGTATAAAAGCGGCTCAGGACTTAGCTGCTGAATTATATGGCGCTGACCACAGCTATTTCGTCGTTAACGGCACTACTGGCGGTATTTACGCCATGATTCTGGCCATAGCCGGACCAGGTGATAAGATCCTCGTCCCTCGCAATGTTCACCGTTCGATCATTGGCGGTATCATTATCGCTGGCGCGATGCCTGTATTCATGCAACCAGAAGTCGATATTGAACTGGGGATTGCTATGGGTGTAACTCCTAGTACGGTGGCAGACACATTACAGTGCCACCCAGACGCTAAAGGTGTAGTTATCATCAATCCCACCTACTATGGCGTGGCTGCAGACTTAAAACAGATTGTGGACATTGTTCATAGCTATAACATACCGGTCGTGGTTGACGAAGCCCATGGGCCGCATCTAAAATTCAGCTCTCGGCTGCCAATCCAGGCACTTGACGCAGGCGCTGATATTTGCGCCCAAAGCACCCATAAAATTTTGGGCGCGATGACTCAATGCTCGATGGTTCACTGTCAAGATGGCTACATCAATGTTCCGCGACTGAAGGCTATGTTGCAATTGGTGCAGTCTACCAGCCCCAATTATATTATGCTGGCTTCACTTGATGTGGCTCGCATGCAGATGGCAACAGAAGGCTCGCAACTCATTGAAACAGCCATAAACTTGGCAGAGTGGACAAGGCGTGAGATTAACACCATTCCTGGCCTTTACTGTTTCGGTAGGGAAAAGTTAACGGCGCCCGGAGTATATGCTCTTGATCCGACCAAGCTGACTGTTACCGTGAAGGGGCTCGGCTTCAAAGGCGCCGAGGCGGAACGTATTTTGCGCTCCAAATACAATATCCAGGCTGAACTGTCAGATATGTTTAATCTGTTATTCTTAATCACTATTGGCGACAGTGAGGAAGATGTCCGACATTTGGTCGATTCGTTACGTGATTTAGCGACAAATCATTTCGGTTCGCGCGATTTCGCGGCAGTGCAGGAAATTGATCTGCGCTATCCGCTAACACCTGAACAGGTGCTTTCACCGCGTGAGGCCCTTTTTGGCAATACTCGCAAAGTCGCATTCCGGGAATCAGTTGGCCAGGTGTGCGCCGAGATTGTCACTTTTTATCCGCCGGGGATTCCATTGCTGTGCCCAGGAGAACGGATATCCCGCGATGTTGCGGATTATTGTCGACGATTGCAGGAAGCTGGGCTACATATATCCGGACCTGAAGATTATACGTTGGAAACAATTAAAGTGGTGGAGTAAATGCAGGGATTATTCATTAGTTTTGAGGGACTGGATGGAGCAGGTAAAACGACCCAGGTTCAGTTATTAACAGACCTGCTTATCTCATCTGGCCATAAAGTAACGGTGACACGCGAGCCTGGCGGTACGCCGCTGGGTGATAAGATTCGCACATTACTCCTCGATCTGGCAAACAGTGAAATGTGCGCCGAGACCGAGGCGCTTCTCTATGCCGCAGCCCGGGCCCAGCATGTCGCCCAGGTTATCGCACCGGCACTGGCTAGGGGGGAGATCGTGATCACCGATCGCTACACCGATTCTACGGTCGTTTACCAAGGGGCGGCCCGAACACTAAATAAGAACCAGCTCGAGGCCTTAAATGAATTTGCGGTTAAGGGCGTCATGCCTGATCTTACGATTCTGCTAGATGCTGAAGTTGCTTTACTGCAATCTCGCTTGGCTGGCAGAGGAGAATGTGATCGGATCGAGCAAGAAGACGTAAAATTCCACGAGGCTGTCCGACAGGGTTTTCTTGCCTTGGCGGCCCGACATTCCCGGATAAAAGTGGTGCCCGCGCTTGGCGAACAGTCTGACGTGCAGGCAGCAATCGCTACTGTCGTTAGACAGTTTCTGAAGGAGAGGCGGATATGAAGATTAATCCTTTTGCTCCTTCTGGCGCCCAGACCTTCAACGAACCGGAAGCCAATTCTCGAACCGGTTCCGGCCAGGGGCAATTTATGGTAGATTTGGCTCAATCACAGGGCAAGCTTTCACGGCGCAGGCTGGATGCTTTCTTGGATGAAATTACAGCCCAAGGCCAGCGACTTAGCCAGACGCCAACTTACTCTGAGCTCAAGGCTTACCGTACCCTGATCTCCAAGTTTATGGGGGAGGCGGTAAGCCAAATGTATACCGTCGATTCTCAGGCAGGCTGGGACCGACATGGCCGCCAAAAAATGTATACCACTATTAAGAAGATTGATCACGAATTAGCCGCGTTGACTGAAGACATTCGTCAAGGCCAAGAACGGCAGATCTCAATTGCTGCAAGGTTGGATGGGATAAAGGGTATGTTGGTCGACCTTTACTCGTAGAGGCTGTTATAAAACGCCCATCTGCGTTACTTCAGCCTCCTGCGGTTACTTGCTTGCGTACCCCGTGTACGCGGTGATGCTAACTAACCAGGTGGCTACAATCGCTGTTACGTCGCATAGGTAACAACGTAGCGTAATCCTCGTCGCGCCTAGCATCTGGACATTTTCTAACAGCCTCTTTTATTTTATGGTGGGTATTTTGAAACCCGTTCTGATAGAGGCCCTCTGAGCGGCTTGAGGAACGGATTTGTACGAGAGACGTACGTTATCACAAGGAGCAAGACAGATGTTTTGGAATGACATTGTTGGCCATCAAGAGGCTATTTCTATGCTGCGGCGGTTGGTTGATTCTGACCGCGTGCCGCACGCCATATTAGTCGTGGGGTCGAAAGGCATAGGTAAAGGATTGATTGCGCATACGCTGGCTGCGGCGATGCTTTGTCAAGCGGATGCTGGCAAGCCGTGCGGCGTATGTGCATCCTGTCGCAAAATAACCGCAAGCTCTCATCCTGATTTAGTTCGCTTTGAGTCGAATGGCGAGAATTTGAAAATTGAACAAATGCGCGACCTGCAGAGTGCGGCGGCGTTGTCACCGGTAATGGGCGGCCGCCGGGCAGTCATTATCGAGGACGCAGAGAGGCTGACACTGCCTGCGGCGAACAGTTTGTTAAAGATACTTGAAGAGCCAAGTCAAAGTCTGTTATTTATTTTAACCGCCGAATCAGTTCACAGTTTACTGAACACCATCGTTTCCCGCTGCCGGATATTTCGCTTAGCACCCGTGGCGGCAGATTCGCTTGAAGTAGCGCTCGTTAAAGCCGGCTACTCAGCTGATGGTGCCGATGTGGCCGCCCGTCTGAGTGGTGGTCGTCTCGGCAGGGCAATGGCTTTACTCGAGCCGGGCGGTCTTATCGCTAGGGATAAGGCGCTTGCTGTTTTGCGTCAGCTGCCGGAAATCCGCACATTAAGTGGCTGGAATGCAGTGATTCGTCTCGAAGGTAGTGAGGCAGACAGCATGCCGGAAGTGATAGAACAACTTATCTTTCTACTGAGGGACATGCTCTTGCTACGTTGCGGCTGTGATAGTCTAGTTTTCAATATTGATTTGTCAGATGAATTGAATGAAATAGTTGGCGGTTGGAGTGAAGCAGGCCTCCGACGTGCGCTCAAAACATTGATGGAAGATTCGCGTGCGCTTACAGGAAACGCCAATAGCCGCCTGCTCTGCGAAACGTTGTTATTGCGACTAAGAGAATACCATGCTGTCTCTTAAATGCAGGCCGTTGATAAAGCCCCATCTGCGTTGGCACCCGCAAGGGGTATGCCGCCAACTCCATTGGACAGGACGTCCAGGTACCGCGAAGGCCATGGACGGCCGAGAGCGGTGAAGGGCGCTAAAGCGCCAAGAGTTGCGCAATGCCACGCCGACCCATTGCTAGCGTACCCTTTAGTACGCGTCGCTGCAGGGTCAACGAGGCTGCCTAGTGATGCTGTACTGCTGTTCGGCATCAAGTTCATAAGCGGTCTCATAGTTAACAACACCTAGGGATTTCTGAACGGCCTGGTGAGCAGACCTAAAAGGAGGCGATTCGGTGCAAACCGTTGTTGGAGTACGATTTAAACAAGCTGGGAAAATATATTATTTTGATCCGGGTGAGGTCCAATTGCAAGTAGAGGATCACGTGATAGTGGAAACCGCCCGCGGTATGGAGTTCGGGACTGTTGTTATCGGGCCACGGCAGGTGTCGGAAGAGCAGATTATTCAACCGCTTAAACCCGTTATCCGGCGTGCAACAGTTCAGGATGAAACCAAGGTGAAAGACAATAGTTTAAAAGAAAAAGAGGCTTTCTCTGTCTGCGAACAGAAAATTATCACTCATAATCTGCCGATGAACTTGGTTGATGTGGAATATACGTTTGACGTCAATAAGATTATCTTCTACTTTACCGCTGAGGGGCGTATCGACTTTCGCGATTTGGTGAAAGACCTTGCCAGTGTATTCCGTACCCGTATTGAACTGCGGCAAATTGGCGTTCGTGATGAAGCCAAAATGATGGGTGGAATTGGTTGTTGCGGGCGTCCGCTGTGTTGCTCGACATTTCTTGGTGACTTTGAGCCGGTGTCAATTCGCATGGCTAAGGAGCAAAATCTTTCGCTTAATCCAACAAAAATTTCCGGTATTTGTGGCCGACTGATGTGCTGTCTCAAATATGAGAGTGATTGCTATAACGGTTCCTGCTGTAAGAAGGTGGCTCAGCCACGCGTTGGCGCCGATGTTGTTACTATCGATGGCGATGGCAAGGTACATACACTGAACCCGTCGAAGAAAACGGCAACTGTTGTTTTTGCAGACGGTCAATCGAAAAGCTATCCGTGGGAAGAGCTGGTAGAAAAAGAGTGAGTCTGCCACCGCTTACTTCGCACGGCGAACGGATTGATGATCTGGTAATTGGCGGCTTGCAGATCATTCAGCTTCCGGAGGAATTTTGCTTTACGCTAGATGCTGTCCTGTTAGCTCATTTTGCCTCTGTGGCCCCCGGCGTCAAGGCTGTTGACCTCGGAACAGGCACAGGGGCTGTCGCTTTGTTGCTGGCCGCACGGGGTGCCCAAGTGATCGGGATTGAACTGAACCCGCGGTCGGCTGGCATGGCTGCACGCAGTGTCAAGTTAAACCAGCTAGAATCAACAGTTTCCATTGTTTGTCATGATTTGAAGCTAATTCGGGAGATACTACCCTCAGGTGAGTTTCCGCTGGTGGTCGCGAACCCTCCCTACCGTGTTCCCGGACACGGCTTGCTTAACCCAAAGGACACAGTAGCTGCCGCCAGGCATGAGTTGACTGCTACTCTCGCCGATGTCATTGCTGCAGCCCGCTATTTGGTCAAATATAGAGGTCGTTTCGCTCTTGTCCATCTACCTGAGCGAATGGCCGAAATTCTTAAGGCAATGACTGACGCAGGTCTTGAACCAAAGCGTCTGCGGCTGGTTTATCCTTATCCGGATAAGAAGCCGAAGTTTTTACTGGTAGAAGGAATAAGAGGCGCGCGGCCCGGGCTTGAGGTCTTGCCGCCGCTTTTTGTCTACTCTGCTCCGGGAGAATATAGTCAGGAGATTAGAGAATACTACCAGGCCGACCTAGATAACGGGAACGACGGGGCACGCTAACCGCAGAGTACGCGGAGTATACAGAGGGTCCGCAGAGGTACTGTCTATTATATAACGCAATCCTCTGTGTCCTCTGCCAACCCTCTGTGCACTCTGTGTAGAACGTTCTCTCCACCACTCTAAATCTGCGTCCAGGAGAATGACATGAATCAAATTCAAGCAGGGACTTTGTATATCTGTGGCACGCCGATCGGCAACCTTGAGGATATGACTTTTCGGGCGGTACGGGTTTTGCGCGAGGCGACAGTAATTGCCGCCGAAGATACTCGCCATACACGTAAGCTGCTTACTCATTTTGATATACATACCCCACTGGTTAGCTACCATGAACATAATAAAGCCAGCATCGGTCCGATGCTGGTCGAGCGGCTGCTTGCCGGAGAAACCATTGCTGTCGTTAGTGATGCAGGCATGCCTGGTATCTCTGACCCAGGCGCCGATTTGGCCGCTCTGTCCATTGCCGCTGGTATCACAGTAGTCCCTATACCAGGCGCTAGTGCCGCGCTTTGTGCGTTGGTCGCCTCTGGACTGGACACGCGCACCTTTTCGTTTATCGGGTTTCCGCCGAAAACGGCCAAGAAACGGCGCGAGTTATTCCTAAAGCTGGTAGAACATGAACATACACTCATCTTCTATGAGTCGCCGCATCACCTGAAGGCGACACTGGCTGAATTGGCCCAGGTCCTTGGCCAGCGACAAGCAGTTGTCGGCAGAGAGCTGACCAAAAAGTTTGAACAGTTCGTGCGTGGTGACTTCGCTAGCTTGCAAGATCATTTTGCAAAAAATGATCCTCGCGGTGAATGTACCATTATCGTGGCCGGGCAGACTGATAACGTAGCAGGCACAGTGAAGGAACAGAACCTGCCTAGTCCGGTTGAGGCGGTAGCCGAACTCATCACAGGCGGCATGAATAAAAAAGATGCCATCCGTAAGGTGGCATCTGAGCGGGGCCTGTCCAAGCGCGATGTATACAACGCCGTGCTGGATATGTAGTTTAGACTGTACGGGAGCTCATTGCGTTTAGGCATTCTTTGCAAACGTTTTTATTTTTGTAGTTGACGACTTCGTCGGCGTTGCCGCAGAAAACGCAAGCTGGCTCGTATTTACGGAGAATGATTTTATCACTGTCCACGTATATCTCGAGAGCGTCTTTTTCTTCGATGTCTAAAGTCCTACGTAGTTCGATCGGGATGACCACCCGGCCAAGCTCGTCCACTTTACGTACAATTCCAGTTGATTTCATTTTATAAATTCTCCCCCCAACTACATAATTCGACAAAAATGTCTTACCTTGATAATACCAGTTATTACAAGACTTGTCAATATACTTCCCGAAATGTTGTATTTTTTTGTAAAATCATTACTTTATTTGACAGAACAAAACTAATTAGTTTTTTAATAATAAGGAGGATCTTCTATGTCGAAAAAGCCATTTTATATCACAACCCCAATTTATTATCCTAGCGACAATTTGCACATTGGTCATGCATATTGCACGACAATTGCTGATGCGATCGCCCGCTACAAACGATTAGCTGGTTATGATGTATTTTTCCTTACCGGTTCGGATGAACACGGGCTGAAGATTCAGCGCAGGGCGCAAGAAGCTGGTGTGACGCCGCAGCAATTTGTTGATAAAATTGTGGACGGTTTTCGTAATCTCTGGCAAAAACTAAGCATCTCTAATGATGATTTTATCCGCACGACAGAGACTCGTCACCATGAAGTAGTTCAAACCATTTTCCAAAAGATTTATGATCAAGGCGATATCTATAAAGCTGCCTATGAAGGCCCATACTGTATTCCTTGTGAGACTTTCTGGCTGGATCGTCAACTGGTTGACGGCAAGTGCCCAGATTGTGGACGAGCGATAGAGTTAGTGCAGGAAGAAAGCTATTTCTTCCGGATGTCAAAATATCAGGAGAAACTGCTAGCCTACATTGAAGCCAATCCAGAGTTTATTCAACCAGTTTCCCGACGTAATGAAATGATTAACTTTATTAAAAACGGTCTTGAAGACCTATGTGTCTCCCGTACGACCTTTGAATGGGGGATTAAAGTACCGTTTGATACCAAGCATGTCGTTTATGTCTGGTTTGACGCTCTCGTCAATTACATTACCGCTGCAGGCTTTTTGCATGACCGCAACAAGTTTGCGACCTACTGGCCGGCTGACATCCATTTGGTTGGTAAGGAAATTGTCCGTTTCCATTCCATCATCTGGCCGGTTATGTTGATGGCACTGGGAATGGAATTGCCTAAAATGGTGTATGGTCATGGTTGGCTGGTCATTGAAGGCGATAAAATGTCGAAGTCAAAAGGCAATGTAATTGAACCGGTCGCCTTGATTGATGAGTTTGGCGCAGATGCGATTCGCTACTTCCTGTTGCGTGAAATCACACTAGGCCTTGATGGAAATTTCTCACGCGATGCGCTTATTCACCGGATTAATTCTGACTTGGCCAATGACCTCGGCAACCTGCTGCACCGGACACTGAATATGATTGGCCGCTTCAATGGCGGCGTCATCCCTGCAGCCAGCGCATCGGAAGCAATTGACGATGAATTGATCAAGCTGGCCCGCAATACAGCTGCCGCTTATGAGGCTTCCATGGAGAAGCTTGAAATTAATGCGGCTATTAAAGAAGTCTGGGCGCTGATTGCCCGCAGCAACAAATACATTGATGAAACCGCTCCCTGGGCTCTAGCCAAGAATCCGGAGAAAAAGGATCGTCTGGATACAGTGCTTTATAATCTCGCAGAAACTCTGCGGATAGTGGCAGTGCTGATCTCACCGTTTATGCCGAACACCTCGCCGAAAATTTGGGCTCAGCTTGGCATAACTGCTGATTTTAGTCAGGCTAAACTATCTGACGCCCAAACCTGGGGCGGACTTGTCGCCGGTATTGTCGTAGCTAAGCCGGAACCCATCTTCCCTCGCATCGAAGATAAAGTGGAAGAAGCGGCTGAGGAAAAGGTGCCAGCCAAAGTGGAAGCGACGGCGCAAACACCTGCCGCTTCGCCCGCTGTTGCCGCGCCTGCTGAGGCGAAACCGGAAGTGACAATTGATGAGTTCGCAAAAATGGATTTGCGGGTAGCTAAGGTTCTTGCCTGTGAAAAGGTCAAGGGCGCAGACAAACTATTGCTGTTAACTGTGGATCTGGGTAGTGAGCAGCGCACCATCGTCTCCGGCATTGCCAAACACTACGAACCGGAAAGCTTGGTCGGCCAAACAGTAGTTATGATCATCAATCTGAAACCAGCTAAAATTCGTGGCATCGAGTCCCGCGGCATGGTGCTAGCAGCCTCGTCGGATGATGGGAAACTAGCATTAGTTACTGCTCCTGATATGGTTGCAGGCAGCAAGGTGAAATAGGACCAATCACAAGCACACGCAGTTGAGGTATACGGACCTAATAACCCTCTGCGGTTGCCCTCAGCGTACTCAGCATACTCTGTGGTTCGGTTCTCTGTTAAAGATTTTGGAGGATATTATGTACTTTGATTCTCACGCACACATTGATGATGAACGATTTGACGCAGACCGCGACGAGACGATAAAGAGAGCCTTAGACGGCGGCTTGGCTGGTTTTTTGAACGCCGGGGCTGATATGAAGTCATCAGCTCGCGGTTTGGCGATTGCAGAGAAATATCCCGGTGTCTTTGCCGCTGTCGGCATTCATCCGCATGACGCCAAAGCGGCAACTGAAGCAGACTACGCGAAACTGGCTCAATGGGCTTTGAATCCGAAGGTATTGGCAATTGGCGAGATTGGTCTTGACTACCATTACAATCTGTCTCCTAAAGAGGTGCAGCAAGAAGTCTTCATCAGACAGCTTGATGTTGCTAGGCAGACGGGTCTCCCTTTTATCATTCACGACCGGGAAGCGCACGGCGATTGTATGACACTCATCAAACGTGAAGCGAAAGGTCTACCTGGTGTTTTCCATTGTTTCTCCGGTAGCTGGGAAATGGCGCAGGAACTGCTAGCACTAGGGTTATACATCTCGTTTGCCGGACCGCTGACTTTCGCCAACTCCGTCAAACTGAAGCAGATTGCTGCAGTTGCGCCGCTTGAGCGAGTTCTGATTGAGACAGATTCCCCTTATCTCACACCGCCACCGCATCGCGGTCGGCGTAATGAACCGCTATATGTCAAAATGGTAGCAGCCGAACTTGCTGCACTGCGCGGCATGGAGCCGGACGAAATTGGCGCTATCACCTACGAAAACGCCAAACGACTATTTCGGCTGGAGTAGAAGGGGAAACTAAGCTGCGCTTTTTACCGCAGAGTACGCAGAGGAAGCGCAGAGGATTACTGAACATTATAATTTAAATAAAACGCAATGATTATCCGAACCCCCTGTGTCCACTCTGCGGTAATGTACTCGTATTTCTCATCTTTCATCTCGCCAAAACTCCATCGCACGCATGGAGCAACAACTGAATAGAATAGAAAAGATCAATCGGCTGTTCCGAAAGAGTAAATCCTGCGGGAGGTTGATGTAATGAGTCTTTTCAGCAAGCTATTCGGTAAAAAGAAGAAAAAACATCACCAAGCGGCAAAACCGGAACCCATTGCCTGTGACGACTTAAATCCCGAAGACTGTGGATGCGTAGGCGATGACGGCGAACATGGCTTATGTGATGACTGCGACGTAATCTGTGAAGATGACGATTAACTGCGCGCCCTTGAAAACCAGTTGGTAATTATACCAACTGGTTTTCATTTTGCAGAATGCGACTGGGCAGTTATTTCTCCGGTAGTATATTTTGCATAGGGAATTGGGAAATATAGATAATAATGGTAAAGTCAGGCGGTCAAATTTGACTTTATTGACTTTCTTATGATATAATTCAGCGCACGCAAGAAAAGGAGGAAACTGTCTATGAAACAGATTCGTCCCATGTTGCAACCTATGCAAACTCTATTGGTGAAACGAAAGTATGCGCTTCTGCTGGCAGGGATAATTTTGGTCGCAATGTTAGTGACCGGATTCGTTCATGCCAGAAAAATTGTACATATCGTAGCAGATGGCAAAGTAAGTACCGTATCAACATTTCACTCTAATCCAGCAGAAGTACTCGATCAAGCAGGCATTCATCTTAATAACAAGGATGAATTTCGACTATCTGCCACAAGTTTGATCGACGGCGTCACCATCGAGGTATTTAGAGCTGTCCCTGTATTTATCACATATCAGGGACAACGCAACATGGTAATTACTGGAAAGCCAACAGTGGGCGAGGTCATCCAAAGCCTAAATCATGCCCCCTCTGAGCTGCGATCTGTGCCAGAGGAAGCAACCCGTATCTCTCCAGGTATGGACATTCGAGCAATCACCGTCAAGGAGACTATCGAGGAAAAAGAAGAGGTCATTGCTTACCCGATTATTCGACAGCCTGATCCAATGCTCGAGTCTGGGCTCGAACAGGTTCAGCAAGAGGGACAAAACGGACTGAAACGTGTTAAATACCGTGTGCGCTATGAAGATGGTCAGCACGTAGCATCCGCAGTCGTATCAGAAGAAATTCTGCAGCCGGCAGTGTCTGCGCTGGTCAGTACTGGTAGCCGCAGCACTGTTGCTACGTCTCGTGGCTCGCTTCGTTTTCGCCATGCCATGCAAATGGAGGCTACAGCCTATCTGCCATCAGACGGCGAGGGTCATGGGATCACTTACAGTGGCATTCCAGCTCGGCACGGCGTGGTTGCTGTTGATCCCCGCGTCATTCCTCTAGGTTCTCGGGTCTTTATCCCAGGCTATGGAGTAGCGATTGCGGCTGACACAGGTGGAGACATCAAAGGCAAACGCATAGATTTGTGCATGGAGGATTCCAACGACGCCTGGAGCTTTGGCCGGAGAATGGTCAAAGTATATATCTTGGCTGACTAGCGGACAGAAGGGGCGAAGCGAAAGCTCGCCTCTTTTCCCTACTGGGAGAAAAAAGAAGGAACAAGGTTACGTTAACCGCAGAGTAATCAGAGGGCGCGTAGAGTACACTGAGGGAATGGATAGTATTTCATTAAAAAACTCATCGTAGCCCTCTGCGGCTATCCTCTGAGCACTCTGCGTATTCTGTGGGTAACGTACTTTGCTCTTCTCAGGTTGTTTTCTTAAATGGAGGCTATTTTATGATTAAAGAAGTTATTGTCGTTGAAGGCAAAAATGATACAGCTGCAGTCAAACGGGCAGTCGAGGCAGACTGTTTGGAAACAGGCGGCTTCGGATTACAGCCATATCGGTTAGACCAAATTGCCAAGGCTGCCAAGGCGCGGGGACTTATTATTTTAACTGATCCAGACAGTGCAGGAGAACGCATTCGTCGCAAACTAACCGAGCGGTTTCCTGAAGCTAAACACGCCTTCATACCCAAGGAGGCGGCAACCGCAGACGGCGACATCGGGATTGAGCAAGCAAAGCCTGATGCGATCCGCGCTGCCTTAACCAAGGCACGCTGTCAGGAGTGGACGCCAGAGTTGCGATTTACCTGGGATGATTTGATGGAAGCCGGTTTGACCGGAACCCCTGCAGCCTCGTCTAGACGCGCTATTTTGGGTGAGAAACTTGGTATCGGCTATGCAAATGCCAAGACGTTCTTTCACCGCCTGAATACTTACGGAGTTAGTCGAGAAGAATTTGGAAATGCAGTTTTGGAAATGGAGACGAAAAATGCATCCGAAAATCGCTAAGAAAGAAGTCACTCTGCACGTAATTCGCCGTTTTGGTTTATCGCTGAGCAAACGGCTTGGCCAGAATTTCTTAATCAGTGAACAGGTTGTTGATCAGATTGTTGCAAGTGCTTGCCTGTCTCCGGAGGATACTGTTCTTGAAATCGGCCCCGGTATTGGCACATTGACGCAGGGACTCGCTGAGACTGGTGCTAGTGTCGTAGCGGTGGAACTTGACGCAAGACTTGTCGAAGTTCTGGCAACGACTTTAGAGGGGTATGACAATATTCGGGTCGTACATGGCGATATTCTCAAGACCGACATTTCCCGGGAAATTAAGGCGGAAAAATACAAAGTTGTGGCTAATTTGCCGTATTATATTACCACACCAATTATTATGACTCTTTTAGAGAGACGGCTACCTATCGAGGTATTAGTGACAATGGTGCAGAAAGAAGTCGCACAGCGGATGACAGCGTCACCTGGCGGCAAAGACTATGGGGCATTGTCGGTAGCAGTACAATATTATACCGAGCCAGAGCTGCTATTTGATGTGCCGCCGACAGCGTTTATACCAGCGCCTGCTGTCGACTCGTCGGTTATTCGCTGTACTGTTCGCACTAAGCCGCCGGTCGATGTAGCAGACGAAAGACGCTTTTTCCGTGTGGTTAAGGGCGCTTTTTCACAGAGACGGAAGACGTTGTCAAATGCACTAAAGACTACAGGTCTAAGCAGCGAACAGATCGCAGCCATTCTGACGAAAGCACAAATTAATCCCATACGGCGAGGCGAGACGCTTTCCTTAGAAGAGTTTGCCACGATCGCCAATGCCTGGAGCAGTAGCGAAAGCTAAAAACAGTCAAAGGGGCTGGAATCCTTAAAAGGAATCCAGCCCTTTTCTTTGTACCGTCAAGATTGATAAGTTTTATGAAGTGAAAACTCAGATAAAGCACGGGGCGATAGTGATGATTGGCCGTGAAAACGCAAAAGGCGCTGCGCGCCTGCGCGAAGAGAACGAACAAAAAGCAGATCATATGCACACATCGTTTGCGTGGCATAATTTAAACTACGATCTAAAGGATCCCATAGCCCTCTGCGCACCCTCAGCGTACTCTGCGCAATCTGCAGTTAATGTACCCTCCTCCAAAGATCGCAACCACTGTTCCTTATCTACAGAAACGAATCCAACAGATCAAACCGCCGTTCACTATTGTAGCCTAAATAGGTATTGCTTTGCCATTGCCGGATGCGTGGTTCATCGCGATAGGCGGCGATAGCCTCCAGACAATCACCAACGATGGTATCGATAATTTTGTTAGTGTGAATCTGGTTTTTAATTGACGATCCCAGCCTGTAATGGGGAATAATTGTTGCTACGTCGACTTTTAGTTTGGACTTTCTGGCCAGTGCCATGGCTACCGGCGGGATTGCCAGCTCGCGTAACGGGAGAGCTTCGAGCAGTTTCCTTGATATTGCGTGCGGTCCATGTGCCGGAGTGGAGAGACTAATTTTTTTGTCAAGGCCTAGTTCCTTATTCAAATTAAGACGCCATTGGAATGTCGGATTATACCGCTCGATGTGGCGAGGCGGTACCGGATAACAATTAGTTAACGCCATATCAAGGCGTTTGAGCATAATCCCATCGGCCAGTTCCATCAAATTTTCATTGAATGTCCCTACCATGTCGCCGTCAACGAATAAAACGACATCGCTGCCGAGATTGAGCGCCATCTTGGCACCAATCGCCCTGGGCACATCAATGCCCAGACATTCGTGAAACGAAATAATCTGCAGTTTGGGCAGTCGCATTTGCAATATTTCGCGCATGGTGGAATCTTTAGAGCCGTTAGCTACGACAATGATGTGGTCGACAGGAAGCGTGCCAAGATTCTGTAGCACGGTAGTAATGCGTCCTGCCTCGTTCTTCGCTGGAACAACCACGGTTATCAAATGCGCATCACCTCGTAGCATGAATGCTGGTGAGTCCTGTGAACTTGTAGTACAGTATATGGGTGGGCCGTGCTACTTGCTACTCGGCGGTGACCGATTCCATCTCCCTTTCATAGTATGTATTGACTGAAGGGAGGGTAATTTTGTGATGTTTGAAATTGGCGAGATCGTTACACGTAAATCGCATGGTGATGACATTGTGTTCAAAGTGACCGGAATTTCAACAAACAATAGCGGTGAGAAGCAATACGAGCTGAAGGGACTTCACATGCGGCTACTAGCGGATGCGCCTGAATCGGACTTAATTAAGGTGACGGCGGAGTTTCTCAAAGATGAAATCGTCCGGTTGGAGGGAACGTTCAATGATAGTATGAGGCGCGTTCTACAACGGCGTGGCTATCAGCGCGAGCAGTCCGAAATGGCCAGAGGCGAACCGGCAAAAAAGTTTCAGTTTTTTGACTGGCCTGGGAAGGTGCTTCACATTGATGGTGATGAAGACTATATGAAGATGTGCCTGAAGACTTATGGGCAACTGCATATTGAAGCAATTGGTGAGTGGATCGAAGAATCCAGGCAGCCGGAACGAGTGGCTGAGCTTGTGCGTAAATACCAACCAGATATCCTCATCTTAACTGGTCACGACTCTTTGGTCAGTCTAGGGAAAAAAGAAAAAGACAAAGAACGCGACTTTCGCGACATGAACAACTATCGCAACTCTCAGTATTTTGTCGACAGCGTCCATAATGCTCGCTCAGTGCGGCCGTCAGTGGATGATCTCGTCATCTTTGCCGGCGCCTGCCAATCATACTTTGAAGCCATCTTGGCCGCAGGGGCCAACTTTGCCAGCTCACCTACTCGCATCTTCATTCACGCCTATGACCCAGTTTTCATTGCCGAAAAGGTCGCTTTTACCCCGATCAACCGGGTGGTCGACATTTCAGATGCCATTACTGCATCAGTCACTGGGGCAGATGGCGTCGGCGGTCTGGAGACACACGGCAAGTTTCGCCTGGGCATGCCGAAAAGTCCCTATTAAAGGGAAGAACATAGCATACGCCGGATGCAACGAGAGGTACTTTCGCAGCGTCCGGCGTATTTCAATAAATTACAAACTATCTGCCGACAGGAAAGTTTACATAACTATAGAATATAGATACTAGAATCGAAGCATCTTGATTGAAAGGAGGAGTATTTTGCGATATAAGATGTTTGCAAAAATGGCAGTTTGCAGTTTTATCGCAGTCTCTCTGACCGTAAGCTCGTTTGGCGGAGCCTATGCTGGTTCTGTAGAATATCCTTTAAACTGGACGGCGATTACAGGGACAAGCCCAGCGCCAGCCCAGACCTCTCTGAGTCGGCTGAAGCCAACTCCTGTTGTGGTAAGAAAGTCTATTCCTAAGCCGTCTCAGCCGCCCACCAATCAGATTAAATCTTCTGAGCAGCGAGCCTTTGATTTGCTAAATGCCGACCGTCGAGCCAATGGCTTGCCAAGTCTGAAGCTTAATGGTTCGCTAGTTGTTCTGGCCGAGAACTATGGCAAAGACATGATTAAACGGAACTATTTCTCGCATTACAACCCGGAAGGTCAATCACCATTCGACAGGATGAGAAAATACGGCATCAACTACCGCTATGCTGGCGAAAATTTGGCGATCAACAGGACTGTCGACGCTGCCGAAAAAGCCCTCATGAACAGCCCCGGCCACCGCGCCAACATCTTGAATCCGAACTACACTGAAGTCGGTGTCGGTGTCAGCTATGACACTCGCGGCTCAGTGTATGTTGTGCAAGAATTTATTGGACGCTAAAACATGAAAAGACCTCCGCTCAAAAAGTTGAGCTGGAGGTCTTTCTCGATGTTTCGATGGATCGAGGTCAGTACACACTCCGTCGCTTCGCGCCATCCCTCTCAAGAGGGGAATCTGGTTTTCCCTCTACGCTCTAAGTCGCTGAGCGTTCAGAGGCCTCAGATGCTAGGCGCGACGAGCATGCGACCGGAGTCGTACTGGAAGTACGTCGATGGGAGCAAGCGCAGGAGTAACAACGCAGATGAGGTCTCTGGGCGCTCAGCTAACGGCAGTGAGGGCACATTCCCCGGTGCCCATGATAATCAGACTCTCGACCGCAGCGCGGGCAGACCTTATACAGACGGTACATACAGACTCGATACAGTTTGTATTGACAAGTGAAGGTCTTTACACATTCTTTCTCCATCTTGCAGTCGATTTTAGGCGGGCAGTCACAGTCCATGCCGCCCATACCCATGCCCATACCCATACCCATACCATACATATCCATTCCCGTTTCCATGCCTTCGTACTCCATGTCATTGCAGCATTTCGAAGCCCACTTCGGACTAGAAGTATCACCGTATTTCACAGGCCAATCCTCCTATAGCAATTTTCGCCGGCAATCACGGTTTGCCGGACTCACTATACTATATGAAAGAAACCATAAAAATGTTATGTATAGATTTTTGGCGTTAATATACCCCATCTGCGTTACTTCAGCCTCCTGCGCTTGCTCCCTTCGACGTACTTCCAGTACGACTCCGGTCGCATGCTTGTCGCGCCTAGTGATGCTATTTAATCTGCAGCTTCAGGTTGCCATGATTCTCATAGAGAACAACACCTGGGGCATCTGAACGCCAAAAATCGGCGAGTTGTAAAATATCGATTTCTGACCGGAAGCAATATATTTCGGTTACGCTAAGAGTCTACTTCTGTCTACATTCCCGATGTTTCAGCCACGGGTGAAACGAGTCGTCCTTCGCTCTCCGTTCCCAGTCCCCTGATGTTTCAGCTATGCTGAAACATCGTTCTCCGCTCGTCTTGTTTTCCTTTCGACCCCCAGCCTAGCCCTCTCGATGTTTCAGCCGCTGCTGAAACGAGCATCTCTCCGTCTCGTCTCTCTCCGTCGTCTACCCCGTTAACGTTTCCCGCCGTTCGCCTCTAGGCCGCTGAGAAGGGTTCAGATGCTAGGAAGCCGCATAAGCCCAGCCGCGACGCGTACTTGATGTACGCTAGCAATGGGCTTATGCGGCTAACAACGCAGATGGGTCCTTATCAGCGGCCTAGTGGTGAACGGAAAAGCCCCGCCCCATGACTTCGGCAGCATCCTGCACAATCATAAACGCATTCGGGTCTACTTTTTCAACGATAAATTTGATTCGGGCGATCTGGGTTAGGGTGACCACGACGAATACCACTTTTTTGTCATTACGAGTATAGGCGCCTTCGCCTTTCAGAAAGGTTACCCCACGCCCAATTTCATTTAAAATGGCGGCAGCTATTTCCTCTGATAGGTCAGATATAATCAGAATAGTTTTCTTGCGATTAAAGCCTTCAATGACCTTGTCAGTGACAGAGGAGCCAATGAACATCGAGATCAAGGTATACATCGCCGGCTTCAATCCAAATAAAAAGGCGGCTACTGCCATAACAACCAAATTAATCGAGAAACTCACAAAGCCTATATTATAGGAATAGTATTTTTTCACAATGACGGCGATAATGTCAGTGCCGCCCGTGCTGCCGCCAACGCGGAAGATAATTCCCGATCCGATTCCGGAAATAACACCGCCGAAGACAGCAGCCAAAATGATGTCATCTACGAGATTCATGTTTGCCAAGAATCTCGTTGCGTCAATCGATAGAGAAAAGACAGCCAGCCCGTAAAGTGCACCAATAAGGAATTCACGATCAAGCAGTTTGTAGCCCAGATAGAATACAGGGATATTGCCAATGGCGACCAGCAGGCCAATCGGCCAATTGAATAAGAAATAGAAAATCATTGCGACTCCGGAGATTCCGCCGCTCAACATATGATGCGGTACCAGGAACGCATTGATCCCAGCTCCACAGATGATGCTGCCCAAACCCACTAGCGCATAGCGCCAAATTTTTTGTTGCATTTTCGCCTCCTGAATGATTGTCATTATCGTCATCGTTTCGGCATTCTTCATAAGTATATCATAGCTGTTAGTCAGACTAAAATGCAATAGCCGCCCCTGAATTTGGCAATTTGGGCTTTTTTCTGCACATGAATTCTGGCATCCGCATATATATAAACAGAAACTGATAAAGGGGGGAATTATGTATGGAAGATACTCGCGCAAACGTGAATAACTGTGTGCTGGGCGTTCAGGCCGGCCCGATTATCGTCCGCCAGGTTATTGGTGAAAGAACGAAGCAGAAAGTTCTCGACATTCATGTTGTCGTTCCTGAAAGAAAACCTTCTATTGAGCAAATTATAGACGTGTTTGTAAAAGATGTCGAAGTACTGAACGTAGAAGTAATTACTGACAAGGTTATCGTTCGCGGCGAATTCGAAATTAAAGCAATCTATGTTGCCGACCTGCCTGATCAGCCGGTGCATGCGGTTGAAATCAAACACTACAAATGGACGCAAGATATTGAAATTCCGGGTGCCCGCCGTGGTATGGACGCTGATGCCAGCGTTGTTGTCGAATTCGTCGACTATGATGTGGATCACCACACTCGGGCGTATAAGCACAAATACGGCAGCCATGACGATGACGATTGTGATGACCATGGCAACGATTGCGATGATCATGACCACGACTGCAACGATCACGACCACGACTGCAACGATCACAATGATAACTGCAACGATCATCACCACCACCATCGTGTTTGTCGGGAATTTGATGTTTCCGTTGTGCTAAAAATCACCGCGAAAGTCTTGGCTGACCGTGAAGTCACTTTCAATGCGGGGGCCACACTTCCGACCACTCCGAAGGGATAAGGCGCTTTCCCAAAATCCAGAGAAAAGGGGGGGAAATATCTGTGAGCGATAATGATAACATCAGACAAAGCTCGGGGTCGACGACTTGCACTACTGATACAGTGACCTCCATGGCTGGTGTGGGCACTGCCGAAAGCGCTGAGCTCGTTTGCGGCTGCCCAGAACCGGGGCCTGAGAAAATCGAGGTTGAGCAAGTACTTGGCGCTAAAATGGCCCAGAGAGTCGTCGAATTCGATATGATTGTACCAGCGCAAAAACCACCAATTGAGCAGGTTATCGATGTCTATGTTAAAGACGTCGAATGCGACAGCATCGATGTGATTCCAGATAAAGTCATCATCCGTGGCCATTTAGAAGTAAAGGTCATGTATGTGGCTGATCTGCCAAATCAACCAGTGCATGCTTTTGAAAAGCAACATATTCGGTTTACCCGTGATATCGAGATTGATGGTGCCGAGCCGGGGATGAAAGCGACGGCAGATATCCAGGTCGAGTTTGTGGACTATGATTTTGAATGCTTTGACCATGACCATGATCATGATCAACGCAAAGTCCACGTTACGATTGTACTTAGATTCTGGGCGCGTGTGGTCACCACGACTGAAATGGATGTATATGCGCTAACGCCGGTGGATCAGATTGGTCAACCAATCGAAAAGACCACTTCGGCCTCAACCTTTAACAGCGATTCCGTGTCTGCAGCCAGCACTGGCGGCGGAAAGATCGAGGCATTTGGCGTGGAAAATGTTCTAGTAACCGGACCGGAAGTAATGCCCATGGTTCCGACCGCAGGCACTCAGGCCGTTGTGTCCGGTACGGCCACTGTTACCGGTTCCTCAGTCAATGTTCGTACCGGTCCAGGCACGAATTTCCCGGTTGTCACCAAGGTGAATAAGGGCGAAACAGTCACACTCAGAGATCAGGCCTTTGGCTGGAACCGCGTTATCCTTAGTGACGGAACAACTACAGGCTGGATCGCAAGCTGGCTGTTAAGCTCCGGCGGAGCGCCAACAAACGCAAAAGGTTAAAGGGCAGACCGCGGTGGAAGCCGCGGTCTTTTGTTAAGCAAATAAAATTAAGAGTTCACGAAGAGGATGAGGAAACGTCTTCCGCAGAGGGCGCAGAGTACAACAGCGGTCACAGAGAATGTAGCAGAGGATGCCGCGATAATAATTAATATTTTTTATACTCTGTTTCCTCTGTGTGTCCTCCTTTACTCTGTGGAAACGTTCTCCTTCTTGCTGGCTTGGAATTTGTCACCCTTCGTGCTCTCTTTACCACTCCGTGGAATGGTGCCCCGTATTTCCAAACGTAGCAGTTTTCTTATTAGCAATGCTACGCCTGAAGCATATACTGAACTGTACGGCGCCGCTAAACCTGGCGCTGATTCGGAGGGTAGAATGTTAACAGCAGTAACCCATTTGAAGCCTGTGGGCAGGGGCGTTACCGCCCCGCATTTATTTACCGCTGATGACGGTGAAACCTATGTAGTCAAGTTTCAAGCCAATAAGATTGGCCCCAAAGTGCTGGTTAATGAATTGCTAGCAGCCAAATTGGGTGAGCGATGGCAACTGTGTTTTCCGCCAAGTGGCCTAATTTACCTTAGTCAGAAAGTTGTAAACCAAGAGTATTATTTGTCTCAACGAGTTCAGGCTGGAGTCCACTTTGCATCCCGGTTTTTGCCGAGTTGCCGTTATCTTAATCGCTTTCTATTACACAAAGCAGTGAACAAACCCGATATGGCTGGAGTGATGTTGTTTGACCATCTGTTTCATAATGTGGATCGCACCCACAATCCGCGAAACCTGCTGATTCGCCAAGAAACAGACGGCTGGCGGCTGTATGCCATTGACCATTCGCATCTGTTCTACCGTGGCAAATGGACGCCTGAGTCATTAAATAAATTATTGACAATCATATCGATCAATTGCCAACGCTCATTCGGCGTTTTGTTAAAACATTATCTTCAAGCAGACGACTTTTTGCCTTGCTTGCAGAAAATCGAGGCAACCAGTGATGCCGACTTTGCGGAAATGGTCAATGAAATACCCCAGGAATGGCTTCCCGGGGCTGAGGAGCGTGAGCTGCTTACCAATTGGCTTTGCCAGCGGCGCGGCTATGCAGCTGAGATAGCCGATCAGCTATGTAGGCTGACTAGCCCTCATCTCTAATCAATACTGGCGTACCTAATCGAACAAAACCAAACAATTCTTCCACATGTGCATTGTGCATGCGAATGCAGCCATTTGAGACCAACTGACCGATTAGCCATGGCCGATTGGTGCCATGAATGCCATATGCATCAAAGTTTAGCCCCATCCAACGGGACCCAAGAACTCCTCCCGGATGGGGAATTTTTGTGGCAATGGCATAATTGCCGAGCGGCGTTGGGGTTGCAGGTTTGCCAAGTGCAACTGGATAGGTGCGGATTGGTGAATTGCCGCTGAGCAGTGTCAAAGAACGGCGCGATTTTACAATCAAAATCGTGGGCTGTTGTATAACAGCCCGGTTAGCTTCCAGCGAACGTTCGGTTTGTTCGACATCCCATTCGTGTCCTAGCATACGGACAAGCATATGAATACCTCCTTTTCAGGATCGCGTTTGCATACGCAGAATACTATATGTATAAATCTGTATAAATGTTATGAGTCTATGGCAAAAATAGCTGTGTATGCAGTTGAGAAGGAGAAACCGATGAGCAAAGACAAGGTTGCAGGCAATCTGCTAATTATTGGGGGAAATGAGGACAAAAAAGGTAAGTGCAAGATACTAAAGCGCTTTGTCGAGATGGCAGGAGGGCGAGACGCGAGAATTGCCGTGCTTACCACCGCGACAGAATTTCCGCATGAGGTGGGGAATGAGTATCGAAGCCTGTTTCTAGAGATTGGCGCCGAAGCGGCGACCGTTATTTATATCGATGACCGTGATACAGCTAATGACAAAAATAAAGCTCGAAATATTCTTGACTCGACAGGGGTATTTATCACTGGCGGTGATCAACTGCGCTTGACCAGCATTCTTGGCGGCTCGGAATCTGATGCCGCGATTCGCCAGGCTTACTTAAGTGGCACAGTGATCGCCGGCACGAGTGCTGGCGCTTCTGTCATGAGTGACACAATGATTGTTGGCGGAGATTCAAGTGATACCCCGAAAAAATCCCATCTGGGCATGGCTCACGGTATGGGCTTGCTGCAGGAAGTTGTGATCGACCAGCATTTTGCGCAACGCGGACGAATCAACCGGATTTTAGCTGCGGTGGCGCAGAATCCACTGATTATTGGAGTAGGCATTGATGAGGATACAGCAATCGTTGTGTCGCCAGATGAGAAGTTTGAGGTCATTGGCTCACAGACGGTGACAATTGCGGACGGCAGAAATATCATCTATTCCAACATTTCCGAATCCAAACCATCCGATCCGTTGGCATTGACCAATGTAATTTTGCATGTTCTTCCAGAAGGATATGGATATGATCTTAAACGGCGAATGACTTATATTTGCGGCGAGTGAAGAGGTGCACCTATGCAAATTATCACTGTGCGGGAATTAAGAGGCCCGAATATCTACAGTTACCGGCCAGTCATCAAGGTGAGATTAGATTTAGGCGAACAGGCTGAGACGCCGAGCAATGAAATCCCGGGATTTGTCGAGCGTCTGACAGAGGCTCTGCCCACTCTAAGTGAGCATCATTGTGCTCTTGGCTACAGGGGAGGATTTGTCGAAAGACTGCATGAGGGGACGTACTTGGCTCATGTCTTCGAACATGTTGCCCTGGAATTTCAGACGGCGGCAGGTTATGATGTTCGCTTCGGCAAAGCGCGTAGTGGCGGTACGCCAGGAGTATATGACGTAGTGCTTGGCTATAGGTCGGCGGCTGCGGCGATGGAAGCAATTCGCCAAGCGGAAGAGCTTATCAACGCTTTAGTTGCAGGTAGTCCGTATGATGCGGCGGCAGCAGTCCAGGCGGTTACGTCAGCCGGTGAAGCTGACCGTCTTGGACCGAGCACTGAAGCCCTTTATCAAGCTGCTTGCGGTCGCGGTATTCCGGTTTCTCGTATTGGGCAGGAGAATTTACTTGTGCTAGGCTGGGGACGCCGTCAACAGCGCATGTGGACAACTGTCAGCAGTAAAACAGGCATGCTGGCTACCGATTTGGCTTGTGATAAGGACTTGACCAAAAAGATACTGGCGGACGGCGCTCTGCCTGTGCCAGAGGGACAAGTTGTCGAAAATGCCAAGCAAGCTGTGCAGGCGATGATGGAAATAGGTGTCCCGGTTGTCATCAAGCCGCTTGGCGGTAATCAGGGTAAAGGCGTTACTCTCGACATACATAAAGTTGAAGAAGCTGAACGTGCCTTCGCTATTGCGGCTGAGTTTGACAATCGGGTTGTGGTTGAGCAATTCATACCAGGGCGTCAATATCGATTGTGCGTTGTTAATGGAAAGTTAGTGGCAGCTGCCGAACGTATTCCCGCCTATGTCATTGGCGACGGAAGTTCAACCATTTGGCAGTTAGTGGATCAGATTAACGCTGATCCTCAGCGCGGTGATGGACACGAAAAACCTTTGACAAAAATCAAGATTGATTCGGTGGCAATTATTAACTTGTCAAGGCAAGGTTTAACACCAGACTCTATACCGGCTGACGGTAAGATTGTCTATATCCGGGAAAACGCAAATCTCAGCACTGGTGGGACGGCGGTAGACGTCACCGACATTGTACATCCTGAAACTGTCCAAATGGCTGAGCGGGCTGCCAAACTGATCGGCCTTGATATAGCCGGGGTAGATATTGTCGCCGCCGATATAACAAAATCGTTGCGACAAGGCGGTGCAATCATTGAAGTCAACGCCGCTCCCGGAATCCGGATGCACCATTATCCGTCAGCTGGTAAATCGCGTGATGTGGCTGCCGCCATTATCGACTATTTGTTCCCTCACGGTGATCAAGGGCGGATACCGATTATCTCCGTCACCGGCACCAACGGCAAGACCACTGTCACGCGAATGATTGGCCACATTTGGGAGGCGGCAGGTTATAAGGTTGGTATGACAACGACTGATGGTATTCATATCGGCGGTGAATGCATCATGCCCGGCGATACCACCGGCCCAGCCAGTGCCAGAATTGTTCTTAATGATCCCTGCGTGGAAGTTGCTGTATTAGAGACGGCGCGCGGCGGTCTACTGCGCGGCGGCCTGGCGTTTGACAGTTGTGATGTTGGCATTGTCACCAATGTCACCGAAGACCACTTGGGCCAAGATGGCATTGAAGATCTAAACGATTTGGCGTATGTCAAGTCACTCGTTCTTGAGACTGTTAAACCAGACGGGTTCGCTGTTATCAATGCTGATGACGCTTTTGCGGCCATACTGGCCAAGCGAGTTCGGGCCGAGATTATGTATTTCAGTCTCGAGCCAGACAATCTAATTGTCAGGCGTCATCTCGGCAGAGGCGGTAAAGCGATTTTTGTAAAAGAGAGCATGATTTACGCCGCAGAGGGCAAAACAGCCAAACCACTGCTGTCTGCAGATAGCATCCCGGCAACTCTGGGCGGTATCGCCATGCATAATCTGCAGAATGCCGTTATCGCCGCAGCCGCTTGTTGGTGCCTCAGACTGCCGGTTAGCTATATTTGTGAAGGGCTAATGAGCTTTGACGAGAATCCGGGCCGGTTTAATTTGATTTCACTGGGTAACCTTTGCGTTTGTGTCGACTATGGCCACAATCCAGCCGGCTATTTGGCAACAATCAGTACAGCCAGACGCATGGGTGCTCGACGTCTTGTCGGAGTGATTGCAGCCCCCGGCGATCGTCGCGATGATGTTGTGGTAAACGTTGGCCGCATCGCGGGACGCGGTTTTGATATGATTTACATTAAAGAAGATGAAGATCTACGGGGCAGACAACCAGGTGAAACAGCAGCGTTACTGAAGCAGGGAGTTATCGAATCCGGATATCCGGCCGAAGCTGTCACACTAGTACTCTCAGAATACACGGCTGTTTGGACAGCCCTTTCGCAAGCGCAGCCTGAGGATTTAATTGTTGTGTTCTATGAAAAGTACGATGTGGTTAAACGCGCGATTGATGAATTTCGGTTGCAGCATAACCGACAGCAAGCCGAAGCAGCCGGTTACGGCTATTTTGCAGTCAATCAAGCAGGAATTTAGGTTTTGCAACGGTCTCTAGTCTGTTGCAGAAGCAACAGACTTCCTTAAAACACAAGAGACTAGTTGAAAAAGCTCCAGGTGTCGTTACATACGAGATAGGATACGCATTGAAGATGTCAAGCATTTTAGTTTCGTAGGAACAGCGAGGCTTGCGCCGCGCCGCGTACAAAAGGTACGCTAGCAACCAAACATAGCCGTGATTGCGCAACTCTTGGCGCTTTAGCGCCTTAGAGTTGGCGGCATACCCCTTGCGGGTGCAACGCAGATGGACTTTTGCAACGGTCTCCTAGAAAAAACTTCCTTGGTAGTTGCAGGTCTGCTTAGGACAAGGTAGAATAATGAGTATTAGATAAATACTCATGGAGGTGGCAGATATGGACGCCGGACAAGAATTGCAGCTTGTCATTTTTATGCTTGCCAAGGAAGAATACGGCCTACCGATTACCAAAGTCCAGGAAATTAACCGCATGGTTCCGATTACTCGTTTGCCGCAGACGCCTGATTTCATGGAAGGCGTGATCAACCTACGGGGGCGAGTTATTCCCGTCATTGACCTCCGCAAGCGCTTCCAATTAGCTGAAGCGGTAATTAATGATGATACCCGCATCATTATTGTTGATGTTGATGGACAAACCTTAGGCATTGTGGTAGACGCAGTTACCGAAGTGGTTCGTCTGGCAGCCACTAGCGTGGAACCGCCGCCTCCTACATTTGTTCTTGATTCCCAATACATAGAAGGTATTGGCAAGCTGGATGAACGCTTGCTTATTTTGCTTGCCATTGACAAAGTGTTGACTTCGCAAGAAGCCATTACCCTGAAGTCAATATCATAAGTATGGTGCAAACGCTTACTATCTCCGCCAGAGCGAAAATTAATTTGACACTTGACGTGCTCGGCAAACGCCCCGATGGCTATCATGAAGTAGCGATGATCATGCAGACACTGGAATTGGCCGACTTGGTGCATTTGCGTCAAGCCGACTCGATCCTGATTGAGACAGATAATCCACGCCTGCCTGGTGACGAGTCAAACTTAGCCTATCGGGCGGCAGCTTTACTCCGGCGTGAATGCGGTGTTGATCACGGCGTCCATATTCGGCTGGAAAAGAAGATACCGATGGCGGCTGGTTTGGCGGGTGGCAGCTCTGATGCAGCCGCCGTTCTAAAGGGGTTGGTTCAGTTGTGGAAGCTGCCCTTGACGCCGGAGGACCTGTCGCGTTTGGGCGCTTCATTGGGCTCAGACGTGCCCTTTTGTTTGTATGGCGGTACAGCGTTAGCAACCGGCAGAGGCGAAGTAATTACTCAACTACAGGATTTGCCTTCCCGCCCTGTTGTATTAGCCAAGCCACCGGTTGATGTGGCGACTGCCTCTGTTTACAAAGGGTATCGACCTGAAGCTGTTGTAGTGCATCCAGACACACAGTCAGTCTTAACTGCCATCAGCCAGGGAAACTGGCACAAAGTCGAACAAAGCCTTGTTAATGTTCTGGAAAGTGTTACCGTTAATGAACATCCGCAGATTGCCATTATCAAAGCGATGATGCTTAACGCAGGTGCCACTGGCAGCCTCATGTCAGGCAGCGGTCCGACCGTCTTTTGTTTGGCTGAGAATGACGACACAGCTCAGCAAATCGCCCAACGGCTAACGCAAGAGTGTAAAGCAGAGGTCATTGTGACAAGAACCTCGCAGCGGGAAACAAAATAGAGAAAGACCTTGTGCTGAGTAGACAAGGTTAGGAGTCTGTTGCAGAGCAACAGACATCCTTAAAAAACAAGAGACTAGTTGAAAAAGCTCCAGGTGTCGTTACATACGAGATAGGATGCGAATTGAAGATGTCAAGCATTTTAGTTTCGTAGGAACAGCGAGGCTTGCGTAGAGTTGGCGGCATACCCCTCGCGGGTGCAACGCAGATGGAGGTTTTGCAACGGTCTCCTAGTAAGGGGGAGAACTATGACGCGGCGATTGTTGCCGATTAAGCTGGATAGCTACAAGCCGTTGCGAGAGGTAGTGGCCGAGACATTGCGGGATGCAATTGTCAACGGAGTACTAAAGCCAGGCGAAAGACTGATGGAAATTCAATTGGCGGAGGAACTTGGCGTTAGCCGCACTCCTGTGCGTGAGTCAATTCGCAAGCTTGAATTGGAAGGCTTTGTAGTTATGGTGCCAAGACGGGGCACCTATGTAACTGATTTATCAATTAAGGATATCAATGAGGTTTATGAGATCCGAACGGTGCTTGATGTCCTCGCCGCAGGTTTGGCGGCCGAACGTATTACGGAAGAAGAATTGGAAGAGCTAGAGCGTTTGTTGGTGCAAATCGGCGAGTTCGTTGAGCAGAACAATATGGAGCAACTGATCGAATTTGATACCAAGTTTCACGATGTTCTCTACCGTGCCAGCCGTAATGACCGATTAGTTGGAATCATTAATAATCTGCGAGAACAGTTTACCCGTTTCCGTTCTATTTCCATGAAATATCCCGGACGCATGCAAAATACAGTTGAAGAACACACTCGTCTAGTTGAGGCGATCGCGCAGCGAAATCCCGATTTGGCGCAGCAGATAGCCCGTGAGCATATGGAGAACTCTGAGCAAACTTTGCTCAAGGAGTTTGACGAGCGTCGCTATCCTGAGGAAAGCGACTAGTCGCAACACAGTGGGAGGCATATCATGTACGACGCCATAATTTTGGCTGGCGGTGAAAATAATAAGAAGTTGCTCGGCTTATCCCCTCAGCCCTATGAAGCGCTGATTGAGATCGCGGGACAGCCGATGGTGACTTTTGTGGCCAACGCGTTGGCCGCCAGCGGCGCCGTAAACCGCATTCTCGTCGTCGGCCCGGAATCTGCGCTCCAGCAATGTGCATTCCCGCCACAAGTGAGCGTTTTGGCGGGTGGTCATACGATTATGGAGACAATCCAGATTGGCATGGCGGCCTTAGGACATCGACAGAAGGTACTGGTTGCTACGGCGGATATTCCCCTGCTGACAGCTGAGGCAGTCAATGACTTCGTGGCTCAATGCAGTTGCATTGATGCTGACTTCTATTATCCGATTATTTCGCAAGAGATGAATGAACGGTGCTATCCCTCCACTCGCCGCACCTATGTCCGGTTGCGTGAAGGTACGTTCACCGGCGGCAATATCTTCTTGGTCAACCCGGATATTGTGTCGCGCTCGCTGACTGTTGCCAACCGGATTATCGAAAACCGCAAGAACCCGTTAACCTTGTGCGGTATTCTTGGCTGGGGCTTTGTCATAAAGTTTCTTATCGGCACACTCGGCTTGGCTGAAGTTGAAGGCCGTGTGTCTGAACTTCTTAAGCTGCGCGGTGCGGTTGTCCATTCCCGATTTCCTGAGCTCGGTATCGATGTCGATAAGCCGAGCGATTTAGAGCTGGTTCGCTCAGCCATTGCCAGCAACGTACTTTAATTTTTTCACAAACCACGCACCGGTTGAACCGCGCTTGCGTGGTTTTGCCTTGGGGCAGAAAGGTTGGTTTGCGAAGCGGACGAGGCTACGTTTCCACAGAGGTCACAGAGGAGTAGCATCTATTTGCCAGTTTTGCTGGTTCCGATCTTTAGTCCTCTGTGTTCTCTTTACAACTCTGTGGCCTCTGTGGAATGGCGTCCTGTACTTCCCCAAAGTCCCGCGTAACAATTTTTCTTAAGGTGTTGATAAAAGTGATTATCCAAAGACTGCAAGGAGGTTGTTGAAAATAGCGATGAATGATAAAGCGAAGCGGATGGAACGCCGTATCGCCTTAACCAAACTGTTGACAGATAGTCCTGGACGCTTGTTTTCGCTCGGATACTTTAGTACAATGTTCGGCGCGGCTAAGTCTACGCTATCTGAAGATGTGGAGGCGATTCAGCAAGCCTTAGCTGAGTTTGGTCTCGGCAAGCTGGAAACCGTAGCTGGTGCTGCCGGCGGTGTTCGGTTTCTTCCCTATGTCTCTAGCCAATCAACCAACGAGATTCTAACCAGTCTGGCCGAAACGCTTGCCTCACCTGAACGGGTTCTGACTGGCGGCTTTCTCTACATGTCTGATTTGCTATTTGACGCTCATATCATGGCGCGGGTGGGAGAGGTGTTCATGACCTGTTTTGCCCAGAGCCGACCAGATTGTATTATGACAGTGGAGACTAAAGGAATTCCTCTGGCGATGATGACTGCCCGGGCATTTAACCTTCCCTTGGCCATTGCCCGCCATGGCAGCAAGGTAACTGAGGGTTCAGCTGTCAGTGTGTACCATGTCTCCGGCTCGAACCGCCGCATTCAGACCATGTCACTGCCCAAAAGGGCCATTGCACCGGGATCAAGGGTATTGCTTATCGACGACTTTATGAAAGCAGGTGGAACAGCTCGCGGCATGATCGACTTAGTGCACGAGTTTGACGCCGCAGTGGTTGGTTTGGGTGTGCTTATCGCCACCGAAGAGCCCAGCCAAAAGCTGGTTGATGATTACCAGGCTCTGCTTATCTTATCCGATGTAGATGAACATACTAAAACGGTAAAAATACATTCAGCGTTGTAGTTTCATTTTCAGACGAATCAAAGTCTTGGAACGTAAGGAACGGAGCAGGATCGCCCCTAAAAGCACGAGCAGCACTATGACGTTAATTGAATAATAAGGTGCCGTTGTGTCGCTAGTGTGTCGCTAGTGACGCTAGTGTTCAACCGAATCTCGACCTATCACAAGGAGGTTTTCGCATGAAACCGACTGCTTCTCCGACTATTTCCCTGGCTGCGATTGAAGAAGCGCATGCCACGATGCGCGATCAAGTTCATAACACACCGCTTGACCGAAGCCGCACGTTTAGTGATTTGGTTGGCTGTGAGCTGTATCTCAAGCTTGAGAATATGCAAAAGACAGGGTCGTTTAAACTGCGTGGCGCTTATAATAAGATTCAGTCGCTTACTGCCGCTGAAAAGGCAAGAGGCGTTATCGCCGCTTCCGCCGGGAACCACGCGCAAGGGGTTGCTTATGCCGCAACTCTCGCAGGTATCAAGTCGACCATTGTTATGCCAGAGATTGCTCCCTTGGCCAAGGTCATCGCCACCCGTGGCTATAAAGCGGAAGTCGTTTTAAGCGGTCTCGGTTATGACGAGGCTTTCGAGAAAGCTAAGCATATTCAGCGGGAAAGTGGACAAGTATTCGTTCATGCCTATAACGATCCGTATGTGATAGCTGGACAAGGTACAATTGGCCTGGAAATTTTGCAAGCGTTGGAGGATGTTTCGGCAGTGGTTGTCCCCATTGGCGGCGGCGGACTAGCGGCCGGGATCGCGCTGGCAATCAAGGAAAAAGCTCCTCATGTTAAGGTATATGGAGTCCAGGCAAAAGGTGCGCCCGCGATGTATATTTCAAAACAGCAGCATACGCTAAAAACAACTCCTGATGCGGTTACCATCGCTGACGGCATTGCTGTCAAAGCCCCAGGCGACATCACCTTTGGCCTAATTGACCGCTATCTGGATGATGTCGTCGTCGTGGATGATGAGGCCATCGCCAGCACTATCCTGATGCTGCTTGAACGGGCAAAGCTGATGGTGGAAGGCGCGGGTGCAGTGAGCTTGGCCGCTCTGCTCAACCACCTGCTGCCGGTATCTGGCAAAGTCGTCAGTGTAATCTCTGGCGGCAATATTGATGTCAATTTTATCTCCCGTATCATTGAACGCGGTCTGGTTAAGGCAGGCCGCCGGGTAAAGATTATCACTAGAGTCACTGACCGTCCTGGTGCGCTAAATCGCCTGTTGACCATTATCGCTAGCCTAAGGGCTAATGTCATTCACGTTTTCCACGACCGGGTTGAGCGGAATGTACCACTGGGTCAGGCTGTCGTAGAAGTCAGTATGGAAACACAGGATGCGATGCATACAGAAACCATCCTCACCACTCTTCGCCAAGAAGGCTATGTGGTCGAGCTGATTTAAAATATACAACTTTGCAGGGAAACGTCATTTCGTGTCGAATTAAATTTTGTTCGGAGATATCTTCCGGCTGACAGCCGGGAAACAGGGGGACGGAAATAATGTCAGGATTTACCGCTTTAATTCTGGCCGCCGGTAAGGGGACCCGAATGAAGTCGGAACTGCCAAAGGTGCTTCATAAAGTTAGTAGCAAACCCATGCTCTTACGGGTATTGGATGCCGCCGAACAGGCGGGGGCAACAGCCAGTGTTGCCGTTGTTGGCTTTGGCGCCGATCAAGTTCAAAAAACATTGGGAGCAAGGGCTCAGACGGCTATTCAGGCCGAACAATTAGGCACAGGCCATGCTGTCATGCAAGCTGAGTCACTACTGCAAGGCTGCACGGGCACGATTATGGTGCTGTGCGGTGACACGCCACTTCTGCGAGCAGCTACGCTGCAGAAACTTCTCCAGACGCATCGCCAAGCACAGGCTCAAGCCACGGTACTGACTGCCATCATGCCGAATCCGGCTGGATATGGACGGGTCATTCGAGATCGCTCAGGCAAAGTCGTAAAGATTGTGGAACAAAAAGACGCATCAGTCGAAGAAGCAGCAGTGAACGAGATTAATACAGGCATTTACTGTTTCGAAAAATCCAGCCTGTTTGCTACGCTTGCTTTAATAACTGCAGACAACGCCCAAGGTGAATACTATTTGACTGATGTAATTGGTATTCTTACCGCTCAGAACCAGGCCGTTGCGGCGGTTGCGGCTGACGAACACCAAGAAACGATGGGCATTAACTCCCGGGCGCAGTTGGCGCAAGCGGAGGCCATCGTACGAAATCGCAAACTTACCGAACTGATGGATGCAGGCGTCACCATCATGGATCCGAATAGTGTCTTTGTCGATGACTCGGTATCTGTCGGTTCTGATACTATATTATATCCCTTTACCTGGCTTGAAGGCGCTACGACAATCGGCTCATGCTGTGAAATTGGCCCTAATACCCGGCTGCAGAATACGGTAGTCGGCGATAACACCGTTATTCACTTTTCGTATACTCATGAATGCGAAATTGGTTGCGGGGTTACTGTCGGCCCCTATGTCCATATTCGGCCAGATTCGATTTTGGCGGATGGAGTCAAAGTCGGCAACTTTGTTGAGGTCAAAAATTCTCAGGTCGGCCCTGGTACCAAATTGCCTCATCTCAGCTATATCGGTGATGCTGATTTGGGAGCAGGGATCAATATCGGTTGCGGCACGATCACCGTCAACTATGATGGCAAAAAGAAACACCGCACAGTCATTGAGGACAATGCCTTTATCGGCTGCAACTCAAATCTGGTCGCACCGGTGAAAGTGGGCAGCGGCGCTTATGTGGCCGCCGGCTCCACTGTTACTAAAAACGTACCACCCGATGCTCTTGGAGTGGCGCGTGCCCGGCAAACCAATATCGAGAATTGGGTCAAACGGCAACGCTGATTTATATTTTTTTTAGGGGGAAATTTAACAATGGTTTTTGATGACGGAAAACGGCTGCGAATTCTGACAGGTAATGCCCATCCTGCATTAGCAGAAGAGATCGCATCATATTTGGGACTGTCTGTAGGCGAGGCATTTGTTGGCAAGTTTAATAATGGCGAGATCCAAGTACTCATTGATGAGAGTGTACGCGGTACAGATGTCTTTATCGTTCAGCCGACCTGCAATCCGGTTAACGAGAACCTGATGGAACTGCTGATTATGGTAGATGCCGTGAAGCGTGCTTCTGCCCGTCACATTACAGCAGTAATTCCCTATTATGCTTATGCCCGCCAAGACCGTAAGACCCGCGGACGCGAGCCCATTTCTGCAAAACTAGTGGCTAATTTGCTGACCACTGCCGGGGTTACCCGTGTTGTAACGATGGACTTGCATGCTGGGCAGATACAAGGCTTTTTTGACATTCCGGTCGATCATTTGCTAGGTGTTCCTATTCTCAGTGATTATATTGCTTCCAAGCAACTCGATGACTTGGTTGTCGTCTCGCCAGACTTAGGTGGTGTGACCCGGGCCCGGCAACTGGCTGATCGTTTGCATGCAGATATTGCCATTATTGAAAAACGCCGTCCGGCTCCCGGCGTGGCCGAAGTCATGAACCTGATTGGCAGTGTCAAAGGTAAGACTGCCGTGATTGTTGACGACATCGTTGATACGGCAGGCTCGTTAACAGAAGGATCTTGCGCCCTAATCGACCGTGGCGCGAAAGCAGTGTATGCCTGCTGCACTCATCCGGTGCTCAGCTACCCGGCGATTGAGCGGATCGAAAAATCATGTATTACCGAGCTGATCGTCACCAATACTATCCCCTTACCGCCAGAAAAGCAAAGCCCGAAAATCAAGACATTGTCTGTTGCGCCGTTATTCGGTGAAGCGCTGATTCGAATATTCGGCGATTTGTCGGTAAGCAAACTATTCACAGTATAAGAATGAAACCACATAGAGGCTTGGGTTGAGAAAAAAGTAATTAACGTTAACCACAGAGTACGCTGAGGGTATGCACAGAGGATATTGATACCTTTTGTCTATTTTATAAACAATGCTATCATTGCCATCTGTGTCCTCTGTGAACCCTCTGCGCACTCTGTGGTAAAACGTAATCCTTTCCTTAGCCTCCTGCCAGATCTCCACGAGAGAGGGAAATTTCAATGTTTGAAACCAATCTGCGGCTGACCAGTATTTTGGGATTGCTGACAGTTGTTGTGGTTATCAGTCTGTTTTTAGATTATTGCCGCCTGCTTAGACGGCCAGCCCGCATTGGTCTGTGGCTGGCCATCCTTTGCATTTTGGCCGGATTTGCGTTAACGCTGCAGGCCGTGTTGCCGGGGAACCATTTTTACGGTCCTGTTTTTAGTGAAGCTGCGACTCAGGAGCGGGTGGTGGCGCTGACATTTGACGATGGTCCCTATCCCCCTTATACGCAACAGACATTAGCGGTACTAAAGGAAAATGGCGTGCCAGCCACGTTCTTCTTAGTCGGCAAAAATGCTGAAAAACATCCTGAATTAGTTGCGCAAATCGTGGCTGAAGGCCATCAGATTGGCAACCATACATACTCACATACTGATCTATTGAAACTAGATCGCGCTCAAGTCGCGGCCGAGGTTGACAAGACGCAACAGATATTGGCTACCATCACCGGCCACGCACCCGAGGTTGTGCGGCCGCCGCATGGTTTTCGTGATGCTGTGATTATGGATGTCATGGCTGAGCGGAATCTAACAGTGGTGGAATGGTCTGTGATGTGTAGAGACTGGGTCAATCCAGGCGTGGAGGCGATTGCCAGCCGAGCTGTCAGCAAGGTAAAAAGCGGCTCGATTATCCTTTTACATGATGGTGACGGCGTAGCCGCAAACGCCTCAAGGGCGCAAACCATTGAAGCTACCCGACGAATCATTCACGAGCTAAAGAGCCAAGGCTATCGGTTCGTCACCGTGAATGAGATTCTCAAGACAACGGCAAAGGAGGGGGCGAAACTGTGAAAATTATTGCCGGACTTGGCAATCCGGGCTCTGAATACAGCGCTACCCGCCACAATGTCGGCTTTTTGGCAGTCGAAGAATTGGCAAAGCGCTGGGACGTTGATTCCTGGCGTAATCGTCACGAGGCGCTTTGCGTCGAATATCGTGGCGGGAGCGAGCCCGTACTTTTGGTCAAGCCCCAGACCTACATGAACCTAAGCGGCTCCGCCGTCGGGGAGCTTGTACGCTGGTATAAGCTGAAGGCTGAGGATGTCATCGTCATTTATGATGATCTCGATCTGCCGGTGGGCAAGCTTAGACTGCGGCCACAGGGCGGCTCGGGTGGTCACAAAGGGATTGAATCCTTGCTGGTCCATCTGAGTACTGAAAACTTCTGCCGTATTCGGGTTGGCATCGGCCGCCCGCCGGCAGGTTGGGAAACCGCTAACTATGTATTGGGCCGCTTCTCGCCAGAGGAAACCCCTTTAGTGGCAGAAACGATTGTTAAGGCTGCCGACGCGGCAGAATATATACTGAAACATGGCATCACTAAGGCGATGAACCTATATAGCCGGTGATCTAAAATGGAAAGAGGCGGGCTTATGAAAAAGTATCTGGTTATCGGTGTATTGCTTTTTTGTTTGTTATTTGTAAGCGCAGTTCCCATAACACAAGCTTTGAGCATCGGCGATATCTTTAAAGTTGGCGGGATTGGATTTCTTATTGATCAATTTGCTAAGCCGTTAAATAATTTCATCAATACCATAACGTTTAAACATGGCGCAGGTCATGACTATGCGACCAAAGTTGTTCCCATCCTTTCGTTTGGCAATGGAGGACACGTGGGCGCGGCTCAAGTTATGGGGTCTCAGGAGTTAATCGACAAAACGCAAGCTGTTATCCAAGTTGAAGATGATTTTAGTGGAAAAACGTTTCGGGTGAAAGTGTTAATCCCGATCGATAGCAAGAACCCAATAAACTTTTCGCGCGTACAGGGTGTAGGGGTATCGGCGATAATAGACGTTAAAATCTAACTATTCTGAGCGTGTTTCAAAAAAACACGCAACCATAAAAAAGGGAGGCTGTTAGAAAATGTCCAGATGCTAGGAACAGCGAGGTTTGTGCCGCGCCGCGTACATAAGGCACGCAAGCAAGCAAACCTCGTCGTGATTGCGCAGCTCTTGACGCTTTAGCGCCGTAGAGTTGGCGGCATACCCCTCGCGGGTACAACGCAGATGGTCGTTTTGTAACAGCCTCTATCTGAAAGTGGGATACGAACCATGCTGACCGCTCTCTATGCTGATAAGAATGGAAAGATCTATGACGCGCCAGGCTATCAGGCGGTTGGTCGTTCTGGCGACGCTGTTGCACTGCTCAGTGAGTCTGACATGATTCCGTTGCCGCCGAGCGCTGAATTGATGTTCTTGCCTGGTCGCAGCGCTGTCGCTGGGCAAAAGGGCGCTATTGAGCCGATTGCTCGGGAACTGTTTGCTGTAGCGGCGATTTTGCCGGCAGGCTATACGCGTACCGTGCTGCCAGCCTTTGCCAAACTTCCTGACGCGCCGCATTTGCCGCTATTTGGTTATACAGCGGTGGCGTTTAAAAACGGCAAGTTATTGGTAGCTGCCGTGAAAAGCGACGATAACGCGAAATGGGATCCTCGCCGCTACAATGGCAGCGACTTGGCTCATCGTGTTGCCGAAATTAAACGCGACTTGCCCAATAATCGAATTGTTGATCAATTGGCAAATTGTTCACAGACTTGGCATTGCCTGACAGCGCAAAACCTGTTTTATCGGCGCTGGGAAGCAGGCATACCGGCGTCACCTGTCTGTAATGCCAATTGCTATGGCTGCATTTCCCTGCAACCAGCCGAGTGTTGTCCTTCGCCGCAGAGCCGTATCGAATTTGCGCCGACAGCGGCCGAGATCGCGGCAGTTGGTGTATATCACCTGTCGACCGCGCCTGAGGGGATTATCAGTTTCGGACAAGGCTGCGAAGGCGAGCCGTCTCTAGCTTTTGAAAACATCAGTCAGGCGATCCGTACTATTAGAAGCCAAACTGATCGGGGCTTGATTAACATCAATACCAACGCCGGCTTTAGTGTTGGCATTCGCAGCATTGCTGACGCTGGACTCGATACCATGCGCGTCAGTATGATTAGCGCGATTCCTGAAGTCTATCAGGCCTATTATCGAGCCAATTACCAGCTTGATGCTGTGGCTGCGTCGATAGATTACGCCAAATCGCGCGGCATCTATGTTTCCATCAACCTGTTGCTGTTTCCCGGACTCAATGACACACCTGACGAGATCCGCGCCTGGCAGCAATTTATCGTCGACCACCAGATTGATATGATTCAACTACGTAACCTCAACGTCGACCCCGATGATTTTTGGCAGTTCATGGATCGACCCGCGGCAACAGCAGTTGGTGTCAAAACGTTTATTGAAGCGCTGCGCCAAGCGTCGCCGAAACTGGTAGTAGGCAGCTTTAGCCGCTATGTACGATGTGTTGAGTAAAACGAAGTTGCGTTATATCGAAGAGTAATGAATAGGGCGAAGGTACGATCAACCGCAGTGCGCAGAGGTCGCAGAGGGTTGCGAAAGCCTATTTATTATAATAAAATTTTCCCTCAGGGTATCCTCCGCTTACTCTGCGTACTCTGTGGTTAACGTCCGTTATTCTCCAGAAAATAAAAGTTTTTGTGATGTTGCTTAGATAATTAGCTTGTGCTATAATAATTTAGCGTGAAAGGTGTTTCTCCAGAAATAAGTGAGGTGCGATAGAATGAAAGAAAAAATTCATCCCAAATACGGCGAAACGAAAGTGACCTGCGCCTGTGGCAGCACTTTCATGTCCGGCTCTGTTAAAAAAGAACTGCGTGTTGACGTTTGCTCAGCTTGCCATCCCTTCTTCACTGGTCAGCAACGCAACATGGCTGCTCGCGGCCGCATTGAGAAGTTCAACAAGCGGTATGGTTCAGGACAATAATACAGGCTGGTTGTGTAAAGTCAGCCAATCGGCAGAGCAGCGATGCTCTGCCGTATTTATATGTTTCGAAGTTTTGAAACTAGTTGGAAAAGCCCCAGATGTCGTTGCATACGAGACAGGATGCGACTTGAAGATGTCAAGTCTATTAGTTTCGTAGGAACAGCGAGGCTTGCGTCGCGACGCGTACAAAAAGGTACGCTAGCAAGCAAACGTAGTCGTGATTGCGCAACTCTTGGCGCTTCAGCGCCTTTCGCCGCTCCCGGCCATCCATGGCCTTTGCGGCACCTGGACGTCCTGTCCAATGGAGTTGGCGGCATACTCCTTGCGAGTGCAACGCAGGTGGGGATTTTACAACGGTTTCCGAAGGGAGGGGTCGCGATGAGTAAACCGAAGCCTAGTATCGGCGGTCAAGCGGTTATTGAGGGCGTCATGATGAAAGGGCCGACTCATATCGCCACCGCTGTGCGCGAACCATCCGGAGCTATTGCCTTGCAGAAGGAACTGGTGACCTCCATTGGCGATCGGTATCCAATTCTGAAAAAACCTATGTTGCGCGGTGTTATCGCTCTTGGTGAATCTTTGATATACGGTCTGAAAGCATTGTCGTTTTCGGCTCAAGCCGCAGGCGAGGAAGACGAACAATTGACGACAAAAGAAATTGCCATGACCATGCTGTTTTCATTGGGCTTGGCGATCCTGCTGTTTGTCATCATTCCAACCTTTGCTGCCAAATATATTCACAATACAATTACCGATCCGCGTCTCCTAAATTTGTTTGAGGGCGGACTGCGGATGACCATTTTCATTCTCTATATTGTGGGCATTTCTTCGCTGAAAGACATTCAACGGGTATTTCAATACCACGGAGCTGAACATAAAACGATCCATGCCTATGAGGCTGGTGCTCCGCTTGATGTTGAACACATAAAAACCTATAGCCGTCTGCATCCCCGCTGTGGTACCAATTTCTTGCTGATTGTTATGGTAGTCAGCATTATTATGTTTGCATTTTTAGGCTGGCCGGACTTGTTTTGGCGAATAATGTCCCGGATTCTGTTGCTGCCAGTGGTTGCCGGCATCTCCTATGAGATCATTCGCTTTGCCGGTCGCAGTCAGAATCGCTGGGTAGCATGTGCTATTACTCCCGGGCTATGGCTACAGTACTTGACAACGCGGGAACCTAGCGATGACCAAATAGAAGTAGCAATTGCCGCATTTGAAGCTGTTCGTCCGCCAGATGAGGACTTAAGCACGGAGAACGGTTGACGTGTGAGTTATAACTCCACTCAGCTAGTTTAGATGTGAGGGAGCATTTTATCACAGAGTACACAGAGGGTTCGTCGAGTACGCAGAGGGAACGCAGAAGTTTCTATAAATATAACGCAGCCCTCTGCGGGACCCTCAGCGCTCTCTGCGTACTCTGCGGTTAACGCGCGTGGTCTCGTACTCTCTTTGAATGTCTCGACGGTTTTAACTGCCAGTATGTTAAGTGAGGTGACCTCTTTGCTCGATAAATTACAATTGATTGAAGACCGCTATCTTGAGCTAGAGAATTTGATCAGTGATCCGACTGCCATGCAGAACATGGAGCTTTGGCAGAAGAATTCTAAGGCTCATTCTAAACTCTCCGGTATTGTTATGAAATTCCGGGAATATAAAGAGGTCCAGCAAGGGCTGGCTGATACACGCGAATTGCTGAAGGAAAGTGATCCGGAACTGCGCGAGATGGCTGCGTCTGAATTTGATGATCTCAAAGCCAGAAACGAAGTTCTTGCAGAAGAGCTGCGAATTCTGTTATTACCTAAAGACCCCAATGATGAGAAAAATGTCATTGTTGAAATTCGCGGTGGCGCTGGCGGTGATGAAGCTGCGCTGTTTGCGGGTGATTTATTCCGTATGTATTCTCGCTATGCTGAAAATCAAGGCTGGCGAACTGAGCTTTTAGACTCGAGTCCAACCGGTTTGGGCGGGTTCAAGGAAGTTGTATTTCTGATCGAAGGCGATGGAGTATACAGTAAATTAAAGTTTGAGAGCGGCGTACACCGTGTGCAGCGAGTGCCAGCAACAGAAGCCAGCGGCCGTATTCACACCTCTACAGTTACCGTGGCAGTTCTCGCGGAAGCTGAGGATGTCGATGTCCAGATCAACCCGAACGATCTGCGGATTGACACCTATTGCGCCAGCGGCGCAGGCGGTCAGCACATCAATAAAACTGAGTCTGCGGTACGCATCACCCATTTGCCGTCAGGTATTGTCGTGCAATGTCAGGATCAGAAATCGCAGTTGAAAAATCGTGAAAAAGCGATGAAAGTACTCGCTGCCAGACTGCTTGAAGCTGCCCAGGAATCGGCACATGCCGAAGAGGCGGAAGCCCGTAAAAATCAAGTGGGCACCGGCGACCGCAGCGAACGTATTCGTACTTACAATTTTCCGCAGGGACGGGTTACCGACCACCGCATTGGTCTGACTCTGCACAAATTAGACTTTATATTGAACGGTGACTTGGATGAATTGACTCAGGCGCTGGTGACAGCCGCCCAGAGCGAACGGTTGAAGCAGGTGGAGTAATGGAAATAAAACCGTCTGTGTGGACGATCGGTGAAATCTTGCAATGGACGAAGCAGTACTTCAGCGGTAAAGGTGTGGATAATCCCAGACTTGACGCCGAGGTGCTGCTTTCCCATATTCTACACCGAGATAGGTTATACTTATATGTACACTATGACCAACCGCTGGCGCCGGATGAATTGATTGCTTTCCGTGAGTGTGTTCGCAAACGGGCAGCTCGCATTCCGGTTGCTTATATTACTGGCGAAAGAGAATTCTTTGGTCTGATGTTTACGGTTTCTGCTGACGTGCTTGTTCCCCGCCCGGAAACCGAGTTACTGGTGGAAGCAGTGTTGAAACGGCTAGAAAGCAGACCTGCGCCACGGATAGTGGATTTGGGGACAGGAAGCGGCGCGATCGCTGTTAGCCTATTAACACAATTGCCTGCTGCCACAGCTGTCGCGATAGATATCTCTGCAGCCGCACTGGTGATTGCTGAAGAAAATGCTAAACGCCATGGGTTGGCAGATCGACTGGAATTGAGACAGGGCGATTTCTGGCAGCCTGCTGCTGGTATGCTGTTCGACGCGATCGTCTCTAATCCACCCTATATACCGGCAGACGATGTTGCCGCGCTTGCTCCTGAGGTTAGAACCGAGCCAGTTTTAGCACTTGATGGCGGTAAGGATGGTCTCGACTACTATCGCCGCCTGCTGACAGATGGCTATTCACATCTTGCGCCAGGCGGATTCATGGCCATCGAAATCGGTATTAGCCAGGCTGATGCTATTCGATCGCTGGCAGAACAATCGCCATTTGTCATTCAAGAAATACTTTTAGACTACGCTGGCATTGAGCGGGTAGTGGTACTGACTGGTAGGGGGAGAGAAAATGTTGAAAACTGAAATTCGTAAAATCAACCCCTTACAGCCAGAGCAGACTATTATCATGCAAGCTGCCAGCATTATCAGTAATGGCGGTCTGGTTGCTTTCCCTACCGAAACTGTCTATGGCTTAGGTGCGAACGGCCTTGACGATGTCGCCGCGCGTCGAATCTTCGCCGCTAAGGGAAGGCCTGCTGATAACCCGTTGATCTTACATATTGCAGATCAGGCAGAAATCCGCCCCTTAGTCAAAAGTGTGCCAGCCAATGCTATAGCGTTAATGAACGCGTTTTGGCCAGGCCCGCTCACTGTTGTCCTCGAACGTAGTGAATTAGTGCCTGACGCGGTAACTGCAGGACTTGATACAGTTGCTATTCGGTTGCCACGGTCTCTGATCGCCAGACGCTTGATTCAAGCCGCTGGCGTACCGATCGCCGCCCCTAGCGCGAATGCGTCTGGTCGGCCGAGTCCAACCACAGCGCAAGCGGTTTGGTTTGATCTGGTTGGCAAGCTGGACATGATTCTCGATGGCGGTCAGTGTGATGTTGGTCTGGAGTCCACGGTAGTTGACTGCACTACACCGGTGCCAACTTTGTTGCGCCCAGGCGGGATTACCCGCGAAATGCTGCTCGCTGTTCTCGGAGAACTGGAGCTTGATCGCAATTTGTCAGACCAAACGTCAGCCCCCCGATCACCGGGGATGAAATATACACATTATGCGCCTGCCGCACCGATGATTCTAATTGACGCATTGCCGCCGGCCGATACAGTCAAGCTCTTATTGCGCGAAGTCAATCTGGCCCTAGCTGCGGGAAAGCGGGTTGGGGCAGTTACTTCGGCGGAAACCGCGGCTCTGTTGCCTAAAGGTGTACTTGGTGCAGTCTACGGTCCGCGTGGTGATAAAGAACAGATGGCTGGTAACGTGTATGAGTGCTTGCGCCGTTTTGACAAATCTCCGGTTGATGTGATTTTTGGCGAAGCGGTTGATGAGGCAGGCATTGGCTTAGCGATTATGAACCGTCTGCGTAAGGCTGCCGGTTATCGCATAATCTCAGGCTAGTCAGTCGGAATCATTAATATAAAAGAGTCTCTACTAGACGCCGCGTGCTCAACATATACTTAGAGCATGCGGGGTGAGAAGCGTGAGTACGTTTGAATTTTTTGCTCTGAGCATAGCTCTTGGTGCAGATATGTTTTCTGTCGCTGTGCCAATTGGCATGAATAACGTCCGTCGCCGTCTAATTGTTAGGGCAGCTGCAATCTTCGCACTGTTTCATATTGGCATGATTCTGCTAGGCTATTATGCTGGTAGTTGGATTTGCCGTTTCGTCGAACATTTGGGGACGTACCACTTTGACTGCCCAACAGTGCTCGTCGAAAACTTGGCTCAAGGTATTGGCGCCTTGGTTTTGGCTGGGCTGGGGGTCGAGATGATTGTAGATTATTTTAACGATGACGAAAATGGTGTTGTTGGCAGCAAGCTGCTACAGGGCAAAGCGATGCTGGTCATTGCCGTCAGTGTCAGCATAGATGCGCTGGCTGCAGGTTTTAGTCTGGGCATGCTGGCGGTCGATTTATGGCGGCTTACTGCTATTCTTGGACTGGTGATTTTTACTATTGCGATTATTGGGCTGGGGCTTGGCCATAAGATCGGACGCCGGCTTGACGGAAAGTCAGAACTAGTCGGCGGCGCAATGTTGCTGATTTTAGCGCTGCATTTGCTATATTCCGCATTTGTTTAAGAAAACTGTCGGACTTAGTTGCATTTGTATTGCTAAGATCCTTCGGCATCGCTGCGGCGGTTTTTTGGGAATGGTGAACGTAGCGCAAAGATCGCAAAGATCGCAAAGCGCGCGAAGGGGCAATTTAGTAATTCTTCCTCCGCTTTGCGACGCTTGCGCGCTTCGCGGGCTTTGCGTTAACGTAATTCTACCGTTATACTTTCTGGCAGTTTGAAAGGAGGATGGACATGCTTCGCGTTTTATTTGTCTGTACCGGCAACACCTGCCGCAGTCCGATGGCTGAGGCCCTGCTGCGCAGCAAAGCCGACTCTCTTGGCTGTAGCGACATGATGGTCCTATCAGCCGGGGTTGGCGCTTGGGCGGGAGCCCCAGCTTCTAGCGGCGCGCTTTCGGCGATGAGTGAGCTAAATATTGATTTGAGTAGTCATCAATCACGGCAAATTGCGGCAGAGTATGTGGCAGCAGCAGATTTAATTTTGACCATGACTGAGAACCATCGCCGCTACCTGATTGCTGCTTTTCCGGAAGCTGTAGATAAGGCCATCACTCTAGGGGAGTTTGCCGGAACCGGCCAAGATGTGGCCGATCCCTATGGCGGCGATGCGGAGCAATATCGCACCTGCGCAACACAAATACAGGCATTGCTCGAACTGTCGTGGGAAAAAATTGTCGAGCGGGCAGGAAAAAAGGCAGCGGTGGAGAAAGAAAAGTGAAATACAGCAAATGGAGGTTCTGGCTTTATGACTCTGGCAATTGGTAGTGATCATGGTGGCTTTCACCTAAAAGAAACCATTAAACAACATCTTGAAGCAAGAGGCTTCGCTTACCGCGATTTTGGGACATGCTCGACCACATCGGTCGACTACCCGGATTTCGCTCAGACGGTAGCCCAAGCTGTAGCAGACGGCGAATGTGAACGCGGTATTCTTATCTGCGGCACAGGCGTTGGCATCTCGATAGCGGCAAATAAAGTCAAAGGAATTCGCGCCGCTCTCTGTCATGACGTGTTTTCGGCTCAAATGTCGCGAGAACATAATGATGCCAACATTTTAGCACTGGGAGAGCGCGTAGTTGGCCCAGGACTGGCGTTGATGATTGTCGATACTTGGCTGACGGCTAAGTTCGCGGGCGGACGCCATGAGCAACGGGTGAAAAAAATCACTGCCCTTGAACAGGAGTGAGAACATGACAGCTGAGATTGAGCGTATTGCACGGGAAACACGAGACGTGGCTGAAGAACTGTTGGCTGTGGCCGGTCTTGCCTCAGGCGCCATTTTAGTTGTAGGCTGTAGTACCAGTGAAGTGAAGGGGGAAAGGATCGGTTCTGCTGGATCTGAGGAAACTGCGGCGGCGATTCTTGATAGTTTATTGGCTGCTTGCCGGCGGCGCGGCCTATACCTGGCGATTCAGTGCTGCGAGCACCTCAACCGAGCGTTGGTGGTAGAACGTGATGTTCTGCTGACAAACAATCTGACCCAAGTCAGCGCTATTCCGGTTCTCAAGGCTGGAGGCGCTATGGCCGCGACCGCAATGCAACGCTTTACTCATCCGGTGCTGGTAGAAACGATCGAAGCCGATGCCGGGATTGATATCGGGCTGACGCTGATTGGCATGCACCTGAAGCGGGTGGCTATCCCTATCCGCCTTAGCCAAAAGACAATTGGACAAGCTCTTGTCAATGCTGCCCGAACTCGTCCAAAACTTATTGGTGGTGCCCGGGCTGTCTACGAATAACAAGATGGAGGGTTATGATGTCGATTCTTTCTAGTTTTGATCCAGAGATTGCTGAAGCAATTCGCTTGGAGTTGTCCAGGCAACAGAATAAGCTTGAACTCATAGCGTCAGAGAATTTTGTCTCAAAAGCTGTATTGGAAGCACAAGGATCGATCTTGACCAACAAATATGCTGAAGGATATCCAGGCGCCCGATATTATGGCGGCTGTGAGCATGTTGACGTTATTGAGCGTATCGCCATCGAGCGCGCTAAGGACCTTTTTGCCGCTGAACACGCCAATGTGCAGCCTCATTCAGGCGCTCAGGCGAACACGGCCGTATACTTTGCCTTCCTCGAGCCAGGCGATGTCATCCTCGGCATGAACCTATCTCATGGCGGCCATCTGACTCATGGCAGTCCTGTTAACATTTCGGGCAAATATTACAAAGTCATTTCTTATGGTGTTGACGAGAGTAATCAGCGAATTGACTATGATGCCGTCCGAGCGTTGGCGAAAGAGCATAAGCCAAAAATGCTGGTCGTGGGCGCCAGCGCCTATCCTCGGGTAATTGACTTTGCCCGTATGGGTGAGATTGCCCGCGAGGCAGGCGCTTTGATGATGGTCGATATGGCTCATATCGCCGGCTTGGTGGCTGCGGGACTTCATCCCAGCCCGGTGCCGTATGCTGATATTGTAACTACAACTACCCATAAAACATTGCGTGGTCCTCGTGGCGGCCTTATTCTCTGTCGGGCTCAATACGCCAAGGCGATTGACAAGGCTATTTTCCCCGGCATTCAGGGTGGGCCGCTGATGCATGCAATTGCCGCCAAGGCGGTAGCACTGCGTGAGGCCCAAACGGAAGAATTCCGCCTTTACCAGGAGCAAATTCTGAGGAATGCTGCCACTTTGGCTGACGAACTGCGAAAGTCTGGCTTTACCTTGGTATCAGGCGGCACAGATAATCATCTGATGCTAATCGATGTACGCCCCCAGGGACTGACTGGCAAACAAGCCGAAAAGCTGCTTGATGAGATTGGAGTGACTGTTAATAAAAACACTATTCCTTTCGATCCAGCCAGCCCGTTTGTCACCAGCGGCATTCGATTGGGAACTCCGGCGCTTACCTCGCGTGGTATGAAAGAAGCTGCAATGGAGAAAGTCGCTGAAATCATCGCTTTAACTTTGAGCCGACCGGAAGATGAGATCGCTAAAAATACGGCGCGCGGCATGGTTAGCCGGCTTTGCGCGCAGTACCCGCTGTACGCGGACGAATAGGGAGTAGGGGGAATAGAAGAATGCAAGTACGAGTCATTGATCATCCGCTCATCCAACACAAACTGACCCTAATCCGGGACGTTAAAACCGGTCCCAAGGAATTCCGCGAGCTACTTGAGGAAGTCGCTATGCTTATGGCCTATGAGATCACCCGTGACCTGCCGCTTGAAACCACGATGATTGAGACTCCAGTGGCCCAATGCGCCTGTAAGGTATTGTCAGGCAAGAAAATTAGCGTTGTTCCCATCCTGCGCGCTGGTCTTGGCATGGTTAACGGTGTGTTACGCCTTATCCCTGCCGCCAAGGTCGGTCATGTTGGACTGTACCGTGATCCGGAAACCCTTATGCCGGTTGAATACTATTGCAAACTGCCCAGTGATATAGCTGAACGTGAAATTGTTGTCATTGACCCGATGCTGGCGACCGGCGGCTCTTCTGCAGCCTGCATTGAATTGTTAAAACGCAAAGGCGCCCGTCACATTAAGTTAATGTGCCTGGTAGCCGCGCCTGAGGGTATCCACCTTGTTAACAATCAGCACCCCGATGTTGAAATTTACACGGCAGCGGTTGATGAAAAACTTAACGACCACGGCTACATCGTTCCGGGGTTGGGCGATGCTGGCGACCGTATTTTCGGTACAAAATAGAGGACGTTGATAAAGGCCAATCTGCGTTGTTCGCCTCGCCAACCCATTGCTAGCGTACCCCGCGTACGCGTCGCTGCTGGGTCGGCGGGGCTGCCTAGCATCTCGACCTTTCTGAACGTCCTCGGAACGAGGAAGTGAATCTATGGCCAGACCCAGTTGGGACGAATATTTTATGCAAATTGCGGATGTTGTCGCTACGCGATCGACATGTTGTCGCCGTCAGGTTGGTGCCGCCATTGTCAAAGGCAAGCGCCTATTAACAACTGGTTATAATGGTGCGCCGCAGGGACTGGCGCATTGCCTGGAAATCGGCTGCATGCGGGAGAAGCTGGGCATACCATCAGGCGAACGACATGAACTTTGCCGCGGTCTGCACGCTGAACAAAATGCCATTATTCAAGGGGCGTTATATGGAGTGGAGATTGAAGGTGCCACCCTTTACTGTACTCACATGCCTTGTTCCGCCTGTTCGAAGATGTTGATCAACGCCGGTATCAGGCGCGTTGTTTACCGCCACGGTTACCCGGACGAACTAGCCAGATCCCTGACGGGAGAAGCTGGGGTAGAAATGGTTTGTTTAGAAGACTAAGTTCAAATGATTGATGGTTAACCGGGCAGCTACACATCAGCGGCCCGGTTTTTCTTTAACCCTCAGTGTCCTCTTTACCGTCCGTGCCCTCTGTGGAACGGTGCTCCGTACTTCCCGAAGAGTCAGATATTTTAAAAAAATTAAAAAAAACTAAATTTTTCGCTTTTCAGACAGGAAAGTGAACAAGATAAGCCGTATATAAGTAATAATGTGGTTGCGAGTGTACAAATTTGACCGCATAACGATTAACCTAAAGGGGGGCAACACGTGAACAGTAACGCGAGAAAAGGACTTCTTGTTGTACTAATTGGCTTAGTGATTTGGTTCCTACCTGTACCGGCTGGTCTGAAGCCTCAGGCCTGGCAATTATTCGCAATTTTTGTCGCCACCATTCTTGGTTTCATTCTTCAACCGCTGCCAATTGGTGCCGTTGCGCTAATTAGTGTTGGCATCACTGGATTTCTTAAGATTGTTAGTCCAGCCGATGTTTTGTCCGGATTCGGCAATACGACCATCTGGTTAATCGTGTCTGCATTTTTGTTCGCCAAAGGATTTATTAAGACCGGTTTGGGACGGCGCATTGCTTACAAGATCATGGGCGAGATCGGCGATAGCTCGTTAAAATTGGGCTATGCTATGGTGCTGAGCGACTTGATCATTGCTCCGGCAACACCTTCCAATACCGCCCGCGCTGGCGGCATTCTTTATCCGATTGTTCGCAGTCTGTGTTCCGCTTTTGATTCTGAACCAGGCGCATCTTCGCGCAAGATTGGTTCGTATTTGATGAAGACTACGTTTCAAGGCAACTGTATTACTTCAGCGATGTTTATTACTGCAGTGGCACCAAACTCACTGGTTGTTGCTTTGGCGGCGCAAACTGCAAAAGTTAATATCAGTTGGGGTACCTGGGCGCTGGCTGGCATTGTTCCCGGCCTTGTTGCTTTGGCAGTGACGCCATATATTATCTATAAACTGTATCCGCCGGAAATTACTAAAACTCCTGAAGCAAAGGAACTGGCCCGCAAGGAAATCGAAAAGATGGGCCCGATGTCCCGCGGTGAAAAGATTGTTGCTGCTGTATTCGTTTTAGCCCTGATACTCTGGGCTACAGCATCGTTTACTAAACTGGATGCTACCATGGTTGCTATGGTTTGTGTTGGCATTATGCTGATCGGCCAGGCAATTGAATGGAAAGATGTAATCGAAGAAAAAGGCGCTTGGGACACTCTGATCTGGATGGGTGCTCTGATGAGTCTTGCCGGTGCGCTCAATAAGTTGGGGCTGATTGGCTGGTTTGCTAAGTTAGTCGGCGGTTCACTTGCTGGCGTTTCCTGGTGGATGGCGCTCGGTGTTCTACTGTTGGTGTATATGTATTCTCACTATGCGTTCGCCAGCTTGTCAGCTCACGTTACCGCCATGTACGCAGCGTTCTTGGCTGTTGCTGTCGCCGCTGGTTCACCGCCTTTCCTGGCAGCAATGAGTCTTGGTGTAATTTCGGCTTTGTATGGCGGCCTGACTCACTACGCAACCGGCCCAGCGCCGATTTACTTCGGAGCCGGTTATATTCCGCAAGGAACCTGGTGGAAAATAGGCTTTGTTATGTCTATCAGTAACCTGATTATTTTCATTGGGTTGGGCGGACTATGGTGGAAAGTCCTCGGCCTCTGGTAAAAACGCGCTGATATACCCCATCTGCGTTGTTAGGCCCCGCTGCCTCCCTGCTAGCGTACACCAGTACGCGTCGCAGTGGGGCCGCGGGGCCTGCCTAGCATCTGGGGCATCTCAGCGCGTTTTTACCGTGCTGTATAGCTGGTGTTGTGGCTCGCTACGCATCGCAACGGGGTGCTTCCGTATTGCAATACGGAAGGCGTGGCGCCCCTATCCAGGATATGGTACACTGTATTCAGTGGAAAACCGTGTGCGGGTCTGGCGGAGGTGCGAGAGTATGGATGTAATGACAGATTTTTTTGGCGTGGCTGATGCGACGAACGCTTTGATCGAGGCAATATATGAAGGCGTTTTAATTGCTGATGCGGATGCAATTGTTCGTTATGTGAATGAGGGATATTTAACGACAGCTGGATTGCAGCGCGAAGACATCATTGGGAAATCCTTGGCCTGTGTGCGTCCAGGCAGTGTTTTGCCGCAGGTCATTAAGAGTGGTCAGTCAAGACTGGGTGTTTATCGCCATGAGGGTAATGTTGAGTATGTTGTGGATATGGCGCCAATCCGTTTGGACGGCATAATTATCGGCGGTATCTCTGTCGTCAAGGGAATTGCGCGGATTCAGCGCCTGTCAAAAGAAATGGAAAAATATGTTCAGACCAACCGTGAGTTAAAAGCTGCTGTTAACAGCGCCTATCAGGCTCGCTATACCTTTAAGGATGCCATTGGCGTCTCCGGTGAATTTCGACATGCTGTCGATTTGGCCCGGCGCATGGCAGGCTTTGATGAAGACATTCTCATTACCGGCGAGAGCGGAACAGGGAAAGAGTTGTTTGCTCAGGCGATTCATAATGCCAGTTCACGTGCTGCTAAGCCGTTTGTCGCGGTTAACTGCTCTACTCTTAGCTCGCCTTTAGTGGAAAGCGAGCTGTTTGGTTATTCTGGCGGATCCTTTACCGGTGCACTGAAGGGAGGTAAAGCCGGTTTATTTTCTGTTGCTGATGGCGGCACGATCATGCTGGATGAGATTGCCGATTTGCCTTATGATATGCAAGCTAAGCTGCTCAGGGTTTTGCAGGAACGAAAACTGAGAAGAGTGGGGTCCTCCACGGAAGAAGGCGTGGACATCCGGGTCATTGCGGCAACAAATAAGGATTTGTTAACCTTGGCCAAAGAAGGTAAATACCGCGAGGACTTGTACTATCGTCTGTCGGCAATGGCGCTAGAAATCCCTAGCCTTCGCCGTAGACGGGAAGACTTGAAGCCGCTGGCCGATCATTTCTTGGGCGAATGGTGCAAACGTAACGGCAGACGAATCTCGTTTCTTCCTTCCGCGTATGCCATGATGGAGAGTTATAATTGGCCTGGAAATATCCGGGAATTCAAGAATGTAATTCAGTTTTCCGCCTATACTTGTGATAGTGATTCAATTGCCATTATTCACCTGCCTAAATCCGCCTTAAATCAGCCCGTCTCATTGCAGGCTTCTGCGTCCGGCAAGAGCAATAGTTACAGCGGAAACTTCTCAGGTAGCTTAAAGAAGATCCTGGAAGAGACAGAACAGGCGGTTATCCTCTCCATGCTGCTGAAGCATGGAGAGAGCTTGGAAGCGAAGAAGTTGATAGCGGCGGAATTGGGAATCTCACTGGCAACACTATATAATAAGGCGCGCCGTTAACGGGGAGGCCGGCGCCTATTCCGGGTTTCTAGAAAAATAGAAGAAAGTATTAAAAATAATTAGAATATTTGAATAGATATACTAGGTATATGCACGCTGGCAACGCTCATTAGAGCGTTTTTTTATTGCCGCGTGCTTTTTCTTCTGAATTTGGAGGCAGATGTTTACCGGGTTTATCGTTGGACAAGCTCGGATTTTGTCATTACAATCGGCTTTTTGGCATGCTTCATGCTTATATATACAGACAAAGATCAGTCCTCAATCAGAGTTACCCTTGAACACAACGGAAGGCAGGAGAATTTTATGAATTCAGCAGGTATTAAACCCGGCGCTTTATCTGGTATCCGGATATTAGACTTGACCCGTGTTTTGGCAGGCCCATTCTGTACCATGCTGCTAGGAGACATGGGGGCTGAGATCATCAAGATTGAAGAACCGGGAAAAGGTGATGACACGCGGGGCTATCCACCGTTTATTGATGGTTTCAGCACATATTTTGGCAACATGAACCGGAATAAGCAGAGTGTGACTCTTGATCTCAAACATCACCAAGGTAAACAGTTATTTAAGGAAATGGTGAAGAAGGCTGACGTTGTTATTGAGAACTATAAGCCAGGTACGATGGCGAAGTTGGGGATTGGTTATGAAGACTTGAAGGAGATTAATCCGCAACTGGTCTTCGCCTCCATTTCGGGCTTCGGTCAGTATGGACCCTACACAGAACGTCCCGGCTATGACATTATCGGGCAGGCCATGGGCGGATTGATGAGCGTCTCTGGCTGGCCGGACTCGCCGCCAACCCGCAGTGGTACAGCCATGGGAGATATTCTTGGCGGATTGAATTGCTGTATTGGCATTTTGGCTGCCTTAAAGGGGCGAGACGTAACTGGCCGCGGTCAAAGTGTCGATGTTTCGTTAGTTGACTCTGTCGTTAGCGCGATGGAGACAATTCTACAGATTTACCTGGTCGAAGGCAGAGTGCCTGGCCGGATCGGCAACCGTTATGAATTCATTGCTCCCTATGATTCGTTTCCGGCTACAGACGGCTGGGCTGTTATTGCGGTAGGCAACAATGCGGTCTGGAAACGGTTCTGCCAAGTAATCGGCAGAGAGGATCTGATTGAACATCCGGATTACAAAAACAATATCGACCGGGTAAAAAATCATCAAGGCCTTACTGAGCTGGTTTCAGCCTGGACTATAACGCGCACGGTTGATGATGTGGTGGAGACACTTTTGGCCAAAAGCGTCCCCAGCGCCCCGATTAATGATGTGTCAAGAATTGTTAACGACCCTCACATAGCAGGGGCCAGGGAAATGTTTGTCGAGATTTCCACACCAGTTGGCAAAAACATGAAAGTAGTGGCATGTCCGATTAAGTTCTCAGAGACTAAAGCTTCAGTGCGCCAAGGTGCGCCTGCCCTGGGCGAACATAATGATGATGTGCTCAGCAGTGTTCTGGGAATGGACGAAACGGCTATTGCGCGATTGAAGCAAAGTGGTGCATTAGGATAAATAATCTTAGTAAAGGAGAAATATCATGAATTTTACGATGAAATATCCCAAGCAGGTAAAAATCGGTGATATCACGATTCGTGATGGCTTGCAGCATGAGGAGAAATTCATATCTACTGATGCTAAATTGTATTATACAGAACAACTAATTCTGGCAGGCGTTAAGCGGATCGAACTGACCAACTTGGGCAACCCGCATAATATGCCGCAGTTTAGAGATGCAGAGGAGCTGCTGCAGAGAGTCAGAAACAGCAAGTCTCTCAGTCGCGCAGGCGTCAATTGGAACGATATTGAACTGACAACTGTCACAATCCGTGAGAGTGCGGTAGACCGGGCGATTGAATTGAAAAAACGCGGCTGCGGTCCTGATCGAATTCTGATGATGGTTTCAACCGATGAACAGCATCATTACGCAAATTCTGGCCTCACATTGCCTGAATATTGGAAAGAAGCCGAGCGTTGCATCAGAAAGGCAACTGATGTCGGTCTCAAGGTCAATGGCACTGTCAGTACAATCTGGGGTAGTCCGATTTCCGGGCCTACAGACATGAAGGATGCTATTGCTTTTACCAAGCATTGGCTGGATATCGGTGCAACTGATATCGAGCATGCCGACCACGACGGGTCATCGTCTCCTGATCAGGCATACCGTTACTTTGCTATGCTGTTGGACGCTATTCCGAATCCTGACGTGCATCTGGCGCACTTCCATACCACCCGCGGTTGGGGACTTGCTAATGTCCTGGCGGCTCTTCAGGCAGGTATTTGCATTTTTGAAAGCACACTCGGCGGTCTGGGCGGCCAACCCGCCAACTTCATGGATGATTGCCCAATTCCGGGAACCGGAGGTTATTACTACAAAGATCCGAATTCGGTCGGACTGGTCAGCACAGAAGATATGCTGCTGATGATGGAAGAGATGGGTATTGAGACAGGAATCGATGTTGATAAGATTCTAAAGCTGGGTGTATTGTTTGAACGGACTATCGGCCGTCGCTTGCGTTCAGCCGCCATATTGCACGGCCGGATTCCTAAAGAACCGAATGATTCCTACAAGCGTAAAGGCCTAAAAGAAAGAAAAGAGCGACTAGGAGAAAAATCCGATCAGGTTTTCCCTGAATAGTGAACTCATTAGCGAAGATTCAGGTGGGATTCTTTCCACCTGAAATAATCGTTCTAGCTGCCGGGTGTCTTGACTTAAGTGCTAAGATAAAAAGAGGAGGGCTAGTATGTTATCGTTTTTAGGGTTTTTAACGGTTTTTGTCTTTCTGTTTCTTACTATGACCAAGCGGGTCTCGGTCTCGATGGGACTCATTATCGTCCCCGTCATTACCGCTCTTGTTGGTGGCTTTGGCGCAACCATGGGCAAAATGATGCTTGACGGCATTGTCAAGGTGGCTCCGACAGGTATTATGATCACCTTCGCAATTTTCTATTTTGGTCTAATGCTAGAAGTCGGAATGTTCGCGCCACTTGTCGAGCGTCTGATTCGTTTTGTTAAAGGCGATCCATTGAAGGTTGTCCTGGCCACAGCATTTTTGACGGTAGCGGTCTCTCTTGATGGCGACGGCGCCACTACCTTCATGATTACCATCTCGGCCATGTTACCTATCTACCAACGTTTGAACATGAGCCGTCTGGTTCTGTCAGGCACGATCTGTTTGGGTGCAGGAGTCATGAACTTGATTCCTTGGGGCGGACCGACTGCCAGAGCCATGACAACTCTGCACGTTGACTCGGCTACTCTGTTTAACCCGATTATTCCCGCCATGCTTGTCGGATTGGTCTGGGTATTTGCCGTTGCCTATTACTTTGGTAAAAAGGAAAGGGCCCGTGTTGGCATCCTTGATCTGAACTTTGAGCATGAAGTTAAATTGACTGAAGAAGAAGCCAAACTGCGCAGACCCAATCTGCTATGGTTCAACATTATCCTCACACTGGTACTGGTTGTTGCACTGATTCAGAATCTCATGCCGCTACCTATACTGTTTATGGTAGCCTATGCGATTGCCTTAATTGTAAACTTTCCCCATCCAAAAGATCAGATGGATCGCATTCTTGCACAGGGCAACAATGTTGTCTTTGTATCTTCGATGATCTTTTCGGCAGGCATCTTTACTGGCATTCTTACGGGAACAAAAATGATCACCGCCATGTCAAAAACCTTGGTCGCTCTGATTCCGGACGCTCTGAGTCCGTTTATGCCGCTTATCGTTGCCCTGACAAGCATGCCGCTGAGCTTGGTATTTACGCCTGACGCCTATTACTTTGGCGTGCTGCCGATTATCAGCCAAACGGCTTCGGCCTTCGGTATTGACCCGGTTCATATCGGTCGCGCGGCTATCTTAGGACAGATGACGACTGGTTTTCCGCTCAGTCCCCTGACAGCCTCTACCTTCATTTTGGTTGGTATGGCTGGTGTTGACCTTGGCGAGCATCAGAAACACATCTTCTGGTGGGCGTTCGGTTCCACTGTTGTCATGACAATCGTGGCTTTGCTTATCGGCGCGATTCGCATGTAGTGCAGCAGGGTTAATGGTTTATTGCTAACATTGATCCAAAACTGAACCAACAAAGGGGTTAAACGCGGGAAGTGCGTTTAACCCCTTTAAATTAGCAATGCTTTTGCTGAGGGATGGGCTATTGGCTGTTGGCTTATGGTCACGGGCTGCGGGCTATGAGCTATGAGCTATGAGCAGATATCTACAGGTTATTAGCTTAGAGTTACGAGCCCGCCGCCCGCAGCCAATCCCCCGTATACAACCTGCATAACTTGTGCTAAAATATTAGGTGACATAAGACTTAAGAAACGCAAGGTATAGCATTCCACATAGTGGCAGAGACTATCAAGGATTTAATTATATGTAAATCGTTAGCAAACTGTCATTGACACAGGCGGTTGGCTTGGGTACAATGATGTTTGCATAGAAAAGAGGTGTGAGACGAATGACGGAAATTTATATTGTAGCATTTACAGTCGCTTTGGCTGCAAGTTATTTACTGACTCCGTATGTCAAGCGTCTTGCCATTAAAGCAGGGGCACTGGATAAGCCGGATGCGCGCAAAGTGCATACAGAGCCGATTCCGCGCATGGGTGGTCTGGCGATTTATGCTGGCTTTTTGTTGGCAGTCCTGGCAAGTGTTCATATTAATCGCGAACTGTTCGGGATTCTTCTTGGCGGCACTGTTATTTTGGCTGTTGGTATTATCGATGATTTGAAACAATTGCCTGCCAAAACTAAATTGTTTGGCCAGATTTTAGCGGCTTGTGTGCCAATGTTGTTTGGCGTTCGGATCGAATGGCTGACCAATCCGTTTGGCGGTATGATTTATCTCGACTATTTGTCTATTCCGCTGACTATCCTTTGGATAATTAGCTTAACAAATACGGTGAATTTAATTGATGGCCTCGACGGCCTGGCAGCAGGGGTTTCCACCATTGCCTCTGTTACGATTATGTTGGTGGCTGCGCAACAAAACTTTTGGACTGTGGCGATTTTCACGGCCGCACTGGCTGGGAGCGCACTTGGCTTTTTACAGCATAATTTTAACCCGGCGAAGATCTTCATGGGTGACACAGGAAGCATGTTCTTAGGTTATATGCTGGCAGCGGTGTCAGCGCTGGGGACTGTTAAGAGTGCGGCAACCATTGCGTTGGTTGTGCCGATTGTCGCTCTGGGCCTGCCAATTATGGATACTGCGTTTGCGATTATTCGCCGCTTTAACAGCGGTAAACCGATATTTAAACCAGACAAGGGCCATTTGCACCATCGCCTGCTGGCAATGGGGTTGACTCAAAAACAAGTCGTTCTGTTGATGTATGTCATTAGCGCCTGTCTTGGTGTCAGCGCTATCCTGCTGACTGAAGCTAATCTGTATTCCACAGTTCTCATCCTGCTGCTGCTGCTGGTACTCGCCGGCGTAGTTGCGCGGAAGACTGGAGTACTGAAAGATGTGGGCTCGGCAGAAAGCCACTAAAATTAAATAGTTGACTAAAGGCAGGCAATGTGCCTGCCTTCTTATACATATCAGAATTTCTAGTTTTTGGGGGCTGAAAAGCCAAATAAGACAAGAAGCGATAGTGATTGGCCGCGAAAATGCGAAGGGCGCTGCGCGCCTGCGCAAAGGGAATGCGAAGACCGTGCGCGGTTTTTCTTAGTATTGGTGGAGGAGAACAGTATGAAAAAACTCAAAATCATGACAATCTTCGGCACTCGGCCTGAGGCGATTAAGATGGCGCCAGTTGTGCTCGAGCTGGCTAAGTATCCGGATCAGATTACGCCGGTGGTGGCGGTAACAGCTCAGCATCGCGAGATGCTTGATCAGGTTTTGCGCCTGTTTGGCATTAAGCCCGACTATGACCTGGATATTATGTCTGAGGGGCAGACTCTTTATGATATTACCAGCCGCGCCCTGGTTGGACTGCGTGACGTGCTATCAACTGAACGTCCAGACATGGTGTTGGTCCATGGTGATACGACAACAACCTTTGCTGGCGCGTTGGCAGCTTATTACCAACAGATTCCTGTCGGCCATGTTGAAGCTGGCTTGCGGACTAGAAATAAGTACTCTCCTTTTCCGGAGGAAATGAATCGTAAGCTTACCGGTTCTCTGGCAGATTTGCATTTTGCTCCCACTGCCACTGCGCGTCAGTCGCTGCTTTCTGAGGCGGTTTCTGAAGCTGATATTTTTGTCACTGGCAACACAGTTATTGATGCCCTATTAGCAACAGTGGATTCTCAGTATCAATTTAGTGATAGCCTGTTATCCTCTATTGACTACCATAAGCAACGTGTCATTTTGGTTACCACACACCGGCGAGAAAATTTGGGCGAACCGATGCGTCAAGTCTATCAGGCGCTTAAACGAATTGTCGGTGAGTTTCCCGATGTCGAGATTGTTTTTCCCGTGCATCGGAATCCCAAGGTGCGGGAAGTGGTGAATTCGGTTCTTGGCGGTATTGCTAGGGTACATCTTTGCGATCCGCTTGATTATCAGCCGTTTGCGAACCTGATGGCTCGTTCAACGCTTATTTTGACTGATTCTGGCGGCATCCAGGAGGAAGCTCCGGCGCTAGGCAAACCGGTACTGGTCTTGCGTGATACCACCGAACGGCCGGAAGCTATTGCCGCAGGTACAGTAAAACTGATTGGCACGGCAGAAGAAACTGTATACAGGGAAACATCCGCCCTGTTGTCTGACCAATCGCAATATCGCGCAATGTCTGAGGCGGTTAATCCCTATGGCGACGGTCTTGCGTCGGCGCGCATTGTGCAAACCCTGCTTTGGCGAAATGATTTGGCTCCGGTTAGACCTCAGCCATTTCACGATAGATTTTGAAACGAAAAAAACATTTTGTTTTTCTGCAAAGCAAGCAGGATTCGCGAGCAAATTGTCGAATACACTAAGTCGGATATAAGTTATCTGTATGGACGACACAGCTATCATGCTCTGTTGAAAATATAGAAGACTGTTCTTGCGGTCTCTTTACCTATAGTAGGAGACGTAAGTAAGAGCGCCACGGTTTGTTTTGATTAATTCTGCAAAACAAAACCTTGGTGTTTTTTTCTAAGTGTCATACTACATGAATTCATGAAAACCACTGTATTAGGGAATCCTAACGAATAGTTTGAACCGCGGGTGAACAGGGATGAAAGATGGCATGCGCCAAGTTATGGCCGCGCTGTCGATGGCAGGCACGATGGGGTTTGCCATGGCAGTTAATGCATTGGTTGGCGGCTTTATTGGCAGGCTAATCGATGGCTGGCTAGGTACTTCCCCGTGGGGAGTCGCTATGGGGGCCGGGCTGGGTTTGGCTGCTGGCCTGCGCACGCTTTGCCGTCACGTCCTCGACGCGACTAACGAGAATAACGACGAGAAAGACAAGTAAGTATGACAACTCTTCACAGCAGACGCGGTGATTTGCCGCGCCTATTCATTTACATGGTGGCATGGATAGTGCTGCTTAGTCTATTGATGGTTCTCACCGGAAATTCTGGTCTTTTAGCTGGGTTTCTGTTAGGGGCAGCCGGCAGTGCTTGTTATGTGCTGATGCTGTATCGCCAGTTGCTAGTATCGTTAGACAAGCCATCGGTTCCTAGTGAATCCTCGTTGCGCTCAGGCTGGGTCGCCCGTTTGTTAATCGTAGTGGTCATTCTGGCGATTTCTCGCTCTGTTCAGGGAATTTCATTTTTGGCTGCACTATTTGGTTTCTTCTCTTTTCAGATTAGCATATTTGTTTATGCTGCCGCCTATTCAGTTTACCGAATTTTCTACAGAAAGGAGTGATTTATACAGATGCATCCACACAAAATTGCGCACTTTCTGGGAATGACGTTTCACATGGACACCATTTATATGACACTGCTATCCAGTGCCATCGTACTAGTATTGGCGATATTGGCAACCCGGAGAGTTGCGGTCATTCCTCGCAGCCGTTGGCAGTTGTTTATTGAGATGATTGTCGAAGCGCTTCTGGACCAAGTGGACAATAACATCGGGCCTAAAGGGCGAAAAGTCGCGCCGCTGATTATTACCCTGTTCATTTACCTTGTTATTGCAAACTGGCTTGGCTTGGTTCCCGGCCTGACTTCCCCAACCAACGATATAAACTGTACCTTAGGCTTGGCGGTGATGATTGTCTTAACCGTTAATTACCTGGGTGTCGCAAACAAGGGTATCCTCGGCCACTTTAGCCATTTTATCAAGCCGAGTATCGTATTTTTGCCGATTAACATCATTGAAGAGATTTCCAAGCCGATTACGCTGTCCGCTCGTCTTTTCGGTAATATCTTTGCAGGCGAGATTCTTATCGTCATCCTTGGTATGCTAGTGCCGTATGTTATTCCTACAGCTTGGCTGGCGTTTAGCGTTTTTGTCGGCATTGTACAAGCCATGATCTTTACGATTATGTCGATGACCTATCTAGCCAATGCACTCCAAGACAATCACTAGGGCATTGAAAAGGTTCTAAGTAACTAACCTAACTTATCTCTGCCACTTAGGCATATTTTACAATCCCCGCCTTACTACTTTTAACACAGAAAGGAGGAGACTAGTATGGAAAAAGCTATTATCGTTGGCTGTTCCGTCTTTGCTGCTGCGATTATCGCCAGCGTTGCTGCCTTTGCAGCCGCCAAGAGCGACAGCGTCGTAACTACGAAGGCGATTGAGAGCATTGCCAGACAACCGGAAGCGAAACAGTCCATTCTGGTAACCATGTTGATTTCGGTTGGTTTGATCGAGTCTATCCCCATCATTGCCGCCGTTATCGCCATTGTTCTGGTATTTGCCAACCCGTTTTTGAAGTAAAAATGCGTGTAATAGGCGACGGACGGGAGTTCCTGCCGTCGCCTCCCTTGTACGCAAGAAAGGGGATGCTACTGTTTGATTGATCTGAATGCAACGCTGTTAGCGCAAATTATAAATTTTTTCATTCTGCTATTCCTATTAACCAAGCTGGCATGGAAACCGCTGCTTGCGGCCTTAGCCGAGCGCCAGGCGCGCATTACTAACAACCTGGAAAGCGCCGAGCGCGATCGGGTTGCGGCTGAGCAAATGAAAGCAGATTATCAGAATCAAATGCAGCAAGCCAAGAGCGATGCGTTAGCTATCGTTGATAAGGCTATGAAACTAGCAGAAGAGACAAAAACTGAGATCATCGCCAGCGCTCGGGAGGAACATGCCCGTCTGCTTGCGGCGGCGCAGGAGCAAATTGCCCGCGAACGCCAGCAAGCGCTTGAAGATATTCGCAGTGAAATTGTCGTATTGTCTCTCGCTGCCGCCACTAAGGTTATCGGTCAGAGCGTTGATGAAAAAGTTAACGCCAGACTGGTGGATGAATTTATTAGTAAGTTGGATGACCAGAAACAAGGTGGATTGCCATGTTAAGCAATCAGCTAGCTGTCAAGTACGCACAAGCGTTATGCGAGCTGACTAAAGAAAAAGGCATTCTTGACGATGCGGAGCAACAACTCAGCATGGTGGTCAGTCTGACTGAACAAAATAATGATTTATACACTCTGTTATATCATCCGTTGGTTCCTGGCGCTGCAAAAAAAGAGACAATTGTGCAGTTGTTTGGCAGCGAACTGCATGCGATTGTGTTAAATTTCCTGCTGCTGTTAGTTGATAAGCGCCGGGAAGCGGCTTTGCCGGCCATTCTTCGCGAATACACTTCACTTGCTAATGAACTGCGCAACATTGTCATCGCTGATGTGACAACCGCCTTGCCGCTTGCTGACCAGCAAGAACAAGCTTTGGCCGCGAAGCTGAGCGCGATTACAGGCAAAACGGTACAGGTTCAGCAGCATGTCGACAAACGCCTCATCGGTGGCGTTGTTGTGAAAATCGGCGATAAGTTGATTGACGGCAGCGTGGCGCGTCAACTTACTATGCTCAAAGCTGCGCTGACGAAGATTCCACTGACAAAGATTGGGGTGACAGGCTGAATATGAAACTGCGGCCAGAAGAAATTACAGCGATTATTAAACAGCAAATAGAGAGCTATCAGGTCGACCTCAATGTGGACGATATCGGTACCGTCATCGAAGTCGGCGACGGCATCGCACACATCCATGGTTTGAAAAAGGCCATGGCTGGCGAACTGCTGGAATTCCCGAACGGTGTGTATGGTTTAGTACTTAACCTTGAAGAAGACACTGTCGGCGGCGTTCTCCTTGGCGGTGAAACGCTGATTAAAGAGGGTGACACCGTACGTCGTACCGGTCGCATTATGCAGGTGCCGGTTGGCGAAGCCATGGTTGGACGGGTTGTCAACGCTCTCGGTCAGCCGATTGACGGCAAAGGACCGATTCAGACAACAGAGTTTCGTCCGGTCGAGTACAATGCTCCCGGTATTGCCGACCGCCAGTCGGTTAAAGAACCACTGCAGACAGGCATAAAAGCAATTGATGCCATGATCCCGATCGGCCGCGGTCAACGCGAACTGATTATCGGCGACCGTGGTACAGGCAAGACGGCTATTGCCGTTGATACGATCTTGAACCAAAAAGGTCAAGGCGTTATCTGTGTTTATGTCGCTATTGGTCAAAAAGCATCCACTATTGCCCGGGTTGTTCATATCCTGGAGGAAGCCGGCGCTATGGAGTATACCATCGTCGTTGCCGCGACTGCCTCTGACAGCGCACCATTGCAGTATCTGGCCCCGTATGCTGGCGTAGCCATGGGCGAATACTTTATGTATAAAGGCGGCCATGTACTGTGTGTGTACGACGATTTGTCAAAACATGCTCAGGCCTATCGTGCCATGTCGCTACTATTGCGGCGTCCTCCCGGACGTGAAGCCTATCCTGGCGACGTGTTCTATTTACACTCGCGGTTGCTGGAACGTGCGGCTAAACTTTCTGCCGAGCTAGGGTCGGGATCGATTACTGCCTTGCCGATTATCGAGACACTGGCAGGCGACGTATCCGCCTATATACCGACGAACGTTATCTCGATCACAGATGGTCAGATATTCCTGGAAAGTGAACTGTTCTACTCCGGTATCCGTCCGGCCATTAACGCCGGTATTTCCGTTTCTCGTGTTGGTGGTTCGGCTCAGATCAAAGCCATGAAACAAGTTGCCGGCAGCTTGCGTCTAGATTTGGCTCAATATCGCGAATTAGCAGCATTTGCCCAATTTGGTTCAGACCTGGATAAAGCGACCAAGGCAATGCTTGATCGCGGTCACCGTTTGACAGAATTGTTAAAGCAACCGCAATATAGCCCGATCCCGGTTGAAGAACAGGTCATGAGCATATACACAGGTGTCAACGGACATCTTGATACTGTGCCCCCGCATAAGGTTCCCCAGTTCGAGGCAGATTTCCTGAAGTTTATGCGCGCGAGCTATGCGGAGATTGGCAAGGCGATCCGTGAGAAAAAGGCCTTGGACAATGAAACTGAAGCGGCTCTAAAAAAAGCCATAAAGGAATTTCAAGACACATTTACAACTGAAGCGGCGAGGTGATAGCGGATGCCAAGCACAGGAGATATACGCCGCCGCATCAAAAGTGTAAAAAACATACAGCAAATTACCAAAGCCATGAAAATGGTTGCTGCCGCGCGGCTCAGAAAGGCGCAGGAGAAAGCGCTAGCCTCCAAGCCATATACTGATAAGATTATCGAGGTCTTGACTAACGTGGCGCAACACGCGTCAGATGTCAGCCATCCGTTATTAACCGTCAGGGAAGTGAACCGGATCGGCTATCTGATTCTGAGCGCTGATAAGGGCCTAGCTGGCGCCTATTCATCAAATGTTATTAAGGAAGCGCTGCCATTCGTGTCTGGGAAAGATAATGTCGGGATCAACGCTGTTGGGCGCAAAACCCGGGATTACTTTAAGCGCCGGGGCTATGCCATTGACCGGGAGTATACCGGTTTTTCAGAGCGGCCTGGCTATCAGGATGCGGTGCGATTGGCGCAAGAGATGGCAACTGCCTATACGTCTGGTGAATATGACGAGATTCATATTGTTTACACCCGCTTCTTCTCGCCTGGTCACTTCCGGCCGGCAACAATGAAATTATTGCCTATGGATACACCTCGCAAAGCAAGCGATGATGAGGCTGACGATAATTCACTAGAAACAATTATTTTTGAACCGTCAGCCCAAGAAGTGCTTGAACTGCTTCTGCCTAAGTATCTCGAAACTGTTATTTATGGGACTCTGATCCAATCTGCCGCCAGCGAGCTAGGCGCGCGGATGATGGCCATGAGTTCTGCCACTGATAATGCACAAGATTTGATTTCAAAGCTCGTTCTCAACTACAACAAAGTGCGTCAAGCTAACATCACCCGCGAGATCACGGAAATCGTGGGCGGCGCTGAAGCGCTGAAGTAAGGAGGTTGTTTGTGAATAACACCGGTCGTGTAATCCAAGTCATTGGTCCGGTTGTTGACGTGGAATTCCTGCCTGAGCAGCTTCCCGCCATCTATAATGCTGTCGTCATTGAAGGCGACAACGCCGGGATCAAAGTGAACATCGTAGCTGAAGTCATGCAACATCTGGGTGATAATACTGTCCGCTGTGTAGCCATGTCATCCACTGACGGCCTGATGCGCGGCATGCAGGCCGTCGATACCGGATCGGCGATAAAAGTTCCGGTCGGTAAAGGCACTCTTGGCCGTGTTTTCAATGTGCTCGGCCAGCCTGTCGATCATAATCCAGATGCAGTAGAAGCAGATGACTATTGGCCGATTCATCGGCCAGCGCCTGCATTTGACGAACAGCAAACTTCAACCGAAATTCTCGAAACTGGTATTAAAGTTGTTGACCTGATTGCACCCTACTCCCGGGGCGGCAAAATCGGCTTGTTCGGTGGCGCAGGCGTAGGTAAGACAGTTCTAATCATGGAGCTGATTCGTAATATCGCTACCGAGCATGGCGGCTTCTCCGTCTTTGCCGGAGTCGGCGAGCGTACTCGTGAAGGAAATGACCTCTGGGCAGAAATGAAGGAATCTGGCGTTATTGACAAAACCGCGCTAGTTTACGGCCAGATGAATGAACCTCCCGGTGCACGTATGCGTGTCGGTCTGACTGGACTGACAATGGCAGAATACTTCCGTGATACGCAGGGGCAAGACGTTTTGCTGTTTGTTGATAACATTTTCCGGTTTATTCAGGCCGGTTCCGAAGTATCAGCTCTCTTAGGCCGCATGCCGTCTGCCGTTGGCTATCAGCCTACTCTGGGCACTGACGTTGGCGCCCTGCAAGAGCGTATTACCTCGACCAAAAAAGGATCCATCACCTCAGTACAGGCAGTCTATGTTCCTGCCGATGACTTGACTGACCCGGCGCCTGCGGCGACGTTTGCCCATCTTGACGCGACCACAGTTCTATCGCGTCAGATCGCCGAGCTTGGCATCTATCCGGCAGTTGATCCGCTGGATTCGAGTTCTCGTATCCTTGATCCGCACGTTATTGGCGATGAGCATTATCAGGTCGCCCGCGGCGTGCAGGAAGTGCTGCAACGTTATAAAGAATTGCAGGATATTATTGCAATCTTGGGCATGGAAGAACTCTCAGACGAAGACAGACTGACAGTTGCCCGCGCCCGTAAAATTCAGCGTTTCCTTAGCCAGCCGTTCTTCGTCGCTGAGGTGTTCACTGGTTCGCCGGGCAAATATGTCCCATTGAAAGAGACTATCCGCGGCTTTAAGGAAATCATTGACGGCCTCCATGACGATCTCCCGGAAGGGGCGTTTTATATGGTTGGCACAATTGACGAGGCAGTGGAAAAGGCACGCAAAATGAAGGGGGAATAACCTATGGCCAAAACATTGCGTCTGGACATAGTCACCCCTGAGCGCGTAGTTTACAGCAGTGATGGTATTTCCATGGTTATCGCCCGGGCTGTCGATGGCGAGACCGGTATACTACCAGGCCATGCTCCGCTCATTACCGCCCTTGAGATTGCCCCACTGCGTGTTAAGCAAGATGACACTGAAATGCAGATTTCGCTTGGTGCTGGCTTCATGGACGTGAAAGACGATACAGTCACGATTCTCGTCAACGTCGCCGAATTACCTGGTGAAATCGACGTAAAACGGGCCGAAGCAGCTAAGTCTAGGGCTGAAACCCGCTTGCAAAACCGTAATCAAGACGTCGACTTTGATCGCGCTGAAGCAGCATTGCGCCGCGCTCTTGTGAGACTAAAAGTAGCCGGACAAGCAAAAGTTAATGACTAACAACAAAGCAGGCTGCCGTAGGCAGCCTGCTTTGTTGTAAAGACGTCTCCTAGGGCGTTCAGAAGGGCCCTATGTTGTTATCCATGAGACTAAAAGATACACTGTTTTACATAAACAGAGTAGCATCACTAGGCAGGATCGGAAATCTAGCAGTAGCTCGTTACCTATGAGATTGGGTTAGAATATGAGACATAAAACTTGTTAGCATCGGGCGTACGGTGGCGGGTACGCAAACAATAGATTTTCGAGCCTAACAACGCAGATGGGCCCTTATCAGCGCCCGATAATGTTGTTATATCTTAACATGAATACTCTATATCATTACTGGTAACAATCAGCGTAGGAATGTAATTGCGGAGGGTAGCATAACGCATGCGCTGTTTGCGGGGAGTAGCACTTATTGGCATCATTCTTTTGCCCCTGTTTTTAATTAGTGGTGGAGTTTCTAAACAAAACTCTAGCGAGTTGCTGTACAGGGTTTTACGTGAAGCCGGAGCGAATTTGCAGGAAAGTAGTGTCCATGGTTGGACTAGGATGCCGTCCAGAAGTTGGACTGTGGCTGCACTCCAGAGTAGTATCTGCCAAGGAATTATTGCTCAAGGTGAAAAGCCGGAAAGTTACCAATTTGAAACCAACAGTACAGAAGAACACGACATCGTGCGTGCTGTAAAGGTCACGATGGACCGTCGCGAGGCGATTGCGACAACCATTCGCAAGGACGATTCTGCAGCGTTTATGATGGTTACTATTTCTGGGTCGACTGATCAAATTTCCAATTTAGAACAACAGGCCGCAAAAATTTTATACTCTACCGGCGGTATACCTAAGATAAACTCTTGCTTGGTAGGCTGGATTAATGGTAAACTGAATAATGGCGAATGGGGGGATATCCTGTCACACTCCTTCGCTTTGCTGAACGTGAAGCATATTAATGAAATGAATGATACTAAGGTGTCTAGCGTTAGCGGCTATTCACCCCGCCTGAACGGTGGCTTGGTAATCGGCGACGCTAGAGTAAACATTAATATGGCATCACGTTATAGCTCAACTGATAATCGCACTTATATTACTCTTGGAACTCCGATTATTGTCCAGGAATATTAACCATTGACGTTCTGCAGGAGGAAGACTATGTGGAAAAGCTAATCATACGCGGGGGAAAGCGTTTATACGGTACGGTAAAAATTAGCGGCGCCAAAAATGCAGTACTGCCTATTATCGCTGCGTCGCTATTAGGAAGCACGCCGAGTACCCTTGAAGAAATACCAAACCTGGAAGATGTTCATACCATCTCTGAAGTATTGGGGCAGCTTGGCGTTCCGGTTGAGTATTCGCCCGGAATATTAAAAGTAGACTCCCGGGATATTAAGACTTGTGAAGCACCTTATGAACTGGTTCGCAAGATGCGAGCATCCTTCTTAGTCATGGGTCCGTTGCTTTCTCGCATCGGACAAGCAAGAATTTCCCTGCCAGGCGGCTGCGCTATCGGTACTCGACCGATCGATCTGCATCTCAAAGGGTTTGAAGCGTTAGGTGCAGAGATTATCCAAGGTCATGGCTACATTGAAGCCAGAGCGCCGCGCGGTCTGACTGGCGCGAGAATATACCTGGATTTCCCTAGCGTAGGCGCCACTGAAAATATTATGATGGCAGCCAGTATGGCCAAAGGCCAGACTGTGATTGAGAATCCGGCGGAAGAACCGGAAATTGTTGATTTGGCGACCTATCTCAACGCCATGGGTGCTCGTGTGCGAGGGGCTGGCACCAATGTCATTAAAATTGACGGGGTCAGTGAGCTGCACGGAGCATGTCACGCGGTTATTCCTGATCGCATAGAAGCAGGAACCTATATGGTTGCGGCTGCCATGACTGGTGGCGATATCCGCTTGGAAAATGTCATCACCGAGCACTTAAAGCCGGTAATTGCCAAACTGAAAGAAGCCGGCGTTGAGATCGAGGAAGATCTTTTGGGGGTCAGAGTGCGGCGAAATGAACTGTTCCGGGCAGTAGATATTAAAACATTGCCATATCCCGGCTTTCCTACCGATATGCAAGCTCAATTTATGGCGATGCTGACTATTGCCAAAGGAGCGAGCGTGGTTACTGAAACTGTCTTCGAAAACCGCTTTATGCATGTTGACGAATTAAAACGAATGGGCGCCAACATCAAAATTGACGGACGAGTTGCTGTTGTTGAAGGAGTCGCCAACCTGACAGGTTGCCCGGTAAAAGCTACCGATCTCCGCGCTGGCGCTGCGCTGGTGCTAGCTGGACTAACCGCCAGCGGTGCAACCGAAGTCGGCTATCTGCACCATATCGACCGCGGCTATGAAAACTTAGTCGAAAAATTCCAGTCACTGGGAGCAGACCTGGAACGAATAAAGTAATAGCACTTATTTTCAAGCCGAGAGGGACGCGAACTGCGTCCCTCTCTTTAATTTGCCAAAAACGGAGGCTACCACATAAAACTATAGCCCTCTGCGGGTCCTCTTTGAACGCTGCGTACTCTGTGGTTTAGAAGCCGCTCCCTTTTAGTTCCATACGAGTTTGTCATATCAGTTGTTTGCCATGCATACCTATTAGAAATAGGTTGTCAACACGGAGGGCAGTCAATGAAATACGGGATAGGTGCGATGATCCTAGGAGTGGCAGTTATTGTTATCTTTATACCCATGCTGGTGGTGATGAGTTTGCGGGGACCGGGAGATTATGCCAGCCGCGGTGTCAAATCAAAAGCAGACAATATCAAAATTAAAGTTTACCTGCATGAGGAAGACCGGATTGTTGACATGGATTTAGAAGAGTATGTGCAGGGCGTTGTTGCTGCAGAAATGCCGGCAGAGTTTCATGTTGAAGCGCTTAAAGCCCAAGCAGTGGCAGCCCGAACGTTTGCTGTGAAACACATGGGCGCATTCGGCGGCTCTGGTTATGCAGATAAACCTGGTGCAGACATTACAACCGATTTTCGTCAGGCCCAAGGCCAAGCCTGGATTAGTCAGGAAAAAATGAAACAACGCTGGGGCGCTGCCGGTTACCAGAAATACTGGCCCAAAATCAATCAGGCAGTTGATGGAACGCGCTCTATGGTCGTGGTTTTTCAGGGACAGCCGATTAATGCGGTTTTCCATTCTACCAGTGGCGAAAAAACAGCCAGTGCCAAAGAAGTTTGGGGTTACGATTTTCCGTATTTGCGCAGCGTAGCCTGTACCTGGGATCAGCAATCCCCCCGCTACCTGGATGTGAAGGCTTACAGTCTGGATGAACTCGACAAACGTCTAGGAACAGATGTTAAAACTGCTGCAGTCAGTACTGGCGGCCAAGTGGCACAAGTGCTCGATAAGACTGAATCCGGCCGGGTAGACAAGGTCCGCATCGGCGGTATTATCTTCGCTGGTCAACAAGTGCGTGAAAAGCTTGAATTGCGCTCAAACACCTTCTCCATCCGCCAAGGTGAAGCCGGTCTCGAATTCATCACCACCGGCTACGGCCACGGCGTAGGCCTTTGCCAATACGGCGCCAACGGCATGGCCAAAGAAGGCAAAACCTATAAAGACATATTAACTTACTATTATAGTGGCGTGACTGTGGAAAAGGCGTCAAGCCACTGAACGACCGGGGGACGTTTTAGCACGAACGGCACGGGGACGGAGAACGGTTAGCACGAACGCCATGAACGGCACGAGCGGCACTATGCGGGGTACGGTTTTTATGTTGCCCACATTGTGGGCAACACTATCGTCCGTCGTTCTTGCCCCGTCGTCATAGTGGCGCTAGTGACGCTAGTGGGGCTAGTGCTACCGTACCTATCCCGCATGGAACTTTTAACAGCGCCAATAAATGGGCATACTATGATCGAGGTGATCGTAGTATGCTCAATCGCATATCACAGAGACTTTGGCCTATCGAATATTGGCAAAATAAGAAAAAGCAATTTATGGCTGGCGGTTTAAGCGGACGGCGCATTTGGCTAGCCTCAGGCTTGGCTGGTTTGGCGGTTTTGTTCTCGATAACGGTGGCGGCTGGAATACTGACAGCCAGACCCTATGAGCAGGCTCGTCATATCCCCTTACGGCCTTTATCAGAAGATCAACTGCTGCCGTCTCAATTGCTGCAGCGCGATCCTTCAGAAGTTGCAACAAAGCAAATTGCCCAGCGTAAATCCGTAGCTAACAACTCCCTGTCAACTCCTGAACCCGTCATCCCAGCCCACCCCAGCGCTTGGCCGACCCCAGGCGCGATCAACCACGAATTTGGCTGGCAAGAGCATCCTGTGCTGAAAGACTGGCGCTACCACATTGGAGTAGACTTATCCGCCGCAGCAGGACAACCTGTCACGGCCGCATTAAGCGGCAAAGTGACCGAACTGCGACAAGACGCAAGAACCGGCTTAACGGTAATCGTCTCCGCTGGTTCCTGGACGGTTCACCACGGCTCGCTAGCCACAGCGACAGTCAAACCCGGCGACCCGGTCATCGCCGGCCAAACCATCGGCTCTGCCGGCGAGTCGTTCCAAGAACCGTACCCCCATATCCACCTGGCTATAGAGAAAAACGGCCAGTTTGTCAACCCGGTCGAGGTTTTACCCAGTCGCTAAGGCAGAGCGTTGATAAACGCCCATCTGCGTTGCACCCGCAAGGGGTATGCCGCCAACTCTAAGGCGCTGAAGCGCCAAGAGTTGCGCAATCGCTCCTGCGGTTACTTGCTTGCGTACCCCGCGTACGCGACGCGGCGTAATCCTCGTCGCGCCTAGCATCTGGACATTTCTGAACGCTCTGGGAACAGGGTTCTCAACAGCCGCAAACAAAGACGATATCGTCTTTGTTTGCGGCTGTTTCGTTATGCCATCCCCATCATCGCGAGCGCAGCAAAGCGATCGTCCCTTTCTTCGTTTCTCACCTCCCCCTACCCTGACACGCCCAAATTCTTGGCCGGGCGCTTAGAAGGGTCCAGATGCTAGGCAGCCACGTGAACCCAGCCGCGACGCGTACTAACGTACGCTAGCAATGGGTTCGCGGGGCAACAACGCAGATGGGCTCTTATCAGCGCCCCGCCGGGAATTTTTGCATCTTCTTGATTTTGTCCGCATATATATTAACAAAAATGGGCAGGGGGGAACAGAAAAAGTGAAAGATTATATCCGCAAACGGGTATTAGACATTGGCCGCCACATTTTGGACAGCAAGCATACTGTCAGGCAAGCGGCGGGGGTTTTTGGCGTCAGCAAAAGTACAGTTCACAAAGACATGATCGAACGACTGCCAAGCATAAATGAGAACATGGCAAATCAGGTGAAGCAGGTTCTCGATCTAAACAAAGCGGAACGGCACATCCGTGGCGGCGAAGCCACGCGAAAAAAATATAAACACGACAAAGATGCAGACGAAAATTAGAGGACTTTATCATTATATGTAGAAATAAGGAAGTACATTTGCACTGGTTTGCTTACTGCGCATCGTAGTGTCGGCGCGCGGTTTTTTCGGTCAGTAGCAGACAAGCAGTACACCGCACAGTGGAAGGGGATCAATATGTTTGGCTCATTAGATATAGGCGTGGATTTAGGAACGGCAAATGTACTCGTATATGTAAAAGGTAAAGGCATTGTCCTTCAGGAACCGTCAGTTGTTGCAATGGATCGCGACAGCGGCCGCATCCTGGCGATTGGCGAAGAAGCACGCCGTATGTTAGGTCGAACTCCGGGAAACATCATTGCTATTCGTCCACTGCGTGAAGGCGTTATTGCAGATTATGATACTACAGAAACAATGTTGCGTCACTTTGTCCAAAAAGTAACCGGACGAAGTTGGTTTTCTAAACCTCGGATTATGATTTGCATTCCATCCGGTGTGACGACTGTGGAAAAACGCGCTGTGCTGGAGGCAGCTATGCGAGCGGGCGCAAAAAAAACCTATCTGATTGAAGAACCACTGGCTGCAGCCTTGGGGGCAGGTTTAGACATCTCTGAGCCCTGCGGCTCTATGGTCGTTGATATTGGCGGTGGCACAACAGATGTCGCCGTACTTAGTCTTGGCGGGATAGTCGTTAGCGATTCGATACGCATTGCTGGCGATAAATTTGATGAAGCGATTGTCCGTTACGTAAAGAAAGAATACAATATGATGATTGGCGAGCGCACTGCTGAAGAAATCAAAATTAACTGCGGTAGCGCTTATCCGGATGACCTCAATGCAGTGATTGATATTCGCGGGCGGGATTTGATCTCCGGTCTGCCGAAAACGATGCGAATTACTACTGCGGAAACCGCGTCCGCCTTGGCTGAAACGGTACAAGCTATTGTCGATTGTGTTAAAGGAGTGCTCGAGCGTACTCCGCCTGAGCTGGCGGCAGATATTGTCGACAGAGGAATTGTGTTAACCGGTGGTGGCGCTATGTTACATGGACTGGACAAGCGTCTTACCATGGAAACCGGTATTCCTACCTACTTGGCTGAAGATGCGCTCTCCTGTGTCGCCATCGGCACTGGCAAAGCGTTAGATTGCATGGAGGCACTTCACGATAGTGTGACACAAGGAAATCGGCGTGATTAAAGGGAGGTGAGCGAATGATCAAAGGCATCTACACTGCTGCCTCAGGTATGTTGGCGGAGTCGATTCGCACTGATGCAACGGCAAATAACCTCGCCAACGTGAATACTGCTGGCTTCAAAAAAGATGCGGCAGTCAACAAGTCTTTTGCAGACATGTTGATTAGCAGGATTAATGATGGGCCAGTGCAGCCGGTAGGCAGTGTCGGAACCGGTGCTGAGGTTGATGAAATCGTGGCCATACATACTCAGGGGATGATGCGACACACAGGCAACCCACTCGATTTGGCCATTGAAGGCCAAAGCTATTTTGCCGTCGAAACTCCAGCAGGAGTGCGCTATACCCGTAATGGAGCGTTTTCCCGCAACAGCTTGGGTGAGTTGACAACTGCTGATGGACATGCTGTTTTAGCTGAAAATGGCCGTTTGGTTGTCAATGGAAGTAGCGTTACTGTCAGCGAGGAAGGTATTGTCAGTGTTGATGGCATCGAAGCTGGTAGACTGCGTTTAGCCGAGTTTAATGATGAGAAACGTTTGATCAAAGAAGGTTCCAGTTTGTTTCAGGACACTGGTGCAGGTCAAAAACAGGCGACCGGCTTGGTACGTCAAGGTACTCTTGAAATGTCTAACGTTAACGCTGTCAGTGAGATGGTTAATCTCATCAATGGCTACCGCGCTTACGAGGTCAATGCGAAAGCCGTGCAGGCTCATGATCAACTGCTTGATAAAGCAGTAAATGAAGTCGGTAAAATCTAATTAACAATGGAGGCTGGACCATAGGGAGGCCTCCCGGTTACCGAATGACTGAGGCAACCGAATATAAAGCAATTAAAGGAGGAACCCCAATATGATGCGAGCCCTTTGGACCGCAGGCTCAGGCATGGTAGCCCAGCAGGCCAATATTGATGTGATTTCCAATAATATTGCCAACGTAAATACAACCGGCTTTAAAAAAAGCCGCAGCGATTTTCAAGACTTAATGTATCAGACAGTGCGCCAACCAGGCGCTAACTCAGGTGCTGATTCGCAGATTCCAACTGGCATTCAGATTGGTCATGGTGTACGGCAAGTTGCCACCCAAAAGCTCTATACCGTGGGTAACTTTCAAAACACGGGTAATCCGCTGGATATGGCGATCGAGGGTGATGGCTTCTTCCAGGTGACCATGCCCGACGGCACTTTGGCCTATACTCGCGATGGATCGTTTAAGACTGATTCCCAAGGCCGCATAGTAACTTCTGAGGGCTATCAGCTTGAACCGGCCATTGCTGTCCCACAAGGCGCCACCTCGATTGAGATTGCTGCTGACGGTGTGGTCAGCGTTACGTTGCCGAACAATACTGCGTCCCAGGAAATCGGTCAATTGCAACTAGTTCGTTTTATCAACCCAGCTGGTTTATTGAGTATGGGACGCAACCTGCTGCAAGAAACCAATGCTTCCGGTGCCCCTACGGCATCTAACCCTGGGCAGGATGGGGCGGGTACCATTGTCCAACGTTACTTGGAAATGTCGAACGTCCAGGTCGTTGACGAGATGGTCAACATGATCGTGGCTCAGCGGGCCTATGAAATGAATTCGAAAGCAATCACCACCTCTGATGAGATGCTCGGCATAGCGGCCGGCTTAAAACGTTAAAGTAATGCTTAAGCGAGTTGCGGCGCTGATACTGGCGGCGCTCTTTCTGCTATCAACGATCTGCTACTCCGCAGTTCGAGTTTCCATAAAAAATGAGGCCCTGATTACGGGACCACAGATCACACTAGGCGATATCGCCTTGATTGAAGGCGACGATGTATCCCAAATTGCAGCATTGCAAAAGATTACCTTGGGCAGCGCGCCATTGCCGGGAGCTACGACACTGCTCAGCCGCGAAATACTTACCTCCCGACTAGCCGCAAGTCAGATTGGCTTCAGCGGAGTAGAATGGGGATCAGTTCCAGAGATGATCAGCATTGCCGCCGGCGGCCAGGTGCTTAGTGGACAAACCTTGGCAGACACTGCGCTGGCAAAACTGAAAGCAAAATTGCCGGTGCGACCGCAAGAGGAGCTCTCAATTTCACTGCTAAAAGAGATACCCGATCTAGTGGCGCCGCTGGGCGTTCTCAACTATGAAATAGCTGGACAAAGCGTTCGCTTTGGCGTACCACAGACAGCGTATCTGATCGTGTCAGCTGATGGTGTTCTGTTCAGTCGGATGCCGATCAAATACGAGATCAAGCGCTTCACCTCGGTTGTAACTGCGACCACTGCGATTGCCGCCCGTGAAACTCTCAGTCCCGATACGGTGCGGTTGTCTTGGATGGAAGTTAGCCGTTTACCTGCTGGCTATCTGACTAGTCTTGATCAAACTAATGGCCTGGTCGTCAAACGATCGCTGTCAGCCGGTTCGGTCATTTATTCTGCCCATCTTGACAAACCAGTGCTGATTAAACGAGGAACCGCTGTTATCATTTCCGCTACTTATGGCGGGGTTGAGGCCGCTGCTCCGGGAATAGCGCAAAATGATGGTCGTAACGGGCAGTTGATCTCTGTCCGCAATACCGCTACTGGACGATTGGTTACCGCCCGCGTGGTTGATAAAGGACGGGTGGAAGTTTCTTTGTATGAACACAAATGAGGTGATTCTGTGACGATACGGATACTAGCCCTGCTGATGGTGGCTTTAATCACTTTCACGCCTGTCAGTGACGCTGCTTCGCTTTGGAGTGATAGCGGCAGCCTGTTTTCTGACCGAAAAGCCCATGCGGTCGGTGATATAATTACGATAATCATTAGCGAGGTCTCTTCTGCCAAGCGGTCTGGTGATACCTCAAATGGCAAATCATCGAATACAAACTTAGCTGACGGGACAGGAAAATTGGATTTCATCCCGGCGCTTGGCGCAACCTATAGCGATCAATTTAAAGCTAGCGGTTCGATCAGTAATACCAATATCGTGAGCGGTCGTATAACCGTCCAAGTTACTGAAGTCAAGCCCAACGGTTATCTGGTCGTGTCCGGCAAGCAAACGATTAAACAAGGCTCAGATGAGCAACGGATAACAATTTCCGGCATCGTTCGCCCGGATGATGTCACCGCTGACAACACTGTTTTATCCAACTATGTTTCCAATGCCGAACTCAAGATCGACGGCAAAGGCCCACTTTCCAGCAAACAGCGTCAGGGCATATTGAGTTCGCTATTTAACTTCTTGTTCTAGGGGGACGTTAACGCAGAGCACGCAGAGTACTCAGAGGGTTCGCAGAGGGATACGTGGCTTTGTTAAAAGTAAATCCTCTCTGCCCTCTACGAGCCCTCTGTGCACTTTGCGCTAAAACGTAATCTTCCCGACGTACCTCCCGTTACTCTTGCGTAAAGAAGGAGAATTCTATGCGAAAGACAGTAGCGCTTTGCGCGCTCTTACTAATAACGTTGATGACAGGTATAGTCGCCGCCGCACCCGGCGTCCGCGTGAAGGATATCGCCCGTGTGCAGGGCGCGCGTGACAACCAACTGGTCGGTTACGGACTGGTCCTTGGCCTGTCAGGCAGCGGTGACTCTGACAAGAGCGACTTCACTGTGCAATCAATTGCCAATATGCTGAAATCCTTCGGCGTAATTGCTAACATGTCCCAGCTTCAACCGAAAAATGCCGCTGCCGTTATGGTGACAGCTAAGCTGCCGCCTTTCGCCCGACCAGGCGATACCATCGATATTACGATTTCTTCTCTCGGCGATGCGAAAAGCCTGCAAGGCGGCACCCTGATCCAAACACCGCTTAAGGCGGCAAACGGGCAGGTTTACGCTGTCGGTCAAGGACCTCTCTCGATCGGCGGTTTTTCCGTCGGCGCCGGTGGTTCGCGCCAGATGAAAAACTTTCAGACTGTTGCCTCAATCCCCGGTGGGGCCATTGTTGAACGTGATGTCAGTGTACAGCTTGTGAACAACGGTTCAATTGCACTATCACTAATGCAGCCAGACTTTACCACAGCTTCTCGCATTAGCGAAGCAATTGATCGCCGCTTTGGTACGATTAGTCACGCCCGCGATGCCGGTTCTGTGGTTATTGACATACCGACAGGCCAAAGCGAAAGCCTTGTTGCATTTATTGCCGCGATTGAAGAACTACCCATCCAGCCAGATGCTGCCGCGAAGATTATCATCAACGAACGGACTGGCACCGTGGTCATGGGTTCAGACGTTGCCATCAGCGAAGTAGCGGTGGCCCAAGGTGGCTTAACGGTCAAAATTGTCTCTGAAAAGCAAGTCTCACAGCCAGCACCCTTCTCCGACGGACAAACTGCTGTTGTCAATCAGACCAGCATTGAGGTAAAAGAAGAACCAGCTAACCTGATTGTGTTGCCTGCGACCGCCCATGTCGGCGATGTCGTAAAAGCGCTTAATGCTGTCGGTGCTTCACCGCGTGAGATCATCTCCATTCTCCAGGCGATGAAGGCGGCAGGAGCCTTGCACGCTGAATTAACATTAATGTAAGGAGGCAGCCATGGACATTCGTAGCATCGGCACAACCGGAAGCGCAACTACACCAAAGCAAAGCCCTGAAGATAAAAAACTGAAGGCAGCCTGCCGCGACATGGAAGCCGTCTTTCTCAATATGCTGCTTAGCCGCATGCGTGCCACTGTTCCCAAGAACACGTTAACCAACAGCAACCAGCAAGAAATTGTCCAATCCATGCTCGACTCCGAGATGACGCAAAACATGGCTCGCGCTGGCGGCTCTGGCTTGGCTGATATGTTATATCGACAGCTGGCGCAGCCAGCGCAAGTAGAGCGTGTTACCAAAAACACGCAATCATAACGTAAAATGAGGCTGCTTAAAAATGTTCAGAGACTAGACGCCTGAGCCTGTGGGCCGGAGGTGTAAGGTGTACAATACAGGTACGTTGAGGACCTCGCAGGCTCCTGAAGTAACATATATGAGCGTTTTTAACAGCCTCTAAACCATCGCGCTGACCACGGAGGTAAGGATGTTCGCAAAAATTCGTCAAATTTTACTAACTGCCATCTGCTTTTGTATCCTGGCACAGACGGTATGGGCCGCTCCTGACAGTCCCGTATTACAGAAAGTTCGCCATCACGCTTCGGGCGACACAGTTCGGGTTGTTCTGGATATGAGCGATCCAGTTTCATATACCGCGACTCAGCAAGACGATTTATTCAGTGTAATTGTTGAACTTGATAAAGCCACGATCCAATCTGGCATTCAATCTCAGGCAATCAACGATCCAGCCGTATCAGCTGTGCAGTTTGTCAACACGGTTGCCGACAAAAAGGCGCAAGTTGTGATCGACTGCCGTCAGCCGGTTACCTATAAAATTTTTACTCTAGCCAATCCGCACCGGATTGTCATTGACATCACCACGTTAAAAGAAAAGAAAATTGAACAGGAAATCGCTTCAGGCATCCGCTATACCTCCTGGTACAAGCCAGGGAAAGCCGGACCCCTGAATATTCATATTTTGGACATATCACCCCAGTCAGACTATACGCTGGAACCAATGTTAGTCAGGCAAAACGTGCTCGGTATTGACCCACTTTCACACGTGCTATTGCGCAGTGAGGTTTTGGCTGCGGTCAACGCCTCCTATTTTGCTCCTAATGGCGACATCATTGGTCTATTGAAAATGGATGATGAGGTGATCAGTTCCACAAACCTCGCGCGAACCGCATTGGGTATGGCTGCGGATGGGAAAATGTTGATTGATCAAGTCAATTACCAGGGGGTGGCCGAATTTCCCGGTGAAATTAAACTGCCACTATCCGGAGTTAATGAGAGTCGGGGCGAAAACGGTTTAATTCTCTACAACCGTTTTTGGGGACCCACTACTAATACTAACAGCTATGGCCTGGAGTGTACGATTGTTGCTGGTGCCGTTGCCGCTATCCAACCAGGCAATTCCACCATTCCTGCTAATGGCTATGTGCTGAGTGCGCACGGCGAGACTGCCCAGAAACTAGCTGGCTTAAAAATTGGTGATTCGGTACAGGCCTTGCAAACCCTTGGCCCAGTATGGGACCAAACCTTACATGCCATTGGCGCCGGGCCGATGCTCGTGAAGCAAGGCAATGTCTTTGTTACGACAAAGCTAGAGGAGTTCGGCAGCGATGTCGCCGGCGGCCGCGCACCCCGTACTGCGGTAGGCCTGACTCAGGATGGCCGGATATTGCTGGTGGTCGTTGATGGACGACAAGCCTTGAGTAAAGGAATGAGCTTGCTAGAACTGGCCTTATTTATGCGCGAACTGGGGGCAGTGAACGCCATGAATCTGGACGGCGGCGGCTCTAGCGAAATGATTGTCAAAGGTCGTATTGTCAACAAGCCCTCAGATGGCAAAGAACGGCGCGTCGGCAACGCACTCGCAGTCGTGCCTAGGAAGCTTGCTATTTAAGCGAAATACGCTATAATATAACTACGGAGGTGGATTCGATGACCCGCAAACAGCAAATCATGATTCTGTTAGTAATTGTCATGGCGATTTTCGCCAGCACTCTGGTTTCCGCCGCCGAGAATTTGATCGATCAGAAAAGCGTGCTGAGCGGCAAAGTCCACGCAGCAATCGGACCAGGTTCTGTTGTCCGCGAGGGCGATGTACTTGTTGTTGTTAACACAATCCTTGGACCGTCCCCCGCCGTACGGGCGACTACGGACGGAATTGTGCGTGAACTTTTGGTTAAGCCTGGTGCGGATGTCCGTCAGGGCGAGATTGCGGTGCGTATCGAGCCCAAAGGCAAGTAAAGGCCGACAGGCCGCCGTGGAAGGATGATAGGGTTGAAGAAAAATTTTAGGTGGCGCCTTGTTTTCCTGGCGCTACTCTTTTTGTTTCCAAGCGCATTTGGCCTAGCTGCGCCTGCCATCATGCCAATTGAAGAGGTCAAGCCTGGTATGCATGGTATTGCTAAAACGGTTGTATCAGGTACAAAGATTGAGGAATTTGGCGTCGAAGTGCTCGGCATTATGAAAGATAAGGGCCCTTCCGGTGACCTGATTCTGGTTCGGACCTATGGCGATTTAATTGAAGAAAGTGGCGGCATTGCTCAAGGCATGAGCGGCAGCCCTGTGTACATTGACGGTAAACTCGTTGGTGCGGTTGCCTATGGCTGGTCCTTGACTGACCACAAGACTGGCATGGTAACACCGATTGCTGATATGCTAAAAATGTTAGATGCACCTAGTGCGACTCCGCCACTGGCTGATACCTCAGAACAGTTGCAACCTGTGGCTACCCCGCTAATGGTATCAGGTTTTAGCGACCGGGCGCTAAACTTGCTGGGTGAGCAACTGAAGCCCTATAGCTTGGTTCCTTATGCCGCTGGCGAGCCTGCCGAGGATACAATCTATCCGGCGCTCGAACCAGGAAGCGCTATCGGTGTTCAGTTGGTACAAGGCGATGTCAGCGTTGGCGCTATGGGAACAGTTACCTATGTTGAAGGCAATAAGCTATTGGCTTTTGGTCATCCCTTTTTGAAAAAGGGCAATGCCGGTTATTATCTGTCAAATGCCTATATCTTCACAGCCATGAAAGGGCTAGAAAACTCCTTTAAGCTGGGCGTGACCGGCGATGCGATCGGCACAGTCAACCAAGACCGAGGTGCTGGCATTGCCGCTGAACTGGATGTTTTTCCCTCCAATATTCCTGTACGTGTCAGTGTGAAAGACCTGACAACAGGCAAGACTCGGGACGCCTTTTTCCGGGCGGTTCAGGATGAGCAGATTGGCTCGATTCTGTCTGCGGTTGGCGTCTATAACATCGTTGACAAGACCATCGACCGGGTTGGTCCGGGAACAGCAAAAGTCAGTTTTGAGTTGACAGCCAAAGACATGCCTGGGGAAGTTCTCCGTCGGGAAAACATGTTCTACAGCCCGACCGGAGCTGCTGAGGCATCTATTGCTGAACTGCACGAGGCACTGACTCTCTTAGCTGGAAACCAGTTTCATCCAGTTGATATCATTGATGTGAATGTCAATGTTGAGATGACCCAAGAACGCCGCACTGCCTCTATTTTAGAGGCGAAAGCGAATGTTGTGAGTGTAAAACCTGGTGATACTGTCCAAGTCACAGTCAAGTTGAAGCCCTATCGCAGTCAACCCGTAATCCGTACTGTGGCCTTCATTGTACCCAAAGACCAGCCCGCCGGGCCGCTCATCCTATCTGTTCGCGGCGGTGGCATGGTTCCCTTATTGCAGTTATTGCTGAAGAAGGATGTTGAAGACCTGATCCGGCCGGAAAAGAACCGACATAAGTCTTTTGAAGATCTGATCAAAGACTTCTCCAGCCGGGACCGCAACAATGATATTGTCGTTGAAGTCATGGAACTTGACGAAGAAGAACTCCTCAGTGGGCGTGATGCACCAGGTAAAACCAATCCCGCTCTAGATACAGAACCAAAGCCAACTCCTAAACGCGAACTCAAGAAAACACCTACTGCGACTATCACCACACCTCTGAAAAAGAAAGATGAGAAAAAAGCTAAAGCCCATCTGACTACTGATTATATTATCGAAGGCGATACACGAATCGTACTGAACGTGAGCGATGGTAAATAAGCGAATAGCTTGAACGCGCCCCGCATGGGGCGCGTTTTTTTTGACGTCAAAAAGATAACTGTGGCAGTACGTAAGCACAAAGCCCGCGAAGCACGCAAACGTCACGATGCGGATGTAGGATTTTATCCCTTCGCGCACTTTGCGGCGCTAGCGATCATTGCGCTAATCAGTAATTCCTCGGATACTCTTGAAACAAACGCCCTGATGGAAAATTCCGGTCTAAGCAGGGAATTATACGCTAATCTTGAATATATATAGGATTAACAGGATGAGGAGGGCCACTATGACCGCACTGTTGGAAGGGATTGGTCGGGCTGTCTTGCGCATAGCGGAAGCTGCGGGCGAAGTCACGCTATTGTTTGGCCAAACAATCCTTCTCCTGAAAAAGATGAAGTCCCGGCATGTCCTGCAACAGATGGCGCATCTTGGCGTCAATTCCCTGCCCATTGTCTTGCTGACAATGTTGTTTACTGGCATGGTCATGACAGTACAGATCGCCCATGAATTTATCAAATACGGCGTCCAATCCTCAGTCGGCGGCGTTATGGCTGTTGGCATGGGCCGTGAGCTGGCGCCTGTTTTAACCGGAGTTGTCGTGGCCGGACGAGTCGGGGCAGCGATCACCGCTGAAATCGGTTCGATGAAAGTCACTGAGCAAATTGATGCCCTGAGGGTGATGGCCACCAATCCGATTGCCTATCTGGTTGCGCCACGTTTGGTTGCCTGTGTGTTTATGCTGCCGGTTCTCGTTATTTTCGGCGACGTCATCGGCACTCTGGGGGGCTATTTGATGGCTACACTTTACGCAGGCATCGGCTCCTTTTCTTATATCAATTCCATCAAAGTGTTTGCTGTTGTTAATGACGTTACCGGCGGTCTGGTTAAATCAATGTTTTTCGGCGCAATTATCGCTATTATTGGCTGCTATAAAGGGTTGACCACTGAGCAAGGAGCTGAAGGCGTCGGCAGGGCGACAACAAGCTCTGTTGTGACTTCAATTATCTTGATTTTTATCAGCAATTATTTTTTATCCTTACTTTTATATTAAAAGAGGAGACCGCATGATAAAGCTAGTCAATGTAAACATGTCATATCGCGGCAAACGCGTCTTAGAAGACATAAACCTTGAGGTCGCCAAAGGGGAGATACTAGTCGTTATTGGGCCAAGCGGCTCCGGTAAGAGCACTCTTTTGCGACTGATTATTGGCCTATTGAAGCCTACTTCAGGCGAAATCTGGGTTAACGGCCAGGAAATATCGCCGATGAATGAAAATGAGTTAAATCAAATGCGACGCCATATGGGAATGGTCTTTCAGTACTCGGCCTTGTTTGATTCAATGAGTGTGGGCGAAAATGTGGCGTTTGGCCTGCGCCAGCATACCGACATGCCGGAAGAAGACATTCAAAAAGTAGTTCGCAGTAGACTGCGCATGGTTGGCCTGTCCGGACACGAAACTGACATGCCTAATGAATTGTCCGGCGGCATGAAAAAACGCGTCAGCTTGGCCCGGGCCATCGCCATCAATCCCGAAATTGTTCTCTATGATGAACCGACGGCCGGACTTGATCCGATCATCTCAACCACGATTGACAGACTCATCGCCAGTACTCGCCGCCGACTCGGCGTGACTTCGATTGTCGTCACCCATCATATGTCAAGCGCGTTCAATCTTGCTGACCGCATGATCATGATAAACGACGGCCGAATTATCGAACAAGGCGGCATTGATGACATTAGACGATCAGAGAATCGCCTGGTGCAGAAATTTATTCAGGGCTGGACACCTGATTACAAAACCGAAAGGAGATTCCGACCATGAGCCTCAGCACGGAAGCAAAAGTGGGCGCTATAACATTAATTGCATTTATTCTTTTAGCTGGGATGATTGTCATGATCGGTGGCATGAACTATGGCGAGCACGGTTATCCGGTGCGGGTAACCTTCACTCAAGTTGCAGGCCTAAAAGCCGGCAACGTGGTTCGTTATGCTGGCGTGGAAGTCGGCAAAGTGGAGGCAATGACAATCGCACCAGATGGGATCGAAGTACTGGCCAAAATCACCTCAGGCGCAAAGATCCCGAAAGGTTCTACCTTCCGCATTGGCTCAGACGGCTTGCTGGGTGAGAAATTCATCGAGATTACACCGCCGGTCAAACCGGAAGGCGACCTAGCGCCAAATTCTTTGGTGCGCGGCGAGGACCCTGCCGGGTTGGATCAGTTGGTCGCCACAGCCGACAAAGTGCTGAAAAAAGCCGATGAAATGATACAATCGATGAATGAAGTGATCGGTGACGAGAAAGTAAAAGCCGCTTTGCGTGAATCTGCTCTTAACATCAGCAGCCTGACCGCGAATCTGGACGCGCTCAGCGCCAGTCTGGTCCGGATGGCGGCAAGCGGCGAACAGGATATCGTAAAGACTGTCCACAACTTGCGACTGATGTCAGAAAATCTGAAGAATACTTCTGGCCGTATTGACAAACTAGTGGCTGATGTCGACAATGATGGCCGTACTGCCACTGAACTGAGAGAAACCCTGACCAATGTCAAAAACGCCTCCGCCCGGGTCGAGAGAATGGCTGCCGCCCTCGAAGGAGTCGCCACCGACCCTGAAACAACCCGCAGTATCCGCGAAACGCTAAAGAATGCCCGTGACGCCAGCGAAAAAGCCAACAAAATGTTGACGAAAATCGATCAGATAAAAACAGAAGGTTCAGTAGAAATCCTTTACAGTGAAAACGATGGTGATGGTAGATACCAGACCAATGCCAATTTAAAGCTGCGGACATCACCGCGAAACTTTGCGCTGATTGGCGTGCGCGATATCGGCGAAACGGATAAACTCAATTTACAACTAGGACAGGATAAGGATTCATGGACAACCCGTTTTGGTGTCATTGACAACCGTGCCGGTGTCGGTCTTGATAAACGATTGGGGGAAAAACTGGCTCTTTCGGTCGATTTCTATGATCCTAACGATGGTAAGGTTCGCCTCGGCGGACAATACTTGCTAGGTCAAAACTTCTACCTAGTCGGCCAGACCGACAACATTAACCGTCATTCCGAGCGTATCAGCTTCTTTGGAATTAAACGATCGTTTTAAACATCCAATTGACACTCAAATTGTTTTCCAGTATAATGAAACTTGTCTGACTGAGTAGTCAATTTGTTATTTCCGATGAATTTAACGATGTGCGAATGCACTATCAGGAGGCTAAAAACCATGGCGCAAAATACCCTTTGGAGCAGACGGCTGGCGTCCGCTCTAGTCGGCGGCTGTCTATTGCTAAACACAGCCTTTGCCGCAACTGCACCCTATGAACTGACGCTCGACGAAAGCATCCGTTTGGCACTGGCCAATAACCCGGCCATCAAAGTTGCCGAAGCGGACAAAGAAAAAGCTGCCTGGACGGTCAAAGAAGCCCAAGCAGGCAAAGCCCCGACGCTAAGTTTAGGACACACCTCGTCACGTTCTCACTCGGATCTGAAAGACTCAACTGGCAACAATTTTGAGAATGGGATCTCCTTGTCGCTGCCGCTCTACACTGGCGGTAAAGTCGAAAGCGCGATTGAGCAAGCCAAACTAGGCAATGACTCTGCCGCCCTTGGCCTCGAGAATACGAAACAACAGATTCGCCTCGACGCTACCAGCGCCTATTACAATGTGCTGCAGGCATCTAACATGGTGAAACTTAACCAGGAATCCGTCGACCGCCTCAACGCTCACGTAAAGAACGTTCAGGCCCAATATCAAGTCGGCACAGTTGCCAAAACTGATGTCTTGCGTTCTGAAGTAGAGGTCGCCGACGCAGAGCAAAACTTGATTAAAGCGGAAAATAGCTATGAACTGTCAATCGCCAATCTCAACAATGTGGTAGGAATGCCGCTTGAAACGCAAATTAATGTTAAAGACCAACTCAAATATGAACAAGTGTCACTGACACTCGAGCAAGCCATAAAACAGGCGATGGTCAATCGCCCTAACTTAGCGCAAGCCGAGCTTAGTGTCGCTGTTGCTGAGGAAGGCGTTAATGGTGCTAAGTCAGGCTACCGGCCGACAATTGGTCTCAGCGCCTCAGAAGGCTGGTCTGATACCAAATTTCCGGGTACAGACAATAACACCTGGTCGGTGGGTGTTAAAGCCAGCTGGAATATTTTTGACTCAGGTCTGACCAACAGCCAAGTGAGACAATCTCAGGCCAGCTTGGAAAAAGCCCGCCAACAGCAGCAACAAGCCAAAGACGCTGCCCAGCTAGAGGTCCGGCAGGCATTCCTCAATCTGAAGGAAGCTGAAAAGCGTATTGCCACTAGTCAAGTTGCTGTTAACAAAGCAGAAGAAGACTACAAAATCGCTCAAGTTCGCTACACCAGCGGTGTTGGCACTAACCTTGACGTCATTGACTCCCAAGTCGCTCTGACCCAAGCCAAGACAAACTATATCCAGTCTCTGTACGATTACAATACTAGCCGAGCCAAACTGGAAAAAGCCATCGGCGCTAAAGTACAATAAGTAATATATTGACCCAAGGAGGGGAAGACTGGTAGTAATGCCAATCTTCCCCTTTCTGTTTTGCATGAAAAACAGAAAGACGAAAATACCGGTTAACCACAGAGTACGCAGAGGTCGCAGAGGGTTACGGAGGGCTCGATTGCATGTCCTTATATTATACCGTGACCCTCTGCTGGTGGCCTCAGCGTACTCTGCGTACTCTGCGGTTACGTGCCCCAACCGCGTACTGCGGTTCGTTCTTTAGATCCCCTTCTGCGATTAAGTCATATTCTTCGTCAATATCCTTAATTTTCCAGCAGGAACAAACTGCCAGTTGTCGAAAGTAATATATATCTGTGCTAAAAGTAGTTTGTTAGAGCGTGTTTCAAAACACGCAACCATAAAAGTAGGGAGGCTGTTAGAAAATGTTCAGAGGCTAGGCGCTAGAGCCGGCGGGCCCGGAGGCGTACAGTTCGGGTACGTTGAGGAGACCGGTAGCTCTGGCAACAACGCATATGGGCATTTTCTAACAGCCTCTACTAAACAGGCAGGAGGTCTACAAGATGCGAAAGGCCTTCATTGTTGTTCTGCTGGTCATCTTGGCAACTTCCATCGCACTGGTTGCCACCTGGCAGACAAAAAGCGAATCCGTGATGGCCGGTGCCCGCGGCATGCTTGAGCAAGAAGTGACAAAAGCTCTCGGCGGTTCGGTATCAGTCGATGCAATTGAAATACAGGGCATTAGCAGTGTTGCTATTACCGGCATCAGTCTGCTCGATAAGCAAGGAGCGGTGATGGCCACCGCCGACAGCCTGAATGTTACCTTCAACCCGATATTGCTGTTGACTGGTTTAAATCCAGTTGATGCAATACATGGCGTAACCATAGAATCACCGCGCCTATATCTGCGCCAGCGCGCCGATATGGGCTGGAATCTAGCAGACTTGGCCAAAGATCCGGAGTCCGGCGGACAGCAGTTCGGCGGGCTAGTACGCGTTAATCGCGGCTGGCTGTCTGTCGAGACCCAGAAACAGGGCAATTATCAGGCTGATAACCTAAATGGGACGCTGGACTTTGCTGTAAAGCCATCGATTCAGCTAGACCTAAAAGGCAATCATAATGGCGCTTGGTTCGTAGTTGAAGGCTCAGTTAACGGTAAAAGCCGTGACGCGTTGACAGTCAGTATTGACAGCTTGGCATTGCCAGATTATCAGGCTATATTGCCAACTAATTCAGTGAAAATTACGGCTGGACAAGCTAAAAATGTCTCAATAACCTTGATCCGGGAAAAGGAAGACATTAGCTATTCCGGTGAAGCCTTTATCCAAGACCTAGCTGGTCAAGCTGACGATATTCCGGTGGAAAAGGCTTCTGGACTTGTTAGTTTTGATCACAACACAGTACATGTGTATAATGCCGATATGCATCTCTGGGGACAGCCACTTCGGTTAAGCGGTGATATTACCTATCGTGCCGATCAACCTGTATTTGACCTGAATTTGGCGGCTGAAGCGTTTGATGCTGGCGCTTTGCCAGTGGCGAACGGCCTAAGCGGATTGGCCGCCTTTGATGTCCATGTTAAGGGAACACAGTCTGATTTCAAAGCTCAAGGTGGACTCTCGATAGCGGCGGGCAGATACCAAAACTACCAGTTTGCCAATGCCGAAACACAGTTTGTTTACAGCGGCGGCCTGCTGCAGCTGATTGGCGCTAAAGCCAGCCTATATGATGGCCAGATAGCTGCCGATGGCGTAATTGATCTTGCCACAATGACCTCCGACTTACGTCTCTCCGGCCGACAGTTGGATGGCGCTTTACTGGCGTCAGCAGCCGGTCTGGCTGATACTGGTGCGAGAGTCGACTTTGATATGCTGCTGCGTGGGAGATTTGCCCTAGGTGCTGCTGATGCTACCGGAACCGTGACGTTGGGTGAAGGAAAAATGGCAGGCGTTCCATTCAAAGGCGGCTATGGCGGTTTTCACCTTCAACAGGGAATTTTGACTGCAGATTATCTTAATGCTGTGGTCGATTCTGGCATGGTCAGCGCGAAAGGCAGCTATGACATAAAGCAAGACTTGATCGCCGTTGACGTTGATAGCCACAATTTACCGCTACAGGCGCTCACACAAACTTTGCCCGCCGCCTTGCACGCCTCAGGCTCACTGCAGCTTACCGCCAAGCTTACCGGCAAGCTTGCTGATCCTCAGCTAGTACTGGCGCTAACTGCGGAGCATGGCGCTATATTGTCACAACCATTTGAACGTCTGACCGGAGCGGCCGAGGTCAGCCGCGAAAAAGTCATTCTGCGCAATTTCCAGGCCGTTAATGGTCTGACCACGCATACGATAGAAGGAAGTATCCAACTTACTGGCAAAAAAGACCTAAGTTTGGCAATCGCTACCCGTCATGCTAGGATGGAAAACTTGTTAAAACCTCTGTCGCTTAGCGAAGTGGTTACAGGCAATGTCGAGCACGATCTCTCAATTACTGGCACACTCGATAACCCGTCGGCTGATGGCATACTAGCTTTGACTGAGGGCAGTTGGCGGGGCTATCTGCTCAATAGTGTTAAGGGCGCCTACCGCTTCCGCGACGGAGTAGTTGAGATTCAAGATGCTGTTATCAACTCGTTGGATAACCAAGTTATTATCAATGGCACAGTCACAACAACAGGCAAACTAGCGCTTTCGCTAAATGGTAGTGACGTCGACTTGGCCCGGTTGCCTGTTCCTTACCCATACCCTGTCAACGGTAAAGCCGAGTTAGCGATAAGCCTAACCGGTACACTTTCCAATCCGCAATTGACTGGCCAGGCGATCATTCCCAGACTCACGGCTAATGGTCAAATATTTGAGCGAGTCGATGCCTCGCTTAACCTGAATGGCTCTTTGCTTGATTTCCCCAGCGCTACCTTTGCCCAGGGCCAGTCTTCCTTTAGCTTGACCGGCGGTATCAATCTGGCGTCAGAAGAAATCTATGGCTCGTTACGGGTAGAAAAAGCCCAAGCCTCCGCAATCGCTGCTCTAGCTAAATTAGACGATAAGGTGCTGCAAGGGGAATTCAGTGGTTATTTCACTTGGAATGGTACCCTGGCTAACCCGAACGCCACATTTGGCGGCACGGTTGCAAAAGGCGTAGTTAAAGGCTATACCGTCGGCGACATTGAGCTTGAAGCGTCGTTGACCAATCACGTAATTGAACTCGAAAAATTAATGGTCAAACAGAGCGATGGCCTGATGGCAGCCAAAGGCAAGATTGATCTGCGCGGAGACATCAATATTGAGGCTGGCGCACGTGACATCGATGCCGCCTTCTTTGCCAAATTATTTGATGCCAGCATCGAAACCAAAGGTAAACTAAGCTTTACCGCTCAGATTTCCGGCAAAACAGCCAATCCCCACACCGCAGTTTCCTTGGAAATCGCTAATGGCAGTATCGATAACGCCGGCTTTGATAATTTGTACGGCCTATTTATTCTCGATCAAGGAAAAATCCAGGTTAATCAATTGCTGCTGTCTAAAGGGGAATATAAAGCCAGCGCTTATGGCGTCATTCCACTGGCAGCGCTGAATAAAGAAAGCCGCAAAAAGGCTTCTGCTGCTGATGAGATGGACCTGACCTTCCGTCTAGATCATGCCAATTTAAGCATACTACCCATCTTAAGTAATGCCATATCGACTGCTTCTGGTGACACCAAGGGCGAAGTCAAAGTAACAGGCAGTCTATTCCAACCGAATTTAAATGGGCAAATCACGGTGAAAGATGGCACCATCAAGTTTATTGGCATTGAAGAACCTATCCAGAAAGTAACGGTTGATATTCAGCTTAAAGATGATACAATACAGTTACGTACCTTTGAGGGCGCCGTAGGGGCTGGCAAGTACCAGCTTACCGGATCGGCTGTTGTTCGTGACATGGCTTTGCATGACTATGACATGTCACTGATGCTTGATAAAGTATCACTAACACATAAGTACTTCAAAGGCCCAGTCAACGGGATGTTGACCTTAAGCGAAAAAGCAAACATGCCACATTTTGCCGGCAAACTGCTTCTTGCCAACACCACTGTCAATGTGCCGGTCGTGCCGCTGACGTCATCAGCAAATACGACGTTTGACATGGGGATGGATGTAGAGTTGGTGGTTGGTGAGAAAGTGCGTCTATACAACCCTGTGCTTTACGATGTTTGGGTCGAGGGCAAGGTTCATTTTAATGGTAGTCTGCAACAACCGGATGTATCAGGGAAGATTGAGTCCCTGCGCGGCACTCTTAATTATTTGCGGACCCAGTTCAAGATCAATGAGGCGACTGTCGCGTTTACCCAGTTTCGTTCCTTTGAGCCGGTCATCAACCTCAGGGCTTCGACCCGGCTTGAACAGACAGATGTGGACTTGGCGGTAAACGGCCCAGTCACAGCCATGGATCTCAAGTTGACCTCAGATCCGCAAATGAGCCAGCAAGAGATACTTTCTTTGCTGACCTTGCGCGAGAAATTTAGTGAACGACAAGCCTCTGGCAAACGCGATACCAGCCTTGGCCGCGATGAATTGGTCAGCATGCTGGACGCCGGACTGCAACTGCAGTTCTTTGCCGAGGTAGAAGACATGTTCCGTACCAGTTTGGGCGTTGACGAGTTCCGTGTCTTTCGAGGGTCGTCGTCTAACCCGCTATTCACGAGTGACCAGACTATAACTGATCAAGATCAATACAAGATTGAAATCGGCAAATATTTTACCGACCGCCTGTTACTTCGTTATACGACCGGCGTCAACTCCAGTGAGAGAAGTTATGGTGCACGCTATGACATAACTAAAAGCATGAGCTTGACCGCAGATGTTGATGAATTTAAAGAGCTTCAAGTAGGCATTGGTATGAGATTTCGATTCTAATCCAATCAGGCCGTTGATAAACGCCCATCTGCGTTGCACCCGCAAAGGGTATGCCGCCAACTCCATTGGACAGGACGTCCAGGTACCGCGAAGGCCATGGATGGCCGAGAGCGGTGAAAGGCTCTAAAGCGCCAAGAGTTGCGCAATCAGCCCTGCGGGAGCGCGCTTGCCGTACCCGACACGTACTGATGCTATAATACTTTCTTTCCTCAACTAGCATCAAGCTCATAGGTAACAAAGTCTGCGCGCGCTTGGCTTTCTCAACAAGTTGGCTGTTCCAAAAGAACAGTATACTACAATAATTAAGATTAGGTCTCCTGGGAGGTGGAATACATGTCGCTGAATAAATACTTAGCTGAACTGAAACAAGTACGCATGCTTGAACCTGAAGAAGAACGAGAATTGTGGCGTTTATATAAGAAAAACGGCGATCATGACAGCCGCCGTACATTGATTGAGCATTATCAGCCGTTAGTGTTTAAAACAGCTGCGCGCTGGCGTGGCAATGAGTCGGCGATCATGGATATTATCCAGGAGGGCACTATCGGTCTAATTGAAGCGGTGGAGAACTTTGACCCTGACCGAAATGTGGCCTTTAGTCTGTACGCTGTGCACCGTATCCGGGGCCGGATACTTAACTATGCCGAACGGGAAGGCGAATTGCGCTGTTTATCCATTGATAGCCCGCTTAATGACGAAGAATCTGTCACTCTTGAAAATCGTTTTTTGGACGGAGACCAAACAGTAGCTGCCCAGGCAGAAAATAATTTTTTGGTCAGTCAGGTGAAGACAGCCATGGAGCGTCTGCCTGCCAATGAACGGTTAGTCCTGAACGGAGTCTATCTCGCGGAGCAAGAACCTAAAGAATTGGCTGAAACGATGAACCTAAGCCTGTCTCATATCTATCGTCTGCAAAAACAGGGTGTGAGGCGAGTTAGAGGTATGCTCTCAAAGCTGATGCAACACTGGTAGAGTCTGTTACAAAACGCCCATCTGCGACGCGCACGGATGCGCTAGTGTCGAACGCGCCAAGGATGGCATAGCGTTCGACCGTTGCACCCGCGAGGGGTATGCCGCCAACTCCATTGGACAGGACGTCCAGGTACCGCGAAGGCCATGGATGGCCGAGAGCGGTGAAAGGCGCTAAAGCGCCAAGAGTTGCGCAATCACGACTACGTTTGCTTGCTTGCGTACCCCGTGTACGCGGTGATGCTAACAAACTAGGTGGCAACAATTGCTGTTACGTCGCATAGATAACAACGTTGCGCAAGCCTCGCTGTTCCTAGCGAAACCGACATGCTATTGCTAACAATTCGCAGCTAGTCGCATATGTAACGACATCTGGACATTTTCTAACAGACTCCTTTTTTATGGTTGCGTGTTTTTGAAACACGCTCTGGTAATGGCGCGATATCGCGAAAAAAAGCTAAAAGTGATAAATAATCGATGATAAGGCGAGATAATCGCTATTACCAGCCCGGTTTGCCCGATTTTGACCAGTCAAATAACCCCCACCTCTCCTGATTATATGAATGTGGTTGATAGGGGTGAGAGAATTGGCAGAGCAGAATGAAAAAAAAACCAAACACTTGCGCTCAGCCCGACAATGGCTGACGCGGGCTGAGGAATCGTTTGATAAAGATCGCGATGTTCGCGGCGAGTTGAATCTGTTTTTGGCTCAGGCTGAACTACAGCATGCGCAAGAAACCAGCCAAAACCGGGGATGGCTGAGAAAATATCCCGCTCTTCGCCATGGATTGGCTGCAATCGTTGCTGTGACGCTTGCCAGCACTGCCTATGGCGTGTATAATCAGTCAAATGATAACGACAGTATCCAACCCGCGCCTTCAACCATGGTTTCGCAGCCTGTCATCCGCCCTGGTCCTATCGAGAATAATGTGATTTCCTTGCAACCGCCGGTCGCCTCGCCAGCGTCGGCAGTCGTCTCACGACAGGAGGCAGAACCCGCGGTTCAGACTGCTCCCCTGCGACAACAAGCAGAGGCAAAACGACCTGAACCAGTAGCCGTTCCCAATAGTGAACAGCGTTCGCCAGTATCGTCTGAAGAGATGAGAAGTCTAATTCGGGCAGCCGGCAAATCCCTACGGGGAGAATAACACATGATTCGAGGAGGTTATGCATGATTACTCGTAGACATTATTCACGCTTCATGATCGTGGCCGTCGTCTGCCTTAGCCTGCTGGCGTCCGTAGCGCCCATGGCTTTTGCTGCCGATTTTACCGGCCAAACGGTCACATCGGTGAGCGTGAGCGGCAACACCAACGTCCCGGCTGACCAGATTATGGCGGCAGTCAAAGTCAAAGCTGGCGACAAGTATGATCTGGAAAAAATTAAATTGGACATGCAAGCAATTTACGATCTGGGACAGTTCCTTGACGTCTCGGTCAACTTCACACCAGTGCCGGAAGGCGTCAAGGTAGTGTATACTGTTCTTGAAAATCCGGTGTGGAAAGATGTTGTGTTTAAGGGCAACACTGTCGTGACGTCAGACAAACTACGCTCGATGATTACCTTGAAAAAAGGCAGTGTCACCAACACCCGTACCCTTTCAGCAAACATTCAGGAAATCCGGAAATACTATCACGACCAAGGCTATATCTTGGCGAAAGTCACCGATGTGGCCACCAGTCCGGAAGGCGTGCTAACCATTACGCTGAATGAAGGCATGCTCGAAGACATCGTGATCAAGGGTCATGAGAAAACGAAGGAATTTGTTATCAGTCGTGAACTGTATCAAGTAGAGAAGGGTAAACCCTTCAACATCAATAAAGTGAAACGGTCTGTGCAAAGAGTGTACAACCTTGGTTATTTTGAGGATGTCAACATGAAACTGGTTCCAGGCCGTGATCCAAATGCGGTTGTGCTGGAACTGACGATTACTGAACAAAAAACCGGCACCTTCTCCATTGGCGCTGGTTATAGTGAATCAGATGGCATGGTCGGCATCCTCGGCTTAGGTGACAAGAACTTCCGCGGCATTGGCGATCAAGTGAATGTCCAGCTCGAGTTCGGTGGCAAGGCCAATGATGGCAACAACTACAGCCTCAGCTATGTCCGCCCTTGGCTTGATGCCAAGCAGACCTCTCTTGGTCTCAATATCTATGATATGACTAACCGCTACGATGACTATGATGATAATGGCGATTACTTCTCAACCTATGACCGTAACCGCAAAGGCTGGGATATCACCTTGGGTCGTCCCACCGGTGAGTATATCCAGAACTACCTGACCTTCAAGCAACGCAAGGATACCTATGTTGAGCACGTGGATGGTATGGACTTGAAAGGCGCTCCGACATCAGAGTACACCAACTACTTGGCCGACAACTTCGGCCAAACCAATAGTTTGACACTGGCGCGCATTTACGACTCCCGCGACAATGTGTTTAATCCGACTGTAGGCAGTCGCGTTTCACTGACTGCTGAGTTCGCCGGCAAAGCGTTCGGCGGTGACTTTGACTTCAACAAGTATACAATTGAAGACCGCAACTACTGGAAAGTCGGCCCAGACCACGTCATTGCCTTGCGGGTGACAGGCGGTTATGCAGATGGCAAAATGCCGGAAAGTGGTCGGTTCTCGGTAGGCGGTTCTGACACATTGCGTGGCTATGAGGACGATCAATTCAATGGCGACAAAATGCTGGCTGCATCTGTCGAGTACCGTTTCCCAATTGCCAAAAAAGTACAGGGCGTTGTCTTCTCTGATATCGGCAACGCTTGGGAAAATGAAGGCTATAAGCTCAATGACCTAAAAGTTGGCGTTGGCGTCGGCGTACGCGTTCAGACTCCGATCGGCCCAATTCGTCTTGATGTCGCTAAAGGTGATGAGGGGACACGCACACACTTCAGTTTCGGCGGCCAATTCTAAGCGAAATCGGCGATACGCGGCGCCTAGCGTTGCACCCGCAAGGGGTAGGCCGCATTTCTAGAGCGCTAAAGCGCTAAGAACTGCGCACTTGGCCGACGGGTGCTGATCCTCAACGTACCCGCTGAACGTACGTTTCCGGTCATCCCCCATCGGCCGCCTAGCTAGGCTTGCGTCTCCCCAATTTCGCAGCTTAGTAATAATATACTTTGCAGCGAATTGGATTACGTAGAAGTCTGAGACAAAGTAACAGGTGTAGTGATAAAACAAACAACCACTCGAGTCAGGCCAGGCGGCCTGACTCGCTGTGCAGGGGGGACGGTGAATCCCTTGAGTCGACAAATAACGCTCGTAGTTGTGCTGGTGGCGGTTTGTCTGGCGGTGTTGCTGCCGGGAGCCGCATACGCCGCAGAGGGCGACACTGTTCAAACAATTAGAGTCGATATTGCCGCCAATCCTCCAGCGACGCCGCGAGTCTTGCGGCGGATTGAGGCTAGTGTTAAGACTGTTGGTCAACGCTTGCTGGTGGGTAAGAAAACTGAGCTAATCAGTCAATCTCACCAGACGTATGAAGCCTTAATGCAAGAGGTTCTTGATAGAGTCTTGGTTGGCTATTCGGTTCAGCAAGTTGCCATTACGCCTGGAGTGGCGACAAAGGTTGCCATCGTACTCGAACCATGGGGGGAGCGGGTTCGTGCTGTGCAGGTTAACATTGAGTTCTCAGCGGTAGACAAGCTGTTTATTCCGCTTTTGCGTGATGAGCTCGGTGACTTGGCAGCCAGTATCAACGGCATCCTGCTTGGTCTGCCGGTCGATTCGCTTGAATGGGCGGATACGGTAGCCAAAAACAGTATCCGTGAGCTGGTTGAAGCGCGTTTGCCGGAGTACCGGGCGGCAGTGGATATCGTGCCTGGTGAGCAGACTCAGGTCAGGCTGGTGTTTTCTCCGGTTGGCGCGGTCGTGCGTGAGGCTATGGTTTCCCTTCGCTCTGATTCTATGCCCAATCTGCTGCTATACGAAATGAAGCCTGACGTTGAAGCTTTTGCCAAGGCGTTGCGCGGCTTACCCACTGAATTCGTTTCCCGTAAACAGCTGGAGTTAACTGGTCAACTAGAGCAAATCGCCCTATCTCATCCTTACTCCCAGTCCTATCTTCTGAATGTCCGTGGCGAACTGATCCCTGGTCCGGATACACAAATCCACCTGCAGCTAGAAAGCCGGAAATACCGTGTCAATGCCGAAGCCAGACTTGACATGGGACGCGACAATGCAAACACCTCAGGGCATTTGCATGCAGGCAAATTTGTTTCCCCTGAGGATGAATTGTTTGTTGAGGTTGAACTGATCACCAACACCATGCAATGGCAGTTCAGCCCCGGCTGGGGCCATCAGATCGGACCCAATACTGTTGTCGGAGCCAGATTTAACGTGACTGACAACTCCCGTTATGCGTGGTTGGAACACCGTTTTGGTGACAATTGGCGGCTGCGCTTCGACCGTTCCTCAGAGAAAGACGACGATGAGATTGGCCTACGCTATAAACTGCATGACTTCCTCAGCGCCGAGCTTGTCCACCGACCACACGAGAATTTCATCCGCGTCATTGGGCAACTTTAGATTGAACCCACTAGCCTGTTCCTGCTATAATAGGACAGATGATAGATGCCGCCGTAAGGCGAAAAAGAGAGGGGAACAATTATGTTAAAAAACAAAAAGATGTTAAAAATGATCGCACTCGCCGTGGTAGCTATGTTTGTATTGGGCGTGGGCGGTATGGCGGTTATGCAAACCGGCACAGGACATGCTGCCACTCCGAACTCCAATGTCGGCAAAGTTAATATGCAAGCATTGATGACTGGTCATCCTGATTATGCAACAGCGCAAGAAAACTTCAAAAAAGAGAGCGCTCAAGCAGAAAAAGACTTCAACGAGAAATCAGCAACGATGGCTAATGATAAAGAAAAACAAGAATATGCAACCCAACTCCAACAACGCCTGCAATTGAAGGAAAAGGAACTAATCACCAGCATCCAGGACAAAGTCAACGCCGCCATTAAAGAGGTAGCCGATGCCAAAGGTCTGACAGTGGTCCTGCCAGAACAAGTCGTTGTTTACGGCGGCCAGGACATTACTCAGGATGTACTGAAGAAATTCAGTAAATAAGCAAGAAATGCTTAGTTTCCTTTCCCGTTTTCCTGAAGATCGATGAACCGGGCCGGGCCGGCAATTGCCGCGCTCGGCTCTTCACTAGTACTGTGTCGGAGCTAAAGCTGTAATAGGCTAGCGAGGAGAGTTTTCGCAAGATAAGGCGGAGAAATGAGGTGTACCGACAGTACGCCGATTGACGATAACGCCGTATTGCGGAAAATAACCCGCCAGAATATAGAAAACTAGCCCCGACACTGTACTGGATAAGGAGGAGGGAAGCAAGATGAACAGGGTAACGACTCGCCACAAGATGCTAGCGATTGCCGCCATGCTGTTGGTTTGGCTGACAGCAGGTTGTGCGAAAAAAACAGAAGTAGTGCAACCTAAGCCTGAAATGGGCATCCTGAATATGACAAAAGCAGTTAAAGCTCATCCTCGTTACACTGAAGTCGAAAAGTTGCAGGGTGAACGAGCTACACTGCTAGCCCAGCTATCGCGCCAGGAAAGCGAAACAATTGCTGCAAGTCAGCAGGCAGGGATTGACATGACCAATCTAAGTAAAGCGACAGACCAAGAATTCCAGACCAAAATGGCCAGTAAGCACGATGAGATCAACCGCCAACTTCAGGCTCAATCAGAGACACTGCGCCGTCAAATCAATGAGCAAGTTGATAAGTATGTTAGAGAACTGGACGAAAGCTACCAAAATCGCACCTTCGGGCTTCAAGTTAAGCTGAAGACCATTGATCTCAGCAAGGAAGAACAAGCAGCCATCCAGAAGCAGTTGGATGAAATCCAGAATGAGCGGATGGGGAAAATTGTCGCCAGGCAGCAAGAACTGACTGCCGGAATGAACGATAGCATGAAGCAAGCGGAACAAGCTGCAGCCAAGGACCTTGATGTATATGGTCAACAGCTAAAAAGTAATTTGTCTGCTGAATTAGCCCAAAAGGCGCAGGCGATGCAAACTCTGCCTGGTGGTGGACTGAGCATGCCGGCGGCCGACAACATACAGGGAAAGTTGGCGGCAAATCAGCGAGATTTAGCTAAGCTGCAGCAAGAGATTATCACAGACATTAAGCAACGTGCTGCTACGATAGCGACCCAATATGGACTAACTACCGTCCTCGCCGATGTGGAGATTTTCACCTCAGCCACGCGTGATATCACCACAGATGTGATTGCCGGGAGTAAATAATCAGGAATCCACGTATAATATGGGTACTCAAGATGAATAGGGGGATCAACCATGTTCATGAACAAAAAACTAGCTCTGCTCACTCTACTGTTGTTTACCGTCGTTCTGCTTGGCGGCTGCGCTTCTAGCTCAACTGCCGTTGGTGTCTTTGACGTCAACAAAGCAATGACAGAAAGCCCCAAGATTAAGCAATTCCAGGAACAGCTGAATACTAAAGGCAAAGAATTAAGCGACAAACTCGAAAAAGAAAAAGCAGGCATCAGCGCAGAAGAATTCCAAAAGCGCCAGGAAGCAACCTATGCGGAATTCCTAAAAAGCAAACAAGACCTCGAATCGCAAGTTGATGCAAGCATTAAACAATCCATTGACGAAGTGGCTAAAGAAAAGAAATTGGGCGTTGTGTTATATAAAAACGGTGTTGCCCAAGGCGGAGTCGACATCACTGACGACGTGATCAAGAAAATGCAGTAGTCCGATAGATGAAACGTTAGCGCAAAGAACGCGAAGATCGCAAAGCGCGCGAAGGGATAATTCTACCTCCGCTTTGCGCCGCTTGCGCTCTTTGCGCGCTTTGCGCTCAGCGTTATCCGTTCGCTTAAAGCCCCGCATCAAAGGTTTATTATATCGGTTGATGGGAGAGAATACCCGTGAAACTCAAACTATCGGAAATTACCCGTCTGGTTGGCGGCGAGCTGACTGGAGACGGTGACATCGAAATATATGGCGTAAACGCACTTACAGAAGCTAATAATGACGAGATTACTTTTGCCGTGCCGCCACATCTTGAAAAAGCGGTAGATTCTAAGGCGGCGGCCATCATACTAGCCCAAGCAATTCCTGGCTTATCGCAAGCTCAGCTTATTGTCGCTAATCCTCGAGAGGCGTTTGGTAAACTGTTGTCAGTGTTCGCGCCAACTGTACATATTGCCCGTGGCGTTCATCCCAGTGCCGTGCTCGGTGACAACGTTGTTCTCGGTGAGAATGTTGCGATTATGCCGCATGTGGTTATCGCCAACGATGCGGTGATTGGTGATAACACTGTTATCTATCCCTTCACCTACATCGGCGAAGCAGCGGTTATCGGTAAAGATTGCTTGCTCTATCCGTCCGTCACGGTCAGAGAACATTGCCGTCTCGGCGACCGAGTCATTATTCATAGCGGCAGCATTGTCGGCAGCGACGGCTTCGGCTTTGTCACAGTTGGCGGCAAACACCGCAAAGTTCCCCAAGTTGGCAATGCGGTCATTGGCGATGACGTGGAAATCGGCGCTAATGTTGCGATTGACCGAGCGACCACTGGCAGTACCATTGTTGGTAATGGCACAAAAATTGATAATTTAGTTCACCTCGGCCACAATGATGTCATTGGTGAAAATTGTCTGTTCGTCGCCCAAGTCGGTATATCAGGCAGCGTCAACGTTGGCAACAATGTCACCTTCGCCGGCCAGGTCGGCAGCGCCGGCCATCTCAACATTGGCGACAACTGTGTATTCGCCGCCCGAACTGGCATCATCAGCGATGTTCCGGCAAACTCCTTCTATGCCGGCTTCCCTGCCCGTCCACATAAAGAATGGCTGCGATCCGAAGCAGGCGGCAGAAAAGTCCCGGATATGGTAAAAAAGATGCGCGATTTGGAAAAACGCATCGCTGAACTCGAGGCAAACCGTTAAACGTAAGTACATGGGAAGATTGCTTCGCTACGCTCGTAGTGCGGCAGTCTTCTTTTATAAAAACGATAGCACGAGGCTCCACTAGTGCCACTAGCGTCACGATGACGACAGCAGAAGAACGATGGGATGAAATAGTGTAATGCCCACAATGTGGGCATTATAAAAGCCGTACCCCGTATAGTGGCGCTTGTGGCGTTAGTGCCGCTCGCGCTAGATCCTCCTTCCCGTTCTCAGCTCCGACATGTCATATTTTTACGCCTCTTTCTTTGCAGGATTCTCGCCCATTATGTCGAAACTTAACTTATTCCCCTCAGTGCCCCTGAGGGCTTATCTATTAAAGGAGGCAAGTCTGTGAAAAGAGCATTTTTTTATGTGCTATGCGCATTTTTCCTGTCAACGGCTACTGCCACGGCAGCGCCTTCGTTTAGCGGCTCAACCGGCATGATCAATACCCCGAGCGCAGACGCTTTGCGTGAAGGCCAATTTTCGCTAGGCTATCATGATTTTAAAGAGCAAAAAGTTGGTACCTTTAGCCTGAATCTCCTATCTAACGTCGAAGTTGGCGTTGCTCGCCATTTCCCAGACGAAGGCTCGAATCAAACTCTGTTTAATGCAAAATGGTCTATTGCTCCGGAAACGGTAGTTACCCCTGGAGTTGCAGTCGGCGTGGAGGGAATTGGTGATGGCCACAGATCCGCGTACGCGGTTGCCAGTAAAGCCCTGCCGTTAGGCTTTCGTATCCATGCTGGTGTGGGCAATGGCCGCTTCAACGGCGCGTTTGGCGCCGTTGAAAAGACGATTAATCCGGTTAGCCTGATCACAGGCAGCAACACCTTCCCGGCTACCACCTTGATTGCTGAATATGATGGAGATGGCATGAACTATGGTGCTAGGTTATCCATTGTTCCCGGCCTGAAGGTCGAAGCTGGTTGGCGTGACTCCAAGACCTATATCGGCGCCAGCTTCACCTACTAATAGTAATGACCTATCATTTGATTCGATTGTTATCCCGTATTGTCAATACGTTGCCGTTGTCGGGACGGCATGCGATTGGCAACTGTATTGGCGAAGTTAGCTGGCTGCTGTTGCCGCATCGCCGCCGGGAAATGGTTATTAACAATATTTCAAATGGACTAAGCCTCCATCCCCAAGACGCCCAGGTCATCGCCAAAGCCAGTACAACCCGGTTTGGTCGGATGATCATCGAAGTCTTTTACCAAGATAAACTTAACCTGAACTCGGTTAATGCCCTAGTTGCGTTTCGAGGCCGTGAACATCTCGATACAGCCCTGGCTGAAGGCAAAGGCTGCATTCTAGCCACAGCTCACAGTGGCAATTGGGAGATGATGTCAGCTGCTCTCTGCCTCAATGGCTATCCTCTGGCTGCGATTGCCCAGAAACAACATAACGAACAAATGGATCGCTTTATTAACGAGCAGCGGCGAGCGCCTGGCGCAGAGATCGTGTACCGTTCTGAGGTCAGGGACATGGTTAGGCTGCTTGACCGAGGCAAGATTATTGGCCTGCTGATGGATCAGGACGCTCATCAGAAAGGCGTGTTTGTTCCCTTCTTTGACCGCCTAGCTTCGACGCCAGCCGGACCGGCTGCAATTGCCAGGCTGCGCGGCGCGCCAATTGTACCTGCCTTCATTCATGAAGTCGCGCCAGGCAAACATGAAATCATCGTTCACCAGGCGGTAAGAGTTGCAAAAACGGCTGACCGCGACGCCGATATTTATGCTACAACTCTTCAATTGACCAACATTATCGAAGCCCATATTCGCCAATACCCATCAGAGTGGTTTTGGCTGCATAACCGCTGGAAAACCCAACCTCCTGGCTGCGGCCGCTGAGAAGGGCCCATCTGCGTTGTTAGCCCAAGAAATCCATTGCTTGCGTACACTAGTACGCGGCGCTGCTGGATTTCCTGGGCTGCCTAGCATCTGGACCCTTCTCAGCGCCCTCGCCCTGCTGTAGAGCTATCGGCAGATTATTTTGGCGATAAAAGAGGAACGCCACGTTGGCTTCGCCTCGTGGTTATTTACCGGGGAAGAGCGCCACATCGGCTTCGCCTCGTGAGGACACATGGTGTCATTGCGATCGCAGCGAAGCAGAGTGTGGCAATCTTCCCTGTTTTTTTATGTCTAAAGAGCTGGGATTCTTTTTGTTTTGTCTGGAAAAACTAGTGAATGAACATTTACGCTCAGTTGCCCTCAGCGCACCCTCAGCCTACTCTGCGTACTCTGCGGTTACGTGTTAGTCCCGCGTACCCTGCAGTTTAGTAATCCCTCGCAATTTTGCGCCAGAAAGGTGACTCGTCATGAAAAACTCCTTCAAAAAAGACATTGCAGCTCTGCTGATCATCAGCATACTTATCGGCTCCTTATCATCTGGATTCGTCTCGTATATATCCAATGTTTATTTCTCCAAAACGATTTCAAGCCTTGTCGGCGATTATGGCGAGTTTGATTTATTGCTTCAGGCCAGAGAAGAAGTCAGAGAAGATACGGCAGCCGAACTGCAACGGATCATTAACGAGTCTTTTCCAGGTGGGAAGGTGAAAGAGGGCCCGACCATTACCGGTAAAACAAGCTTTTTCATCGCTTTGCCCGATCAATTCAAGACACGTGCCATTTATGAAAATATCAACAAAACCTTCAGCAGTGTGCCGGGTGGCGCTGGGGTTGGAATCTATACCGAACCGCGTCTGACTATACGCGGCATACCCGAAGGCGCAAGACTTACTACACTTGAACAAATTGCCAAAATGGAAGGAGTTCGTTTTGCATTCTTGGATGGCTCCAAAGTTGGCGTTGTCTTAAATGCTATTGACCGCATCAGTCCGGTGAGTGTACAAATAAAAAACTATTTAAACCAATACCAGGTTGTAGAAATTACCTTTCCGGCTGGCAGCGAACCATCTAATGCGATCCGTACAGGTGACACGGTGGCGGGAGAACTGCAAAAGCAACTGCCGCAATCGTTAGCGCAAAATGTATCAATCAGCGGCAATAAGGATGAAATGGTCTACATGGTAAGCACCATGTTAGAGTTAAAACGTTTTTTGAACAGCTATGCATCGATAGTCACCATTCGACCGACTGTTAATAATTTGATAAAAGGTGAGACCTTAGTGTTTCAAGGCAAAGCGCCTGCCGCACCAGCCAGCGGCGCCGCCCCGGATAAGAATAATTTACTGGTGGAAATCACTGGAGTGCAACCGAATGGTGTCCTGGAAGGCCGTATTATGCAAGGAGATGCAACAGATCTTACTAATGCCAAAGGCTATCGTTTAGAAAATGGTGTAATTGGCACACATGCTGGTGATGCGACAGTCAAAAATCCTCGTTTGGAATTAGGTAATGGCCTCGGGGAGTCAGCCAAGCTGAGTGCAAGAGTCCCCAGCATGATAGAAGATGCTCAAAATCTCAGCGGAGTTACCAAGAGTGCGCTGCAGAATTATCGAGGCGCGGTGGATGCGGTACAGCGCACCCTAACCAACTTAAATTCGGTTGGCGCAGCCATACAAGCTGCCACCAGCGGTCTAGCGGCCATTGATACCGCACGGCTCGAGACGCAATTGAATAATTCCTCACAGGCTATGGAAAATGTTATTAACACCTTAGAAGTCATCAAACTGCTACAGGGCAGCATTAGCGGCACGGTTGACAACTTGCGATCTGCTCAAAATAATATCCTGAGCTTGCGTAGCGGCATCCGGGCTATCGGTAATGTGGCCACAGACGCTCGTAACGCACAGGCTAGCATTGATCGCATTGTCAGCACTGGCCAGCAAACGCTTGCCACACTAAAGGCATTCGATGTGGATGGCGCTTTATTTGTCCTGTCGAATGTGGATACTCGCTTGTCTGAGGTCAAAGCAATCAATATGCCGCTAATTACTGCGCAGATTCAGTATTTGGCTGCAGCAATACCGCAACTGAAAGATGATGAAATCAATCAATCTGTAAAATTGTTGGACAAGTTCATTGCCGGTCAGGTGATTCCCAGCGCCCGAATCCAAATTCTAATGAGTAACAACACGCCTGCGGACAGCGTCACTCCGCTAGTTGAAAAAGAGGTTGGACACAAAAACTTTGCCGTATATTCTGGCGCTTTGGGCGTTATCGAGCCAAATGTGCAGGGTGAACTATTGCAAGTCTTGCTCGAGGTCAAGGCAATCCTGGCGGGCATGACCGCTATTGTCATGACTGTCGCTTTTCTCGTGCTTGACCACACTGGCGTCATGGCATATATCAGGCGAAAACGTCTCCTTAAGACTGTCAAGCCTACTGGCTGGCGGAGAATAGCTGCTAAGCTGACTTCATCGTTTGTTGCTGCTGAAAAACGCTACGGTATGGCAATTGGCGCAGTCTTGCTCACCGCAATTTTTCTGTTAAGCGGCGGCGGCATTCCCTATCTGCCTTGGATTGGAGTTCCATTTATCGGCGCCTTAATCGGACTGGCGGTTGCACATTATGCGGAAAAGATTAGCCCGGTTTCGAGCGAGGAAGTCATGGCAGGCGAAGCGCTGGGCATGTCGATGGACGAGGTCATGCGCGAAATCGTCATTCCCAACGGACGTCCCGGCCTATTGCAAAAATTAAATCGGCGGAAGCTGAAAATCCGTTGATAGAGCGTGTTTCAAAAAAACACGCAACCATAAAAAAAGAGGCTATTAGAAAATGCCCAGATGCTAGGAACAGCGAGGCTTGCGCGGCGCCGCGTACATAAAGGTACGCAAGCAAGCAAACGCAGTCGTGACAACGCAGATGGGCGTTTTGAACAGTCGCTGATATGAGGTGAAGTCATGCTTTCAATAATTAATGCAACCAAACGCTTTGGCAGCATAGTCGCAGTTGACGATATCTCGCTCAGTGTTCACCCGGGCGAGACTGTCGTATTGATGGGGCCGTCCGGCTGCGGCAAGTCCACCACTGTCCGCATGGTCAACCGCTTGGTTGAGCCAGATGCTGGAACTATTATCTTAAATGGAACAGACATAACAAGACTAAAAGACGATGAACTGCGCAAAATGCGCAAGAAAATTGGCTTTGTTTTTCAACATTTTAATCTGATTCAGCGATTGACTGCAGCTGAAAATGTGATGCTTGGCCTGCTGATGGACGGCGTACCTATGGAGGAAGCCCGCTCTCGGGCGATGGCTGCCCTGGAAAGGGTCGGATTGCTCCCTGTGCATGATCATCGGCCCTCAGAGATGTCTGGCGGCCAGCAACAGCGGGTTGGCATCGCCCGTGCCATTGTCGCAGAACCGCCGCTAATGTTGTGGGACGAACCGACAGCCTCGCTTGATCCGATCATTGTCCGTGAAGTCCTAGTCATCATGGAAGAATTATCTCGCAACCAAAATAGCGCTATGGTCATCGTCACCCACGAATTGGCCTTCGCCCTCCATGCCGCAGACCGAATCGTCCTAATGGATTCAGGTAAGATCGTCGAAGAAGGCCCTCCAAAAAGTGTCTTCACCAACCCAGCCTCGGCTGTAGGCCAGAAATACAAAGAACTACTAGAATACCAAAGCAGCACGATGGGCAATAGCCTAATCGGCTGTTGACAATGTTTTACAGCAGAAAATAATGGGGGACGTTAACCACAGAGTACACAGAGTACGCTGAAGATTCGCAGAGGGCTACGGGTTTATGTACCATCCAACCCGAAACAATCCGATAACCCTCTGTTAACTCTGCGCACTCTGCGGTTGACGTTCTCTTTGTTCTCCAGGTCGCCTTCCCGTGGCTTCTTACATAAACTTCTTGCAGGAAATTCTGTTTTTTTGTAGAATAGGCAATAGAATGTCTTTCTAATCCTATCATCGCAGCAGGGCTATAATTATATCTCTTCACACATCGTGTTCGTATTTCATATTTTGGAGGAACTACATGCAGCGTCAAACTACTCTGGCCTCTGTGACACATTTTTCCGGTACCGGCCTGCACTCTGGCCGCAGTGCTTCGATTACGCTGAGACCGGCGCCTGAGGGAACCGGTATTGTTTTTGTCCGTACAGACCTGGCTGGTGCGCCTCAGGTGAAAGCCTGCACTGCTAATGTCACTGGCACTATGCGGGCAACGACTCTCGAACACGGAGCTGCGAAAGTGTTCACAGTAGAACATTTATTAGCCGCTTTTGCCGCCTTAGGAGTGGATAACTGCCAGGTTGATATCGACGCAGTTGAGCCACCAGTCGCAGACGGTAGCTCGTTACCCTTTATTCATCTAATTCAGCAGGCAGGGATTGTTGAACAAGATGCGCCTGCTAGCATCATTACTGTTCGAGAAGCCCTCGCTGTCCGATTGCCGGATAAATTTATCGCTATTATGCCTTATGACGGTTTTCGTATTAGTTTTACTTCCGTCAATCCTCACCCTATGTTGGGAGTGCAGTTTGGCGACTACGAACTGACTCCGGCTGTTTTTGAAACGGAAATCGCCCCCGCCCGGACGATAGGCTTTATGCACGAGGTGGAAGCCTTGCAAGCACAAGGCTTGGCCCTTGGTGGCACACTGGAAAATGCTGTTGTTTATGATCATGAAAAAGCATTGACTCCATTGCGCTTTCCAGATGAGTTGGTCAGACATAAAATTCTTGATGTTGTCGGCGATTTGGCCTTAGTCGGCAGAGTCCGTGGTCACGTCGTGGCCGTTAAGTCCAGTCACGCGATCAACACCGAGCTTGCGCGAATGATTAGTTCGCAATGAGGAGGCTATCATGTTAAACATCGAAGAAATCCAAAAGATAATTCCCCACAGATTCCCGATGCTGCTCGTGGATCGGATTATTGAAATTGAACCCTTAAAACGGGCAGTAGGCATCAAAAGCGTCACCATGAATGAGCACTTCTTTCAGGGCCATTTTCCTGGCAAGCCGATCATGCCTGGTGTTCTGCTGTTGGAGGCTATGGCTCAGGTAGGTGGTGTTGCCATGCTAGAACCTGAAGTCAATCGCGGTAAAATCGCTTTTTTTGCGGGCATGGACCGGGTAAAATTCCGCAAACCGGTTGTGCCAGGTGACCAACTCCGCATGGTCGCCGAGTTGATCAAATCTCGCGGCAATACAGGAAAAATTTGGGCAGAAGCATTTGTTGACGGCGAACTGGTTGCTGAAGCTGAGTTCATGTTTGTCCTCATTACTAATTAAGGGCCAAGGCAACAAAAAGAGAAAAAACGATGTAATCCGCTGCTTTTTGGCGAATGAATGATATAATTTTCGATAATCATACATTATGACTGAATACGACGCTCAATCGAATGCGAATTAACGGCGTTTTGGGTGGATTATAATAATGAAAAAGCAACTACGCAACCCGACTTATAGAGGAGTTGATCTAGTGATGAAACCGGAAACGGTCATTATACCGCTTCGGAAATTTCATGAAACCGCCGTTGTTCACCCAAACGCTCGTATTGGCAAAGATGTTGAGATTGGCGCTTATGCGGTAATTGGTGAAAACGTAGTCATTGGCGATGGTACTAAAATCGCCCCCCACGTAGTTATTGACGGCTGGACCAGTATTGGAAAAAACTGTGTGATCTTTCCTGGCGCTTCCATTGGCGCTGAGCCGCAGGACCTAAAGTTTCACGGCGAAAAGAGCTATGTATTTATCGGCGACAATACAAAAATCCGCGAATGCGCCACAGTTAACCGTGCCACCGGTGAAGGTGAAGAGACCCGCATCGGCAGTAATTGCTTAATGATGGCCTATACGCATGTTGCCCACAATTGTATCGTCGGCAACAATGTTATCATGTCCAATGCCGCCACTCTGGCCGGTCATGTTGTGGTTGAAGACAGAGCGGTTATCGGTGGCCTCGCTGGCATCCATCAGTTTGTTAAGATCGGCCGCAACGCGATGATCGGCGGCGCGTCTAAAGTTGTCCAGGACATCCCTCCCTACGTTATCGCTGATGGCCATCCGGCCAAGGTGCGGGGCTTGAACAATGTTGGCATGTCTCGTTCCGGCATGAGCGAATTAGCTCGCCGCAACATGAAAAAAGCCTACAAAATCCTTTATCGCTCTAGTCTCAGCTTGGCTCAGGCGATTGACACCATGGAACAAGAACTGGATTCCTGTGAAGAAGTTGAACACTTCCTCCGCTTCCTCCGCAACGCCGAGCGCGGCATCGCCCGCAGCCGCCGCGACAACGGGGAAGAATAGGCAAGGTTACTTTTACCGCAGAGTACACAGAGGGTTTGACAAGCACACAGAGGTCACGGTTTATGGCCTTATATAATAATACGGTAACCCTCTGCGGATTCTATATACTCTGCGTATTCTGCGGTTAACGTCCCCCGCCTTTTTAGAAGGCTGCATCACTGGTTTCTTTAAGGAGTGAATAGATTGAAACGGATTGGATTGCTGGCAGGCATTGGCCGTTTGCCGGTTGAATTTGCCCGTGCTGCTTGCGGCATGGGCTTTGCCGTGACTGCTATCGCGTTAACGCCTAGCGTTGATGCTGAATTGAAGACTGTTGTTACCGATTATCATGAGATCAGCATTGGTCAACTAGACAGAATTATCGCTGTACTCACTGCCGCTGGTGTTGAAGAAGCGACTTTGCTTGGCAAGGTGACCAAGGAATTGATGTTTTCCGGCCAGGTTACCGTTGATGACCGGATGAAGCGCATGCTCGCCGGTCTAAAAGACTTTAGTGATGATACTCTCATGCTGGCTTTTGTTAAAGAACTGGCTTCAGTCAACATCGGTGTTCTTGATCAAACGGCTTTTATCCGGGCCTTACTGCCGCAGCCGGGAGTAGTCACTAAACGCCAGCCTGCCCCGCAAGAATTGGCTGACATGGATTTTGGCCTTTCGATGGCTCGCGCTATCGGCGGTCTTGATATTGGACAAACCGTTGTTGTTAAAGACCGCGCCGTTCTGGCTGTCGAAGCCATCGAAGGCACTGATGCCTGCATCCTCCGCGGCGGTCAGCTCGGACGCGGCGACGTAACTGTCGCCAAAGCCGCCAAACCCAGCCAGGATCTGCGCTTCGATGTCCCCGCCGTCGGCCCCGATACCTTAAACTCCATGATCGCCGCCGGCGCCACCGCCCTAGTCATCGAAGCAGGAAAAACCCTTTTAGTCAACCGCAACCGTGTAATTGAACTCGCTGATGCGAATAATATAACTATTGTCGTAAAGTAGTAGGACCTAATCGAACCTAGCTCGTCTGTTGTTCCCTAGTGCTGTCCATACCTAGGGCGTTCAGAAAGGTCCAGATGTTGTTGCCTATGAGACTAGTCATGCACCTGATACGAATCAGTTGAATAGCATCACTAGGCAGCCCTGTGAAGCCAGCCGCGACGCGTACTGGGATGTACGCTAGCAATGTCTTCACTGGGATGATTGCGCAACTCTTGGCGCTTTAGCGCCTTAGAGTTGGCGGCATACCCTTTACGGGTGAAACGCAGGTGGGACCGGACTTGAAGAGCCCGATAAGGAGGATTGCGTAATGAAGATCATGTTCTCTGCCGGCGAAGCTTCTGGCGACCTTCATGGTGCCAGCGTCGCCAAAGCACTCAAGGCTCTTGCACCTGATGTCACAATGTTCGGCATGGGTGGCCGTCACATGGCTGAGGCTGGAGTAGAAATTGTCTATGACATTGCCGATCTAGGCGTTATTGGTATCGTCGAAGTCATCAAGAATCTGCCACGCTTGTTTCGCTTGCGTGATATGCTGGGCGAGATCATGGATAGGGAGCGCCCCGATGTCCTGGTTGTGATCGACTACCCTGGCTTTAATACCCGTCTGGCCAAAGTCGCTAAAGCCAAGGGGATTCCGATTGTCTCCTATATCAGCCCATCGGCATGGGCCTGGGGTAAGGGGAGGGCGAAGGAAGTCGCCCAGACTGTTAGCAAAGTGGCTGCTATTTTCCCGTTTGAAGCCGATGTATACCGTGAAGCTGGGGCGGATGTCGTCTTTGTAGGGCATCCGCTTTTGGATATTGTCAAACCGACAATGACTCGTCAGGAAGCCTTCAGTTTTTTCGGGGCCGACCCTGCCAGGCCGGTCCTGCTTTTATTGCCAGGCAGCCGCAAGCAAGAGATTGAAAACCTGTTACCTGACATATTGGATGCTGCCGCCAAGATCGCGGCAAAGCTGCCTGAGTGCCAATTTTTTCTGCCTGTCGCATCAACAATTCCGGAAAACATGCTAACCGATTTGGTCGCCAAACGCGGTTTACAGGTTTCCTTTACTCACGGCCATACGTATGATCTGATGAGCATCGCCGACGTTGCCATCGCCGCTTCAGGCACAGTGACGCTGGAAGCTGCGCTATTACAGTTGCCGTCAGTCATCATATATAAAGTGAACAGCTTGACCTACTATTTGGGTAAGCTATTAGTGAAAATTCCCCATATCGGCCTGCCAAACATTGTCGCCGGACGCAAGATTCTGCCAGAGCTACTGCAACATAACGCCAATCCTGACGCGATTGCTGAAGCTGCCTTGCCACTGCTAACTGATCAACAGACGAGGCAAACGGTATTGGCTGATTTGGCCATCGTTTCAGAAAAGCTTGGTTCTGGTGGCGCTGTCAAACGCGTGGCAGAGGTTATCTTGTCTGTGGCCGGCGACCAGCCGAAGAGAGGAGATTAGTTAGTGAATATCTATTTGCGGCTAATCCAATATGTTCGCCCATATATGCCACGACTGATACTTGGCGCAGTCTGCATTGCAGTTGTCGCTGGCACCAATCTATATGTGCCTTGGATCATCAAAAGCGTGATCGATGAGGTGCTTACCAACAAAGACTTGGATATGCTGAATGTTATTGCGCTTGGAATACTAGTGATGTACGTGATTCGTGGCATTTTTTTCTTTGGACAGAACTACCTATTGTCTTACATTGGTCAAAGGGTAGTTGTGGACATTCGTCAAGGCTTGTTTAGACACTTGCAGTCACTGTCCCTATCCTATTATGAAACCCGCCAGACTGGGGCGATCATGAGCTATGTGACCAACGACGTTGGCGCCATGCAAAATACGGTCTCTAAAGAACTGATTGACCTGTTCACTGAAGGGTTTATCCTAATCGGCTCGCTAGGCGTCATTTTCTACATTCACTGGAAACTGGCATTAGTCACGCTGATCACTATGCCGCTGGTCGCGCACGCGATTAATGTCTTTGGCAAGAAAATTCGTAAAGCTGGTAGCGTAAATCAGCAACGCGCTGCAGATATCACATCAGTTTTGCAGGAGACCATCTCTGCCGCCCGAGTGATTAAGTCCTTCTCTCGTGAAGATTACGAAATCGAGCGCTTTGCCAAGGAAAATGCCAGCAACTTCAAAGCCCAGATGAAATCAGTCCAGTTGTCGGCTACTCTCTCGCCAATCATTGAGTTTCTAGCTGCTATCGGCGTTACTGTCATCATCTGGTATGGCGGATTGGAAGTCATCAATGGCAATCTCAGTTCCGGTGAGTTGATTGCGTTTTTGATCTATGTTGTCAATCTCTCTAATCCTATCCGTCGTCTAAGCAACATCTACGCCAGCATTCAACGCTCACTTGCGGCAGCGCAACGCGTTTTTGGCGTATTTGATACTAAGCCGGAAATTCAGGAGATTCCTAATGCGCTTACCTTGCCTCGTATCGAGGGACGAGTCGAATTCAAAGACATCGACTTCGCCTACAGCAGTGGCGGCCTGGTTTTGACGCAAGTATCCCTGATGGCCAAGCCTGGCGAGATGGTTGCCATTGTTGGCCCCAGTGGCGCAGGAAAGACCACCATTGCCAATTTGATTCCTCGATTTTATGATCCAGTCGGTGGCTCGATTTTGATTGATGACATCGATATCCGTACCGTCACACTCAACTCACTGCGCCAGCAGATCGGCGTCGTACCCCAAGAGACGACCTTGTTTAATGGTACTGTCTATGAAAATATCCTCTACGGCGACCTGGACGCATCGCAAGAAGCCGTCTACGCAGCCGCTGCGGCGGCCAACGCGCATAGCTTTATTGCCGCCATGCCGGAAGGATATGACACCCACATTGGTGAGCGTGGCGCAAAACTCTCCGGCGGTCAGCGCCAACGCATTGCTATCGCTCGCGCTATTCTTAAAAACCCCCGCATCCTGATTCTTGATGAGGCCACCTCCGCCTTAGATGCGGAAAGTGAAAAGCTAGTTCAAGAAGCGCTCGACACACTCATGGTAGGACGCACCTCGTTTGTCATCGCTCACCGCTTGTCCACCGTCCAGCGCGCTGATAAGATTATCGTCCTCGACCACGGCCACATCGCCGAGCAGGGAACACACGCTGAACTGATGGAAAACGAGGGCTTATACAGCCAGTTATACAAACTAAACTTCGCTGGCAAGATGGAAGGGTAGAACGGGGCAGGGGGTACGCAACCGCAGAGTACGCAGAGTACGCTGAGGGTTCGCAGAGGGCTACTAGTTTATGAGGCGAAAAGGGGATAACAAAGAAAAAGATTGCTTCGTACCTCGCAATGACACGTTTAGAAATACTCTTCTTTGTCATTGCGAGGCACGAAGCAATCTTCCCCGGCGCTCATTCATATCTTCCAATCCCTGCAAATATCCTAGAACCCTCCGTAACCCCCTGCGATCTCTGCGTACTCTGCGGTACACGTATCTTCGTTCTTGTTAGTTTCAATAAAAGCAAGGGAGGAAACCAGCATGTGGCTGCTTTATAATCTAATTGGCATCTTGGCCGTCGTGCTGGCTACTCCGTTTTTTTTATATAGACTATTTAAGGAAAAAGGTTTTGGCCGACGCTGGCGGCAGAGCATGGGCTTTTTGCCGCCAGTGGTCTTGGAAGTTGTCGGCCATCGTAATTGTGTCTGGATTCATGCCGCCTCTATCGGAGAAATCGTGGCTGCTAGCCCGATAGTCCGCGAACTTCGCCGCCAAATGCCGGAACGGCCCATTTTGGTGTCTGTAGTTACGACAGCAGGCTATGCCATGGCTAATCGGATTATGGTCGAAGCTGATGCGGTTATCCACTCGCCAATCGATTTATCATTGCTGACCGCAAACGTTATTGATCGTATTCGCCCAGCAGCCTTTGTCCTAGTCGAAACTGAGTTATGGCCAAACTTTATTCGCAATCTTTCAAGACGCAAGATCCCGATCGTCATGGTTAATGGACGAATCAGCGACCGCAGCGTAAAAAATTATAAATATCTCGGCAAAGTGCTCAACGATATTCTTGCTGCTATCACCCTGTTTTGCATGCAGTCAGAGCAGGATGCCCGGCATATTCGCCTGTTGGGGGCAGATTCGGCCCGGGTTATCGTTACTGGCAATACAAAATTTGATCAAACCTATGGCGAAATCTCTGAAGTTGCTCGCCAGGAACTGTATCAGACCTTGCATCTAGATGCATCCGATCCAGTTATTGTTGCTGGCAGCACACATCCGGGAGAAGAAAATACCATTGCCACTGCCTTTGCCCTGGTACGTCAGCACTATCCAAACGCCCGACTTGTGCTCGCACCTAGGCAGATTTTGCGGGCAGGCGAAGTCGAAGCGCTTTTCAGCTCTTGGCAAGTAGTTCGGCGGACAGCACTGGCGAATTATAGCGGCGACAAGCCTGATGTGATACTCTTAGACACCATTGGCGAGCTAGGTGCGATCTATAGTATTGGCGACATCATCTTTGTCGGTGGCAGCTTGATTCCGCAGGGAGGACACAATGTCCTCGAACCGGCCGCGCACGCAAAACCGGTCCTGGTCGGACCTCATATGTTTAATTTTAAAGACAGCTACGCTCTGTTAACCCAGCGAAACGCATGCCTAACCGTCCAAAGTACAACCGAGTTAGCAGCCGCTATCAAAGATCTATTGTCAGACCACGACAAACGTAAACAGATGGGCGAAAACGCAGCTGCTGTCATTATCGAGAACCGGGGTGCCTCAACCCGCAGCGCTGCATTTATTAAAAGCATTGTTGAACAAGGAACGGAACACTAGCGCCACGAGACGCCACCATCGCCACTAAGGACATCTGTTTTGTGTCGATCGTGTATCACTAGTGCCGCTCGTGTTTATCGTATTGAGACAATCCAATTAACAGAAGGCGGAACCGTTATGAACCTACGTGAAGCCATAACCGCATATCTATACAGACTAGTTCATGATGAGGAGCGAGGCGTGGTTGCCACGCTTCTGTTAGCTTTGCTCAGAGTTCTGTCTCAGATATATGGCTGGGCAATCTCGCTTCGACTGTTTCTGTATAAAAAAGCAATCTTTAGTCAACATCGCCTACCTTGCCGAGTTATTAGCATAGGCAACATTACTGTTGGCGGCACAGGCAAAACGCCGACTGCGCAAAAACTGGCAGCTACGATCCGTGATCAGGGCTTCAAGGTCGCCATTCTTAATCGCGGCTATCGCTCAGACTGGAAAGGCGAAGTGGGTGTTGTTTCAGACGGCAAGCACATTTATATGACTGCTGGTGAGGCAGGCGATGAGGCCTACCAATTAGCCAAAAATCTGCCAGGCATACCAGTATTAATCGGCAAGAATCGCATCCTCAGCGGACAATACGCTAGCGAAGTTTTCAAGGTAGATGTAGTCATTCTGGATGATGGCTACCAACACTGGCAACTGGCTCGCGACATTGATATTGTGCTGATTGATGCTCTTAATATTTTTGGCAATAATTATTTACTGCCGCGCGGAACTCTGCGCGAGCCACTGCAAAACCTAGACAGAGCTGACGCTGTTCTGCTGACAAAAGTTGACCAGTCCAGCGATGCGGCGTTGACCACCATTCGCTCCACCTTGGCTCGCTATAATGACAAGGCCATTGTTCTGGAAAGTGTTCATAGTCCTCAAGGCTTCAGCGAGGTCGAATGTTGGTACAAAGACGCGTCAACTGCGATTCTGCCGCCAGATACCCTAAAGGAAGTCAAGGTTTTAGCCTTCTCCGGCATCGGCAATCCTTCGTCCTTTGAACAGACACTGTCCGACCTGGCAACAGACATGATTGCCGCAGTGCGTTATCCGGATCATTATGATTATGCGATGAGCGAAATGCAGCGGCTTATGCAGCAAGCAGTCGATGTTGGCGCTCAGGCGCTGGTAACCACAGAGAAAGACGCAGTCAAAATCCCGGCAGAATTCATCCATTCGCATCGGCCTTTACCAGTATATGTGCTAACCATCGAAGTCGAACTTACTGATAGTGCCGGTGAATTTATTGACTATATCAGACAGGCAATAACAGACGGCTCAATCCGCAAACAGGAGGGTTAGGACATGAACATCCTTTGTGTAATTCCTGCTCGCTACGCCTCTACGCGTTTGCCCGGCAAGCCGCTAGCTGACATCGCAGGCAAACCAATGATTCAACGCGTCTATGAGCGGGCTCTTGGGGCCAAGCGTCCGGCAAACTTATTGGTAGCGACCGACCACCAGGGCGTCTATGATGCGGTCACTGCCTTTGGCGGACAAGCTATGCTGACTTCGCCAGACCACCCGACCGGGACAGACCGACTGGCCGAAGTTGCCGCAAATTGTCCCGACTATGACATCATCATCAATATCCAAGGCGATGAGCCGCTCATCGAACCCGCGGTCATCGACCAACTGGCTGCAGCATTTGATACTGACCCTGATCTAAGCATGGCAACCCTGATGACCGAACTGAATGAAAGCGAATTCCAGATCCCTAGCGTCGTCAAAGTCGTCACCGATCTGTCCGGCTATGCCCTGTATTTCTCCCGCTCACTCATTCCTTACCCTCGCACTAAACCAGAAGCCATGCACTGGCATAAACACATTGGCGTCTATGCCTATCGCCGTGACTTCTTGCTAAAATACGCTTCACTACCACCTACCCTGCTCGAACAGACCGAGTCCCTAGAACAACTCCGCGCCCTCGACCACGGCTACCGCATCAAAGTACTAAAAACCGATCACCGCTTCATCGGCGTCGACACGCCGGAAGACCTGGAGCGGGTAAACGAAATCTACGCAAAGATGGAGTACGCTAACCGCAAATAGCCAGAGGCCAGAACGTGTTAACCACAGAGTACGCAGAGTACGCTGAGGGTTCGCAGAGGGTAATGCTCTTATTTGCCAACTCTGCTGGCAAATAGGTGGAACTAGAGAGTATGCGGAGCTGGGATACGCAAGCATATCATACTCGCTTTAAGACTCACCTTAACAAAAAACGCTACCCTCCGTAGCCCTCTGCGATCTCTGCGTACTCTGCGGTTACGCATGTTCGAACCTCGCGTACTCTACAGTTAAACGTTGCCTCCTCACCGGACCTCATTTTGAAAAGGAGTTGACCACTATGAATACAGTTTCTATCGGTTCTATCGCCGTTGGCGGCAAAAATCCCGTTGTCCTGATTGCCGGACCTTGTGTCATCGAAGGTTATGAGCGTACTCTGGCTATTGGCCGTGGCATCAAAGCCATCGCCGACCGTCTGGGCATGCCCTATATCTTCAAAGCCTCGTTTGACAAAGCCAATCGATCTTCGTTTAACTCATTCCGCGGCCCAGGCTTAACCGACGGTCTCGCTATACTCAAATCCATCCGCGAAGAGCTAGGTGTGCCGGTTGTCAGCGATATTCACTGTGCGACTCAGGTCGAACCTGCCGCTGAAGTTCTCGACATTTTGCAAATCCCGGCCTTTCTCTGCCGCCAGACCGATCTTGTCTACCAGGCAGGCTTGACCGGTAAAGTTGTCAACGTCAAAAAAGGCCAGTTCCTAGCCCCGCTGGATATGAAAAACGTCATCAATAAAATCCGTGAAGCCGGCAATGAAAAAATTCTTTTGACCGAGCGCGGCTTCAGCTTTGGCTACAACAACCTGGTTGTCGACATGCGCGCCCTACCGATCATGCGTTCACTCGGCTATCCAGTCGTGTTCGACGCCACCCACAGTGTTCAACTACCCGGCGGAGCTGGCACCTCTTCCTCCGGTCAGCGTGAATTCGTTCCAAACCTTACTCGTGCCGCCGTTGCCGCCGGTGTCGACGCCCTATTCATGGAAGTCCACGACAACCCAGCCGAGGCTCTGTCTGACGGCCCGAACATGCTGTACCTAGATCAACTGGAAGACCTGCTGAAAGATGTGCAGGCGATAGATAATGTAGCACGGAAACATAGATGACGAAGGGACGTTAACCAGAGGAACATTAACCACAGAGTACGCAGAGTACGCTGTGGGTTCGCAGAGGGCTCGGAATTATAACAAAAATAAATAGGGCAGCCCTCCGTAACCCTCTGTTAACTCTGCGTACTCTGTGGTAAAGAGTCCCCCGTCCCTTTGTCACTACTCGGGAGGTTTTACTATGTCCAATATTCTCGAACAAGCTAAAACCGTCCTCACCATCGAGGCTGAGGCAGTCACTGCGCTCATACCGCGGATTAATGGGCAGTTTTCTGCTGCCATTGATATGATTATAGCCTGCCAGGGGCGGGTTGTTGTCACCGGCATGGGCAAGTCTGGCATTATCGGCAGGAAGCTTAACGCGACACTCGCCAGCACTGGCACGCCGTCGCTGTTTCTCCACCCTGCTGAGGGCATTCATGGCGATTTAGGCATGGTGACTGCCAGTGATGTTGTCATCGCGATCTCTAACAGTGGCGAGACGTCAGAACTGCTGGCGATTCTGCCCTCTATAAAACGAATCGGCGCGCCGATCATCGCTTTTTGCGGTCGCGACCAATCTACTTTGGCTAAACATGCCGATGTAGTTCTCGACATCTCTGTAGAAAAAGAAGCCTGCCCGCTGGGGCTCGCGCCGACTGCCAGCACCACCGCGACCCTCGCCATGGGCGATGCTCTGGCTATTGCGCTGTTATCAGCCCGCAAGTTCCGGCCTGAGGACTTTGCTGTATTTCATCCAGGCGGCGCTTTAGGCCGTAAGCTCCTGCTGACAGTCGAAGCTGTCATGCACCAAGGCGAAGACAATCCACTTATTACACTCGATAAAACTGTCAAAGAAGCGCTATTTGTTATCACGGAGAAAGGTCTTGGCGCAACAACCGTTGTTGATGGCGGCAAATTAGTCGGCCTGATTACCGATGGCGATATTCGCCGCGGTCTGGAAAAAGGCCACGAATTTCTCGACAAACCGGTCGCTTCACTGATGACGAAGATGCCGCGCACCATTACTCCCGACCGACTGGCGGCAGAGGCGCTTCGGATCATGGAAAACAACAAGCCGCGTCCGGTCACCGTGCTGCCGGTAGTAGACAAAGAGTTCCAGGCGATTGGTATGATTCACCTTACTGACTTATTGCGCCAAGGAGTGGTATAATGGATAGAGTAGACCGCGCCCGCCAAATCCGGCTATTGGTTTTGGACGTGGACGGAGTACTGACAAATAACCAGCTGATCTTTGGTAATGACGGCGAAATCCTTAAAGTATTTCACTCACAGGATGGTCTCGGCATTGCGGCAGCGCATAAAGCCGGTCTTAAAACAGCTATCATTACCGGACGTAACAGCGAAATGGTTCGTCGCCGCGGTGAAGAACTGAAAATCGGCGACCTCTATCAAGGTAGCATGGACAAAGTGTCTGCTCTAAACGAACTGCTCAGCAAACACAGACTAACACTTGATAACATTGCCTATGTCGGCGACGATCTCAACGACCTGCCTGTTCTGTCACGCGCCGGCCTCGCCTGCGCGGTGGCCAACGCCGTACCTGAAGTCAAAGCCGCAGCCCACTACATCGCTAGCCACGAAGGCGGTCGCGGCGCAGTGCGCGAGATCATTGAATACATCCTCAAAGCCCAGGACAAATGGGATTGGGTAGTGGAACAATACATGGCCGTGGGGCCAATAGAGACCCAGCAGTAGCGGTTGAACGCGAACCGCAGAATACGCAGAGTTGTGCAGAGGGTTACGTATTTTATAATAATAAATAGGTCATCCCTCCATGAGCCCTCTGCGATCTCAGCGTACTCTGCGGTTAACGTCGAACCTTCTTCCCCTCTGGAGAGGGGTGGCGCGTAGCGCCGGGGTGTGTCGTGTTCCGCCACCAATCATAGATAGAGAGGAGGGGCTAATCAATGCAATACTGGATATTAAAAACAATCAGCCGCATACTATGCCTCCTCCCGTACTGCCTTCTGCTGAGCTTAGGGAAAGGACTGGGTCGCCTATACTACCTGCTGGCCAAATCGCAGCGGAAATTAGCCCTGACGCAGATCCAGGAACGGATGAACCTGTCGCCAGAGGAAGCAGAGAAGACTATTCGTCAGTTGTTTATCAACTTGGCGCAAACATTTCTCGAAATTATGTATATGCCCAGATTGAATAAGACAACGATTAATAACTACGTAGACATTGAGAACCGTCACTATCTTGACGCAGCCATGGCTGAAGGCAAAGGTATTGCCATCCTCGCAGCCCACTTCGGTAATTGGGAGTGGCTGGGGGCGGGTTTAGCATTGAATGGTTACCCGTTGGCTGCTGTTTTCAAAGGCCAGCCCAATGATCAACATACTCGTTTGCTTACTGAATACCGCCAGCATGTGGGAATGGAAGTGTATGCTAAAGGTGGCAACGAAGTGCTTGGCCTTGTCAAGGCCTTTAAGCGCGGCCAAGCTGTAGGTCTTATTTCCGACCAAAACGCCGGTAAAACCGGAATCACCCTCGACTTTTTTGGCAAACCGTCATCTACCCACAGCGGCATCAGCGTTTTTGCCGCCAAGCTAGGCTGTCCTGTAGTACCTATCTTTATTGTCAGACGCCCAGAAGGCGGTCATCGTATTTTGGTTCAACCGCCGCATCACTTTGAACACACCGGCCATCAGGCTGAAGACATAACTGCATTTACCGCTAAGATGAGCAAGATTATAGAAGACATCATTCGCCAATATCCAGATCATTGGATCTGGTTCCACAAACGTTGGCGTGACCCGCATCACGGCCGAGCCGCGAGTGGAGGTGATATGCAATGAACAAACGAACCGCCCTTGTATATGCCTTGGTAGGTCTATTCTTACTAGGCTGTCTGTATTATTTTTTCCGAGAAGAGACCATCGCTCCTGAGGCTTCCGGTCCACAGAATCCGTCTAAACGAGAAATATCGTTTGAAAAGACGGACCTGGTGGAGGAAAAAGACGGTAAGCGTCTCTGGGAGTTCAGCGCTGAAACGGCTACTGTAGATGAAACGACAAAAAAGATATACTTAACCAATGTCAAAGGGACCTTTTACCGCGACGATGGCAGTTCTGTTACTATGATTGCCCATAAGGGAGTTGCTGACACAGTCAGCAAAGAAGTTTTCCTAGAAGGTGAAGTGTCGGCGGTTTCGGCAAACGATGGTGCAACCTTCACCGCTCCACAAGTGCGTTGGGCCGGCCAGCTCCGCTGGTTCTTTGCTGACGGCGGTGTCAAACTCACTAAACAGGGCACTGTTATAACTGGTGATAAACTCGAAAGTGATGTCGATATGGAAAAAGTTAAAGTTCGCGGCAATGCAAAAGTCGTGAGCGGAGGGGGTGCCCTATGAAAAATAACCGATTGACTGTAGTAGGTCTGATTGTACTCACACTATTCAGTCTAACCACAGGCCTGCAAGCAAAAGCGACAGAACCGTTTCGTCTGGAAGCGGATGTCATTGACTACAACTCAAAGACCGGTCAGATGGTGGCCTCTGGCGCAAACGGCGTCAAACTGATTCAAGGTACTTTGACCCTAACCGGTTTAAAAGCTGATTATAATGCCAAAACCCAGGCAGGAATCATGACCGGTGGTGTCAAAGGCATTCAAGACAATATGACCTTAACGGCAGATCAAGTGGAAAGCCTGGAAGGCAACAAGCAAATGATCGCCACCGGCGACGTGGTATTGGTAAATGGCGCTGATCGCCTAACTGCCCCCAAGGTTGATTATTTCAGCGACCGACAGTTAGCTGTTGTCGAAAAAGACGCAAAACTGGTCAACGCTGATGGCACCATCACCGCAGACCGGATGGAGACATTTTTCCAGGAAAAGCGCTCAGTCGCTCAAGGTAATGTCAAGATTAACAGCGAACAGCGCAAGCTGCAGGCCAGCTCCGACCATGCCGTCTATTATGGAGCTAAGCCGGGAGAACAAGGGAAAATCGTGCTTACAGGCAATGCCCACGCCGTCCAGGACGGGAACACTATTGTTGGTCAAACCCTCACCCTGTATATGGATGACAAAGCAGTAGACGCTACCGGCCGGACGAAAATCGTCATCGCGCCGACCAGCAAGTAACCGCGAAAGGCGGCACAGTATAGATGTATATTGAAACTCAAAACCTGGTTAAAACATTTAAAGAACGTAATGTCGTCGATGGCGTCAGCTTGCGGGTTGACCAGGGCAGCATCGTCGGCTTATTAGGTCCGAACGGCGCCGGTAAGACCACAACTTTTTATATGATTGTCGGTCTGGAGCAGCCTAATGCAGGCAAAGTCTTCGTCAATGGCGAAGATATTACCAATTTGCCGATGTATCGCCGTTCACGCTATGGCATCGGTTATCTGCCACAGGAAGCATCAGTATTTCGCAAACTGAGCGTACAAGATAACCTGCTGGCTATTCTTGAGACCACTACATTGACGAAAGCCGAGCAGCATGATAAAATGGAAAGCTTGCTGGCTGAATTCAAAATCACGCATGTACGTGATCGCATGGGCTCGATGCTATCAGGCGGCGAACGCCGCCGTGTTGAAATCGCCCGCAGCCTGGCCACTGAGCCGGCCTTCATCCTTCTTGATGAACCCTTTGCCGGCGTTGACCCGCTGGCGGTGGACGACATCCAAGGCATCATCAGTTACCTGAAAACCCGCGGTATCGGCATTCTGATCACAGACCACAATGTCCGCGAGACACTCAGTATCGTCGACAAAGCCTATATACTCAACGAAGGCAAAATCCTTATCGCCGGCGATAGCGAAACCATCGCCAACAGCGACATCGCCAAAAAGTTCTATCTTGGGGAGAAGTTTTCGCTGTAATTTACTCATCAAGCCTCCTGCGGATTAGAAACAGAAATATGTTGCCGAGGCTGGGGAGATGCAAGCATAACAAGGCGCTCGCAGGGCCGGGACCGGAAGCGTACTGGAGGTACGCTGAGGATCACGGAACCAGGGCAACGCAGTTAGGCGCCGCATATCGCCAGCCGCAGGCTTGGGAGAAGAAAACTACATGCGTATATTAGATAAATACATTTTCAAAGAACTGCTCGGTCCATTCGTCTTTGGTGTTGGCGCTTTTTCAAGCATCTTCATCGGCGGCGGTACATTGTACCGCATCGCGCAGTATATCACCCAATATGGTGCAGGTGTTGATATTGTCATCAAGCTATTTGTCTACAGCCTGCCGGAGATCATCGTGATGACCTTCCCGATGTCGATGCTGTTAGCTTCGCTCATGTCCTTTGGCCGACTTTCGTCCTCGAGCGAAATCATCGCCATGAAATCCGGCGGTATTAGCTTTTATCGGCTGACTGCGCCAGTCTTTGTCGCCGCGTTGGCTGTCAGCATCTTCTCCATGGTGTTCAGCGAGAAAGTCGTGCCACAGTCAAAAGCAGCTTACAACAATTTAGTACGTTATGAAATCGAAAAGAACACCAAGCCGCGCTCACAAGAACACATTGTTATTAAAGAAGTCGATCAGGGAAGTCTTGAACGTCTGACGTACGCCCGCCGTTTTGAGGAATCTGACAGCACGATGTATGGCATTACCATCCAAGAGTTTGAAGCAGATAAACTAGTTCGCGTCGAGAATGCTGAGAAAGCCATATGGCAAGGTAGTCAGTGGATTATGCAAAACGGCGTCATCCACGATTTGTCCACCGAAGGAAAAGTTCAGCGCTCGCTGCAGTTTGATAAACAGATTATGCCGGTCGATAAAAATCCGCAAAGCATCTCTACTGCTCAAAAAAAAGCAGAGGAGATGAGCATCAGCGAATTAAAACAATACATTAAAACCCTTAAACGTGAATTCGTCAAATCTGGCAAATACGAAACCGAGCTGCACCAGCGAATCACCATTCCGATGGCCAGCCTAGTCTTTGCCATGATCGGCGCGCCGCTCGGATTGCAGCCGCACCGTACCAGTTCCTCCATCGGCCTCGGACTCAGCATTATCATTATCTTCGCCTATTATACTGTCATGACAATATTTAATGCCCTTGGCCAAGGCGGCGCCATCTATCCCATGCTCGCAGCCTGGATACCAAACCTGGCTGGGATCATCGCCGGAGTATTCTTGATTCGCAAAGCGTCGAGGTAAACGGGGACTTGGAATAGGCGGCTGCCTTAACCACAGAGTACGCAGAGTACGCTGAGGGTTCGCAGAGGGCTGCGTATTTTATAATAATAAATAGGTCATCCTCCGTTAACCCTCTGTGATCCTCTGTTAACTCTGCGTACTCCGCGGTTAACGTACCCTAGCCTAGATCCCTCTGCGGTTCAAATTTCCGTTTTTACACTCGTTCTTAGGAGGTGTGTCTTCATGTTCGGCATAGCATTAATCGTGGTTATCGTCATCATGGGTGGCGCTATTGCCTATATCGGTGACAAGCTTGGCACCAAAGTTGGCAAGAAGAAGCTGACTGTGTTTGGCTTGCGCCCGAAACACACCTCCATCTTGGTTACCATCATAACCGGCTTTCTGATCGCCGCAACTACCTTGGGCATTCTTACTCTGGTCTCTACCGATGTTCGTACCGCTTTGTTCGGAATGGAAGCATTAAAAGCTGAGCTCGGCTCACTTAGTGAAGAAGTGTTCAAACAAAACGGCGAGCTCACCGTCAGTCGGGAGGCGCTTGAAGCCAAAACCAAGGAATACCTTGAACTGACCCAAAAAATCCAAGAAACCGCCAAGCAGCTTACCGACATTTCCCGCGAACTGGAAACCGTCGCGGCAGAGCGCGACCGCGCAGCTGCAGCCCTGGGTAAAATCCAGACAGACTATGCCGTCGCCAAGAACGACCTGGGCAAGGCGCAACAGGAAATCGACGGTCTGGTTAAGACCAAACAACAGTTGGATCAGCGGGTGGCAGAGCTCAACAGCTCGAAAATAAAGCTGGAGGACGATGTCAAACGTCTCAACGACCTGACAACTAACCTCAAGCGCGGCATGCAGATTGTTCGTGAAGGTTCAATCGTCTTCCGCGCCGGTGAAGCGCTGGCAACCTCAGCCATCAGAGGCGGCGAAACACGCGACGCCACCGCCAAAGCCCTTGGCGAACTCATTCTGCGGACCAATTTTGTTGTTCTCGACAAAATGGGCATGTCAGACAAACGGGTTGAAGCCCTATGGATATCTCAAACCGATTTTGATGAATTGGTCAATCTGCTTGACCGCTCCTCTGACGAATATGTTGTCCGCATCCTGGCGTCAGGCAATACCATCTATGGCGAGCCTGTCATCGGCCAGTTTGAAGTTTTCCCCAACAACCTACTATATGCCAAAGATAAAGCTGTCTACAGCGAAACCATCACCGCACCGGATTCGCGCAAAGCCGAAGAAACGATGCTGCTGTTCCTGCAGAAAGTCAACGCCGAGGCCGTCCGCAAAGGCGTTCTGCCTGACCCGCTGCAAGGCACAGTCGGCGCCATCAGCGGCTCGCAACTCTTCGACGCCGTCAAACGACTGCAAGGCGTCCGTGGTCCTGTCACCCTCTCCGCTATCACCACCGACAACATCCACACCGTCGGCCCGCTCAAGATCAATATCGAAGTCAAACCTATGTTATCTAACTAACCTCAAGCCAGCGGTGCCCCCGCTGGCGTCAGACCGTTGATAAACGCCCATCTGCGTTGTTGCCCCCAAAATCCATTGCTTGCGTACCTGCGAACGTACGCGGCGCTGCTGGATTTTGGGGGCTGCCTAGTATCTGGGCATTTCTGAACGGTCTGGGAACGAGGTTTCTTGTTGCGCTAAAACGCTTTTGTCTTTCCTTATGCCGAGTTAAGTAGCGACCTATGCTGAAATATGGTAAAGTGTAAATAAGCAGACTTGGCAGTCGTTAGTCAATGATTCCCTAATACTCTAGAATAGTAGAAAAGATTTATTATAAGTATTTAGAAAATTTTCAATTAATAGAATTTTATAATCCGCAATGTTTCAGCCCATTGAAACGAATCCTGTATTCCTATCGTTGCCACTCCGTCCCCAGTATCCGTATTTCGTACATATTAAACCGTTCCTAGGGCGGTCAGACGGGTCCAGATACTAGGCAGACTCGGAGACCCAGCCGCGCCGCGTACGCGGGGTACGCAAGCAATGGGTTTCCGGGGATAACAACGCAGATGGGCCCGTATCACCGCCCGATAAGATCCGCACGAGGTGATAAGAAATGCCCCAAACCCTTCGTTCACGCTTACTCCTGCTCATCATCTTCGTCGTCGCTGTACCGGTCCTTGTGACTGGTTATTTTCTCACCCTCACAGCCGAAAAAGCATTGCTGATGGAAAAAGAACGCAAGCTGTTCGGTGCGACTTCCATGCTCGACAAGGCGCTTGTCGGAAATTACCGCGACATTGTCGAGGAATTTGCTGTAGCTAATGCGCCAAAGTCGATACAGGTTGCCGTTCTTAGCCGTGAGCTCCGAAAAATCACCGACCAGGTAGCCGACTCCTATCCAGGTATCGGCGTTGGCTACTATTCGAAAGAACTAGATGCGATATTGACCTATGGCCCTAGCCATACGTATGGCGATACAGTGGGTATAGCGATTGGTGACAGTCATGGAGGCCGCATTGTAATGGAAACTGGAAAGCCTCACGTTCAAGAGGGTTCCCTCGTGCGTGGTATGATTATGAATGCCATGTTCCCAGTCATTAGAGAAGGCAAAGTTATTGGCTATATCTGGGCCAATGAAATGACAGCAGACATCGAACAACAGATCGGCGCCATGAAGAAAAAGATATTTTTTCTACTTATCGTCGGAATAATCATTGGGATTGCCGGCGTATTTCACGTGATCGACCGCATCGTAGCTGATGTTGACAAGATAAAAACCGGCTTACGGACCCTTCGCGGCAAATTTCCTGACACGCTGCCGCTAATGCCGGGCGAAATCGGCGAAATTGCATCAGCCATTAATGATTTGGTGAGCCATTTGGCGGAAAAGAAAAAGCTCCAAGAGCAAGTCCAACATGCCGAGCGACTGGCGGCAGCAGGCGAAATTGCAGCCAGTCTGGCGCACGAGATACGCAATCCTTTAATGGCGATTAAGGGCTTTGCCCAACTGCTTAACGAGACCCGCGATCAGGACGAAACCGCCGAATACACAGGCATCATTGTCAAGGAAACAGACCGAATGAACCGACTTATTGAGCAGCTACTTTGCTTAGCTCGCCCAGCTTCAGATCAGGGCTTGAAAGCACCGGTCGATGTAACTACTGTTCTCGATAATGCGCTATTGCTAATTGAGTCCCAAGCCAGACGGAATCAGATTGTCATCGATCGCTCCTACTGCACGATTCCGCCTGTCATCGCCGACAGTGAAAATCTCAAACAAGTTTTCCTCAATATTATGATTAATGCTCTCCAAGCCATGGAAGCAGGCGGTCGCTTGACGGTGGCGATCGACTATCAGCCAGAGGATAAAATGATCAACATCCGTATTGCGGACAGCGGAATGGGCATACAGCCAGAACTGATTGCGCATTTGTTTGATCCGTTTTTTACAACAAAAGAAAAGGGTACCGGTCTCGGTCTATCGGTGGCACAACACTTTGTCCAAAACTGGGGCGGTAAAATCAGTGTTGATTCGACAGTCGGCGTTGGCAGTACGTTTACGATCAGTTTGCCGGAATCAGGAGGTATAGTCCATGAAAGCGAAAATATTGGTAGTTGACGACGAACTTCATGTGAGGCGGTTGCTGCAGGAAGTTGCCCAAAAAGCCGGCTATGAAGTACTCACTGCCGAAAATGGCTTAGAGGCAGTCGAAAAATCACGTAGCCAGCACCCAACAGTCATTTTGATGGACATCCTCATGCCGGTAATGGATGGAATGGAAGCGTTCACTGCCATCCATGAGGAATTGCCTGACATCGCCATTATTCTGATGACTGCTCACTGCACAGTCGATACGGCGGTCGAGGCCATGCAAAAGGGCGCTTTTGACTATCTGGTAAAACCCTCAAACATCAGCGAGGTGCGGGTGGTGTTGGAGCGAGCCGTTGAAATGAAGCGGCTCAAAGACGAGGTCGCCGTTTTGCGACATTCGGTCGGCGAAAAGCGACAAGCCAGTCAAATTATCGGTTCCAGTCCTCCTATGCAGCAGGTATATAAAACGATCGGCCGGGTTGCTCAGGCCAGTGCCACCGTCTTGATCACCGGCGAAAGCGGCAGCGGCAAAGGCCTAATTGCCAGAACCATTCACCAAAACAGCCTGCGCAGCGAAAAACCTTTTGTCGAAGTCAATTGCGGCGCTCTGCCAGGCGGCTTAATGGAGAGCGAACTCTTCGGCTATGAATGCGGTGCTTTTACCGGCGCTACCGCTCGAAAGCTGGGCAGGTTCGATTTAGCCAACCAGGGAACCATTTTTTTGGATGAAGTCGGCGAGTTGACGCCTTCGCTGCAGGTCAAACTACTACGCGTGCTGGAAGTGAAGGAGTATGAGCGGGTTGGTGGTACGGAGACGCTAAAATCAGATGTCCGAATTATCGCTGCGACTAATCGTAACCTGGAGGCAATGATCGAGCACGGCCAGTTCCGCGAAGATCTTTATTACCGGCTTAAGGTTGTTCCCATAAGCGTACCGCCATTGCGGGAGCGGCGCGAGGACATCCCTGCCTTTATTGAGTTTTTTTTACGACGTTTCGCCGCTGAAATGCATCAGGACCCGCCCTGCATCACTCCGGCGGCTGTTGAGCGCCTCAAAGCCTATAACTGGCCAGGCAACGTCCGGGAACTTGCTAATGTAATCGAGCGTTCTGTCATCATGTCAGGCGGCGTTATCGGCGTTGATGACCTGCCAAGACTGAACGAAACTAAGAAATCACCAGTCGAGATTCCTTCCACCGGTACCTTGCGTGAGATATTGCGGTCAGTGGAAAAAGAAGTGATCAACCGCGCCCTCAAACAACACAACGGCAATAAAGTGAAAACCGCCCAGACCCTAGACATGAGCCGCCGGGCGCTGCTCTATAAGCTCGGTGACTACGGCCTGCTCAATCCCACTGAGCCTCTGTCCAATGACTAAAAAGTAGTCACCTGTGCAAAAAACTGCGCAATAACGGCGCGGATTTACCGCAGAGTACGCAGCGTATACAGAGGAAAGGTTGCGATAACCGCAGAGTACGCAGAGTTAGCGGAGGGTTCGCAGAGGGTTGCGAAGATAATAAAATCGCAAAAGTGGTTAAAGCGGATACGCGCAAAGGGTTATTATTTTTTTACGGTTCATAAGGCTGTTTTCCGTTCCCTCTGTGCCCCCTCAGCGTACTCTACGGTTAACCAACCTACCCTTCCAGCGGAGCTGGAAAATACAGACCAGTAGCCCTCATCGTACCCTCTGCGCACTCTGCGGTTAGCGTTTCTCAAATCCGCGGACTCCCGTTAACGTATCCCCTATTGTGGCCTTTCTTCTTGTTCTTGGCACGAAATTTGCATACTTGCTAGTACATATGTAATGAAAGGAATGGTGTTAGCTATGCGTGAAGTGGTAATTGCCAGTGCGGTCAGAACTGCCATCGGCAGTTTTAACGGTGGACTTGCTTCCCTATCGGCTACCGATTTAGGCGCTATCGTTATCAAGGAGGCGCTCGAGCGGGCAAAAGTCGACCCTGCAAAAGTCGACGAAGTCATTTTTGGCAACGTTTTACAAGCTGGTTTGGGCCAAAACCCGGCCAGACAAGCCTCGATTAAAGCCGGCTTGCCGGTTGAAGTACCCTCTTACACCATCAATAAGGTCTGTGGCTCCGGTCTGAAAACTGTCAATCTGGCGGCGCAAGCCATCCTCTGCGGCGATGCCGACATCGTTGTGGCTGGCGGCATGGAAAGCATGACCAATGCACCATATCTCTTAGATGCTAAAGCTAGATGGGGCTACCGGATGGGCAACTCTAAAGTTACGGATGTCATGATCCAAGACGGATTATGGTGCGCGTTCAATGACTATCACATGGGCATTACTGCTGAGAACGTGGCAGCAAAATTCGGCGTTACCCGCCAAGATCAAGACCAGCTGGCATATGAGTCACAGACGAAAGCGACGAAGGCTATTGCTGACGGATTGTTCAAAGATGAAATCGTCCCTGTTACCATTAAAGGCAGAAAAGGCGATATCGTTTTTGATACTGACGAATATCCCAAAGCGAATACCACTGTGGAAAGCGTCGGCGGCTTGAAACCTGCCTTCAAAAAGGACGGCACAGTCACTGCGGCTAACGCCTCAGGCATCAATGACGGCGCGGCAGCTCTGGTCATTATGAGCGCTGAAAAAGCCAGAGAACTCGGCATTAAGCCTCTAGCCAAGATTCGTTCTTATGGTTCCGGCGGCGTTGATCCCAGCATCATGGGCATGGGACCTGTGCCTGCAACCCGCAAAGCTCTTGCTAAAGCCGATCTCAGCATCAACGATCTCGATCTCATCGAAGCTAACGAAGCCTTCGCTGCCCAATTCCTCGCAGTCGGCAAAGAACTCGGCTTCCTGAAAGAACGCGTCAACACCCGCGGTGGCGCTATTGCCCTTGGCCATCCAATCGGCGCCAGCGGCGCACGCATCCTGGTTACGCTTTTACACAACATGATTCAAAACGATAAGAAACTTGGTCTAGCAACCCTCTGTATCGGCGGTGGTCAAGGCGTTGCCACCATTGTTGAACGCGGCTAAAGAGACTTTGACTGTCATAGAAACAATAAGTTTGCGAAGCGGACTGAGGAAATGAAGATCACACAGAGGACACAGAGGTAGAGACTTAAAGAAGTTCTGCCAGCTGGCTCGAAAGATATAGCCTCATTATATAGCTTTCTCTGTGTCCTCTTTATCACTCTGTGTCCTCTGTGGAATATGTCCCTTAGTTTCTAAGACTACTGTTTCTTACTTTTTCCTGTATCAAGGGGTAGCGCCCCCTTTACCACGAAGGAGGTATACACATGGCTAAAATTGTTACGAAAGAACAAGCTTTAGAAAAAATCAAAAATAACATGACCCTGATGATCGGCGGCTTCCTTGCCGTCGGCACGCCGGAAATTCTGGTAGACGGCATGGTTGAGAAAGGTGTTCGTGACCTGACTGTCATCGCCAACGATACCGGCTATCCTGATCACGGCATTGGTAAGCTGGTCGTTGCCAAGCAACTGAAAAAGGCTATTGTTTCCCACGTAGGCACCAATGCGGAGACTGGTCGGCAAATGAACGCTAAAGAACTCGAAGTCGAACTAGTTCCGCAAGGGACTCTGGCTGAGAGAATCCGCTCCGGCGGTGCTGGACTCGGTGGCGTGCTGACCCCGACCGGTATTGGCACCATCGTTGAAGAAGGCAAACAAAAAATTACCGTTGATGGCCGCGAATTTTTGCTCGAGAAGCCCTTGAAAGCTGATGTCGCCCTGCTGCGGGCTGATATTGCCGACAAGGCGGGCAACCTGCTCTACCGTAGGTCATCACGCAACTTCAACCCTCTCATGGCCATGGCGGCGGAGACCGTTATTGTCGTGGCTAATAAAATCGTTGAAATCGGCGAGATCGACCCGGATCAGGTTATGACCCCCGGCATTTTCGTCGATATGATTATTCAGGGTTAGGGGGAAGATGAGATGGATGTTAAAACTATTATCGCAACACGCGTTGCTCAAGAATTTAAAGACGGCGACGTAGTTAACCTCGGTATCGGCATTCCCACCATGGCAGCCGATTTCATTCCACCGTCTGTTCACATTATTCTCCAGTCAGAAAATGGTTTTGTCGGCCTCAAAGCGTTAGAAGGCGAAGTCGACCCTGACTGCGTCAACGCCGGCGGCAAACCCGTATCCATTCAGCCGGGCGGGGCCGTATTCGACAGCGCCATGTCATTCGCCATTATTCGCGGCGGCCACGTCGCAGCCACCGTGCTCGGTGCACTCGAAGTTGACCAGGAAGGTAACCTCGCCAACTGGGTGGTTCCCGGCAAAATGGTCCCCGGCATGGGAGGCGCTATGGATCTCGTCGTCGGCGCCAAGAAAGTCATCGTCGCCATGGAACACACAGCCAAAGGTGGGGTGCCGAAAATCCTTAAGAAATGCACACTGCCGCTAACCGCCAAAAACGAGGTAGACCTCATCATCACCAACCTCTGCGTCTTCGAAATGACCCAAAACGGTCTGGTGCTAACCGAACTCGCGCCAGAAGTAACTCTGGAGCAAGTCAGGGAAGCGACCGAAGCTGATTATAAGGTATCTGAGAATCTAAAAACCATGGCTCTGTAAGAGTCGGAGCTAAAGACCTCACCCGTTGAAAAACGGGTGAGGTCTTTTTAAGTTCACCGATGAACGAACAACGGGAGACGGAGGACAGTAGCAGACAGTAGCACAAACGACACAAGCGGCACGAGCGCCACTATGCGGGTACGGTTTTTTATAATGGCCACATTGTGGGCATAGTGATATCGATCATCGTTCTTGCTCCGTCGTCATAGTGGGGCTAGTGTGGTTAGTGGCGCTAGTGCTACCGTTCTCCATTCTTGTTCTGTTCTACCTGCCTATCCCCAGAAAGTACCAGTTAGGAAAAGCAGGAGTTCAGTTATTGTCGTCGAATTATGTTAACATGAAACATATGAGATACTACGATCGCTAGGTCCATCCCCAAGCCTCTCAGAGGTCAAAGGACGATCTGGCAGACCCCGTTACTATCCAATGTGCGTGTCTTTGCTCCCATTCCCCTCTAGAGAGGGGTGGCGCGTAGCGACGGGGGGGTGTCGTTCTCTAGTCCATATGTTTCACTGCGCTGTACGAGCCGGTCCAATCCTGACTTTTCCAGCAAATTACCGGAATTTGGACCATTGCATTCAACAGCGTAATAGAGTTAACATAACCTTGTGAAGCGACAAGGTGCACCGGCTACGCAGCCCGGACAGATGAACTAGCGCGGAGGAAACGTGGATACTCCTGCGGCGAAACATCCCGATGGAAAGTGAACGCCAGTGTCCGGCGAGCCCCCTGTCGCCCGCGCCATCAAATATATTTTATTCGCAGGAGGAATTCCAAATGAAAAAGAGTCTTCTAAGAGCAGCTATCACCACCGCTCTGACAGTGGCCTTCGCAGTTCCTGCTTTCGCAAACCCGTTCTCTGATGTTCCTAGCAATCACTGGGCATACAAAGCAGTAAACGACCTACAAAAAGCTGGCATCGTTGAAGGTTACAATGGTAAATTCGACGGCAGCAAAAACATGACCCGTTACGAAATGGCTCAAATTGTCGCTAAAGCGATGACTAAGGCACAAACTGATGATCAAAAAGGCACTGTGGACAAACTGTCCAAAGAGTTCGCAGTTGAACTGATGAACCTCGGCGTTAAAGTTGACGGCCTTGAGAAAAAAGTGGACAACATGGTTAAAGTCTCCGGTGACGCTCGCGTTCGTTACTTCGACACTGACAACAGCGACGCAAACGACGCTGGTAGCATCACTGACTATCGTGCCCGCGTTAGCTTCGACGGCAAAATCAACGACAACATGAAATTCAACGCTCGTCTGTCAAGCGGCAACGCTGATGCTGAAGGAGCTTCCAAAGGCATCAATCTTGACACCGCTAACGTAACTTTCAAAACTTACGCTCTGGAAAACACTGTTGGTCGCCAAGACATCAAATTGGGTTCCGGCTATATCATGGACGCTCAGATGAACGGTCTGGCTTCCAAAGTAGGCGGCCTGAAAGTTTTCGGCGGTAACGCAACTCAGAACTTCTCCACCACTAAAGATGCAAACCAAGTAGAAACCGTATACGGTGCTGAATACGCTATGAACCTTGGTGGTGCTAAAATCACTGCTGACTACCTGAACAATGCCGACACTGACGAAGAAATTTACGGTGCTAACATCTCTGGTAAAATCATGAACGGTGTAACTGCTACAGCTGAATACTTCAAGAACAACGACCTGGATGCTGACTCCAAAGCATATGGCGTGAAGCTCAACAAACTCGGCCTATCTGCTACCTACCGCGATGTTGAGGCTGGCGGTTTGACTGCATACTCGGCTCTTAACAACAACCACTTTAACGAAGCCATGAATGAAGGCGGCTTCAAAGGCATGGAATACCAACTCGACAGAGAACTCGCTAAAAACACAGTCCTGACTGTGAAACACCAAGACTTCGAAAAACAAGACGGCGCTGAACTCGCAGGTCGTACCAGCGCAGTTGTAAACGTCAAGTTCTAATCCAACTGACGAAACTCGAATAAGTTAAAGAAGCAGTCCCGCAGGGTTCGCCCTGCGGGACTGCTTCTTTTTGAGACTGAAGAGGAAAAACACGTTATTTTTGGCCGCGAAAACAAAAAGGCCGCTACGCGGCTACGGTTAAAGTGGGCACGAAAATAAAGGTAATATTATATATAGCGCACGTTGTGCGCTTGTGGCCAGAACCCTTTGCGCAGGCGCGAAGCGCCTTTCGCGTTTTTGCGGCCAATAAAAAACCTGAATAAGATTTTAACAAACTCCATAATATACCATGAAGGACTTTCCAATCCGTAAGCGAATATTTGCCATGGAAAGAAAGGATGAATTTCCATGCAATCTTCCGCAACGCCATGTACAGTTATTGGTATTGATCCCGGACGTGAGAAATGCGGCATTGCCGTAGTACATAAGCAAAAAGGGATACTTACGCTTGCTGTTGTTCCCACAACCAGCCTCGCCACCGCAGTAGGCGACCTCGCCGCCCGTTACCAAACCAGCACCATCATCCTCGGTAACGGCACCTCTCACCGCGAAGTTAAGGCCGCTCTCGAGATGGCGGCCAACTCCTATACCATCCACGTCATTGACGAAGCCCACACCACCGAGCAAGCCCGAGTCCGCTACTGGACCGAAAACCCGCCCCAGGGTCTGCGCCGCCTGATCCCCCTTGGTCTGCAAACCCCACCCGAACCCGTAGACGCCTACGTCGCCGCCATCCTAGCCGAACGTTGGCTAATGAGAAGATAAGTGCGTTAACCGCAGAGTACGCAGAGTGAGCAGAGGGCTCACAGAGGTTGCTGATTATCTTGAAAAGATATCCCTAAACCCTCTGCATACCCCCTGGTACTCTGCAGTTACCGACCTCTCCTTCCAGCGAAGCTGGCAAATAAAAACCAGTAGCCCTCCGCGTACCCTCAGCGTACTCTGCGTACTCTGCGTACTCTGCGGTTGCGTTCCCACACCATACACTCTGTGGTTCCCCTCTAAACCTCGTTCTTATCCCTAATCCCCATCGTTCTCCAAAAAAACTGAAAAACTTTAAAAATATCTAGCAGGAGTTTAGCACCTAGTATAGAATATCTATCCTTAGCAGAAAATATTTGGTACATAGACCAATATTTTCTCACTAACTTTGATCTATATCCGAAGAGCATTGCAAGGGGAGGAAGGAGGTGTACCTTAGGTCCCGACAGCAATTCTCGCAGTAGGATGTTAGATATGAGTACCTTGGCAAGGAAATACAGATTGAGGCAACATGGAAACTCAGCTTGTTGTTTCCTATCCTTAGGCGCTCATAGCAACCAAAAAACAAAAAAACCTAAGGAGGCAAACAAATGAAAAAGACTCTTATCGTTACTTTAGCTCTTGTCTTCGTGCTCGGCCTCGCCGGCACCGCATTTGCTAACCCGTACTCTGACGTTCCTGCAGGCCATTGGGCTTACAAAGCTGTAAATGACTTGACTAAAGTTGGTGTTGTTGAAGGTTACCAAGGTAAATACCGTGGCAACGACAACATGACTCGTTATGAAATGGCTGCTATCACTGCTCGTGCAATGGCTAAAGCTGACAAAGCTGACGCTGCTAGCAAAGCTACCATCGACAAATTGGCTGTTGAGTTCTCCAAAGAACTGAACGACCTCGGCGTTCGCGTAGCGAAACTCGAGAAAAACCAATCCAGCTTCAACTGGAAGGGCGACTATCGTATGCGTTGGATTGATGCTGATGCTGCTGATGGCGATACCAGCACTCAACATCGTCTGCGTTTGTCCGCCACTGCCAAAGTTAATGATGACGTGACTGCTTATGTCCGCATCATGGCTTTTGATCACAAAAACCTCGGCCAATACCAAACAGCTGAAGGCAAGGACATGGAAATTGTCGACATCAACGCAAACTGGAAAGGTCTGCTCGGTTCCGACTCTATGACTTTTGGTCGTTTCAGCCACAAAATGGGCCAACTCGGCTACTACCTGGATTCCACTGGTAAAATCGACGGCTTCAAAGGCACCTGGTCACTTGGCGACAAAACGAAACTCAACGTTGGTTTTGCTGATTTCGGCATCATTAACGCTCCAGCTGTTGGTCCTAGCGGCGCAGATAGCTTCGAAATTGGTTGGGCTGAAGTTAGTCATAACTTCTCCGACAAACTGAAAGTTAGCGCTCTCTATGTTAAACCTGCTAGCTATGATTACAAAGTCATCGGTGGCGGCTTTACTTACGCGTTTGACAAAGACTGGGCGCTTGCAGCAGACTTCCAACAAGAGAAAGCTGATGGCGTAAATCTCGACGATACCCATGCTCGTCTGTCCTACAAAGGAGCGAAGGCTTCTGAAGTTGGATCATGGGGCGCATTCTTCGAGTATGCTAAGTTCGAAGGTATCCAGCTTGAAACTGGTGCCTCCACTAACATCGGCGCAAACACCAAACAAATGACTGTTTCCTACAGCACCACTCTCGCGAAAAACGTAGTGTTTGACAGCTACTACTCCTTTGATCGCAAAGATGCCATCGGTGGAGCAGACAAAGCAGATAAAACCTACACTCGCGCACAAGTTAACTTCCTGTTCTAATTTCGAAACAGGTGAAACCCGCTGGCTCTGCCAGCGGGTTTTTTTGCTCGTACGCCCAGCATGGGCGTCATCTCTAGGGTGAAAGTCCCGAACGGGGGCTGGCAAGCGCCTACCGTTAGCCAAAAGTAAGGGTGTCCGCCACGAGGCGGAATCTGAAGGAAGCTGGAGGCAAACGCTCGACCCGAGGTACACGAACCAATTTGAGGCTGTTCAGTCGGACGAGTCTCCACGACAAGGCAAAGTCCCAGTCGCCAAGGCTGAAGCAGTAGACTTGGGCGGGTACATGAGCGGAAAGATGACGTTCTTATCTGGGAGACCTGTGGGAAACGCTAAGTAACTTGGCAACCGCCATCTTAAGATGGTGCTGAACCCGCAGGAGTCAGCCGAGGTCATAGTCTAAAAGAAGGACGGACGATCTATCCTACAGAAGCTTTATTGACAGCTAGGGAGAACGGTCTGACTGCTGACTCGATTGCCATGGCGCATCAAACGTGCTCTATCTATAATGACCGATTATGTGGAATATGCGGGGAAGTTGTTGACGAGGAAGCTCGTAATATGGTACGGAATGCAATTAAAGTGTATTTTGGATTTGCTGTGATAGTGACCCGAAGCAAGTCTCCTTTACCAATTAGTAAAGGAGTGTTATGATATAGTACATAACAGATCGATCACCAGTCTAAGCTTGTAGCCAGCAGAAAGGAATGTTAAACATTTCATGCGCAAACTTTATTGGAGCCTTAGCCCTGTATCGATCTTATTACTCGCTCTTCTGCTATCAGTTATCCCTCTAGGCCTATGGCTATCGCCTGACTGGGCTGCTGAAAATGGACCGATTGAATGGGCCCAAACGGCTATATTAGCTGTTGGCTGTGTGACTGCCATCGGTGCGAATTTCTATGGAGTCGGGACGATTGCTGCGAGGCGCTTATTCCTCTGCAGCGCCCCCTTCTGGCTGATTCTCATTGCTCGGGAGCTGAGCTGGGGCCGGGTATTCTACCCGAATGGCAAAGGTGGTTTTTTGCCTCTAAAGCAGTTGTGGTACGGATCGTATGTCTTCCCAGGCATCGCTATTGTATTAGCTCTTATTGTGGCATATATGATCAAAAATGATTTACATAAAGAGGTAGTGTATTGGATAAAAGACGCTAAACGCTCAGCCGTTGATGGGATCATCTTGGTGGTCGCGGCAGTTGGTGCAGATTTATCTGAGCATAGCCTAGCTGGTGTGATTGGCGCAGGCTGTATTGTTTGAAGAACTAGCAGAAACGGTGGTCTACTTTGCCTTGTTGAGCTTAACTGTGAATCTTGGTTTTTATGCTGAGTTTCAGCCACGTGTGAGAAACTCTTTGCACATAAAGAATGGTTTAAGGCGAAATACTTGATAGAACGAGCAATTCGAATATAGGTGAGGCCGCATGAATAACAAAGATAAATCATCAGTTCTCTTTATATCACTAAATCCACATCAAAGGAAGTATTTTCATCGACTAGGTGCATCGCTTAAAGACCAATATGACGTTCACTATATTCATTATGGCGTATCCGATCTTATCGGCGCGCTGAGAAAACCTGCGCTACCAGAGATCGTAGCCTTTACTCAGGGCGAATTAGCAGTCATGCTGCGATTTTTGCTGTTAAAGGCAAAAAACCGCAAGTTTACTGGATTTCGCGCCTGGATGCACTCACAAGCAGTTCTGGAGAGCCAAGCGCATTATGCTACTCTTTACTTCTATGAATACATTCGCCGGTATAATATTGAACTTGTTTGTGTGTGGAACGGTACGCTTATTCCCTTGGCATCCGCTGCCAGAGTGGCGCGAAAGCTGGGGAAGAAAACCGTGTTTTTCGAAAATGGTTATCTGCCGTCAACGACAACAGTCGATCCGCAGGGTGTCAACAACCAAAACAGCCTGGTTGGAAAGCCGCGCTCTTTTTACGATGCGATCGTCCCCGACAGAGAACTACTAGATAATTTGTATCAGGGGACAGCCTCCATCCGCGCCCTTAAAACCAAGTGGTATCAGCGCCTGATAAAGAAGAAGCCTGCCGGTCAGCCGGAGACTTTTTTAATGCCTGAACGATTCGTATTTTTGCCCTTCCAGGTACATGATGATACGCAAGTGTTGCTGCACTCGCCTAACATTAAAACAATGGAGACACTAGTTGATTTTGTTATCGACGCAGTAAAAAAGTACAATTTGGCACACAATGCAGATCTCTGGATTATCGCCAAAGAACACCCTTCTGATTTTGGGCGTGTGGACTACACTTCGGTACAAGAGAAATACCGGAATGAAAAGATTCTATTCTTGCGATACTATCCGACTCCCGAATTGATTAAAAGATCATGTGGAGTCATTACTCTCAATTCCTCGGTTGGCATAGAAGCGTTGGTTCAGCATATGCCGGTTATTACATTAGGCAATGCCTTCTATAATGTAGAAGGTCTGGTGTGCCATGTGACTGAACCGGAAAAACTGCATGACAGTCTTAGCTTCGTAGATAATGACCCAGACCATGGCTTGATTGATCAGTTTTTGTATTATTTGCGTTACTGTTATTTAGCTCAAGGCTCCTGGCGACAGCCTGATGAAGAACATTATCAGAGTGTTGCAAAGAAAATTGCCGAAGTGGTGCAGTAGTGGTGCGTTTACGTAAAGCCCACGAAGCGCACAAGCGTCGCAAAGCGGAGGTAGCATTATAAACCTTTCCGCGCTTCGAGCTATGTTTTCCGTTTCCAAAGACCGCGCTTAGCGGTCTTTCCTATTTCAACTGTATTATTACAATATGACTCCGGCAGGGAATCGGAGAAAAATGTCGAAATATTAAAGGTTGTTTTATAGAGGAAAATTAGTCATCTGTGAAGATGAGGGAATCCTGTGTATAAATGGTCGGGAGGTTATATATTGTTACGGATTTGCATGGTGCTGCACCACTGCGAGCCTCCTTATGGAGGGCCGGAAGTTCAGGCACTGCGACTGGCAGTGCGATTTATGAACAGTGGGCATCAGGTTCTGGTTATCGCTAAAGGCAGCGGCAACTATCCCACCTTTGAGAAACGAGATGGAGTCCCAATCTATCGCCTAAACCATCCAGGTTTGGCTTCGGTCGAACTACTTTACCGATTATATGCTTTGCGCGAAGCGTTTGATATCATTCATGTGCACAGTGCGGGGCGCTTAGCAGCCTCAGCTATTCGTTTTGCCCATGCGTTTGATAAAAAGGTTTTTGTTAAAGTGACGATGAATGGCGGAATTGTCAAAGCAGTAAAGCCTGGGCCTCTTAGCTTCGTTAAAAAGCTAAGCCAATTCCGTAACAGCAAGGTCGAACTGTTGAAACGCGCGGATTCGATGATTGCCATTACTCAAGATATTGTGGAAGATCTACGGAAGCATGGTTTTCCAGAAGAAAAAATTGCCTATATACCTAATGGCGTTGACACCAGTCTGTTTTATCCCCCTTCCGATGAGGAAAAGCGGTCACTCCGTGCGCGTTTGAACTTATCGCAAGACAAAACGCTATTTATTTTCACCGGAAAAATTACCAGGCGCAAGGGGATCGATGTACTGCTTACCGCATGGCTGCAGACATCAGAAACACGTCAGCAGGCGGTATTAGTCATCATTGGCAGTGGTGTTGGACAAAAGGATAGTCTTGAGCAATATGCACACACTTTTATCGTAGAAAATGATCTTAAAGAATCCATACTGATGATCGGCGCTGTGGACAATGTAGAGGAGTTCCTTAAAGCAGCGGATGTATTTGTTTTTCCTTCGCGTTGGGAAGGACTGCCTAACTCTCTATTGGAAGCAATGGCCGCTTCTTTATTTTGCATTGCGTCGAACATTGAGGGTGTGAACGAATTAATTATCCCAGAGAAAACTGGAGTATTGACTCCGGTTGGCGATGCTGCCGCTTTGGCGCAGGCGCTGGATGAAGCTCGAAAGTGCCGTAACCTGTCGCTAGCTGTAGAAGCTGCCGTAGTTATTCAACGGGAGTTTAGTATTGAAGCAACGGCCCAGAAACTGGAGCAGTTATTTATACGGAAATAAGCCTAGAAATCCTCTGCGAACCCTCTGCGATCTCTGCGTATTCTGCGGTTAGAGCATCGTAGGTTCTAGAATTATAATAAATTTCATGGAGGTAATCCTCGTGCGAAGTGAAAAAGCCATTAATATCTGTGTCGTTGGTACCGGTTATGTTGGGTTAACAACCGGAGTTTGCCTTGCGGCCACCGGTCATCATGTGACCTGTATTGATACCGATGAGCGAAAGATTGCCATGCTCCGGCAGGGAAAAACCCCAATTTATGAACCAGGTATTGAAGACTTGCTAAAAACGAGTGCTGCCCGCATCGAATTTTCTACAACCCATACAGCTTGCCGTGATGCAGATGTTATTATCTTAGCTGTTGGGACTCCATCGACCATAACCGGCGAAGCCGATCTCTCTTATGTTGAAGCAGCAGCCACTGATGTTGCGAAAAATTTATCAGATACAAAACTGCAGGTAATTGTTAATAAATCGACTGTTCCCATCGGTACCGGTCAGCGGGTAAAAATGATTATCAATCGTGTATTGACGGCAATGGGAGAAGAAGCGCATTTTGCAGTGGCGTCCAATCCTGAATTTTTGCGTGAAGGGGTCGCCGTTCATGATACTCTCTATCCGGACCGCATTGTCATCGGGGCGGAATCAGTTGAGGCCATTAACTCGTTGCGGATGATGTATGCGCCGCTACTTGAACAGACCTTTACAGCTCCGCAGTGCTGTCCGCGCCCAGAGGGCTTTTCACTGCCCGCCCTAGTGACGACTGATTTAACCAGTGCAGAGATGATAAAATATGCCGCCAATGCGTTTTTGGCCACCAAGATTAGTTTCATTAACGAGATTGGTGGACTGTGCGAGAAGGTTGGGGCGGACGTGACCGAAGTGGCGCGTGGTATCGGCCTTGATAAGCGTATTGGCAGCCGTTTCCTGCAGGCTGGCGTGGGCTGGGGGGGGGAGCTGCTTTGGCAAAGACACGCTGGCACTTGTTGCTACTGGTAAAGAATATGCATATGAGATGCCGATCGTTGCTGCCGGAGTGGCGGTAAACCGGCGCCAACGTCAACGGGTAATCGAGAAGTTGCAAGAGTCGCTAAAGGTTATCCGTGGTCGTACCATCGGTCTTTTAGGATTGGCTTTCAAACCCGATACTGACGATCTCCGCGATGCTCCAGCGCTTGATATCATCGCCAGTCTGACTGCGATGGGGGCGCGTGTCAAGGCATACGACCCTATTGCTATGGATAACTGCAAAATGCGTTATCCATCACTTAATGTTGAGTATGAATCCGATGCTGCAAGTTTGGCAAAGGGCTGCGATGCCATCATCTTAGTGACAGAGTGGGATGAGTTCCGGCGTCTAGACTTGGTAAATCTCGCGGCTGGCATGCAAGGTGCAAAGGTTTTGGTAGATGCCAGAAACATTTATAAGCAAGCAGAGGCCGAAGCGGCCGGGCTTGTTTATCTCGGCTTCGGGAGGTAATGATGAAAAGTATCTTAGTCACGGGCGGTGCCGGTTTCATTGGCAGCCATTTAGTGGACAAGCTGTTGGCTGCGGGACATCATGTAACAGTTGTCGATGACTTCAATGATTTTTACGACCCCAAACTAAAACGGGAGAATATTCGCGAGCAGCTTTCTCAGCCTGAATACAAATTGGCCGAGGGAGATATTCGCGACTTGCCCTTTATGGAGAGCGTATTTGCACAGGGAAACTTTAATGCGGTGGTTCACCTGGCGGCTCGCGCCGGAGTTCGTCCATCATTGGAACAGCCGGTATTATATCAAGAAGTCAATGTTACCGGTACACAGAACATCTTTGAGTGCTGCCGTAAGTTTGGCGTGAAGAAATGCCTGTTCGCTTCCTCCAGCTCCGTCTATGGTGTTAACAGCAAAATTCCCTTCTCAGAAACCGACCCGATCTTTCAGCCCATCAGCCCCTATGCCGCAACTAAAGCAGCAGGCGAGCTAATGGCTCATGTCTACAGTCATTTGTACGGCATACGGATTCTTTGCTTGCGTTTCTTTACCGTATATGGTCCGCGCCAGCGGCCTGATTTGGCGATTCGCAAATTCACCGAAAAAATAGACCGGGGCGATACCATCCAAGTATTTGGCGATGGCTCGACTCGGCGAGATTATACCTATATTGATGATATTGTCAGTGGCCTGCTGCGGGCGCTTGAGTATGAACAGTCGATGTATGAGGTTATTAATCTGGGTAACTCGAACACGGTAGGTTTATCAGACCTGATAAGCACAATCGAAACGGCTCTGGGCAAGCGGGCGATAATCGAACGGCTGCCTGAACAGCCGGGCGACGTGCCGCAGACCTATGCCGACACAGAAAAGGCAGGCAGATTGCTTGGCTTTAGACCAAGTACACCTATTGACGTGGGCGTAAGCCGGTTTGTTAGCTGGTATCGAGGGAGACAGAGAAGCTAATTACCCTTCTGCTTTTATGCTGCTGGAATAGTGCGGTTTTCTAAGCCGATTGTATAAGCTGCATAAATCCTGGGCAACTATTTGGATATCGTACTGTTTCGTAATGAGATTATGAGCGTTGATACGTAACTGACCGGCCATTGCTGCATCAGACAACAGCCGCAAGACGCTTTCGGCCAACACCTTTGCGTCTCCTGAAGGAAATAGGAGGCCGGTTTTTTCGTGAATCATAATGTCTCGTGAACCCCCAATATCAGATGCCGCGCAAGCGCAACCGCAAGCCATTGCTTCTAAAAGTGCATTTGGTAACCCTTCTTTACGCGATGGAAAGACAAATGCGTCGCAGACAGCCAGGTAGGGGGCGGGGTTATTAACAGAACCCACGTAGGTGATGCTGCCTTCATTTGATTTTGATAGGCGGGCTAAGGCGTTTTCCATTTCACGTTCGCCATTGCCAATAACTACAAGCTGTGCGTTTGGATCTCTTTTCGTTATTTCCGGCCATGCGGACAAAACGAGATCAAACCCTTTACGAAAGACAAGCCTGCTGGAATACAACACGATTTTTTTGTCTGTAGGCAAGCCTAGTTCTTTTCGGGCATCGTAGATGTCGGAAGGGGCAATCTTGTAAAAACGTTGTCGATCGACGCCATTAGCGATGCGGAAAATTCGATCCGGGTGAAACCCTGATTCAATTAGTTCCTGCGATATTTCGTCACTGATCGCTAGATACGCTGACGCCAGACTTGAAATTTTGTTCATAATTCTTCTAAATACTCGTAACCATTTTGGAAAAAGCTTGTCAATTCCCATTCTTGCTCGGGTCCTGCCGCCAATAGTTATCTTTAGCACCGTTGGAATAGATAATAGTTTACTAGTGATAATGGCAACCGCTCCGGCGATGTGCTGACCATGGATATGTACGACGTCCAGCTTAGATTTATTTTTGCAAAGAATATAGATGATCCAAGCTAGATATGTCCCCTTAGGGCCGATCCGATAGACTTCCACGCCGTCAATCATTTCGTGCCGTTTGCTATTTGAAGAATTCCTCTTGGCAATAATGGTGAGGGAAAGCCCGTTGTCTGCCAGACCACGGGCTTGAGTAGTTGCCTGTAAATCCGCTCCGGTTGCCGGAAAATTACCTTCGTGGAAGGTTCCCAGAAGGAGCATGCAAATATTCATAAAACTACACTCCCGGTGCATGTAATAGAATACCTATAAAACGTTCCCACTAATAGGTTGCAACTAGAAGGACGACATATTTACAAATTGTATTAACTATCTTATAACCTGTTCCGTAGTCATTAGCTCGTTCCATGTTTCACTCGCTTACGAAATTTCTCCACCCGTGCTAATGTTACAAACAAAACCCAAGGTATACAGGGTAAAAAGGGGTGCTCCTTCTTATGAAAGTCACAGAGCCTTTGCCAAAAACCTCTGGCATCTGCTACATACCCTAGTCGCATTAGCTTGAAAATCATGGTAAACAGGACGGCGTACTTAATCTTGCAGAATTCCCTTACAGTAACTTTCTTGTTAACATCTAGACTACCAGGTTGGCGGTTATCCCAGCGGTCTATCAGAGTGAGGTCACAGTGGAAACGCCGCACCACATCGTGCGACAGGCTGCCTCCAGTATGATGATACTTGGTGAAAGGAAATTGTATACAGATACCTTTCCCGTCATACAGCAGTTTTAGCCATAAATCGCGATCTTCACCATTGATCAACGTTTCATCGAAGCCTCCCACTGCTTGGTAGACTTCACGTTTGACGAGTACTGAGGATGTATTTATTTTGTTACGGCGTAAAAACATCTTATGTTCCCAGATATAGAATATCGGTTTTTCTTTTATATCAGCAAAGGCTATGTGTTGTCCTGGCCGAACAATTACGTCCGTATTGCTGATTAATATAAGATTAGGAACCGCATCCAGATACTGAATTTGAATTTCGAGTTTGCGCGGATGCCACTCATCATCAGCATCCAAGAAAGCAATCCACTCGCCTTTCGCTGCTTGCACGCCTCGATTTCGCGCTGCACTAACACCACGGTTTTGCTGAGCAATATAGTGAACTTGTTCGCCAAAGGACTTGACACGTTCAGATGTGTCGTCACTTGAGCCGTCATCCACGACAATGATTTCTATGCAGCGATACGACTGATTTAGCACTGAACAAATTGCTCTCTTTATCGTTTGGGCGGCGTTATATGCCGGGATTATGACACTGACCAGAGTGTTTGACGACACTTATGTCCGCTCCTTTTATGTTCATTTAATCTACTGTGCTTAACTATTAATAATTTGATGCTGATTTTTAAAGCCAAAGCAACGTACTAAGCCTAAACAAAAGCCAAGTTGAGATATAAATAAAGCCCAAACCTCGCTACGCGTAAAGGCATAGTCTACTGTTCCGTTAATTATTAGTGCTATTGCCGCACAGGCCAGCCCCAAAACGAGATTGCGATAATAAGATGAGCCAATAGTTCTATACCCACAAATAATATAAACCATTGCTGCAAAGAAGAAACAAAAAAAGAAAATAGCAGTAAATAGCCCCCCTTCTGTTGCGAGCACCAACGGCGTACTATGTGCATGGGCCAAGATTTCTTTAGCCTGTGGCAGCATATAAGTCGGATAAACCTGTTTAAAAGTACCGAAGCCGATCCCTGTCCAAGGATAGTCCCTGATGATCTGTAGACTGCTAGTCCAGCCATAAAGGCGCTCAATATTATTCTGGTGATTCATTTGGAAGATACTAAAGAACCTTCTAATTCCATAGTTACTGCTAATGATAGTTGGTATCGCTGCTACCGAGCCTAAAGCCAACCACTTGTATTGCTTGTTTACAACAACCATCACCAGGATGACTATTGCAGTAGCAATCCAGGCTCCGCGTGTGAAAGTAAAGAATAACCCGGCAAGTAGCCCCAAAAGAGTTAGGCTAAGTAATCCCTTTACGAATTTGTTGCCAAAGTCTTTAGTAGAAAGAAGCGCTATGGCGATGGGAATACTCAATTCCAAATAATTCGCCGCATAATTAACATTTCCCACAATCGAACGAGGTCGTTTAATATTCAATGCAAAATGCTGATAAAGTAAGACACCGGCTATAACAAGGGCATAGGCTACTGTCAAAAATAAGATTACCTCCAGATATTTACGATATTTTCCCTGTTGTGCCGCTTTATAACTTACGTAAAATAAAATAATACCTGCCGCAAAGATCATCACTTTTTTTACACTGGCCATTACGTTTACTGAATAGAAAGTTGAAACTAGCGAAGAAACCAAGAAAGCTAACAAACAAAAAAATAGTACCCGTAGTAGTTTATCGCCTTTAACCACGTCTCACCTCTAAATATATATACATGCGTATATGATTAAATCGTCAAATTAACGATAAGGTTTGTTTCTGGTATAGTAATACTATACCAGAATACCACAACAATGGGCTATTTTAAACACGTAACTTCTTGCGAAGGGAGTATTTGTACCTGTTTCATGAAAGCGATCACTGCGTACTTGCGGTTTTACTCCACGGAATGCTGGATTATCCAATACTAAAGAAGGATTAGTTGAGTGTGCGGGGGATCATGCCAGAGATTCTTGCTGATAACTTTTGCCTAACATGATATAATACAAGCAAAACGGCTCGTACCGTTCTGACGGTACACGGCAAAGAAGGGAGCAATACGATGCGGATGAGACGTATATTATCGGTTTGGCTCATTTTAACTTTAATGCTGGCTCAGACAAGTGTTTTCGCCGCCCCGGAAAGTGATCTCACAGCCTTGGGCAAGACAAGCCTGCTAGAAAAAATTTACTTTGGCACTGAGCAGACAGGTCCGTTTGTTGAACGGGTTGCCAAGCTTGAAAAAGATATCCTGGGGAATGAGACCAAAGCATCCCTACTGGATAAAGTGGATACGCTATATAACTACACCAAGGTATCTTCGACTGCAACGCCTTCTTTTCTATTGAAGCTTAACTCAGCCGAATGGCTGTTCAATCACAGCATTTCTACCATGCCTGCTCAGAGCAGACTAGAAACACTGGAAAAGAATTTATTAGGATCTACCAGTTCGGGAGCGCTTGATGCCAGACTTGGCCGCTTGATGCAGGTGGCTTTTACCTCAGGACAACTTAACACCAGTTCGGTCTCTGTCCCGAAAGATACGCTGATAAAGATTCGAACCCTTTCAAAAATTGACAGCGCCAAGAGCAGGGTAGGCGATTTTGTCGCCTTCAAAGTGATAGATGATGTGTATATCAATGGCTATCTCGCCATTCCGGCAGGCACGCAAGGCAGAGGCCGGATATCGCAAGTTCAGCAAAAGGCTAACTTCGGTCGTGATGCAAAAGTGGAAATTGCCTTTGATTCTGTCGAGGCTTTGGATGGTACAATCGTGAAAACCTTAATTGGCGACAAAGCCAAAGAACAGACTCGCTCCCTCGCCTTAGCAGCAGGAGCATCTGTCGCTGGTCTGGCCATTCTCGGCCCCATTGGCATTGTCGGCGGCGCCTTCGTACACGGACAGGAAGTCGTCATCCCGACTGGAACAGACATGTTTATCCAGACGGCCGGAGCGACGGAGCTATATGGAGTGCAGATGAAATAGCTCCAAAGGCGTTGATATACCCCATCTGCGTTGCACCCGTAAAGGGTATGCCGCCAACTTCATTGAACAGGACGTTCAGGTGCCGTGAAGGCCATGGACGGCCGAGAGCGGCGAAGGCGCTGAAGCGTCAAGAGTTGCGCAATCAGCCCCCAAAGTCCATTGCTTGCGTACCTGTGAACGTACGCGGCGCTACTGGATTTCGGGGGCTGCCTAGTGATGCTAATCTACCTGTTCCTTCAGTCAGACGATCGTCTCGTATGCAACAACATCTGGGGCATCTGAACGCCTTGGGAGGAACAGCTAGACAACAAAAGCATAAATAATTTGGATATAAGAGCCTTTGGGCTCTTTCTTTTTATTAAAATTGGGAATAATATCCTTATAAGAGAACAGTGTGGAGCATCATGTCAAGTTTGTCCCTGGAATTACCGCTTAATTAATAGCAGGGAATTAGCTCCTTCTGTCGAATTTTATATAAATCGGGACCCTATTATAGCAACCATAAGGAGCAGACGATGCGTAAGAATAACAAGCGTGTACTAGGAGTTCTGGCGCTACTTTTGGCATTTGGGCAACTTCCCAGTGTTCAGCCGATTACGGCTCTGGCTGCCACTGCACCTAGCGTGCAGAACGGCAAATCGGCCGCGCCTGAACCGTCAGCCCCTACTGTCATCGAGGCTGACCAAGTCTATTTTAGCGATATGTCGGGCGATATGTCCGCTCGCGGCAATGTGAAGATTACACAAAATCAGGATACCATCTTGACTGAATATATGCGTGGCAACCAGAAGCAGACGACTATATGGGTCGACGGCAGCGCTACTCTCATCCAGCCGGATACGAAGATAACAGGCAATGGTCTGACGTATAACTATAACGCAAAAACCGGTGTGATTAACCAGGCAAAGGGTGTTGTTACAGAATTTGATATACCACCTGTAGGAACTAGGCCCGGCAGCGGTAATGTGAAAAGAAAGTTCTTAACAGGCAAAAACGTTGAACTTGCCCCTGGCTATTTGGTTGCTTCTGAGGCAACCTATACCGGGTGTGAGTTAGAAACGCCGGATTATCATATGAGTGCCGATAAAGTGGAGATTTGGCCTGGCGACAAGATGGTTGCTCATAATGCCAAATTTTGGATCGGCAATACAGTTGTCTACGCTACTTCCCGTTATGAGTCAAAGCTGGGTGAAAAGAACGGCTCTCCATTCCCTCACATTGGTTACGATGGGGATGACGGTGTATATATTCGTCAATCCCTCCAATATCCTATTGCTAACAACCTGAAGGCATATGCCAACCTGACCTATTACTCAGAGGCTGGCTTCAAGCCGAATTACGGCGTTAAATGGGACAAGTCAGATTACTATTTCGAAATTACGGCAGGTGACTTTAATGATGACGATGTCTGGATAGAAAAAAAGCCGGAGTTTAGATTTGGCCTTCCTACACGCCGTATTGGCACTACGCCGTTCAGCTATTACTTCACCGCTGTTTATGGTAAGTGGACTGAGAATAACAGGACCAGCTGGCACCAAGAATATGATCTGTATTTCTCGCATGATCCGATTCCCCTGGATAAAGCAAAAAGTCTGAACCTCTATCTGGGTACAGGTATTGAGCACATTCGTGAAAGTTATGATGACTCATCCTTTACCAGTTTGAAGTTTAACTCTTCACTTGGGAAAGCGTGGAATCCTAAATTATACACTTATATCGGTTACAATTATACACAAAATCAGTCAGCTGTTTTTACCTATGATCAAGCTGACGTGGCAACAGAATTAGTTGCAGGAGTTTCTTATACGCTGGATAAGAACCATACTGTGTACTACAGCCATAGTTATGACCTTGATGCACAGAAAACGTACAGCCAAACTTATGGCTGGAATCAAAACTTTCACTGTTGGGGACTCAATGCATACCATACTACGTATACAGATGGACAGGATTCGAAGACGTCTGTTAGATTAGTAACTAATTTCTAATAGCTAATGAACAGGAGGGGGCGCACCCTTCCTGTTTTCTTTTAAGAGTAAAGTTATAAGTTTTTTGAGGCCGCGAAGGCAGATGAAATAAGGAACGGATTTGAACCGCCAAAACGCAACAGGCGCTATGCGCCTGCGCCAGAAAGACGCAAAAAAGTAATAATATGCGCACATCTTGCGCATCGTACCCTTTGGCGGCGCACGTAGTGCGTATGGCGTTTTGGCGGTTCAACAATCGTTCCCATTCGTCGTGACTACGCTCAGCGGTTTTTCTTAAGGCGCCAACTTTAGGAGCTTATTGGAGATTTTTCTATCATGAGACGAATCGCGGACGCATATCCATGTAACAAACATCTTGTATGACTGGAGTGGGCTACTTGGAATTGTCGGCAAAAATCTACGTTGCCGGGGGACGCGGATTGGTCGGTTCGGCGATCATACGTAAACTGCGCCACAACGGCTGTGCCCATATTATTGAGAGATCCAGCAAAATGCTTGACCTCCGGGACCAGGCAGCTACCTTAAGTTTCTTTCGCAACGAGCAGCCAGAGTATGTCTTTGTCGCTGCCGCGAAAGTAGGCGGCATACTAGCCAACAACACTTATCCGGCTGATTTCATTTATGACAACCTCATAATGGAGACCAACATGATCCACGCTGCCCATGAAACTGGCGTGAAAAAAATGCTATTTCTAGGCAGTTCCTGCATTTATCCAAAATTTGCTCCTCAGCCGATCAAAGAAGAATACTTGCTAACTGGCGAACTCGAGCCGACAAATGAACCCTACGCCATCGCTAAAATTGCCGGCATCAAGCTTTGCCAAGCCTACCGAAAACAATACGGCGATAACTTCATCTCTGTCATGCCGACAAACCTATATGGCATCAACGATAACTTTGACCTTGAAGGAGCCCATGTCTTGCCCGCTCTGATTCGGCGCTTCCATGAGGCTAAACAACGAGGAGACTCCGCCGTTTCCGTCTGGGGCACAGGCACACCGCGACGAGAATTCCTCTATGTAGACGATCTTGCTGAAGCCTGTTGTTTTTTGATGGAGCACTATGATGACAGCGACATCGTCAACATTGGCACAGGCAGCGACATCACCATCGTAGAACTGGCCCACTTGCTGGCAAAAGTGACCGGCTATCAAGGCGATATTGTCTTCGACCCAACAAAGCCAGATGGTACACCGGTTAAGAGACTAGATGTCAGCAAAATAAACCAACTCGGCTGGCAAGCCAAGACATCGCTAGCCGATGGATTAGCGACAACCTACCGATGGTTTTGTGAATCAAAGAAATAATAGCAAATCAATCAAATGCACAAACTGAAGCTGACCGAGCTTTTCGGCCAGCTTCAGTTCTTTAACAGCAAACCCTTAGCGCAGGCGCGCAGCGCCCTTCGCGTTTTCGCGGCAAAAGAATCGTAACGGATAAATGTAGACTTGCTTCAGGTGGAGTTTTAACTCCATCTGAAGCTTAGTCGAATTTACTTCGAGCTACAGCCTGTTATCCCCGACCAGAGGGCGGGGTCTTACAGGCTGTGCGAAGGAAAAATCTCCGCAAGTACGATGGAACGCTAGCACTAGTTCCACTAGCGTCACTAGCCCCACTATGACGACGGACATACCACTATGTAGGCATTATAAAGACCGTACCCAGCATAGTGCCGCTTGTGACGCTAGTGCCGTTCGTGCTAATCGAATCTCACGTTCCCTCAGCGATCTCTCTCCGCTCTCTGCGTACTCCGCGGTTAACCGTATCCCTATAGCTTTCTTTTTTCTGTTTCCCCTGCTATAATAAGGCTTGTGTTAGCAGACACTTTGTATTTGTGTGTCTGCTCCTAGAAGGAGTAATTACCATTGCTTAAAGAATTTGTTAAGTTTTCTCTAGTCGGAGCTTCAGGAACACTCGTTAACCTGGCTATATATTCGCTTGCGATATATCTTGGGACAAACTATATGGCTGCCGCTACTATATCATTTCTAGTCGCCGTCACCAACAACTTTTACTGGAACTTCATCTGGACGTTCAAAGGTAAAGCCCCAGAAAAAAGCATCAGGTGGAAATACGTCAGCTTCTTCCTCATCAGTGTCTTAAACTTTGGCATCAACCTCATTGCCCTTAAATATCTGGTAGACGTATACATGCTAAATAAAATCCTAGCCCAGATCCTAGCCATCGGCGTGGCCAGCGTGTTTAACTTTTTGTTGAACTATTTGATAACGTTTAGATAAGTCGCGGAGGATACTGGGTTGCGTTAGCCGCAGAGTACACGGGTTGGGGCACGCTAACCGCTGAGTACGCAGAGTACGCTGAGGGTTCACGGAGGGTTACGGTTCTTTTTTTGCCAGCTCCGCTGGAAGGGCGGGCACGTAACCACAGAGTACGCAGAGTACGCTGAGGGCTCGCAGAGGGTTACGGCTCTTTATTTGCCAGCTTGCTGGAAAGGTAGGTCCGTTAACCGTAGAGTAAACTGAGTGCATAGAGGCACCCGTAGCGGGTTACTTGATTTATATATTATATAACCCGGAGCCCTCTGCAAACCCTCTGCGACCTCTGGGTACTCTGCGGTAAAACGTCCCCCCAATCTTCGGCGGCCATACAAACTAGAGGAGTGGATACCTTTGAAAACCCTCATCATAATCCCAACATACAACGAAAGACAAAATATCGAGCCCCTCTTTGAAGCTATCTTCACGGTTAACAATGATGTCAACATCTTGGTTGTTGATGATAATTCTCCGGACAAGACATACGAACTGGTTGACGAACTGCAACAGGGCCGTTACAAGGACAAAGTCTTCCTGCTCAGACGCGAAGGAAAGCTCGGCCTTGGCACCGCTTATGTTGCCGGGTTCAAATGGGCTCTGGCTAACCGCTACGACTACATCATGGAAATGGATGCAGACTTTTCCCACAATCCAATCTATATCAACGATTTCCTACGAGAAATAAAAAACGCCGATCTCGTCATCGGCAGTCGCTATGTTCCAGGCGGCGGGGTGGTCAATTGGGGAATCGGCCGCAAATTTATCAGCCGTGGCGGCAGCCTGTACTCTCGGACGATTCTTGGCTTGCCGCTTAATGATATTACCGGCGGCTACAAATGCTTCCGGAGAGAAGTGCTTGAAAGCATCAATCTCGACAGCATCAAATCGAACGGCTACTCTTTTCAGGTTGAGATGAATTACCGGACTTTTTTAAAAGGTTTCCGGATAAAAGAGATTCCCATCATCTTTGAGGACCGGCGAGTAGGCCAGTCAAAGATGTCACGAAAAATATTTATCGAAGCAATCATGATGGTCTGGCGACTGCGGCTTTCAAAGAGCGAACTCCGGCAATCTTAATAGTGGCATTTAGCTGTCGGTTTTCCGATGGCTTTTTATTTATAGAATTACGAAAGTAAACTTTTTTTGCTTGGAGGAGTTTGTGGGAAATTGTAGAATTAAAAGAATTTGATGATTATCTTACGGAAAGAGTGAAATTTAAATGAATAATGACTCGCAGGAGATCGGACTCGGAGAACTTTTTAGTATCATAAAGCAGTATAAGAAGTTCATTTTCAGCTTTATGCTGTTGTCACTTCTGGCAGCTGGAACATATTCTTACCTGAATCCACGCTATGATAGCAGTGCTATCGTTGCTATCGGGCACATAGATTTGTCTCCAACCGTATATCTAGAGGATCCAAATGAAGTTATGCGTCGGCTTAATAATGGCGCAGTTCAGGCAGCGACGGACACGAAAGTGCCAAACTACATAACCGTTAAGGCCCAGGCAAAGACGGCGGCTGCTGCAAAAGAGGCTGTGTCCCAGGCAACTGATGAACTGTTACAGCGGCACGATTCTTTGTTTGAGGAATCAGTGAGAAAGCGAAACCTGGAAAGAGAGGAAATTATCAATCAAATAAAGTCTAATGACTCCATCATAGCAACAATTGATAAGTTATCATATGACAAGCAGAATATTCCTGCGGTGGCATTAATGATTTATGAGAAGGGGCAACTAAGCCAAATCCAGATGCAATTACGACGGCAGATAATAGAAGTCGAAAAACGGAACTCTCCTCCGTACGTAAAAAAGACGTCATTAATTAGTTCCCCTAGTCTCCAGAGCAAACCGGCTGTTTCGCCGATAGTTATTTATAGTACAGCGTCGTTCGCTGGGTTAGCTTGCAGTATTATAATGGTATTCTTATATAGAGCTTTTCAGAGCATGCGAAAAGTTGGTTCAGCTTAGAACAATTATTATACAATTACTGCATATGAATTTAAGCGTTGCGATCCTATAAATAAAAATAGTCTAACTACCTATTTGAAAAGAGGAGATTAAATTGGATAATACACAAAAAAACAACGTACAATCGATAACGCATTTGGATCTATTGCTGAATAAGATTGCTAGTAAGAGTGCAGTTGTTGGGGTAGTTGGCTTAGGTTATGTAGGCTTGCCTCTGGCGGTGGAAAAAGCCAAAGTAGGGTTCCGTGTGCTTGGCTTTGACCGCAACGCATTTCGGGTCGGCCAAGTTAATCGTGGTGAAAATTATATCAAAGATGTAAAAAATGATGAACTAAAGGATTTGGCAGAGAAAAAGCAACTGACTGCGACTACAGATTTCTCAAGACTTAATGAAGTTGATGTGGTTGTCATCTGTGTACCTACTCCGCTAACCATAACCCGCGATCCTGATATTTCCTATATTGAAAATGTCACAAGCGAAATCGCCATATACATGAGACCCGGTCAATTGGTAACACTTGAGAGTACAACCTATCCGGGCACAACATCAGAAGTCATTCTACCGAAGCTTGAAGCAACAGGCTTGAAAGTGGGGAAAGACTTCTTTTTGGCGTTTTCTCCGGAACGGGTTGATCCAGGTAATCAACGCTATACGACCAAAAACACATCAAAAGTTGTTGGCGGCATAACTCCGGCATGTTTAGAGGTAGCGAAAACTTTTTATGAGCAGACGATACTCAATATTGTTCCCGTCTCTTCAACAGAAGTTGCCGAGATGACAAAAGTGTTTGAAAATACATACCGCGCCATCAACATTGCCTTAGTAAATGAACTCATGTTGCTTTGTGACCGCATGGGGATTGACGTATGGGAAGTTGTCGATGCTGCAGGCACGAAGCCGTTTGGTATTCAGACGTTTTATCCGGGGCCGGGTGTCGGTGGTCACTGCATTCCAATCGATCCGTTTTATTTAACCTGGAAAGCGCGCGAGTATGACTTCCATACTCGATTTATCGAATTAGCCGGTGAAATCAATATTCAGGCCTCTTATCATGTCGTAGAGAAAGTGAATAGGGAATTAGCAAAAGTCAAAAAATCCTTGAATGGCGCCCGAATCCTTGTTCTGGGTGTTGCCTATAAAAACGATATTGACGATTGCCGCGAGTCACCGGCTCTAAAAGTGATTGATCTGCTTTTAAAGCAGAATGCCGAAGTGTCTTATCACGATTCCTATGTACCGGAGATAAAGCCGCATGAACCCTATACATATTCTATGCAGAGTGTTCAACTGACCGATGAGTTGATTGAACAAGCAGATTGCGTACTGATCACGACAAATCATAGCCATGTGGATTATGAGCGTGTGGTTAAACACGCGCAAGCAGTAGTTGATACCAGAAATGCCTGCAAGAAACTTAGCCCGGAACTAAAGCAGAAAGTGACCAAGATCTAAGGAGCAATTTTGTAATGAAAACATATGGATTTGGCCTAATCGGCTGTGGTCGTATTTCAAAAAACCATTTAGAATCACTCAAAGCTCTGCCGGGTGCGAAACTAGTCGCAGTGGCTGATGTTAAAGCGGAAGTGTTGTCAGCGGCGGCTTCCAAGTATCAGTGCCAGGGCTACGAGGATTATCATGAGCTTTTAGCTAATCCCGAGGTTGAAATTGTCAATATTTGCACCGAGAGCGGCCTGCACGCCAGAATTGCCATCGATGCGATGAAAGCAGGCAAGCATGTACTGGTGGAAAAACCCATGGCTATGTCCTTGGTAGAGGCGGATGCGATGATTGCGACAGCAAAGGCTATGGGAGTAAAGCTAGGCGTCGTCCATCAGAACCGATTTAATACCGCAATAGTGAAACTCCGTCAAGCGTTGGAAAACAATCAGTTCGGCAAGCTAACCCATGCTTCAGCTATAGTACGCTGGAATCGTAATGACGAATACTACCTTCAGGCTCCGTGGCGCGGCACCTGGACTCAAGACGGCGGCTGCCTGATGAACCAGTCGATTCATAATATTGATTTACTGCAGTGGATGATGGGACCGGTGGAGTCTCTCTTCGCCTATACAGCTACGAATATGCGCAAAATCGAGGCCGAAGATCTTGGCATGGTCCTTCTCAAATTCAAAAACGGTGCGTTAGGCACCATCGAAGCCACGACAACCATCTACCCTAAAAACCTAGAAGAAACACTAAGTGTATTTGGCAGTGCGGGCTCAGCCTGTATTGGCGGTATTGCTGTCAATAAAATCGAAACCTGGCGCTTCGAAAGTGAAGACGAAGCCGCCGTAGTAGCGCAACAAGACAAAGAACCTCCTAACGTGTACGGCTTCGGTCATGCGGACATTATCAAAGACTTTATGGAAGCGATCACCGAAAACCGAGCCCCCGCCGTTAGCGGCCTCGAAGGCCGCAAAGCGTTGGAAATCATCCTGGCTGTTTATCATTCTGTAAAATACAAAAAAGAAATCACCTTCCCCTTAAAAGAAGAATTCACCATCGGTCTCGGTCTATAAAAACTCCTTTATATGTACCTTTGCGCAGGCGCGTAGCGCCCTTCGCGTTTTTGCGGCCAACAATAGACCTCCGTAATCCCATGAAAGCGAGGCTTCAACTCATGAGCGAACAAGCCCAAAAACCATACATGCTCCACGAATCTTCCTACGTCGATCAGCCCGCAACCATAGGTGACGGCACCCAAATCTGGCACTTCTGCCATATCTCCGCTCATACCTCAATCGGCGAAAACTGCCGCATCGGCCAGAACGTCTTTGTCGCCCCCCACGTCCAAATTGGCAACAACGTCAAAATTCAAAACAACGTCAGCGTCTACGAAGGAGTTATCCTCGAAGATTACGTCTTCTGCGGCCCCAGCATGGTCTTTACTAACGTCAAAACCCCGCGCTGTGAATACCCCCGCAATACCTCAGGCGACTACCTGACAACGCGCGTGAAAAAAGGCGCCAGCATCGGCGCCAACGCGACAGTAGTCTGCGGCACAACCATTGGAGAACGCGCCTTCATAGGTGCTGGTTCGGTAGTGACCAAAGATGTCCCCGATTACGCCATGGTCTATGGTAACCCCGCCCAAATCCAAGGCTGGGCCTGCGCCTGCGGCGAAGTGATGGTGAAAAAAGACGCAACTGAACTCCATTGCGACCGCTGTGGAACCCATCTTAATTTAAAGTAAAAAGAACCTTTGTAGCCCTTTGATCGTGCCCTTTACGCAGGCACGAAGCGCCTACTTTAACCGTTTTTGCGGTCAATAGATTCCGTCACCCTCCTGCACCCTCTGTGTTCTCCGCGTACTCTGTGGTTAGAGTCTCAAGGCTCTACCATCCCTCTTTGCTACTTATTTTGCAATTGTGAGGTAATGTCACTATGATGCCTTTTATCGACCTAAAAACACAACAAGACAAAATCCGCCCATCCCTCAACGCCCGTATTGCCAAAGTCCTCGAACACGGTCAATACATCATGGGCCCAGAAGTCTATGAACTAGAAGAAAAATTAGCCGCCTATGTTGGGGTGAAACATTGTATCTCCATGTCCAACGGCACAGATTCGCTCATGATTGCGTTAATGGCATTCGGTATCGGCCAAGGTGACGAAGTTATTACCACTCCCTTTACCTTTATTGCTACCGCTGAAGTAACAGCCTTTCTCGGGGCAACGCCGGTCTTCGTCGATATCGATCCCAAAACGTACAATTTAGACCCAAGCAAACTGGAACAAGCCATTACTCCAAGGACAAAAGCGATTATCCCAGTTAGCCTGTACGGCCAATGCGCCGATATGGATGCCATAAATACTATTGCAAATAAATATGGTATTCCGGTTATTGAAGACGCTGCCCAAAGCTTTGGTACTACCTATAAAGGGAAAAAGTCTTGTGGCCTTTCAACTATTGGCAGCACCAGCTTTTTTCCGACCAAACCACTAGGCTGCTATGGTGATGGCGGAGCTTGCTTTACTGATGACGATGAACTGGCAAGGAAATTGAGTCAGATTCGTTTGCACGGGCAGGATCGGCGTTATCATCATCCGGTCATTGGGGTAAATGGACGGTTGGATACGATTCAGGCTGCTGTACTTTTGGCTAAATTAGAAATCTTTGACGAAGAAATTCAATTAAGACAGGAAGTGGCGAAGAGGTATACGGAAACATTAAAAGATGTAGTAGTTACGCCGTATATTGCAGAAGGCAATACAAGTGTATATGCCCAATATACTGTCCAGGTAGATAATCGTGAACATGTGCAGGAGAAATTGAAGGAAGCAGGTATTCCAACGGCGGTGCATTATCCGATTCCGTTGAATCTGCAGCCGGTGTTTGCTGATTTGAATCAACCGGAAGGAAGTTTCCCAATAGCAGAGGAAGTTGCAAAAAGGGTTATGAGTCTCCCCATGAGTGCGTACTTGAATGAGACGGATCAAATGCAAATAGTTGAACGATTAAGAGATATGAAGTAGTTTTGGCGAGTGGTTCAATTTACATGGCACATCACAACGGTTGCGATGTGTCTATTGAATGTTGCTGGTAGTGATACTTTCTTAACTAGATATACTCTTCTGTATAGGCTAACTGAAAGGAATGTAACCATGTGTATGAGAGGCTAGCCGGTGTCTTCATAAGTTTAACTTGCTATTTGCGGAACAAGAAAAATGGACAAATTGCGCATGACTTTACTATATTAATGTCAGGGACGGTAATATCCCAGCTACTGCTACTGGCTAGTTCACCATTATTGACAAGATTATATACACCAAAAGATTTCGGGATATTTGGACTGTCGATGGCAATAACTAATGTTTTAGCACTTATTGTTACAGGACGTTATGAATTAGCTATTATATTGCCGAGGGAATTAACAGAAGCATTCAATATTGTTGTACTTTCTTTTGGTTTAATAATATGTAGTTCTTTAGTATTTTTTTTCGCAACCATTATTATTCCAGTCGAGTGGTTATTAGTTTTAGGAATAGAAGATATTGTCGGCCTATTATTCTTATTACCTTTATTAGTTATGTTTCAATCTTTGTATCAAGTCTTATATTACTGGTTAAACAGGCAACAGAATTTTCGTAGTATGGCAAAAACTAGGCTATGGATTGTCGTATTAGGTTCATTAATTTCTATAACAATTGGATATACAAAAGTTATATCTGGTGGATTAGTGCTAGCGCAAATTGCGGCCTATGCTATTGTAACGATAGCGATCATTCTAGGATCTCGGCACGAAATAAAGCCATTGTACAAAGACGTTAACTTTGATTCAGTCCGAATTCTAGCTAAGCGATATTTGAATTTTCCAAAATACCTAATCATTGCGCACTCTATGGAGACTTTATCCGCTCAGCTTCCGCTTATCATGCTAAATTCCTTATTTGGAAGTTCGATAGCGGGATATTTCTCTCTCACTCAAAGAGTAATTGGTGCACCCGTTGGGTTTATTGCAAAGACGATGGGTGATATTATGCGGGAAAGGTTTAGTTTTGAATATCGGGAACAAGGCAATTGTTACTTAGCGTTTAATAAAAGTCTAAAGTATCTTACAGTAATTGCATTTATTCCTGCGCTTATTTTCGGCTTATGGGGGCCTGAGCTATTTTGCATAGTTTTTGGGGAGAGCTGGGCAATGGCTGGAGTCTATGCAAGGCTGCTAACAATGATGACTTTTTTACAAATGATTGCAAGTCCTTTAAGCATTATGTATATTATAGCGGAAAAGCAAAGGGTGGAACTTTATCTGCAGTTTGCTAGGGTAGCAGGATGCTTTCTGGCAATTTATGGCGGGTATATTTATTCTAGTGAAAATCAGTTGGCAATGATATTATTTGGTATAGTAATGAGCATGGTATATCTTTTTATGATTTACCAGTGTAGAAAATGGGCTAAAGGAGTTAGCGATGCATAAGAAAACTATAGCTAAACTTTTAATTGTAATTTCTATACTTTTAATACCTTCTGTTATTTATATTTTATATAAAAAACCACAAGAAACTAAAACAATAATACGAGTAGAAAAACCAATACCAGTGTTATCGTATTCCGACAAAGTGTATCTTCCGTATGAGAATTTCCGCTATATTGATCAGTCGCAAGAGATAAGCCGTCTCTATGGAGAAGGGACAGAATTTATTGACCCCTGGTTAGAGGGTACTGCGATAATTACAGCATTTAATAACGGTTATAGAAACAATGATTCCAATAGCTATGTAGCTGGATTGAAAAGATTGGATAAGGTTTTAGCAGTATTTGATAAAAAGGGTGCTTGGCCTCATCCCCAGTATGGGAGTTATCCTGATGGATGGGTTAGTTCTATGGATGCACCTGTCATAGCTTTATGCAGTCAAGCCGCCTACGAAATTACAGGAGAAAAAAAGTACATCGAGTATCGTGAGAGAATTGTTCGACATATGCTGAAAACTGTAAAAGAGGGCTCATTTATCCTTCCACTAAAAAACGGGACACAGTGGTTAGCAGAATATGCATACCCATTATCAACAGAAGAAAATGAGTATTATGTTCTGAATGGCTTCTTAGTAGGATTGCAATCTATTTTGATGCTGGCAAATGCAACTGCAGATGAAGAATTATACGCTACTTATGACAAAGCATTATTAGCATATAAGAAGTTAGCGCCGGGCTATTGGTATAAGAGCTTTGATTGGTCGTATTATATGTTAAATCCTTTAACAATAATTGAACCCCATTATATGATATATGAGACTAAACAACTGGACGCTTTATATACTTTGCATTCTGATAATTTTTATGATGAAGAAGCCACTAAACATAGAATAGCTCTGACTAAAATTCTACCACTATACGCTGTAGATAATCAGTACTATCTATTGCGTGCTGGCGCTCCTCATCCTTATTACATTGATATTTTCCTCAATACCATTGAATTTTATGACGATCAAGGTAATATAACGGGTACGATAAAATCCAATAGAACGGGATCTTTTTTTGAACGAGCATTTATGCAAGGAAGTATTCCTGCCAATACTAAAGGTTATCACATGTATTCCCATAATGGTTCTGACGCAAAAAAATATTACTTATTTTCTGCACCAATTAGACAAATAAAATCTGACGATCAGTTAAAACCTTCCAAGATTGATTACACTACGAATGGTTTTAATGATGCTATACCTGTAGCAAAGAATGAATTCTCATTAAAACGAGAAGTTTCTAGTTCTGATGAGGGTACTATAGTTATAGAATTGGACAAGCCTTTACAAAAAAGTGTTGATTCTTTCTGGGGGATAGAAATAACTTCAGCAGAAGAGGCGCTAGTATATATTGTTTTATTTGATAATCAAGGAAATACGGCACACAGATATTATAGGCCGCTTGTTCAAGGAAAGAACCTTTTGCTATTGCACAGTTTAGGCTTTAATAATTTTGAAAACTTAAAGGGCGATATTAATAAAGTCCGGATAAGTATATTTACAGAGACGGAAGTTAATAAACACAATAAATCAGATTGGATGGTAGAGATAAATGGTGTATACAATTATCCTACATCAGCATCTGCTTTTATGCATCTGAAAGGTCATCCTGACTTAATTATAAATGAGCAAAAGTAAATAACTTTGCTAAACTGACAAGGGGTAGGAGTGCGAGCGGCGAATGGTTGTTATCATTGATTATGGCATAGGCAATGTCGGTTCAATATTAAATATGCTCAAACATATCGGCAAAGCTGCAACAATATCGTCAGATCCGGAAGTAATCGGTAATGGGAATAAGTTAATACTACCAGGGGTTGGAGCATTCGACACTGGTATGAGAAACTTAGGTGATCGACAACTAGTCAATTTATTAAATAAGGTTGTTGTTGAAGACAAAAAACCAATATTGGGAATATGCCTGGGGATGCAGATTCTCGGAACAGGAAGTGAGGAAGGTGAACTTCCAGGTCTTGGGTGGATTAATTTCTCTAATGTTAAATTTAGGCATGAGCGAGGCAGTGAATTAAAATTACCGCATATGGGATGGAATTTAGTTGGAATGCAAAAAAAATCTCCGCTCTTAGAGGGGTTGGATGAAAAGACTCGTTTTTACTTTGTCCACAGTTACCATGCATTATGTTTAGATAAGTCGGATGAGTTACTAACAACTAATTATGGCTATTCCTTCATATCTGCTGTACAAAAGGATAATATTTATGGAGTTCAATTTCACCCTGAAAAGAGCCATAAGTTCGGTATGCAGTTACTAAAGAATTTTGTGGAGAGATGTTAGTATGTATTTGCGTCCAAGGGTCATTCCTTGTCTGTTACTAAAGAATAATGGATTAGTCAAGACAGTTAAATTTAAGGATCCAAGATATTTAGGAGATCCTATTAATGCTGTACGCATATTTAATGAAAAATATGTGGATGAGTTAGCCATTTTGGATATTGTTGCGACGAAGGAAAAACGAAGCCCGAATCTGGAACTATTATCCCGCATAGCGGCAGAAGCTTTTATGCCGATGTGTTACGGCGGCGGTATAAGCACCCTTGATGAAGTAAAAATCATTTTAGGAATGGGGTTTGAGAAAGTAGTTATTAACACTAGTGCAGTAAAAAATCCAATGTTAATACAAGAAGCCAGTGGGCATTTTGGAAGCCAAAGTATTGTAGTATCAATAGATGTAAAGAAAAACTTTTTTGGAAAGTATCGGGCATATATTAATTGTGGAGAAGTTGCTACGGATTATGATCCCGCTGAACTAGCACGCAAAGTTGAACAGTTAGGCGCGGGCGAGATATTTCTAAATTCTATTGATAAAGACGGCACTATGAGTGGATATGATTTAGGATTGATAAAAAAAGTATCGGAGTCAGTTGGTATACCGGTGATTGCATGTGGCGGAGCTAGAAATGTGGATGATTTATCAATGGCTTTGCATAACGGTAAGGCAGACGCAATGGCCGCAGGCAGTATGTTTGTTTATTATGGTAAGCATAAAGCAGTCCTGATTACCTTTCCAAACGAAGAAGAATTAATTAAAGCAGGTGTATTTACATGAAGGAATATCAAGTTTGTAATCGTTGCATAATGGATACCAGTGATTCTGAGATTACTTTTGATGAATATGGGGTTTGTAATCATTGTCGGAACTTTGATGAAAATATCAGGCCGCGCTGGTTTCCAAACGAACAAGGTCAGCAAATGTTGTTGAGTATTGTCGAGAAGATTAAACAGGAGAATAAAAATAATGATTATGACTGCATAATTGGTCTTAGTGGTGGTGTAGATAGCTCTTTCTTAGCATATAAAGCTGTTCAGATGGGGTTAAGACTCTTAGCTGTTCATGTTGATGCAGGTTGGAATTCTGAGATTGCGGTACGTAATATTGAGAATATCTGCAAAAAACTTAATATCGACTTATATACACATGTTGTTGATTGGGAAGAAGTAGCTGAAGTTCAACGAGCGTTCTTGCTGTCTGGAGTAGCAAATCAGGATACGCCACAAGATCATGCGTTTTTTGCGGGTTTATATAATTATGCAGTGAAAAATAATGTCAAGTATGTATTAAGCGGATTGAATTTTGCAACCGAAGGCATTCTCCCTGCTTCATGGGGTTATATGGCCATGGATTTAAAGCAGGTAGAAGGGATATATGATCGGTTCGGACGTAAGCCGCTGAAGACATTTCCTAAGGTAAGCTTATTTAAATACCTAGTATACTATCCATATATAAAAGGGATGAAAGTAATTGCTCCCTTGAACTATATGCCCTATGATAAAGACGAGGCTATAAAGATTATGGCTAAAGAATTTTCGTGGCAATATTACGGTGGAAAACATTTTGAATCTAGGTTTACAAAATTCTTCCAAGCATATTATTTGCCTGCTAAATTTGGTTATGACAAACGTCGAGCTCACCTATCCAGTTTAATAGTATCAGGACAACTAACGCGCCAGGAAGCTCTAATAGAAATTGAGAAAGAGTTATATCCAATTGAACAATTGCAAGAAGATAAAGAATATGTTCTTAAGAAACTGGATTTAACGACTCAAGAATTTGATGAAATAATGAAAAGTCCTAACAAAACGTTTAGAGACTATCCTTCCAACCATTACTTGTTAGAAAAACTAAGAACTATTCGTGGTTTGCTAAAAAAATAATATGATTATGAAAATATCATATAATCGACTTGCCTTAATATGCAGTTTGTTTTTGTTTAAAATTTGCTTAGATGTATCATGTTATCTTACCAGTCCGTCATTCGGAGAATATGCACCAATAATTCAAATATCTTTGCTCAAGATAATGGAATCATATTTTTTACTGCTTATTATGGCTATTATCTTACCGGTAGATGGTTCGAAGTTTTATAGTTTTGTTTTAGGGCTATTCGTTATTTTTTCTGTAATACCTCACTTAACTATATATGGATTATCCGATCAATCAAGAGTATGGGTATATACAATTGAAAGCTTCTGGGTAATATTGTCTTTATGGTTTCGTAAAAGTGTTTTTGCTTTTAGGGTATATAAAATATATAGTACTAAAGAATTTAACGCCATTCTTCTTTTGGGAGGACTCATTTGCCTAGAATATTCTGTATTTGTTTTGGTTATAACGGGTTCATTTAATCTTTTCGATCTAACTAAAGTGTACGATGTGAGAATGGCTTATAAAAATCTTCAATTGCCGTTTGTACGCTATATATTGAATTGGACGGCATTGGTGATTATTCCCTTATTAGTTTCATATTTCCTCACAAAGAACCGACTTTTTTATTGTTTGCTGATGCTAGGGATGCAATTTCTACTTTTTTCAGCTACAGGAAACAAGAGCTACTTGATGAGCATATTTTTTGTGCTGGCAGCTAGAAAAATAGTAGAGCATAAGCGAAGTATAGTTTATTTATCTAATAGTTTAAGTGCCATACTGATAGCTAGCATACTATCTTTTTATTTGTTTGATGATGAGTGGTTGTCATATTTACTTAGCAACCGGCCATTTATTTTACCTGCTAAAATATCTTTCGAATATTATCAGTTTTTTTCGCAAGAACAGTTAGTTTTTTTGTCGCATAGTATATTCAGCTCTTTCGTTAATTATCCTTATAGTTTAGAGCCGATGTATCTACTCGGGCAAATATTCTATAATAATGAAAGAGTAGCCGCAAATACGGGTATGGTTGCTGATGCGTATATGAACTTTGGTTTTTTAGGAGTATTACTGGTACTAGTGCTGTTCTTTTTTGTGTTAACATTAATCCAAGTTTTGATATCTCAAAAAGATATGAAAATAGCAATTGGGGCAATATTACTGCCAATATTCTTCCTTTTTGAAGCTCCATTTTTGACTGCATTTCTAACTGGAGGATTAGGTTTTGCTATTTTAATATTATTTTTATTGCCAAATAGAAGTATAGCTAAATAGGGGTTTTTAATAAAAATGAGAATAGTTCATTTAAGTTCAGTACATGGACCATTTGACACTAGGATATTTCTAAAGCAGTGCAAAAGTCTTGCTCAAGCCGGCTATGAGGTGTCCTTTGTTGTTCCCCATCATGAGGATGTAGTCATTGAAGGTGTAAGTATACATGGTATTAAACGTAGTCAAAGTCGTCTAGCTAGAATGACCCAAGTAGTTTTAGATGTATATAAGAAAGCTTCTGAAATTAACGGCGATATTTATCATTTTCATGATCCTGAATTGATTCCTATTGGACTTGCTTTAAAGTATAAGGGCAAGAAGGTAATTTATGATTCCCATGAAGATTATCCATCGGATATTTTGTCAAAATATTGGATTCCGATTACACTTAGGAAAATTATATCTAATCTGTTCGCACTTCTGGAAAACTATTCGGTTTCCAAGTTTGATGCGGTAGTAACAGTTCATAAGGAAATTCAACAAAGGTTTGAATTAAGGCAGAAGAAGGTAGTTGTATTACATAACTACCCAATTAGCCAGAACATTGAACCACCAGAGAACTATAGTAGGAAGCTTGTTTGGTTGGGGATGATGAATGAAATTCGGGGAAGCAAACAGATAGATCAAGCCATGACACTATGTCCTGCTGCTGAGCTTGACATCATCGGACCTTCAGCCACGAACACGTGGAATTGTAGTAGGATTAATCTTCTCGGTAACTTTCCCTTCGAAGTTGCTCAAAAAAAAGCATCTACCTACAGGGCGGGACTTGTTACGTATCTGCCGGAACCAAACCACATAGATGCATTACCCAATAAATTATTTGAATATATGGCGTTGGGCATTCCTGTAATTGCTTCTGACTTCCCTAAGTGGCGTCAAATTGTTGAAGATGCACAATGCGGTATTTTGGTAGACCCAACATCTCCAGAGGCATTAGCGGAAGCGATGAAATGGATACTGGAGCATCCGGAAGAAACGCGACTAATGGGCGAGAATGGAAAGCAAGCGGTGTTACAGAAATATAGCTGGTCGGCAGAGAAAGCTAAGCTATTAAAACTATATAAGGAGATTTCCGAGTGAAGATACTTACAGTAATCGGTGCTCGTCCACAATTTATTAAAGCGGCGGCTGTATCGAGAGCCATAGAGGAACATAACCGAAAAGGAATGCAGCCTTCCATTTCAGAAGTGATTGTCCATACCGGACAGCATTACGATCATAATATGTCTGATATATTTTTTGAAGAAATGAAAATTCCCAGACCAAACTATTCGCTTGGCATCGGGGCGGCATCTCACGGTGCTATGACAGGCCGGATGCTTGAGAAAATTGAAGAGGTATTAGTTCAGGAAAAGCCGGATGTAGTTTTGGTCTATGGTGATACAAATTCAACTCTGGCTGGAGCGCTGGCTGCTTCAAAACTATCATTTCCTGTGGCTCATGTTGAAGCTGGTCTTCGCTCAATGAACTTCAGAATGCCGGAGGAGCAGAACCGAATTCTTGTTGATAGAATTTCAACCTGGCTGTTTTGCCCTACTGACCACGCGATTCAAAACTTAAATAATGAAGGTTTTAGCAATTTTATAGGCAAACAAAGCAACTCTCCAAAGGTGGTTAATACAGGAGATGTAATGTGTGATGCAGTCAGGTATTACATCTTACATGCAAAGCCGTCTGAGAAGATTCATGCGCTGATTGATAATCATAAATGCTTTTACTTGTCTACTATCCACCGTGCGGAGAATACCGATGACAGAAACAGACTGGAAAGCATCATAAAGGCTTTAGACGAAATCGCTGCTGATATTTCCGTTGTACTGCCATTGCATCCCCGAACACGTAATTTGCTAGATGAATACGGTCTTTTTCCAAAGCAAATTGAAATTATCGAACCAGTAGGTTACTTTGACATGCTAACGCTGTTAAGTCGATGCAAGGCGGTGTTCACTGATAGCGGCGGACTGCAAAAAGAGTCTTATTTTCTTCATAAGCCGTGCGTAACCCTGCGTGATGAAACCGAATGGGTTGAATTAGTAACTCATGGGTATAACGTGCTTTGCGGGGCGGACAAGCACCGGATTATTGAGGCAGAAAAAGGCTTTATCAATTCCAGTATAGACTGGAATAGCCAATTATATGGGGAGGGCCATGCTGCCGCAAAAATCATTAACGAGGTAATTCGGGGCTATCTGAGCTAGGTGTCCGAGGGGGTTGTGTCATGGAGAACGATCAGTACTATATGCATCCAAGCGCAATCGTAGAGCCGGGAGTGAGCATTGGAGACGGGACGAGAGTGTGGGCTTTTACTCACATCTTGCCCGGAGTTATAATCGGCAGTGATTGCAACATTTGTGACCATGTATTTGTCGAAACCGGTGTGAGCATTGGAAACCGGGTCAC